>NZ_JAVLSO020000009.1:0-100336 GCF_032080575.2 Aequorivita sediminis | reverse complement strand
CGACTTGTCATCATAATGTCCTTAATTTCTTTTCTTATTATAATTATTTGTTTGTAACGTTTTTGGGGATTCTTGGTGTTAAATTCATATTATTTAGGTGTAATTGTTAATAAATATTTAATAAGATAAAGGTGTCCATAATGATATTTATTTTATGTTTGAAATCAAAATTGTTAAAATTTTATGATAATGATATGTGGAATATAAATGGATTCACTATGATTTACATTGATAGTTTCGATAAATAAATGTTATAGTTGTTATAACAAAAGCGAATTGTAAGAGCATCACATTTGGTTTTTGCCGAAACACAAAGCCAACGCTGAAAAAACCAAAAGAGCTGTTTTTTGCCAACGCTCGACCGAAAAATGAACAGAATGAGGAAAACCGTAAAAAAAGACATAGAATGAATGTTATTTTTAGGAACTTAAAGCCAACCGAAGAAATATGGAGTTAATACAAAATAACCCTTATCGAATTGCAGGTATATTGACAAATGCAACTTTAAGGGAGCTTGAACGGAATAAGAGTAAATTCCACAAATACATTGAAGTTGGTAAAGAACCAAAATCAGATTATGATTTTGAACTACTTGGTTCTGTTAAAAGAACAAAGGAAAGTTTAAAAGCTGCTTTTTCGAATTTAGAGCAAAGCCAAGACAAAGTAAATTATGCCTTGTTTTGGTTTTTAAATGCCAGTCCATTTGACAACACCGCAATTGAATATCTGAAAAATGGTGATGAAGAAAAAGCAATTGAAATTTGGGAGAAAGTAACAAAAGACAAGGATGTTAATTCCAAAAATTTCTCTGCGTTCAACAATTTAGGTACCTACAAACTTTTAAGCAGAGATAAATCTGATATTAAAACAGGGATTGAAGCTAAAATTAAGCTTATTGAATCAGAATACTTTGAAAGTTTTGTCCATTCTGTTGCAGATGAAACTTATACAATTGACAATCAAAAACAATCTGAAAAATTGATTGATGAATTGCTGACGCAATTCAAAAACCAGTATTCAAGTTCAGAAACATTGCAATTGTTTAGCGGATGCAACGGAACTACTCAAAAGTACCTTTCAAAAAAGTTTACAGAAGAACCATTACATAAAATCGAAAGCCAAATTGAGAGTTGTAAAAAGAAACGAAAAGCAGACAAAGGCAGAGCTTATGAATTTGGTTTAAAATTATTCACAAACACAAAGGACGATTTATCACTTCTCAAATCATTACTTGGCACAAGCGACTTAAAGTACAAGGCAATTGCCGACCAATTGGCAAATGAAATAATGCAATGTGGAATTGATTATTTTAATGAAAGTCAAGAAAATGACTCAAGTGAAGATTTCTTAAAACAAGCCCAGGAATTAAATAAGACAGCGTTGTCAATTGCGGTTGGAAAGTTAACAAGAGATAGGGCAAAAGATAGTCTTGCCACTCTTGAAGAGATGAAAGACCGAGAGGTCGCACAAGCAATTGCCTTATTACAATCAGTGAAGGATGCTTATGAAACTAATGAGCAACAAATCAGACAACAAGTTAAAGAGCTGAAAGAGAGTGACCCATTGATAAGACTTGGTCACAGAACTATTAACCAGTCCGCTGTTGAAGATAATATCAAGAATTCTATTGATTGGGGTAAAGTGAATGAATTACTAAAAGAAATTTTACCCGATGATAGTTTAGAACGAATTAAAGCAAGTACTAAAAACGAACTCAAATCTGAATTTACTGAACTAGCTATTTGGCTTAAAGAGTATTCTCAAAGTAATTCTGTGATTAGCAGAATCATTGATAAATATAAAAGAATACCACCGAAACTATCCTTCAAAATTGTATCGTCTGAAATAACTAACACCGATAGCAAACCACTTTACACTAAGTATATACGATACATTGGTTTGAACCTATATTTGGATGTAACAAGCGATATGTCTGTAACCTTTTATCTTAAATATATAAACCCAAATGGCAGTCTTAAAAGGAATTCCAAATCTTCTCCAAAAGGATATTCCCAGTCCGTAACAAAAACTATAACTAAGCAAACTAGCAAAGTGATTTTACCAGGATGGGGAAATTCAGAAGAATGTACTTATGATATCGGAGAACATCGAATAGAAGTTTATGTAGATGAATATTTGATTCACACCAAGAAGTACACAGTTGATTTAGCACCATCTGAAAGGTTAGAGAAAGAAATAGCTAGTGCAGAAAAGAAACTAAGGGAGATAAATCAAACTGAATACTACGAATCCGAAATCAGGTCTGCCAAAAATGAAATGAGCGAAATTCAAAAATTTAAATTGTTCAGAGGAAGCTCGGAAAAGCAAAATCAAATTCAAACACAACAGAATAAAATTGACAAGCTTACTCAGCAATCAAAAGACGAGAAGAAAAAAGATATCCGAATTCAGGAAGAAAAAATCTACAAACTAAAAATGGAGCTTTCAGCAGCTAAATATTAACTATGAAGAAAATTTTAATTATAGCGCTCTCTTTTGGAGCAACTAATCTTTTTGCTCAACAGCAACAAGATTCAACTCTAGTTAAGGAAATACCGACCATAAAAAACAACGTATTTCAGCAACGACAAGAGATTGATGCTTTAACTAAAAAGTTGAACAGCCAAAATTATACAATTGGAAAGCAAAGCCAAGCTATTTCAACTTTGCAGGAACAGAATAGCAGCCTTAATACTTCAATTGATAGTTTAAGTCAACTCATACAAACCAACAGCCAAAATATTGTAACCAATTCCAAAGAGCTTGGAACTAAAATCCAAGAAACAGGACAAAAAGCGGACACTCAAATAGCCCAATTGGATAGTAGTGTAGAGAAAAACAGACTGTATTGGATTATTGCCACTTTGGCTACACTTTTATTAGGTGGTTTGGTTTATTGGCTATTAGGCAAACGCATTAAATCAAGCAAGACAGATGTCGAAACCCAAATCAGAAATACCAAAGCTTCACTTGAAGAAGAAAGTGTGAAATTGGATAACAAATTGGTAGAAGTTTTAACCAAGCAACTAGAAGTAATTAAATCAGATCAATCAACTAATAAGCTAACAAATGAGAGTGACCATTCATTAGTTTTAAAAGTAGCAGACAGATTAACGGCTATGGAGACCAACCATTACAGAATGGACCCAAAAACAAAAGGACTAAAACAATTGGTTCGTGCTGTAAAAAGCATTAAAGAAAATTACCTGTCAAGTGGTTATGAAATAGTAGAAATGATAGGGCAAGAATATAAAGAAGGTCTTAATGTTACCGCTAATTTTATTCCAAGTGAAGAAATTGAAACAGGGAAAAGAGTAATTACAAGAATAATAAAACCTCAAGTAAACTTTAACGGAAAAATGATTCAAGCTGCACAAATAGAAGTTAGTGTAGGTGAATAAAAAAATAATAAGTATGAAAAGAACAACAGTTGATTTTGGAATAGATTTAGGAACCACGAATTCGGCCATTTCAAAAATGGAAAACGGGAACCCTGAAAGTATTAGAACACAAACGCTAAAAGACACAATGCCTTCTTGTGTTTACATTAATAGGAGAAAAGCAATTCAAGTTGGTGATGCCGCATTTAATGCGTTAAAGAACGAGAAGTTAAATGCAATGAAAAATTGGGATAGTAGTAAAGATAATTCTTTCATTGAGTTTAAGCGGACTATGGGTTCTGATGCTGTTTATGAAAGTTCAAATGCTGAACGCTCCTTTTCTTCTATTGAATTATCTGCTGAAGTATTAAAAACATTAAAATCTTTTGAAAAAGATGAGAATATTAATTCTGTTATAATTACTGTACCAGCAGCCTTTAAAAATAACCAAATTGATGCAACAAGAGAGGCAGGGAAAGAAGCGGGTTTTGACCAAGTAGGTATCATCACCGAACCAGAAGCTGCTGCCTGGGTATATGGAATGAATTCAGAAAACAAAGATGGTTTTTGGTTGGTGTTTGATTTTGGTGGTGGAACTTTTGATGCTGCCCTCCTGAAAGTTACAGATGGCATTAGACAAGTAATTGACACCGAAGGAGACAACTATTTGGGCGGTAAAAACCTAGATGAAGCTATTGTAGATGAAATAATTCTTCCTTACTTAAAAGAAAACTTTGTTATTGATGAATTACTTGAAGATAATAACAAAAGGAATATTTTACGAGCTGCGATGAAATTCTATGCGGAAGAAATAAAAAAACAACTTTCTTTTAATGCCGAAGCAAGCATATTAACCAATTTAGGAGATATACCTGGAGAGGACGATGAGGGCGAAGAATTTGAGCTAGACTTTACTGTAACAGAAACTGAGCTAGAAAAGGCCATTGGCCCTGTATTTCAAAAGGCTATTGATATAAGTAATAAATTGCTAGAAAGAAATAATCTAAGTGGAGATAAATTATCGGCTTTAATATTAGTAGGTGGTCCAACCTATTCACCAATCTTAAGAAGAATGTTAGAGCAACAAATTTGCAAGCCAGATACTAGTGTTGATCCTATGACAGTTGTTGCAAAAGGAGCTTCAATTTATGCTTCTACTATTAAAAAAGATGAAACAACCACTATAATAGATACTTCAAAAATACAGCTTGATGTTACATACGAATCTACTTCTGTTGAGGAAGAAGAATTTGTAACTATGAAAATACTTGCAGATAAAACCGAAGGAGAAATTCCTGAAAAAGTATTTGCAGATATTTCAAGAGATGATGGTGGCTGGTCTAGTGGGAAAGTAGAAATAAATGTTATTGGAGAAATCTTCACTGTTCAGCTTGAAAAAGGAAAATCAAATAGTTTTACTACTACTTTATATGATGATAAAGGAAATAAGCTTGAATGTGAACCTGCTAAATTTAATATTATACAAGGAGGAAAAGGTGGTAGTGCTGTACTACCTCATAATATTGGCATTGAAATACAAGACATATCTTCAGGACGCTTGCAATTTAAGACAGTTACTGGTTTAGAGAAAAGTAAGCAGCTTCCAGCCTCTGGAAATCTTTCAAAATTAAAAACACCCCGACAAATAAGGCCTGGGATGGATGAAGATTATTTAGAAATCTCTATTTACCAAGGAGAGCACGGATGTGAGAGGTCAAGAGCTATACACAATCATCACGTAAATACTATTTTAATCACTGGAAGTGATCTGCCTTCATTACTACCAGAAAATAGTGAAGTAGATATCGAAATGAAAATTGATATTAATCAAAAAATCACCGGTTTAGCTACATTTCCGCATTTAGCATTTACCTATGAGTTTGAATGTGAAACAAAAGTAGATTCTGTAAATAATTCAAAAGCAGATTATTTGGAAGCTGAGATTTCAAAGGCAAAGAGGGACATCAACAGTTTAAAATCAAAAGGCATAGATTCTTCGGATTTAAAAAATTCTGAAAAAGAAATAGAGGAAATAGAAAATCACTTTAATAAAAATAAAGAAGCAGCAGACACACAGCAACAAACCATTGAAAACTTAAGAAAAACATTAAAAACAATTGATAAACTAATTGGTGATAGAGAATGGCCTGAGCTTGAAAAAGAGTTAAAAGATGCTTTTCATAGCTTGGAAGAGGTCAATAAGAAAAAAGGAAATGAACAAACAACAAAATTAGTAGAGAGCATTCGCCCTCACGTTGAACAGGTTATTATAGAGAAGGATACAAAACACGCACCAAAACTTATCGAAGAAATTAATCAAATTTCATTTGAACTTGAAAGGCTCGAGCATTTAATAGGTTTTATATTTTATATGGATAGCGAATTTGATTCCATTAATTGGAGAGATAGAAATGCGGCTAGGCATTCTATTGAGAGAGGAAAGTCCGTTATTTCTGAAAGTCCGAGCATTGATAGACTACAACCTATTATAAACAATCTAGTAGATAATGGCGACTTTGGGAAAGGTGGTTCTGATGGAGGACCAAATGTTCCTGTAGGAGGAACTCTTAGAGGATAAAAATTCAAATTTATGCAATTAAAAACAACGTTATTCCTGTCGCTTTTTTGTTTCGCTATTTTTCTTTCTTCCTGCGAAAGTGATGCAGAAAGAAAACAGCGTTTAGCAAAAGAAGAGCAGCAAAGAATTGAATTGGAAGAAAAGCGAAAAGCAGAAGAAGCTGAACGTGCATTTCAATTAGAGCAAGAACGCATTGAGCAAGAGAAGCGTGAGGAACAAGAGCGTATTGCCAGAGAAGAGCGTCTTGAAAAAGAAAGAAAAGAAAAAGCCATCTATGATAAGTATATCAACAATTCTTTGAGTACAGGGGCTACGCCATATTCTCGTTATTATGGTGGCAATTCAACTTGTAATGATTACGGTTGTTCACAAATAAAAGTAAGAACGAGTAACTCTGATGTGATTGTTACCATAAAAAAGAATGATAAAGTTGTTAGACACGGCTACATTAATTCAGGAAGCAGTTATACGTTCTCATTTCCAAATGGTACTTACCAAACATTTTTTTACTACGGTAAAGGTTGGAATCCTGATAAAGAAATGAAAGGCGGTAAAATGAAAGGTGGTTTTATTACCAACGAAAGTTTTGGAAAGGATGACCCTCAATCTTTGAGCAATAATATTTTAGAATATGAGCTGATTTTACAAGAAAATGGAAATTTCAGCACTCGACCTAGTAACCCAGATGAAGCGTTCTAGATGAAACTAACCCACGCCATACATATAGGATTTGATTCCACTTCGATTGCTAAAATGAAAGATGGAGAGCCTTGTATAATCAAGTCTGACACTATGCGAGATGAGATTCCTATGTGTGTTTACGTGAACAAAAAAGGGGCAATTCAAGTTGGTGATTCGGCATTGAATGCTCACAAGAGAGATGCATTAAAATCTCAAAAAGGTTGGAATTCTTCATCACAAAATTCATTTGTAGAGTTTACGAGAACATTAGGCACCGATAAAACTTATTACAGTTCAAATGCCAATAAAGCATTTACTTCTGAAGAACTTTTAGCAGAAGTCATCAAATCACTTTTATCCTATGAAAAGGAAGAGGAAATAAATGCATCAGTTATTACTGTTCCAGATGACTTTAAATATAATCAAAAAGAGGCGGTGAGAAATGCGGGTGAATTGGCAGGCTTGCAGCAAATTGAACTCATTCAAGAATCTATCGCTGCATCATTATCCAATGGTTTAGATATAAACAAAAAAGACGGGTTTTGCTTGGTGTTAAATTTTAAAAGTAAAACCTTTAGTGCTTCACTTCAAAAAGTCTCTAATGGTATTATAAAAGTTATCGATACTGAAGGAGATAACTATTTAGGTGCTGTTAATTTAGATTTCGCTATTGTAGATAACATCATCTTGCCCTATTTACAAGAGAACTATAGTATCAATTCTTATTTGGAGAATGATGAAAAACTTCAATCGCTAAGACGGTCACTCAAGCATTATGCAGAAGATGCAAGAGAAAAAATGAATCTCGAAGAAACTCATTGGATAGCTTCAGATTTAGGTGACATTCCAGGAGAGGATGATGAAGGCGAAGAATTTGAATTAGACATTACCGTAACTCAAAATGACATTGCCAGAGCGGTATCGCCCGTTTTCCAAAAAGCAATTGATGTTAGTTTAAGTCTATTGGAAAGAAACAATCTTAAAGGTTCTTCATTAGATTCTTTAATTCTTGTTGGTGGTTCAACGTTTTCACCCGTTTTGAGGCAACTATTGGAAGAACAAATCTGCAAACCTGACACAAGTGCCGACCCAATGACAGTAGTTTCAAAAGGTGCTGCCTTGTATGCATCAACTGTAGATGTTTCAGATGAAGTTAGCGAACAAACCAGAGACAAAACAATGATTCAGTTAGAAGTTGGTTATGAACCCCTAACTGTAGAGGAAGAAGAATTTATAACGGTAAAAATTTTAGATGACAAAACCATAGGAGAAATTCCTGAAAAAGTTTTTGCAGAAGTTACCAGAGCTGATAAAGCTTGGTCAAGTGGAAAAATTGAAATTAGTAATGTTGGAGAGGTAATAGAAGTTCCCATCGTGAATAAAATGAAAAATTTATTTCACATTACTTTGTTTGACGAAACAGGTAAATCCTTAGAGTGTGAACCGAATAATTTTACAATACAGAAAACGGGGGGTATTAGAAGTGCAACTCTTGCTTATAATATTGGAGTTGAAGTTGAAGACAAAAAAACAGGTAAACTCATATTCAGAACTATTAAGGGATTAGAAAAAAACCAAACTATTCCTGCAATGGGAACCATAAATGGATTTAAAACAGAAAAAGCTTTTCGTCCAGGTGTAAAGTCTGATTTCATTAAAATTCCAATTTATGAAGGTGGACACGGAGCAGAAGGTACAAGAACTGTTTTCAATGAACACATCACTGACATAATCATCAGTGGAGCTGACTTGCCTTGTCTTCTACCTGAGAACAGTGATGTAGGTTTAACGATAAACGTTGATAGGTCGGAAAAAATAACAGTTATGGCTTACTTTCCATCTATTGATTTTTCAAAACAAGTAAACATTCAAAGACAATCTTCTTCTGTTTCTCTTGATAAAGTAGAAGACTTGCTTTTTGAGTTAACAGAAAACGAAGTTCTATCAAGTAGTGAATTTCAAAACTATTTTGAAAGGCTGTCCGAACTAAAGAATAGAAATGATTTAGACACACTTGTATTGATACAAGAAGAATTAAAAAACTATGGCAGGAAAGCATAACCACATACTATCCAAAGATCAATCCATTAATGATAAATACAAGGTGACTTTCTTTCTCAAAAAAGGAAGCTATGCCGAAACTTATCGTGTAAAAGACCAAGAAGGAAATACCAAACTATTAAAACTGTTTACGTTCTCAAAATTGCATAGAACTCAATTTGATGAAAATGGTGATGTTTTAGAGATTGAGGTTTTAAAGAAAATCAAGCATCCCAATTTGGTTAAATACTGTGATAGTGGCGAACTTCTTTTAGGTGGTCAAAAATATGCTTACGCAATTCTTGATTTCATCAGTGGTGAAACCTTGGCGGACAAATTAAAAAGAGAACAAACCATTAATCTGTATGAAGCTAAAGACATTATTTCAGGTGTTTTGAACGGATTAAATTATTTACACGCTCTTGATAATCCAATTATCCACAACGACATTACGAACTTGAATGTGATGATAGATTTATCAGGTAAAGTTGCGATTCCTAGAATCATTGACTTTGGATATGCTCGTTTTTTAAGTCAATCGAACAAGGACTTTTTAAAGGAAGGTTTAAATCCATTTTATCAAGCGAATGAAGCCTTCAATAAAGTATTTTCAATTCAAAGTGATGTGTTTTCGGTTGGTGCATTATATTATCACTTGTTAGAAGGTTTGCCGCCTTGGTTCGTTGAAATTTCAAAGTACAAAGCAGAACCCATAAAGTTAGAAGATGCTGTTATTGAAGAACGAAAAAAGCCTTTAAATTTTTCGTCAGTTACAGACCAACAAACCCAAAACATAGTCAGTAAAGCTTTACAGCCAAATGCTGAAAATCGTTTTAAGAGCGTTAAAGACTTTATTAAATCAATAAACGGAGAAATGGAAGTGCAACAACTTTCATCACCGCAAGAAGTGTCTAAACCGAAACTAAAGGAAATTAAAAAAGGAAAAGGGTTTTCGGCAATCGCAGGAATGCAGGAACTGAAAGACACTATCCAATTGGATGTAATTGATGCATTAAACGAAAAAGAACGTTATGCAGAGTATGGCTTGACCATTCCAAATGGAATGTTGCTTTATGGCCCACCAGGTTGTGGTAAAACCTTCTTTGCCGAGCGAATGGCAGAAGAAATAGGGTTTAATTTTTATCAGTTAAAGCCATCTGATATTCAGAGTAAGTATGTAAACGAATCTCAGGAGAAAATCAAGAACCTTTTTGATGAAGCTCGTGAAAATGCACCAAGTATCATTTTCATTGATGAGTTAGATGCAGTTGTTCCCAATCGTGATAACTCGAATGTAAATCATATGAATACAAGTGCTGTAAATGAGTTTTTAGCACAAATGAATAACTGTGGAGATGATGGCATTTTTATAATTGGAGCAACTAACAGACCTAATTCAATTGACCCAGCCATTTTGAGAGCAGGAAGATTGGACAAAGTAATTTATTTGCCACCACCTGACCTTGAAGCTCGTGAGTTAATGTTTAAACTCTACTTGGAAAAAAGGCCAAGAGAAGTTGGTTTAAACTACTCTGAACTTGCAAAAGCAACAGAAAACTACGTTTCAAGTGATATAAAATTCCTTTGTGATGAAGCGTCAAGAAAAGCACTAAAAATGAAATCAAGAATTTCCAAGGAAATTTTACTTGATACCATAAACAATAATAAGCCTTCAATTAAGCTAGATGAGTTGCAAAGCTATATCGCAATAAGAGCAAAAATGGAAGGTTTATCAGAAAATAATAATGACCGACCAAGAATCGGTTTTAAAAACAATTAGATATGGAAACATTACATTTCAATAAACTATTGCTCAAGACTGCATTTTCTTGTATGGCTTGTGATGGCGATATTGACAAACGTGAGGTCAAACTTATTAAGCAATTACAAAAGGAACGTAAAACCTTTGGAGAAATTGACATCAATGCCGAATTAGACACTTTGTTACTTGCTATCAATAAAGACGGTCAACAATTTTTAAAAGATTATTTCAATGAGCTTACAACTACTGAATTAACAGAAGCAAATGAACTGAAACTTATTGAAGTTGCAATTGACACAATTAAAGCAGACGATAAAGTTGAATACAGCGAAATCAAGTTTTTTAAAGTTATTCGTTCAAAGCTGAAAATTGACAACGAGCCAATTCTTGATAAACATCCAGATTTTGAAGATTATTTGGAACAAGATATTATTACTGCTTCATACTTATCAAGGTTGCAAGACGACTTTTTTGACACTCATATTTCAAATGAATTTGAGTTGATAAGTGAAATTGATGATGATATTTTTGATAACGTTAAAGACAAAAATGAAGAATAGTGATGCTTTGATAAAGATTGCTCTAGCAATTCTGCTGTTTTTGTGCCTATTGGATATGCCGTACGGATATTATCAATTTGTCCGTTTTGTTGCCCTAATTGGTTTCGGAATATTAGCATACAAAGCAAATGAACAGAAACAGAAAACAGAAATGATTATTTACGGTGGACTTGCCCTACTCTTTCAACCATTTTTTAAAATAGCACTTGGGAGAGAAATGTGGAATATCGTAGACGTGATTGTCGGAATTGGACTTATAGGAAGTTTGATTATGAATAGAAAGAAAAGCCCGCGCTAAAAGCCATACACATTTGCAATTCGCCCCAGCCGACACACAAGCCAAAAATTGCAAAAGAGTATGTCTTTGCCAACGCTGACAGACAGAAAAAAAGAAAGTACGACCGCACAACAATGGTAACCGTTGCACAACCCCTATAATTCTATTGTAACAAAATTGATTTAAGCCGCATTGAGCAGCTTTATTTTTTTATGGGTGTGAGGGAAACCTTATGTTTTTAATTGAAAGAATTTGTAAATTAGTTGGGTTGTTGATTGTGTTATGGTTGAAGGATGCTAAATCATCCTTTGGGAATAGTTTTAGAGGGATTACAGGAATAGGGAAGGGAACGCGTGGGGACTCGCACATTAGCAGGGGGCTTTTAAAGGAACTTATACGACAAATTACAATCAATTTATAGATGAAGATACTCGATTAAAAAGTAAAGATATGAACGATTTAAAAGTTGTTTGGACACCTGAAAAAATAATCTTTGCTGATGGAACAACTTTTGAATAAAATCTATGACAACAGTGGCGATAAGCAAAGTTAAGAGCTAACCCATTCAAGTACTCATAGCCGAGGTCTTTATAGGCAAGCTAAATTATTTGCCGGTCCTAAAATGAACAAACTATTATACACAGAAATCGATGATATTATTAAAATCCTTGTACCCTTTGTTGTCTAAATCAAAAGCTAGTGATAATAGAAAAGCTAGCGATTTAACAGACAAAACCGAAAATTATATTGGGTTGGACTCAAATAAAATTAAGTTATTACAAAAAAAATATAACTGTGATGACCAAGAAGAATTAGTTATTAAATTGCAGGAAAAGGAATTGTATAATGAGGAATTTACGGAAGAAGAAAAAATTTTTTATGACAATCCTGAATGGGAATTTATAAAAAGTATTGCGGAACTGGGTTTCATTCTATATAGAGAACATCAATACGGTAAGTCGGTAGCTATAAACGAATTAATAGAGGGCTATTACCAAATTCACTTAGATGAACATCAAAATCCTTTCAAAGAATTAATAAATTTTACTCTGAAGTATTTTGATAGGTTTTTTGTTGAAAACCCAATAGAGGCTGAGAAATTATTAAAACATTCATTTCCAACTATGCACTTATATATTAAGCGACAAATTTCCACCCAGAAAAGCGAAATAACAAGTAGGGTTCCCATTGATGAGCAAAGAGCATTTGATGAGTTTTTAATCTTTTGCAAAAACGCTTTTTGTTCGCATTATCCAGATAAAACTATTCGGGACGAACGAATAAAATATAATTTCAAAATTTTTCATAACAGCTTAATTCAATTTATCGATGCTGAAGAAGCAAACTTATAAAATGTCAGCCCACAACATATGTGTATAAACTTTAGCATTCAAATGTCGCATAAAATTTGCTTCTTTTTAGCCCATTTGTTGTCATAAAATATAAACATAGACACAGCTATGCTTAGTTTTTCTTCCTAAACTGAACTAAAAATAATTCAAATTTTTCATACAACTTTTAAAAGTTAAATTGGTATAAGTGCCGGAGGGGGTGTGTTTGATTATTAGTTTATCCTGTATTTGTTGTTTTGGATTGGCAATTATAAGTTTTAGGTGAAATTTTACCTACCCTTCCGAACTTTGATGTATTCACTACTTGTTGTTATAAAGTCCTTAATTTTTTTCTTATTATAATTATTTGTTCCTAACGATTTTTGGGTTTGTTGGTGCTACATTCATATTATTTAGGTGTAATTGTTGACAATTATTGGATAGGTTGTGGTTTCCCGTAATAAAGTTTAAATAATTTATGTTAAGTTTGAATGTGATAGTATTATAATATCTTGTATATGCGATATATACGCCATGAATTAATATAATGCTTCGGGTATACTTATGTTGGCAAACATTTGACTCACTCAACTCAATCTGAATGAAAAATCTATCTCGGAAACACCATTATTTACCTGTTTTTTACTTGAAAGGTTTTGCTAAGGAATCAAATAAATTTAAAATCTATAATGTTCAGGATAAAAGGTTTATTAAAAAAGGTAAGGAGTTTTCACCAAAATCTTACTTCTATGAAAAAGATGGAAACACAATAAACTTCACAGGATCTAAAAACGATTTCTTAGAAACTGAACATTATAGCCATTTTGATAATAATATTGCAAAGCTATTTGAAAAGATAAACTCATCCAGTAATGGCAATCGATTCAATATAGATGAAAATGATATGCCCGCTATAAATCATTTTGTCAGTTTAATGTATTGGCGTTTACCTCACAGAATGGAAGAATTGAAAAGCATTATAAAAAATAATAATTTAAATACTTTAGGTTTTGCAATAAAGGATTCCAATGGTATTAAGGATAAAAAGGTTGAAGAAGAGTTTAAAAATAGTGAGCCTTTTTTAAAAAGCTATAAGTATTGCAATTCATTAATTGATTCAATGAGAGGATTTGATTGTAGAACGCCATATACAATTTTAGAAACCACAGATAAATCTCCATTTCTATGTTCTGATAATCCTGTGATTTTTGAGATGGACATCCTGCCAAAAGTTTATGAAGATGATTACCTATTTCCGTTATCTGGAAATAGATTATTTATAAAAACTAATAAGACGAAAAATTTTCCGGCTTATTTAAGATTTATGGTAGATACTTTAGTCTATAAACAAGCTATGAAATATGTAAGCTGTACTGATGAAAGATATATTGATAAATTAGAGAATAACTTTGAAAAATCTAACATTTCTGTTAACGATTTAAGAGCAGATATATTTAACGTACTCAAATGAAAGGTTACAGAACACAATAATAACCGCAAATTTAGATGTATGGATATCTCCAATGCATTTACAACCATCTTTACTCATCAATTGATGAGAATAAACGCAAATTAAAATGAAAAATATAACACCTCTTCTTATAATAATACTTTTCACAAGTTGCAATTCTAACCATAAAGAAAATAAAGTTTCTTCTGAAATAAGGACTGATAATGATTTAGGCAAATTAAATTTAAAAGGAAGTGTAAAGTCCATCAAACAGATTCCTTATGACGCTTTTGATATTTTTGGTGAATTACAAAAGGGTGAAGTCAATAACGTTGGTAGTACTTATTTTTTTCTAGAATTCAATGAATACGGAAATGAGATCGAAAAACTATATTACAATTCAGATGGTACTGTTGACGATAAATGGATTACTAAATACGATGAGGAAGGAAATGAGATTGAAAATAATAATTTTAGTTCTGATGGGAGTCTCTTATTGAAGCTAATACATAAATTTGATAATAAGGGGCACCGTATCGAAAGTAGTACTTATAATTCAGATGGTCGTGTTAATAGTAACTCAACTCATAAATATGATGAAAAAGGAAATTATATCGAATCTATATCACATATTTCTGATGGTTATTCTGCTAAGAAAGAAACATATAGTTACGATGATAACGGAAATGTGATAGAAAAAAACGGTTATGAAGCGGATGGTAGTCTAAGATTTAAATTCTTATTTCATTATGATGATAAAGGAAATAAAATTGAAGATAATTACATCACGTCTGATCACACTAGAAACTCAACTTTTAAATATGATAATAAGGGAAATGTAATAGAAGAATTGGAAAGCATCAATAAAAGTGAGAGTATACTGAATAAATACACTTATGAATACGATGAAAAGGATAATTGGATTAAAAAAGTTGTTTATAAAAATCTTACTCCAACTGTTATATTGGAACGAGATATAGTGTATTATGAATTAAATGAGTAATATATGAAACTGTGAATATCCGTGTAACTAAAAAACGTTTGCCAACAAGAGTATAAACGCAATAGCGGAGCTAGTGCTTTACTAAAGTAATTTTATAAATTAAAAGACAGTTATAAACCCAAAAGCAAGTGTCAAAATCCCGCTACAGCGCTTATACCAAACGTTATGTGTAAGCCAAGAAAAATCGAGATATGCCAAGAAAAATCAGTAATTTATTAAATGTATCAAGCGAAGGTTTGAGCGAAAAAGGCGTTTTCGATGGTTTCATCGACATTGACAGTAGGTTGCACGTTGACCCAAGTTTGTTGGTCATTAGTAAAATTCCTGAATTTAAGAACTCACATAATACTTTTGAAAAATACTTCAATGACGTTTTAAAACTTGTTTCTCATAGCCAAACTCGGAATGACCGATTTTGGAATGAGGCAAAAAAAAAATTACAATTTAAGGAAATTGGAAATACCGCTTTAGGATATTCGGATAGCGGAACAGGAGGAAACGCAATCGGAGAAGTTTTAGCAGGTAGAATTTTAGACACCGTTTCACTTCTTTCAAAAGCAGGAGTTAATGACCCTGCGATTTTTGAGTTGGTGGGATTAATTGAAAAAGGTATTGGTGCTGACAGAATA
Organism: Aequorivita sediminis; assembly: GCF_032080575.2. Taxonomy (NCBI): domain Bacteria; kingdom Pseudomonadati; phylum Bacteroidota; class Flavobacteriia; order Flavobacteriales; family Flavobacteriaceae; genus Aequorivita; species Aequorivita sediminis. The sequence goes on along the minus strand of NZ_JAVLSO020000009.1, from coordinate 84,645 downwards.
AGCGATATGACTATCGAGATTTTAATTGATAATTTCTGTTTATATACCCAAAGGATTGCAAAAGAATTAAATGCAAAAACCAAAAAATTCATAGTCAAAAAAAACATGTATGAACTTCCTTATGACACCCAAAATGGTAAATTCATAATTTTAGTTCCAAAAGATTTGCTAAATAATTTACCAATTGCTGTTGATTGGGATGATATAGATAGAGTTTGTAAATACAACGAAGAACTACGAGAAAAAATCAATGAATTAATTGGAGCTTCTTGGAAAAAAGCAATTCGACTTCCAAAAGCGGAACTAAAAAAATTATTTTTAGAATATCCTGAAATATTAAAAGACTTAATTAGGCAATACAGAGAAAAACCGAGAAAGGCATACGACTTCATAAATGACCCGTTAGGAGAAATAATTTGGGCGGAACTTTCCGAGAGAGCATCGGAAGAATATCCAATGAATTTAGCCAAATATCGACCGATAACAGCAAATAATATTTTAGTGGTGGTAAAGTTGATTTGTAATCAATTCGGTTCGTTAATTGAAAATAATGGTTGGTTCGACTACTTATATAATGACAAAGGACTATTAAAACCCGAACGAGCACCTCAATTACTTTTCTTCGGTATAGCGGAAGTTTATTGTATTGCCAATAATTTAGATTTAAGCAGGGAAACAAATGCTGGAGTTGGGTCATTAGACTTCAAGGTCTCACATGGCCACAACGCAAAAGTTAATGTAGAATTAAAATATTCCACCAATCCTAATTTAGTAAGCGGATTTGAAAAACAACTGCCAACTTATAATAGAGCAGAAAAAACCGATACAAGCATTTACCTTATCATAAAAACAAAGGGAAATATGAATAAGATTAAGGAAATTCAACAATTAGCGGACAAACAAAAAGCAGAGGGAAAAAGAATTCCCGAAATTATTATAATTGATGGAATGAAACAAGTGTCTGCCAGTAAACGCAAGTAATGCCTACACATAACAATGGTAACCGTTGCCCAACCCCTTAATTCCATATAAAACGAACCTATATAAGCTGTTTTTAGCGGCTTTGTTTTTATGGGTGTGAGGGAAACCTTATATTTTTCATTGAAAGAACTTGTAAATTAGTTGGGTTGCTGATTGTCTTATGTTTGAAGGATGCTGAATAATCTTTTGGAATTAGTTTTAGAGAAATAAGAGGGATTTGGAAGGGATACAATCGTGCACCAGTTGCTGGCTATTTATGGTCCCGACAAGGGCAGCTATACATTTTTAATATAAAGGAATAGCTGCTTAGTATACCCTTTTCGGGATGTTTTGCGAAACAAAGCGGAACGACTGACGAACACCTATTTTCCAATAATAGCTCTGGGGGTAGTTGTTTGGTGATGTGTTTTAATGAGGTTTTTGAGTTTTCTGTCATTTTATAGGCTTGTCTTCCTGTGATTTGTAAATCTTTTACGTTTTTAATGGTGGTTTCCATTGCCACTATGTTTAATAGTTTTCTCATTTAATCTGGGTAGAGGTTCGGGGCTTTTGACTTTAAAAAGCTACTGAAATATTTTATGTGTTTTATTTCTTTGATTTCATTCAATAATATGGAGTGTTTCTAACGCAAGAAAGCGAGGAATTGAGTTAAAATGAGTTTGTTTATTTAATATCATAAAAAAATATAGGACAAATTAATACTATTAATGGTTATTTGAATTGGATTGAGGTTTCCCGTAAAGATGGTTTGATTATGTTTTTTTATATTTGGAAGAATAAAATTAGAATTATTCACTTTAAACTATTATTCCAATGTGTAGTGTAATCGTATGTTTTGTTTGAATGATTTATACCGTTCAAGCAAAGTTTTCTGATTTTAACTTTTCCCAACAGTAAATCAAATAATTATTTTATTAATATTTATGGCAACCAACCGACATGCCCAAATTCGCTACACTATATTAGATCGCTGTTTTAGTAATTTCAATCGATTATACACTTACGATGACTTGTTAGATGCAGTTAATGATGTTTTGTATGATCTAGGAACTGAAGGCATAAAACTTCGTCAATTGCAGTATGATATCGAGCATATGAAATCTGATGCGGGATGGGCTATCGAATTAGATGAGACCATAAAAAATGGTCGTAAAAAAGCATTTCGTTATGTGGATAAAGATTTTTCAATAGCGAATCATCCCTTAAATGTTAATGATTTGGAGCAATTGGAAACCACCATCGCCATATTATCACGATACAAGAATCGAGCAGAGTTTAATTGGTTGGAAGAGCTTATTCCTCGAATGGAGCAAGCTTTTAAGTTCGTTGCAAAGGGTGACAATGGAATTGTAAGTTATCAAGAAAATTTAGATTTAAAGGGTCGTGAGCATATTGGTACACTATTTAATCTCATCTTAAAGCGTAAACAAATTAGAATTTCTTACGAGCCTTACAGAAAACCTCAGTTTTCTGTGGTTGTTTTTCCGTATCATGTAAAGCAATTTAACAATCGGTGGTTTTTGTTTTGCTACACTAAAGAGTTTCAGTCGATTTCAAATTATCCTTTAGATCGTATTTTGAGCATAGAGGAATTAGTAGATGGCTTTGAAGCGAGTACCATTAATTGGTTAGATTATTTTGACGATATCATAGGGGTTACAAAACCGGAAGTGGGTACGTTAGAAAAGATCCATTTGAAATTTTCTGAACAACGTATTGATTATGTATTGACCAAGCCGTTACACGGATCCCAGAAACAAGATAAATCTGACAAGGATGGACGAACGGTAACGATTGAAGTTTTTCCTAATAACGAGTTGTATCAGTTGTTGTTGTCATACGGTGCTGATGTTGAAGTGTTGGCGCCTGACGTAGTTAGAGAAGAAATCGCTTTAAGAATCAAAAATATGAATACTATTTATTAACACGCAAATGTATTGCATGGTTGGGTTTCATCTTTGTATGGAATTTAAAAATGATAATCTATGAAATCACAAATCACATGTCCAAATTGCGAAACTTCTATCGATGTTAATGATGTTTTAAAAAATCAGCTAGAACACAGTATCCGGAAAGAATTTGCACTCAAAGAAGTTGAGGTTAAAAAAGTATTGGATAAAAAGGCAGAGCAATTAGCTCAAGAAAAAACAGAGTTTTTAAAGCAAAAGGAACAAGCTGCCGAAATTTTTCAAGCGCAATTGGATAAAGAGCTTAAAACCAAGCTTGCTGCAAAAGAAGAGGAGCTTAAAAAGAAACTACAATCTGAAAGTGATGAGCAACTACAGGCTTTAAATAAGGAGTTGGATGAGAAGTCCGAAAAACTCAAGGATTTTAATAAGAACATAGTTGAAATCGAACGTCTAAAACGTGAAAAGAGTGAACTAGCAGATTCCATAAGAGCAGAGCAAGAAAGGGTATTTAATGAGAAATTGGATGAAGAGCGTAATAAAATTAAAAAACAAATTGATGACTCCAACGAATTAAAAATAAAGGAATTTGAGAAGAAATTAGCCGACCAGAAGAAGCTAATGGAGGAGATGCAACGGAAACATGAGCAGGGATCTATGCAATTGCAAGGGGAGGTGATGGAGTTGGCTATTGAGGAATGGCTAGCCAATCAGTTTCCATTAGATACCATTGATGAAATAAAAAAAGGGGCTAATGGTGCTGATTGTCTTCAAATTGTGAACACCAGGGAATTACACAACTGTGGTACTATATATTATGAAAGTAAACGTACTAAAGCATTTCAACTAGGTTGGATTGAGAAGTTTAAAAATGATATCCGCGATAAGAATGCTAATATTGGTGTTTTGGTTACAGAAGTAATGCCCGCAGATATGGACCGGATGGGGATGCGAGATGGAATTTGGATATGTACTTATGAGGAGTTTAAAGGGTTAAGTTCGGTTTTGCGTCATGGAATAATACAATTGAGTAGCGCTCTAGTATCTCAGGAAAACAAGGGTGATAAAATGGAAATGCTTTATGATTTTTTAACCAGCAATGAATTTAAATTGCAAATGGAGGGGATTGTTGAAGGTTTTTCGCAAATGCAAAGTGATTTGCAGAAGGAAAAAAACGCTATGAAACGCATTTGGAAACAACGAGAGAAACAAATAGATAAAGTGGTATCAAATACTGTTCACATGTATGGATCTATCCGCGGCATTGCTGGAAACGCCGTGCAATCTATTCATGCGTTGGAATTAGATAGTGAAACTTTAGAATTAGATACTAATATTTAATAACCTGAAATTATGAGCTTTTTTCCATCACTTCTTACTAAGAATGAATTGTCTTCTCATGATGGCCGGCCTTTATGGCGGTATTTTTTAAATGAGCAAGATTTCGAAAATTTACGTGAGACGTTGCAGTTCGCAAAACCATATAATATAGATGCTAGAGATGCAGCTTTATATTATGCCGAATGGTGGAAACGTAATTATGATGGAGGAATTCCAAAAATAGAAACTGTATTTGACTCAATAGGTGGTAATTTTCAATATCTCTATGATTATAATAAATTTTACAAATTAGCAAAAAAAGGGGGTCAAATGCTAGGCCTTAAGTGGATTGTTAAGCAAAACACTTTACGTTTTAAAACGCTGCTGCTCCAGGGTGGGCTGCCATTAACACATATTAGTAAAAATGAAGGTGGCTATTTAAACTTTTTATTGGCAGTTCTAGAAGAACAGCCAGAAACTATAGAAGATTTCATTTTTCAACAACATATTATCAGCCATTTACCTGCTTCTAGTCAAAATGATACTGTTTATGAAAATTGTTTTGAGATTGTTCGCTCGATACTTAATAAGGAAAGTGTTTATGATGATTTATTAAACTCAGATGATACGTTAAAGACTATTTCTGGTAAACTTAAGATACGTGCTAATGAATTAGAAAGAAAAACCAGACTTACAAAACCGAAAAATTATTGGTTGATGAGGAAAATTGATGATGCGGTAAATATTCATTTAACGCTTGGTCTAGCCTCAACTTATACAAAAGAAGCGCTTGGTAGTATTTTAGGTCTTGACATTAAGGAAGGAGAATATCAATTCTATCTAAATGACAAATTAATCTGTGTTTTTAGAAAATTATACTCAGGTAATTATAAAACGGATTGGTACAATCACGATAGTCATAATTGGGATGGTGATGACGCACTTTCAAACGCTTATGTGATAGTTGATGGTAATAAGTACGAGGTTCCAGATTTTATTCAAATAACACCTTCACTTGACGAGCCTTCTCTCTGGTCTCGATACTCTGAAAATGAATGGCGTTTAATAAAGGGAAATGGTAGTACAGACAAAAGTGCAGCGGTTTTAATGCCTTTAAGTTGGTCTTCAGAAGTTGAGAGTGGAAGGGTCAAGGTTCTTGATGGATATATGAATTGGTTAGAGTTTGAAGGGGAAGTACTAATCCAAAATAGTGAGGAAGAAAGAAAATATTTAAGCGATGTTGAATCCTTTGATTGGACAATTGAAAGTAAAAAACCTAGATGGATGCAACGTTCTAACATGCCGGTGGTTCGAGATTCATTTAGGATATTTCTATATGATGCTAGTAATAAAATAGTTCCATCTTCAAAATATGAAGTTTGGGTAAAGGCTCATAAGTTTAGTATGGACTGGGAGAAATTATCTGATGTGAAAATACTACCAGTAGGCTGTATCAATGTTAAGATAGAGATGAATGGTTTAACCGCTTATGATTTAGTTTATAATATTGGAAACTTGACTTTAGAGCTCATAGAGGCTGCTATTGATAGTGCAGAACTTGTAGTAAATGGATTAAATACTTTGGACTTTAAGCTATATGAAACTCCATTGTTTGATGTCAGTTGTAGTTCAAACAGGTTTGCTCTAAGAGTAAACACGGAGCATTTTAAGATTCCTACTTTAGTAAAGGGGGCTATAGGAATTCGTTCTCAAAGGAAGCTTCATTTTCAGATGGTATCACCTTTTCGAGGAATGGCATTAGTCGATAGGGAGGGTAACATAGTAGAGGAATACGAAAACCTTTCTTTAAAAAACTTATATGGGTTACGGCTCTTAACAACCCCAGGGAAACAAACAATTCTATCAATAAGAAATAAAGTGAATTCGGATGTAAAGATTTCTAAAGTGATTACACAAACCTATCAACCTTTAATAGCGTATAGAGATGAAATGGTTCGATTGTTTTATTTAGGCGATGCTATGGATCATAAAAACAGGGTGTGTTTAGAGCTAAAGGAAGGTAGCAAGCAAAAGAGCTATGATATATCTGGTTTTTCACATAGGTTAGATTTAAACGAAGAAGATGGAACGATTCAACTTTCACATTTAGAAAACACTTTAGAATTATTGGCAATTCCTATAAAGGATTCATTAATGGATATCACTACTGTTCCTTTATTTAGAGAGGGGCTGTGTTATCAAATTCCTCAATACCAAGATGTAAAACAATGGATTGTTATTTCCTCAAAGGAAGATGGAAACCAATTGATGCCTAGGTTTGTAAATACTGATCCGAATTATGCTGGTATGGAAAAGGAAGAAAGAATTAGAAACTATGGGGAACAACTTCTTAATAGTTTTTTTGATGCTATTATTTGGCAGCAGCTTTTGGCTTTTTATACAATTTGTTCTAAAAATGGCTATGACATACCCTTTTCAACTTTCGATCAATTTAGAGCGTTGGTTTCAAATTCGAAAGTAGCCGCGAAAGCATTTTTATTTATTAGTGTAAATCAAGTGGATCAGGAAACTCTGTTGCAAAAGGACCTTCCAGAAATGGAAAAAGACCTAGGGATGTGTTTCCATTGGATAGCAAGGGGAGATTGGGAAAGCGCTTTAAATGATATAAGCGAGTTCTATGGAGGCGAATATTTTCAATCTTACCTAGAGTTAATTTCTAGTTATATGCAAGAGAATGGATTTGGAGAGGTATTTAGTGTAATGATGGGAAATAATAATCAAGTTGGAACTATTTCTCATATGCGAATTAATGAACTCCGGTCTCGTCTAGGGCAAAGAGTTCTTGAAGAACTTCCAATAAACGTGCCTAGAGTAACAAGCGAATATAATATTCCAATCAAAGAACATAGCCGGGTACAACTTTTAGTAAACTCCCCGATAGCGGTAGCCGAATCCATAAAGGATGTACCAACTCAATACCCCATATGGGGAGTTAATACACTAGTAAATACCATTAGAAGAAATATCCAATACAGTCAATTTATAAGTCCTGAATTTTATAAAGAGACAATTTTACACGTACTAAACACTAACTAATCTGATGAATTTTAAAGAATTTTATACTAAAACAGAAAATCGATTAACAGATTCTATTCTATCGCTTTGGGCAACTGGTGATAAGGAAATGCAAGATTATTTTAAGTTTTTGTTGGAAGAGGAGCCAATAATGGCGGAAGCTGTTTTTCAAAATACATTCCCTTGGGAGCCAGGTGAAATTACTTTTGGAGAGTCAACCTCAACTTTTAAACAGGAGTTTATCGATGCATTAGATAAAATTAAAGACGAAGATTTTAAATTTCCTAAAGATAGGAGGCCTTATAAGCATCAACTAAAAAGTTGGGATGCCTTATTGAATAGGAATAAATCTATAGCTGTTACTACTGGAACCGGTTCTGGTAAAACTGAATGTTTTATGTTGCCGGTATTGCAGGATATTCATGAAAATTGTAGAGAGCAACAAGGTGTTAATGCTATTTTTCTTTATCCATTAAATGCATTAATTGCTAGTCAAAGAAAAAGAATGCATGCGTGGTGTTCTGCTCTGGGAGGAATTAATTATGCTTTATTAACTGGGGAAACTGAAAACACTATTAACTACAATGTTGGCGAAAGAGCTCTACCTCAATTACTTTCAAGATCACAAATTAGAGAAACACCGCCTCAAATTTTATTTACAAATCCGACGATGTTAGAGTATATGTTGGTGAGAAATGCTGACGTGCCGATTCTAGAAAAATCGAAAGGTAAATTACGTTGGATTCTTTTGGACGAGGCGCATACATTAACAGGTTCAAAGGCAGCAGAAACGGCTCTTTTAATTCGTAGAGTTGCAGATGCTTTTGATGTAGATATAGATAATTTAAGATTTGCAATTACTTCCGCCACTGTTGGAGATGGTAATGGTGAGCAATTAAAGAAGTTTATGTCAGATTTGTGTGGTATTGAAACGGATCAAATAGAGGTGATTTCTGGAGAAAGAGTAAACAATCAAATAAAGGATACGGATATTCAAGAACTTTCCCCAGTACTTACTAAAAATAACATTAAGATCTTAAGGGACGAGATATTAGAAAAACAAGCTTTAAGGCAAACTGAAATAGGCGACAAATTAGGAGTTAAGGATCCAATGCAACAGTTAGAAATTATAGATGTTTTAGCAGAGCAGAGGATAAATAATCACAATTTGCTTCCTGTAAGAGGCCATTTTTTTACACGAGGTATTGGTGGTGTTTATGTATGTACAAATTCTGAGTGTGACAAGCACAAGGAGAATAAGCCTAAGAATGCTTTAGGAACCATGTACACCATTGCAGGAAAGAAATGTAGTTGTAATTATCCTTTGTTGGAATTAGTTGCATGTAGATCTTGCGCTAATTTAATGCTAGAGGGTGAAAACGTTAAACATAAAAATGGGAAAAGCGAAATTAGGCAGAAAGCAGGAGTTGGGCACGAAGCCTTTCATTTAGATGATGATAATCATGAAGATGAAGTAGAGTCTGACGAAAATGATGGAAAGTCAGATGGGATAGTGCATATAGTGAGGAGAAGAGAAAACCAGAAACTGCACAATATTGAATTATTACCATGTGGTATAGATAAGGATAGTCTGATACTATCTGGAGAAGACTGGTGGGTTGCTGATAATGGTAGATGTCCACATTGTAATTCACAGAATGGAAATCCAATTCATTTTCGTGTATCATCAGCATTTACCAATAGGATTTTAGCGGATATTATTTTAGACCAAACACAGACTTCTAATAATAAGACGCCACAGACGCTCCATGAAGGAAGAAAATACATTTCATTTACAGATAGTCGACAAGGCACAGCTAAAATTTCTGCATTTATAAATATAGATAGTGAAAGTGATTGGATTCGATATCAGGCCTATCATTTTTCATTGAATAGATTAGCATCAAATAAGCTTGATGCAAGTCAGGAGGAACTTCTTAAGGCTAGAGCAGCGCTTATAGAGCAATTGGACAACGCAATGCCTTTTATGAAAAAAGGATATCAAGAACAACTTAATACTATAAATAATGAACTTGATAAAAAAGGAACGACTTCAAATATAGAAAGCAGGTCTTCCTGGAGTGATGTGATTGATTATATAACCCCAAAGAAAGACTTTAAAACCTTATTCGATAAGGCTGCAAGAGGCGAAGATATTAAGGATAATAACCGCACTTATGCCACTTCCTTATTGTTTGATCAATTTGCAAGAAGAAAGCCGAGAGAACGCTCACTAGAGAATTTGGGATTATTAAATTTAGTTTACCCAGCTTTAGATAATGTGACTTTGCCAGAAGCCGCAGAAAGATTGAAGATAACCATAGAAGAATGGAGAGACTTATTGAAGATAGCTGTAGATTATTCTATTCGCTATCCCTTTCATATTATCTATGATGATTCATTAAGAAATTTTTCTTCTGCTTTTCATCGTTCATTTCCTATATATCCTAGTGATTCTGATGAGCCAAATGCTAAAACATGGCCGCAGTATAATTCTAATAGCATTACTCAGTCACGTTTAGTTTTATTGATATGTGCTGGCTTAGGATGGCATTCAAAAGAAGATATTACAAAAGATAGAGAAGATGAAATAAACGAGTTGTTAAAGGCAATTTGGGTAGTTCTCCGTTCAAATTTGTTAACCTTTGATAATAATGGATATAAACTAAATCTTGTAGAGAAATCTAAATTTGAAATTGCAGGTGTTGAATATTTGTGTCCGGTAAAACGAAGACTGTTAGATAAGGTATTTAGAGGGTATTCGCCATGGTTAAAAGGACATTTGACTCCTGAAAATATAGCACATTATCGAATTGATACTATTTATAATAATCAGTTTCCCATTTATCCATACCCTTATCATTTAAGCGAAAATAATGAACCAGTCGGTAAAGATCTTGTTGATAAATGGCTTGAGGAAAATAGTGTTATATCAAGAGATAAAGGTTTGTGGAATAACCTTCATGAACGAATTTTTTCTTCCAACTCCTTATTTTTAGCTGGAGAGCATTCTGCTCAACAAGATGATAAGCGCCTGAAGCAATTGGAAGCTCAATTTGAAAAAGGGGAGATTAACGTTTTAAGCTGCTCAACAACTATGGAAATGGGAGTTGATATTGGTGGGATTTCTGCTGTGGTTATGAGCAATGTACCTCCAATGCCCGCAAATTATTTACAAAGAGCTGGGCGTGCTGGTAGGCGGGCTGAGAATAAATCTATGGCATTTACATTTTGTGCTCCCAACCCTATTGGACTGCGAACTATGAATAATCCGAAATGGGCATTAGATCATAAAATTGCTTCGCCCAATCTAAAATTTGACAGCAAGAACATAGTTGAGAGACATGTTAATTCTCTCATGTTTGGAATCTTTGTTCGTCAAGGTGTAAATGAGCAAAGAGGGCTTAATGTTATTGAGAATTTAGAAAATTTCTTTATCGCGGGAGCTCCAACCGTAGGTCAATTATTCCTTAATTGGTTAGAGGCTTTAAATCCAGAAGACTATAAAATGTCATTAAATAGAATAGTAAAGGACACTCCTCTAGCAGGTATAAATGCAAAACAATTAACACGCTTGGTTTACGATAACTTTAGAAAATTATCATTTGATGTTAGAAAACAATTAGAGGAGTTTGATCTAAAGTTAATAGAATTAAACGCGGAGTTTGGAAATAATAGTCCGGCATATAAAGCGGTGACCTATCGTAAAAAGCAGTTTTTAGATAAATTTGTTTTAACCTATCTAGCAGAAGAAGGCTTTTTGCCAAATGCAGGATTGCCAACAGGCATTGTAGAATTTGATAAAATAACAATAAAAGATCTCGGTAGAAATCGAAACAGGTATGCAAGTAATCCAAGTTATACCATTGAAAGGGCTTTGACAGAGTTTGCACCTGGAAACAATATCTTAATTGATGGTCTTAACTATAAGTCATCGGGAATTGTAATGAAAAATAATCGTGGACAAACAGGTAATCGCACCTTGATTCAAGCTTGTACTAATTGTGGTTATCAAAGAAGTGTCGATTCCTTTAGAGAAGATGAGGCCTGTCCAGAATGTCAGGAAAAACATACATTTTCGGGAGTTGATTTAGATGGTCATAAAGGACGTTTTACGGAATTGGTAGAGCCGGCAGGTTTTGCTGTTGATTTGTATCAAACACCAACTAGAGTTATTTCAGAAAAATCCAATGCACAATATTTAGAGCCTTTATTACTAAACATTACCCCTTGGAAGAAAGATCAAAGCAGTTATTTAGATTTCAGGTTGAGTAACGATGAAGAGCATTCGGAAATATTGTTCTATAATATGGGGGTAGGAAAGGGGTTTAGCTTGTGTTTAGATTGTGGTCGCGTAGAGACTTCGCATGAAAAATTACAAGGCCATAGGCGTTTAAGAGGAGGGAGAAATGAAAGGGATGAAAGTTTTTGTAGCGCTAATACTGTACGTGACGACATTATTTTGGGAAACAGGTTTAAAACTGATTTCACGGAGATTCGATTAAAAAATAAGAGTGGGGCTTTTGTTAATGATGAAAAACTCGCATATTCTTTAGGTGTTATATTTACTAAAACCTTATCTAGCTATTTGGCTATTAATGAAAATGAGTTGGGGTTTGGAGTTAAACGTTATAAAAATTACCGCACAATATTTATTTATGATACTGCAAAAGGCGGGGCTGGCTATGCTTCGCAGTTTCCTATGTACACCGATGAAATTTTAAATGAAGCGTTTAAAGTTTTGTTTAATTGTGATTGTCAATCGGCTTGTACAAAATGCTTAGTGGATAGATCAACTCAATGGCACATAGAAAAATTGGATAGGGATATAGCAGCTTCGTGGATTGCGGATGCATTAAAAAGTAGCATTCCGCAAGACCTAAGGGATATTAGTCCTGATGTTAGTGGAATATTCGGAAATCTTGGAAGTGAAATTTCTCGTATGGATTATCATTTTGGAATTAAGGAAATGAATATTCACGTTAATAATGAATTAGGTAATTGGGAACTTGACAACCTATCATGGTTGGAAAATGTGAAGCGAAATGGCACTAAAATAAATCTCGTTATTGAAGGAGATATAACCTACTCTAACAACCAAGATAAAATATCTGCTTTCCGGTTGTCTCATTATTATGGATTGAAACAAGCGTCTAAAAATGCAGGTTCAAAATATCAAATTCATTTATCCCTGTTGTTGAATGATGGGAAGGTGATTAGTTATGTTTCTGAAGCTGATTTTGCAAATCTTGATAGTGCCTGGGCAGTTAATTTAGAAAGTAGCTTTTACAAATTATCAAAAAGTGAATTGCCAGAATATGAATGTTTAGAGCTTCCTGATTTATCTAGCTTAAGACTTTTTGAGGCTCGATTAAGTACAATTCCTCTCCATACTAAAAGTAGTGATCTTGCTAAACTCATGTTGGAAAATTTAGATAATGTTTCAGAGTTTTTATCTAAAATTAAGGGCAAGGAATTTACAGTTTCTTACGAGGATAAGTTTAATCAATCTGAATTTTCGTTGCGATTATTATTGCAGTTTATTGAGGAATTTCAGAAACAAGCTGATATCACTGTTTCAAATTTAATAGTACATTTTGAAAAAGGAGCTTTTGAGAAAAATAGATATCCAAGTTCTATTACTCATAATTATGCTGATTCAGAAGATTATAAATATGATCTTCAGGAACTTTCAAAAACGGGTGGTTTTGAAGTTGACTCAAAAGAGGAGTTGCATTTACCACATTACAGAGTTTTTAGTTTTAAATCAGGTAGCTTTTCTTTTGAAATTAGGATAGATGGAGGGATTGCTCATGGTTTAAGACCTGTAGATTATTTAAAGTCAGAAGAAATGACTTATGAGAACACTTCTTTTAAAATTCGAAAATATGTTAATCACGATATTATCTATAATATAAGTTTAGAAAATAATTAAACATGCAGATATGTTGCATAGATTAGTGTTTAATTTGCAGAGTAAATAATTTAGGAAAAGACAAAGATGACTTTACACGAAGCAATAGAATTCATATTACAAGAATCTGGACGTCCTATGTCTTCTAGGGAAATTGCTGATATTATAAATAAAAGTAAACTGTATTTACGTAGAGATGGCAAATCGGTATCAGCATCTCAAGTAAGTGCGAGGGTTGGCAATTATGAAAAAGTATTCGTAAAAGATTCGGGTAAAATTAAACTGCTGAAAGATGATTATGTAAGCTTAAAATTACAAAACTATAAGAACAAATTGAAGTACTTAGTTGGTTCTTCCAATCATCATAGTATAGGCGGGAAAATGGCAATTCTAATTGATGCATTAGAGGCTTTAAAATTTGAATCGAATAAGGAGAGTGATTATGATTCAAATGACTCACAGGTTTCAGAACCCGGTGCAACCTATAGATCTGCTTTAAATAGAGATAAATTTAAAGTGGCATTTCGACTTTGCAATTGGTACTTATCGCAGGACTCCAGTTTTAGAGTGATTTTGACAGCACAATTTGTATCTGTATTATCTGGTCTGAATTGGTTTCAGAAAGGAAATCACATCTTATCTACAGAAGTCCCAAACAGTAATCATTTTCTTTTAAAAATAGTTGGTGATAATCCTAAATCAAACTTTAAGATTGATAATAAACAATCTCAAACACACGAGTTTAATGAGGATCTTATCGATAGTAAGCTAAATTGCCAAGTTGAGGATTTTATTAATGAAAACAACGTTGATTTTCAGGTTAACTCGAAGTCTTGCGAAACAAAAATTATTATTCCATCTTTTAATAAACGATTGAAAAATAATGGCACCAGCGTGTTTGAATCACTGTTTACCCATTTTAAAAACTTTAAAACTCAATATGATAAAATAATTTTAATAATTCCAGCTTCTGCACTTACATCACTTCGGAAAGATGATTTATTACTGAGAGAAATAATAGTAGAGTCAGGATATCTAGATTCTGTTGTACTTTTTCCCAATAAGATGATGGAAAATTCTGGTGTGATTTTATCGGTTTTGATTTTCGATTTTAGAAAGCCAAAAAAAGAAGTCTTCTTTTTCGATTGTTCAAATACTTTAAAAGAGAATCCAAAGTCTATTGCCGAAATAATTAACGATAAAACTCAAATAACAGACGTCTCAAAAAGTATATCAACAGAGCATATTGATTATAAAACCTGTAGTCTATTTCCAAGGGAATATGTTTTTAACCCTTATGATATAGAGGTTAAACCGGGTTATAGTCAATATTCATTAAGTGAGCTAATTACAAACAAAAAATCTGGCGGACGTTTTAAAAGTAGAAATAGCTTATATTCAGGAGGTGAATACAAACTCATTAGAACTAATGAAATAGATAATGATGTTATTCATTTCCAGCCAAAGGAGAATATGATTGGTATTGATCATGATGAGCTTATGGATGTAGAAAAAAGCTTAATAAAAGGGGGAATTGTGGTTAGTGGATTTAATAAAAAACTAAAAGCCTCAGTTTTATCAAGTGAAGAAACGTATGTTCTAGGGCAGGACGTGTATTGGTTAAAACTAGATAATGAGTTAATAATTAATGAGTATTTAGTAAAGGAATTTTCTAAAGCCTATGTAACTAAACAAGTTATTTATCATTCTAAAGGAACAACGATTTCGAGGTTATACTTAAAGGATTTGTTAAATATACAACTGCAAATTCCTAGTATCGAAAAGCAGAAGGAGATCTTATTTGCTGATTTAAATAAAGAAGATAAAGTCTCTAACGATAACGGAGTTACTGATAAGGAGCTCGATTTTATAAAAACATTAAAGCATACTCTAAAACAGCCTGCATCGAGTCTGGGAAATGATTTTTCTTCATTGAGTACATTCATCAAGAACAAAATTATTGATAAAACTCCTTTACAAAGTGACGAGACGATCGTACCAATATTTCCTTCAGACACCCCTGAACAAATTTCTATACACACATTAATGAATACCCTGGATAGAATGACCCGCGCTGTTACCGATATAGATTATATATTGGATCAGGCAGTAAAAGTCATTGAAATTTCTAAGCCGATTAATAAAGAGAATATTAACTTAAAAACATTTTTACAAAACTTTATTGCAGAATACCCTAGTATCGCAATTAAAGTTACTGGCCCACAAGTTGATATTCTTGCGGATAGAAAGCAATTACGTATTTTGGTTCATAATTTTATTAATAACGCCATTAAACACGGGTTTAGCGATCTAGTTGAAAATCCAATTATTTGGTTAGAGATAAAAACAAAAGATACATTGTCTATTCAGCTATCTATAAGAAATAATGGTTTAGCCCTTCCATCAGAGTTTACTCTGAAAGACTTTCTAGCTAAAGGAGCTACAACAAATGCCGATGTTGGCAGTGGCTTTGGAGGCTTTTTGATTGGAAGAATTTTAGAAAATCACAAAGCAGAAATAACATTAACAAAAAAAGAAGATTTTGGTATCTTACCACATACTGTCGAATTTATAATAACATTACCTAAATAGCCATGGAACAACCAATAAAAGTCCTACTGGTGGATGATAAAGAAGATTATTGTAAGTCACTATCGGGTGTTGCACGACATAAAAATATCCAAATTGTTTATAGTTTGGATTGGGAAACTGGTTTTGAAATTCTCAAAAACGATGCTAATATTGAATTTGTTATCCTCGATGGAAAAGGTAAAGTTGAAGCAGATCAAGCCATTGAACATGAAAGTTTCGCTTTGAAAGCAATGAAAGATATAGATGCTTACGGTAGTGAAATTAGTAGAGATATTCCATACTGCTTGAACACAGGTTATATTGAAAGTTGTGGAGCATTTACACTTAGTGTGAAAATTTTTGAAAAGAGCGATGAGCAAAGAGATAAAATGTTTGAATACATAATTTCAGAAGTGAAACAATCAAAATATCGTATGTTAAGAATCCCTTTTGACAATGCTTTTAAAGCTTTTGACCTGGGAATTATATCTAAAGCTTATGAGGGGCTTTTTATTGAAATAATTGAATCTTTAAACAGTAATGATTATAGAAAAAAAAATATGAATGTCCAGCGTGATTTGTTTGAAGCGATAATGAAATCACTCAATAATCCCATTCCTTGCATCCCATCTTCTTTTTTTAAAAATGGCGCGCCAGTTCAGGAATGGTGTACTCGATATATGGAAGACCGACCTACACGTGATGGAAACCAGACAGAGCATAAAATAAACCTTCCTATTCCGCAAAGAATTAAATCGTCTTTTAGAAAATTAAAAGAATCGACTAATGAATATTCACACCTATCTGACGAAACTATTGTGAAAACTCCATTTTTGGCAAATACATTTCTATTAATGGAAATACTCGAATGGTTGCCAGAATTTGTAGAAACAAATTATAAAAACTATATATAAAACTCAATTATAATATATGATCACCGGAGAAACTAAAAGTAAAATAGATAAAATTTGGAACGACTTCTGGACAGGAGGAATATCCAACCCATTAACTGTCGTAGAGCAGTTTACCTATCTTATCTTCATAAAACAATTAGACGACAAACAGATTCTAATGGAAAAACAGGCCAACCTATTGGGTGTGCCTATTGAAAAACCTATATATACCAAAGAACAAAGTGCATTGCGTTGGTCTAATTTTAAGAATAAGGATCCAGAAACCATGTTTGACTTGTTCACCAAGCAACAGCGTGAACTAAATGACATTACAGCTTTTGATTTTATGAAAACCATCGGAGCTGAAGGTGGTGAGTTTGCTAGGTTTATGAAGGGGGCTATTTTTATGATTCAATCGCCTAGGTTGTTAGATAAAGTGGTGCAACAGATAGATGAGCTACCTCTAGACAACCGAGATACCAAAGGTGATTTATATGAATACATGCTTTCTAAGATTGCCGAAGCAGGTACCAACGGACAGTTCCGTACGCCGCGCCATATCATTAATATGATGGTGGAAATGACGCAGCCTAAAAAAGATGATATCATTTGCGACCCAGCATGTGGAACAGCAGGGTTTCTAGTTTCTGCGGGTGAGTATATTTATCATAACCACAACGACTGGTTTCAAGACAAAACCTTTAGAGAACATTTTAATACCAAGATGTTTAACGGGATTGAGTTCGACCCGTCTATGTTGCGTATTGCCGCTATGAATATGCAATTGCACGGTATGGAAACCCCAGTGCTTATTGGTAAAGATGCACTGAGCGAAGCGAATGCTGATATAGAAAACGAATACACCTTAATTCTAGCAAACCCACCGTTTAAAGGAAGTTTAGATTATGATGAAGTAGAGAGTAGTTTATTACAAACCACCAAAACCAAGAAAACAGAATTGTTGTTTTTGAGCCTGATGCTACGTACGCTTAAAGTAGGAGGGCGTGCAGCAGTTATTGTACCTGATGGTGTTTTGTTTGGTATTTCTAGAGCCCACAAGAGCATAAGAGAAGAATTGGTAAATAACCAAAAACTAGAAGCGGTAATTTCTATGCCTTCTGGGGTATTTAAACCGTATGCCGGGGTAAGTACAGCGGTATTGTTTTTTACCAAAACCAATTCTGGGGGAACAGATAAGGTGTGGTTTTATGATATGAAAGCCGATGGGTATAGTTTAGACGACAAACGCTCTGAGATTAAAGACAATGATATTCCTGATATTATACAACGTTTTAAAAACCTAGAAACCGAAGCCGATAGAGCACGTACCGACCAAAGTTTTATGGTGCCTTTTAAGGAAATAAAAGAGAACGATTGGGATTTGTCTATTAACCGTTATAAGGAAATTGTGTATGAGGAGGTTGAATATGATGAGCCAAAGGTTATAATAAATGAAATACTTGAATTAGATAAAGTAAGATTAAATTCTTTAGAAGTTTTAAAAGAGATGCTACAATGATTGAAATAAAAAAAATTTCTGATGTTTTCGATGTAGGTTCGAGTAAAAGAGTTTTTAAAAGAGAATGGACAACCGAAGGCGTTCCTTTTTATAGAGCAAGAGAGGTTGTAAAGCTTTCTAGGGACGGGCATGTCGATAACGAACTTTTTATTTCTGAAGAGATGTTTAAGGAGTACTCTGTTAAGTATGGAGTGCCTGAGCCTGGTGATCTGTTAATAACAGGAGTTGGTACTTTAGGAATTTGCTATCAAGTTAAAAACCATGACAGATTCTACTTCAAAGATGGAAATATAATTTGGTTGAAGAAAAAAAAGGAAGTTTCTTCAGATTATATAGAATATTGTTATAAATCTTCATTTGTTAAGAGGCAAATAGAATCTACTGCAGATGCAGCTGTTGTTGGAACATATACGATTACAAATGCAAGAGAAACCAAAATCCCCCTTCCCCCTCTAGAAACCCAAAAGAAAATAGCGGCCATTCTAGACGAAGCAGATAAACTGCGCCAACTAGACCAACAACTCATTGAAAAATATGACGAGCTAACCCAAAGCCTGTTTTTGGATATGTTTGGGGATCCTGTGATGAATCCAAATGGATGGGAAGTTTTCCACTTTGAAGACTGTTTAGAAATTAGAAATGGTAAAAACCAAAAAAAGGTTGAAAGTATAGATGGAGTATATCCAATTTATGGTAGTGGTGGGATTATGGGTTATGCTACTGACTTCATTAGTGATGAAAATTCTGTTATAATCGGTAGAAAAGGAAATATTAATAAACCTATTTTGGTACGTGAGAAGTTTTGGCATGTTGATACAGCCTTTGGATTAAATCCTAATTCAGATTTATTATCTTATTTTTATTTATATTATTTCTGTGAAAGATATAATTTCGAGCAACATAATAAAACAGTAACTATTCCTAGTCTTACAAAAGCCACTCTATTGAAAATTAAAATTCCCATTCCACCTTTAGATATTCAAAATAAGTTTGATGAAAGGGTTTTGGCTATAGAAACCCAAAAAGCACTAGCTCAAAAAAGTTTAGGAAAAAGCGAGGAACTGTTTAATAGCTTGTTGCAAAAGGCTTTTAAAGGAGAATTGGTGTGAGATTGGTAAAGTTTGTTTTCATATTAGTTCTTATTGCTTTTACACAATCCTGTAAAGAGAAAACTTCAAGGTCAAATAGTTACTATAACGACTCAGAAAGTAATTATTACTATGAAGATGAAGAAGCATATCCGGACGACACCTATTGCGCCGATGTAGATTATTATAATCCAGATACAGGAACCAGAAGTTATTATACTTTAAATGTTGAAGTTGAGGATAATGAAGTTACGGTTATCCATTTTTCAACGGGTTGGTTAGATGGTAGCGAATTTTCTTCTGAAGCCTTAGATGAAGACGGGTATTGCTCTATTAGGCTTTATGATGGTAGGCAGTTTGATATTCAAATTACCGGATCAGAATGTTCATTCAGTGATGGATTTAGAATTGAAAGTGATATTGAAGATGAAATAGCTGCAGTTACCTGCCCGAGATGTGGATCTTCTAAGTATAGTTATGATGATTATTGTGATTCATGTGAAGATGAGATAGAAAATACTTGTTCCAGATGTGGCGGTCATGAGTATTATGTAAATGGAGGACTCTGTACCGACTGTAAGCGTGATGACGAAGAAAATGATGATTGGTAGAAGCTAAAATTAGTTAGCCCAAGTTGAATTAATATATTTTTCGTGAAAAGCTTTGGTTTTAGTTCAATAAATATGGTTATCAAATCTTTTCTTAGTAATTTAAAACTTTAATTGGCCAAAAGTTATGCAGAGCAACTTTGATTTTATTAAAAATGACTTTCCAGAACTCTACCTTGAGGCAGTAGAGGCAGAGAAATATGTATATAAAGCACCCAAGTACGCTGCATTGCAAACTAGGGTAGTCCTAGAGCTTACGCTGAATTGGCTATATGACAACGATCCTGACTACGAAAGACCTTATGATACCACTTTAGCAGCTTTAATGTATCATGAAGATTTTAAAAATGATATAAAAGAAACCTTACTTAATGAGTTAACTTTAGTTAGAAAAATAGGGAACAATGCGGCGCACGGTAAAAGAGTCAATAACAGGGAAGCACTAATTTGTCTTAGAAGTATCTTTAGATTGCTTTCTTTTATTGGAATTAACTATAACGAGAAAAGCCCAGATATTCCACCTTTCAATGAGGCATTAATTCCTACAGGGGAACTTAAAGATAAAACGGTAAAAGAGCTTCAGGAGAAATCGGAAGCTGTTGAGAAGTTATTAGCAGAGAAGAAAAAACAACTTGAAAGAACACTCGAACTTCAAAAGGAAAATGATCTACTAAGGTTACAAGTTCAAAAGCATGAAAACTTACTAAAAGAGCGTAAAGAAGAGCGCCAAGTAAATGTAGATTTTGACGAGAAGATTCCAGAACTAACTTCTGAGCTTGAAACCCGCAAATTATTCATTGATGTGTTACTTAAAGAAGCGGGTTGGGATAATCTAAAACTACATAGGGATTTAGAATATAAAGTGACTGGAATGCCCAAAACCGTTAACCCTTCTGGCATTGGTTATGTAGATTATGTACTTTGGGATGATAACGGAATGCCATTAGCTGTTGTAGAGGCTAAAAAAACGCTACACAGTCCTAAAAATGGTAAGCATCAAGCATACCTATACGCTAACTGTTTAGAAGAAATGACAGGGCAAAGACCTATTATTTTTTATACTAACGGATTTGAAACGCATGTATGGGATGATACTTTTTATCCTGAACGGGAGGTTAGTGGTTTTTATACCAAAGATGAGCTTCAGTATTTAATAGAGCGCAGAAGCACTCGAAAAGATTTAAGAGATTTTCAAGTCAATAGAGATATAGCTGGCCGCCCCTATCAGCTAGAAGCCATAAAAAGAGTTGCCGAAGCCTTGGTAACAACTAACCAAAATGAGTTAAAAGGGAAAGGCAGAAAAGCTTTATTAGTGATGGCTACGGGTAGTGGTAAAACAAGAGTATCAGCTGCTATTGTAGATATGTTAACCAAAAGCAATTGGGCTAAACGCGTGTTGTTTTTAGCCGATAGAAATGCTTTGGTCACACAAGCCAAAAATGCTTTTAAAGAACATGTTCCGCATTTAAGTGCTATAGACTTAACTAAAGAAAAAGAGGATAATGGAACTCGACTTGTGTTTTCCACATATCCAACCATAATGAACCGAATAGATAGTCTTAAAAATGAGGATGGTCGGTTTTATGGTCCAGGACATTTTGATGTGATTATCATTGATGAAGCGCATAGGTCTGTTTATCAAAAATACCGAGCAATTTTTGAGTATTTCGATGCTATTTTAATTGGATTAACGGCTACGCCTAAGAAGGATATAGATCATAACACCTATTCATTATTTAATATTGAAGATGATAACCCAACTTATGCTTATGAACTTAATCAAGCTGTTCAAGATAAGTTTTTAGTGCCACCAAAGGCTATTAATGTGCCTGTGAAATTTGTCCATGAGGGTATAAAGTACAGTGAGCTTTCAGAAGAAGATAAACTAAAGTTTGAAGAAACTTTTGCAGATGAAGTTTCAGAAGATGATGAAGATATAGAAATTAGTAAATCTGCTATAAATTCATTTTTGTTTAATAATAAAACAATTGATGATGTCCTAGATTATTTAATGAATAACGGGATTAAGGTAGAAGGTGGAGATAAATTGGGGAAAACCATCATTTTCGCTAAAAATCATAAACATGCTGTATTTATAGAAGAGCGTTTTAATAAAAACTATCCTGAGTATTCTGGAAAGTTTTTACGTGTTATAGATAATTATGAATCTAAAGCACAGGATTTACTTGAAAAGTTCTGTGAAGACAAAGTAGAATTAGAACCGCAAATAGCTGTATCTGTAGATATGATGGACACCGGTGTAGATGCACCAAGAGTGGTAAATTTAGTGTTTTTTAAACAGGTAAAGTCCTATGCTAAGTTTTGGCAAATGATTGGTAGAGGGACGCGCTTAAGGCCTGATTTGTTTGGTCCTGGTATGGACAAAGAACACTTTATGATATTTGACATTTGTGATAACTTCAGCTTTTTTAATGAGTTTCCAGACGGAATTAAAGGAACAACCACTAAAACCTTATCTCAAAAAGTATTTGAAGCCAAATTAAATATAATTATGGCTGTTAGAGATAATACCGAGTCATCACCTGAAGAGGATGAGTTGGCCGAAAATTACACCAACCAACTTCATGAAATAATTAGTAGTCTAGACCAGGAAAGATTTGAAGTTAGAAAGCACTGGGCTCTTGTAACTGAATTTAGCAGTCGAGACCGCTGGAATAATTTAAGTGTTGGCGATGTGCTTGATTTAAGTACTAACCTATCTGGATTGGCACCATATAATGAAGGTGATGATGAGCTCGCCAAACGATTCGACCTCATAGCACTTAACTTACAACTCATGATTCTCTCAGGGAATAAGAAGGGAGAAGAGGTTTACGTGAAACAAATTTATGGGATAGCACATAGCTTGGAGAAGAAAAGGAATATTCCAAAGGTTAAAGAAAAACTACCATTGATTAGACAGGTCCAAGAAGTAGAATTTTGGAAGAACACCAATGTAAAAGTGGTTGAACATATTAGAATCGAGTTAAGAGACTTACTAAAGTTTATAGAGAAACAAGAAGTTAAAACTGTCTACACTGATTTAGCAGATGAAATTCAAATACATAAAGTGGCTGAGGTGGATATAATGCCAACGTATTCAAAATTAAAAAGTTATAAGGACAGGGTAGAGGCATTTATACGTAAAAATAAATCTCATTTAGTAATAGATAAACTTCATAAAAATATTCCTATCACTCCTAAAGAATTAGAGTTGTTAGAATCGTTTTTGTTCACTGACGAATTAGGCACAAAAGAGGAGTACGAAAATGAATACGGTGCTCAGCCTTTAGGTAAGTTTATTAGAAGTATTGTAGGCTTAGACATTGAAACTGTGAATAAGTTATTTTCAAATTTCATTGAAGATAAAAACCTAAAGCCAGTACAAATTACATTTATTCAAACCCTAATTAATTACCTCAATAAAAATGGTACTCTAGAGAAGCAGCTTCTAACTCAACCGCCATTTAACGAGGCTAGTGATAATGGTATTATTGGTTTGTTTGATGATAATAAAGTTCGTGAAATAGTTTCAATAATTGATAGCGTGAATAAGAATATTGGTTAAGTTATTAATTAATTTTTATTAACTACGCGATTAATCTACATAGCGCCATATTAAAACCGTCAACCATGGCGTTAAAGAATTATTGTGATACAAACTCTAAAGAGCTGTAAAAATCATTTTGAATTGAGAGAGTATTATTTTATAATCTATTAATATTTCCAAGTCTTCATTATTATTCACAAACGTTATAAACGATTTAGAATTATCAAGAAAGGCATTAAGTAAGGGCTTTACTTTATTGAAACGCCTTCTAAAAAATAAGAAAGAATTCAACGTAATTATAATTTTTATTAGGAAGCTAGAAAAGATGTAGGGTTTTACTACTGGATGAAAAATAAAGCTTAAAAAACTTCGGATAAAAAACATACACTTTACGAAATTCTTAAAGCCTTAAGAATTTTTATTGGTGAAATTCAAAAAGGGAATTACGCAGAACTTTATCTAAAACTCAAGGAAAGATTAAAATATGTAGATGATGTAAAAGTTGCAATTACTACGCTATTAAAAATTAATTCTTCAATAGGAAAAATAGACTTGAAAGCTACTGAAATGACAGTATTAACGAAAGAATTAAAAAGCTAAAACGATTTATTCATTCTGATATTGATTACAAAAGATGGGATTTATTTAATTATAAAGGGAGTAAAAAACGCTTACGTTATGATTAAAATTTCACTGTGACTCATGAAGGCTTGGATAATTATACAAGAAGTATTAATAGCTGTTTAGCGCCTTATTTCACAATAAATAGACTTTCTGAGTATTTTTTTTATTAACAGAGGGTAGTTGCTTTCCGTGATGAAAAATTCTTTGATTCCGCTCAGGGACTTTCGCTCGGGGAAATAGAAATCGGAATCGACCCTTCGGCCCTTCGATAAGCTTAGGACAGGCTTACGCTCAGGACAGGCTGCTCAGAAAAGGCGTGCCTAGGGCAGACTCAGGAAAGACAAGCTCAGTAATCATAGGGAATTTTGGTTTTAATTTATTTGGTTTTAAAAGCTATTGATTTTAATTCTTGTTCAGCTCTTGATATTCCATATTTTGTCGCTATTTCTTTCCAGTGTCCTACAGCATTCAATACCTCTTCCATTATTTGTGTTGCTCTTTTTTTTGAAAGTCTGAAAAATTCAGCTACTTCCAGGGCTAAGTTTAAATCTAAGGAGTTATCCTCATCAGAAATGTTCAGTTTTAAACCTGTGCCAGTTTCGATTGGATTAATATCGTATGCTGGGGATAAGATCCATCCTTGGTTTGTTAATAAAAACCCATGGTTTCTAAGATGATCGTCTGTATTTGTGACGCAAATACTAAATACGATTCTTCGCCAAAGTTGCTCTAGATCCTGGTTTACATTGGCTCCATTGTTTTGTATAAACTCAACAAGTTCTAGATAACTCGCTCCATCGGCGTGGTCTTGACCATCGGTATATCCAAGCATTGTCATGGCAGAAGCAAAATGTATTCGCTCTCCATTGGTTCCACGATCAAATCTCTTGGTGAGAAAAGTATAATAATTAGAAGAGAATTTTTGTGCTTTAGATTCTGCCATATTAACTCCTGCAGCAATGGCTAGTTCATAGGTTACAATTTCCCAACCTCCGATATCTCCCTGATCGTTTCGGCTAGGGAATTTGGCTATCCACAGGCCACCCTCATTGTCTACTATGCTCGCTTTAGGTCTTGCTCCACCTAAGGAAGCTCCAGGAGCGATTAACATACTTAACCATTTTATATAATCGGGATCGTCTATTACATTATCGTCTTCTAATCTCAAACTTATTTGTTCTAATTCTCTAAGAGAGGCCCAAGGTGGACTGGCCATTTTTTTATTGTCGTTTAAAAATGGACCATCTTCTTCCAATTTATATCTTAGTGCGCCCATTCTGTGGCCATCATATACTCCAAGAAGATAATCTGTTTCGAATAATTTTTTTTCTTCTCTCTCTTCTATTCGGGCAAGGGCAGCTTCTCTTCTTCGCATTAAAATACGGCCCCAACGATCTGGTGAGGAGTCAAGGAATATTCCAAAATTATCTTTATCATCGTTTAGATAATGTAATCCGGAATATAATTGCAAGCTAGGATCTAATAACTGCGCAGGTCCATTTTGTAGCCATTCATCGAAATACTCGAAAGAAAACACTTCTTTACCTTTTAATCTGTCTGTATATAGGGTGCCCATTAGCGAAGGCTTATTCATCCCTGCCCAATGTGCATAA
Organism: Aequorivita sediminis; assembly: GCF_032080575.2. Classification (NCBI taxonomy): domain Bacteria; kingdom Pseudomonadati; phylum Bacteroidota; class Flavobacteriia; order Flavobacteriales; family Flavobacteriaceae; genus Aequorivita; species Aequorivita sediminis. Next base: position 59,021 of record NZ_JAVLSO020000009.1, on the reverse strand, counting down.
ACACGTATTGTCTTTTTAAAGTTTTGTTTAGCCATTTTATTCTTTTCGTTTTGGTGCTCTCTCATTTGTACTGATACGAGCATCTTGTAATTTTCTACCTAATTCATCATCCTTGGCGAGAAGGAGAAAGTCCTTTTCTAAACCCAACACTTGTAAAACTAGGAGGTATGAACCAATACTTACCGTAGGTTTTCCTTTTTCAATTGCGGATAAAGTGGGTCTGCTAATATTTGCCCGTTCCGCTACTTGTTGGGAACTAAATTTTCTTCTCAAGCGTGCGAGCTTAATATTTTCTCCCAATTCGTCGAGAATCCTTCTAGTTTTCGGTAGAATCATTAATTTCTTTTTATTCATAACGTAAAGTATATTTTACAAATATAGTGTAAATTGTAAAATATATTTAACATTAATTCGAAAATTTCTTTAGATTATTGAATGTATAGACAGATAATGATTTTCTGGAATTGGATTAAAGCCCTCCAAATATAATTTAAGCACGTAGGTCTGAAAGGGTTTTATGTTCTCTGGAATGTGTGCGTGGATGTTAAATTGATGTGTATATCACTTGGATAAAAATTCTCTCAATGTGTCAATTATCAAACTGTTTACGATTTGTTGTAATATATCAGGAGTAGTTGAGGTAATAGGGAAGTCGGGTATGATTCCTTAGGTGAGCTTTTCTGTTTTTTAATCGCGATTCGCGATATGCAAATCACGTTAAGTTAATTGCGATGAGGTCTTCGAAACATATTGAAAGGAATGAAATTTTGAAGCGCTATTGCATTATCTTTTCAGCTTTTAAAACACTCAAGCACATGGCACTGGGTTAATTTGAAAATAAAATAGGATTCAGAGTTTTTATTTTCTTTTGTCTTTAGTGTTTTTGTCGAAGCCAATAACATTAACCATTTCACGGAGGCGACTGCGGACGCGGTTGCCGTAGCGGTCTTCTATTTCTTCGGCGTTGAGGTTGGTGGTTATGTGGGTCATATTATTAGCAATTGAAGCCTTTCGGCTCCTCTTCGACAGGCTCAGGACAGGCTGCTCAGGATGACATTGTGTGTATCTTTCGTATCTGGAGAGGAGGATTTCTCCCATTACGTTGCAGTCGTTTCCGAAGTGTTTGCCTTCGGGTTCTACGCCTAAATCATCAAAACAGAAGAAGTGGTTGTCACCATATTGTTCGATTATGGAATAACCGATATTGTTGAATGCGAAAACAATATTTCTCGTGGGTATTATTTTATAGGGGCGATGGTGAGGAACTAAGTGGCGCATTAATTTCATTAATGTAGTTTTCCCGCAACCTACGGGGCCGCTGAGTAAAATACCTTTGTTGATGTCGATATTATACTTTTCACAGCTTAGTTTGTCTTTGATAAAGTAAAGGCAGAGCTGGTAGATGATTGGATGATCTTCTTCGTGAATTTTAAAGTGTTTGCCGAATAGTATTTTTCCTTTTGCTGATAGATAGTTGAGCATTTTGGGAAAATCATACTGGATTGCGTTTCCTTTTATCTTTCCTAGCGTGAATTGTAAACCGCCTTCGATGAGGATATGTGGTGTTGCTGGATCGTATTTTGGTAGCGTTATCATTGTTGAGCGTTTTCGTCCTTCGGTACGTTTTCTTCAGCTCTTCTAGCTTAAGAAAACACTCAGGAGCCTTTATATTCTTCACTATTTATATGGTGGTTATAGAGGTTCTTTGTAATTTTTAGATTTGGTGGTTTTGAGGTTGTCCTTGTTTTGGGACAGTGGAGGTGAATGTTTTAGGTTGAGGTCTTTGGCTTTTAGCATCCAACTTTTTGCGGATGCGTGCCAATCGGTCATATTAATTTTTCCGCCAATTTTCCAACCGACGGCTGAATAGTGTGCGAAGAATTTTTGAGCTTCGATTTTTGGCCATTTATTTGCAGAAAAAAAAGAAATTACTTCATTTTCATTTTTCGGGAGCTCTCGTTTAAATCTGTTTTCTATAGGTTTATTATAGTTTATATATGATACCAACGGTTGTCCTGAATTTGGTACAGTTGAGTCCAACGGTTGTCCAGAGGTTGTCCCAAAAATGAACAACCTAATTCTACTTCCTCTAAATGAATTGTGGGATGGGATATATTGGATGTACTTCCAGCTATCGAGTTGTTTGAGACAACGATGATAGGTTGATTTGGAGCCAATTTTGGAGAGTTTCATAACCTCATCGCGAATGATAATGAAGTCTTTTGGAAATCGGTTAATATTCCAATAATTGAACAGTGCCATGTATAAGCTTATATGGGTAGGGTTCAGCCTAGTGTCCTTTGCTATGGTCATAAAAAATGCGTTTAGATGTGCTATGTAATTTACATTGGACATAGTATGAGATTCATATAGGAGCTTATGCGCGATTTTATCGTATTGAGTATTTATTCTCTTCTAGTACGCGTTCGATTTCTTTTTCTTCATACAGGATGATTCCGCCTATCTTGGAATAGGGGAGGGTTCCGTTAAGTCGTAGGTTTTGTAGTGTACCAGGACTGATGGATAGCAATTCCATAACTTCAGAAGATTTGAGATACTTTTTTGGTTCTTGCGGTTTTAGACTTTGGATTACTTTTTTCATTTCCTCTAGAAGTTCTAGTTTAAACTCGTAGAGATCATCGGTGGTAAGAATTTCTACTGCCATAATTAAAGAATTTAGATTGTTAAAATAATCCCCGTGGGGAGGCGGGGATTATAAAAACTACCAAAGGGTTACGTTTTTTTAGATTGGTAGTTTTTAGCACGATTTGACCTTCGTACTACAAAGGTTTGAAGAATGAAGAATTAAATTTCACAAGGTGTACCCAAGGTGGGTGTTTTTTTTTGAGATCTGAGATTTGAGACGTTAGATGTGAGAGTAGATTTTTGGGCGTATAAATGGAATTTTACTAGAGAAAGAAGTTAACTGATTTTGCTTTTTTTATTCCTATTTTGCTGAGGCTATTGAGGGCATAGGCTGAGTGCCAAGTTTATTCGTCGGCTTGGAGGATTCTGTTTGTTAGACTTTGCTTTAAATTATCTAGGAATTTTGTTGGGTTTATTTTTCTTGAACGGATTTCGATGAACGTGCGGTAGTAGTCTCCAAGCTCTATATTGAATGCTTCTTGAACTATTGAAGCTATATCTTTTATTTCTACCTGTCCATTGTTGATTGACTTTACTGCGTGTAGTGCGTATATCAGTTCAATTAAATCCACTTTGTTTGCGGTCCACTGTAAAGGAGAGGTTGTGGTTAGAAATGTGTTTAGTCGCGATGTGTTTTTTAATTTAAATAATTCCTTTCGCAGTCGGCTAATAAGCAGTTTGTGTGCAAATATTTTTGCAGTAATATAATCGTGGGAGGTGGAGAAATTTTGGTCTATACAATAGTGTACCGCATCGAGATGAAATTTGACTTTGCCATTGCTGCGCAGGAAGTATTCTGAATCGCGATCTGTCCTTCGACGCTCTAGGTATTTATAAAATGTTCTGTGTTCGACAAAGTATTCTTGATAGGAAGCTATTTTCTCTTGAATATATTTTTTTACTTTTCTATTGCTGGTTTGTGGTCTGTTTAATTCAAAATCTGCTAGTGATATAAAATATATCATATATCCAGCAGGGATTGGTTTGATAGTTTTAAAAAAACAACATTCTTGATCTGGTGATAATAGTTCGATAGAAAGGAACCTTTTTCTTAACTTGTTTATGGCTTTTCTACAAAAATACATTCCCGTTTCGACTTCCTCGAATACCGAAGTTGACCCAGAGTTTAAAGTGACAATTTTCTGCTCTAGGTCGGCAACAATTTTCCTGCAATTTTTCATGGTAGATCAATTGTTGAGGTTTTGGAAAATGTAGGGGAGTGTACTGAACTAACCAATATAAGAAATTGCTTGAGGAAATACTAAAGTACTACCGTACTTAATTTACGGTTTAACCGTACAAAATATATGCTGTTTTACTTATATGTTTGTTCTGTTGCCTATTGTTCATAGGTTTTTGTTTTGTTATAGATTTTTTTTGAGAATGAAATTTAATGATTTGACCATCGTTCTAATTAAAAGCTTCCCATTAGTAGTAGAATTTTATCGAGAGTTATTTAAAGAGATTAGTGAGGCTGATTCGAGATATCAATTTAATATTGAAACTTGTTTTAATTATGATGATGCCGTTGTTTTGTTTGAACGATTGAGAATGGCTAGGAAACGAATTGATCTTGTTGTTCTAGGTTTAAATGTTCCGGATTGTTCTGTTGATAGGCTTTTATTTGGAGAGGATATAGGTGTATTAGTTCGTAAGAATCATCCAGAGGCAAAGATTGTAATAACTACTGCTTTCAAGAATAATTATAAGATCCATTCTATTTTGAAGAACATAAATCCTGAAGGGATATTAGTTAAATCAGATGTTAATATAGCTACATTTAAGTATGCAATATTAGAGGTGTTGAATGATTCTGTATTTTACAGTAGAAGTGTTTCAAAGTGGATAAATAATTCAAGGAATTGTGACTTCGCGCTTGATAATTGGGATCACAAGTTACTATATGCGTTATCTCAAAATGTAAAAACTAAGGAGCTTACCCAATACCTGCCTTTTTCACTTTCAGCTATAGAGAAACGAAAAAAACGCATCAAGCTTTTATTTGGTATTGATGATGGAGATAATCGTCAATTAATATCTCTGGCTCGTCAATATGGTTTTATTTAATTGACATTTTTTAATAACTCTTTTTGATGGTTCAATACGATTCTTAAATTATTTATGTCTGAGCTAATTCTACTCTCTAATACCTTAGCATAAATCTGAGTGGTGGATAGCTTTGTATGGCCGAGTAGTTTTGATACGGTTTCTATTGGCACCCCGTTGCTTAAGGTTACAGTTGTAGCAAAGGTGTGTCTTGCACTATGAAAAGTTAGATACTTGTTTATTTTTAGTTCCTTAGCTATTTCTTTTAAATATATATTGAGTTTTTGATTTGAGTAGACTGGCAAAAGCTTATCGCTATTTGTCATTTCATCTTTATATTTATGGATGATATTTTCTGCAACATCTAGTAGCGGGATTTTAATGGGATGGTCTGTTTTCTGTCTTTTTGTGAAGATCCAATCTTTACCGTCTATACCTTTTACGATGTCATTTTTCATAAGGTTTTTCACGTCTATATATGAGAGGCCGGTATAACAACTGAAGATGAAAATATCTTTAGTTCTATTTTGATAAGTATGATTGAGTTCGGTGTTGATTAACAAGTCTAGTTCTTTTTGGGAAAGGTAATGTCTTTCATTTTTGACAAATTTGAGTGAGAAATTTGCGAATGGATCGCGTTCGACCCATTCTAATTTTACTGCTAGATTGAGTAGCTTCTTTAATCGCTCCAGGTGTTTCATTACGCCATTGTTTGTTAGGGGTCTTGATTTTTGTATTTGTGCAACATTCCGTCGTAGAAAATTTTCAAAGTCGATTATAAAAGCATAATCGAGGTGCTCTAGATATATGTCATCGGTATTTCTTTGAATTTCTAGAAATCTCTTAATATAGGTTTCTGTTGTGTAATAGTTTTTTAGGGTTCCTGGTTTTAATACAGACTTCATATTGAATTTGTGGTATTCTGACAACTGGATGAGTGTTTTCCTTATTTGATCTTCCCCTCGATATCTTGCTATTACGGTTTGGGGGGTAATTAATTTTCGTTCTTTTTTAAGCTCTCTGTATGCCTCATCGATTTGGATTAGAACCTGATTTATGTGATTGTTGATTTGACGGGCCTCCGCGCTGTTTCCCTTGAGCCTAGAAACAGAAGGTTCCCACAAATCTGTAGTAAATTTTATTTTAATACTAAACCTCTTAAACTTGCCATTGACTGTTATTCTTGCATATAGAGGTGTTTTTCCTTTAGATTCTTTCTCAAATCTTGGTAGGAGCATTACAGAAAAGGTGTCGGATTTCCTCATAATATTTTACGTTTTCTAATTAATAAATCTTTGAAAACGAAGGTCAAATCAGAGGTTTCGCGAAATAATCCCTTTTTAAAAAGGGTGTCCGATTAGGGTACATTTTATATGATTTCGAACCAAATTTAATGGTTTTTTGCTATGAATTCGAAAACTAAAAAACCCTGTAAACCATATGATTTACAGGGTTTTAGTGTTTTTTGGTGTTTTTTCTTGTCGAGATGACAGGATTTGAACCTGCGACCCCACGCCCCCCAGACGTGTACGCTACCAGACTGCGCTACATCTCGATAATTAGAACACAAAAATACCCAAAATCCAAATCTTTACAAGAGGTGAGGTTTAAATTCCGTAGAACACTCCACCTAATTCAACCTTTTTAAATTGAAAAGGAGTTTCAATGTTATTTTATATTAGGCACAATAGTAGTTTCCAATACTCAGATAACAAATCTTAATAAAAATTAAACGTCTTTTCCTTTAAAAGTTGCTATTTTTACCGTTCGAAAATTATTGAAGAGAATATCATGAGCGAAACTATTGAAAGAATTAAATGCCTTATCATTGGGTCTGGGCCGGCAGGTTATACGGCAGCGATTTATGCTGCACGCGCAGACTTGAAACCTGTTGTTTACACTGGGATGGAACCAGGTGGACAGCTAACTACAACTACAGAAGTTGATAACTTCCCAGGATATCCTGAAGGAATTGATGGACCTACTATGATGGTGCAGCTACAACAACAAGCTGAGCGTTTTGGAACTGAAGTTAGAATAGGAATGGTTACTAACGTAGAATTTAGTGATAAAGTTGGAGGAATTCATAAAATTACTGTAGATAATAGCACTCAATTAGAGGCAGAAACAGTTATTATTTCAACTGGTGCTACAGCTAAATACTTAGGTCTTCCAAGTGAACAAAAATTACGCGGGGGTGGAGTATCTGCTTGCGCAGTTTGTGATGGCTTTTTCTACAAAGGACAAGACGTTGCTATTGTAGGAGCTGGTGATACTGCTGCTGAAGAAGCTACTTATTTATCTAATATTTGTAATAAAGTTACAATGCTTGTTCGTAAGGACTATATGCGTGCTTCAAAAGCGATGCAACACAGGGTAAACAACACTAAAAACCTTGAAGTACTATATAATACTGAAGTAGACGAGGTACTAGGAGATTCTGTGGTTGAGGGATTAAGAGTAGTAAATAATCAAACTGGAGAGAAATCTGATATAGAAATCACAGGTTTGTTTATTGCAATCGGACATAAACCTAACACTGACATATTCAAAGGACAAATAGATATGGATGAGACAGGTTACATCATCACTAAAGGAAAAACTACTAAGACAAATATCCCTGGAGTTTTTGCGAGTGGAGATGTTCAAGATAAAGATTATCGCCAAGCAGTAACAGCTGCTGGAACTGGTTGTATGGCGGCGCTAGATGCAGAGCGTTACCTTGCAACAATTGAAACAGAATCTGAAGTTACTGCAGAGTAATTTTCAAACTATATAAACATAAAAATGCCGCAATTGTTGCGGCATTTTTATTTATAATGATAAGCAAAATATTTAAATTTTAGTAAAAGTTAAGAGTTCAGTGTCTCCATCCCCACCACTTATATCTGAAAGTTCTATTTTTACATTACTCACCGAAACTATATCCCAGTCGTCATTTAATTCGTCAAAAGGTTCCATTTCACTGAATTGAAGCACCAACTCTTCGCCACTGTTAGAAGAGTTTTGATAAGCCCAAGTTCCTGGCTCAGTTAAAATATCGTTTTTAGCGGTTACTGTACCATCTTCATTAAATGTAAATGAAAAACTTTGAAAATCGGACGTGTGATCTGATGTACCATCAACCATTTTGGTTATTTTCCATTTTCCTTGCGGAAGCGTGGTTATAATGTTTTCAAATTCATCTGTTTTTACGTTGCCTGCATCATCATCAGAATTACAAGAAAATAACGTTACTACTGCTAATATTAAAAGGAGTTTTTTCATAATTGATTTTTTACAAATTTCGGTTTTTACGAATAAATAACGCTTAAAATTGTATTAAATTTTAAAAACCTAACAAATTCTTGTGAAAATGTTGGGTTTTTGATTATAATATGCTGTCTTTCAATTCTTATATTTTTTTTACACTACCTGAATGACTTTTATTACTTTCTATAGAAGATGGATCGCCGTGGTAGTTAATTTCACCTCCGCTACTTACATTCGTTTTTAAATTTTCTCGAACGTTAACAATAACTTCGGCGCCACTTGATGCTTCAGCTTCACAGTTAATGACCAATAGTTTTTTCGCATTCAATTCACTGCCACTAGAAGCATCGGCGTTTAAGAAGGAAGCTTTTCCGGAAACATCCATATCTGCTCCACTACTAGTTTTAGCATTTACCTCCTGAGCGAATACTTCTACTTTTAAATCGGCGCCACTACTGCTTTTTAAGGTGAGGTTTTGACTTTTTATAATAGAATTTCCAACTACGTCGGCACCGCTACTAGCTTCAATAGTGTTTAATTCTACAAAGGTAACGTATACTTTTTTAGCTTTTGAACTCCTGATGTTCTCGGAAGTGGTAATGTGAAGTTTTCCATTTTCAATATCGGTTTCAATATACTGATGAAGATTTTCATCGGCTTCTACTACAATTTTGTTTTCACTACCTTCAGTAAGATACACATCTAATCCAGCACTGCCGCGAACTTCTTCAAAATTTTCTGAAACACTGCGCTCTTTTGTAACAATATTTCCATTTCCTTTTTCATCTATATCGATATTAAAATTACATGCGCTTAAAAGCAATGCAATTCCAAATAAGGTGATTATTTTTGATATTTTCATAATTGATTAGTTTAATTGTTTAAAAATGAAATAGTCGTTGAATTAGACTATTATATGTTTTTAAAATCTTCTTTCACCTCTTCCTCCCAGCTTTTTTGAGGTGCTGAAACAGAGTCTATTTCAATATTTATGATTTTAGTTGAATCGGTAGCATTCTTAGATTCTTCAAGTGATTGACAGTCCAAGCATTGAAATGAATCTTTTAATACTCTGAAATAATGTTCATCATTACTCCGTTTTTTTATCTCGTTTAAATCTGTATTGTATTTTATGTAAGAATGAATTGTTTCATCTGGATTTATTACAGTTCCTTCAGGTAGATAAATAGTTATATCAATTTCTTGATCACGAAATTTATTTGCCGTATCTGTAGTAAAATAACCATCAAGAATTAAAGTGTTGTTTTCAATAGTATAATTGTATGAAATAGCTTCGGCTCGCTTTTTTGCATTCAGGTGGTTACTACCTTCTGCAGCTTTTTCGATTACTATTTTACCAATTGTATCTTTTGAAGTTTTAATGTTTAAAGAAATATCAGTCGAATAGATAATCTGCTTCTCATTCTCGTCGTACTTTAATTCCCAATCGCTATCCTGCCTAACTTCATAACTGAAAGCTTTATTAGCCCGCATTGATATCTGTAGGGTATCGTTTGATTTAATTAATAGGGCTTGCTCTTGAATAAAATTACCATCATATGCTTTTTCGGTTGCCTGCTTGATGCCGATTACTGCCAATCCAATTATCGACAATGCCCAAACTACAATAAGTAGTATTTTAACTGTTGAATTCATTGATTTTAAGTTGCTTATCAACAACTTTAATCCCAAAACAAAGAGTGCAAAAAACGGTATCCCAATAGCGAGTAATGATAATAGTGCTACTAGCCACATTAATCCATTTGTAGTGTCGACCATTGTAATGTATTCTGCTATTTCATTATTCCCCCAATAATCGATAGACCCGAAGGTAAAAAATCCAATTATTAAGCTGATAAGTGTGAATAATGAAACTATGATTATCATAATTCCGATAAACTTTACGAATACTTTAAAAAGACCGATGAATACGTTTCCCAAGGAATCGAAAAAACCCGTGGTACCCGTTTTTATTTTATTTCCATATTTGTCGTAATCGACGTTTTTTACGCGATCTGCAACATTATCGAAACCCTCTTTAAACTTTCTTTCGATGTTCGAAATGTTTACTGGCTCACCCTTCATCTTCAATTTATCTGAAGTGGTAACAGCCGCAGGAACTAATATCCACAATAAAATATATACTAATATTGGAGATCCTAAGCCCGCAACTACCAAGAGAACCCAAAGAAGTCTAATCCATATAGGGTCTAATCCAATATAATGACCTATCCCTGAGGATACCCCCGATATATACTTATTGTCTATATCTCGAAATAGTTGTTTGCGTGTATTGCTATTGCTGTATGAAGCATCGGAATTTGCATCTTCAAAAATCTCATCGTCAACCTCATAATCTTCTGGCTGTCCCATAATGGCAATAACTTCATCTAGCGTTTGCTGAGTAATAACCTGAGTTGGACTCTTGGTTTTTTCAAAGAAAAGTTCTCCAATACGTGCTTCAATATCCTGCATTATTTCTTCTCTTCCATCAGCACCTTTTAGCGACTTTCTAATGGCGTCTAGGTAGCGTGAAAGCTTCTCAAAGGCATCTTCATCTATGTAAAAGGAGGTGCCTGCCAAATTTATGTTTACTGTCTTGTTCATTTTTTGTTTTTTTCGCTGGTTACTATGGTTACGGCCTGTTGCAGTTCGCTCCAGGTGTTGTTCAATTCGGTTAAAAATAATTTGCCTTTTTCAGTAAGGCTATAATACTTTCGTGGTGGTCCGCCGGTAGATTCTTCCCAACGATAAGCAAGTAATCCAGCATTTTTAAGCCTTGTGAGCAGCGGATATATTGTGCCTTCCACGACAAGCATTTTTGCGTCTTTTAAGGTTTCAAGAATATCTGAAGTATAAGCCTCACCGTCCTTTAGGATGGATAGGATACAAAACTCCAAAACCCCTTTTCGCATCTGCGCTTTTGTGTTTTCGATTTTCATTTCTTAATTATTTGTTTTGTGTAACTCATGTTCGTTATTAATGATTTTTGAATAGGGGAGTGCACTAGTTTGTTCTTGGCATTGTTGATTAGTCAATGCACTATCATACTCCTTATGTACTGGCGTACTAACTCCCAAAAATTGAATCGTAGCAGCCAAAAGAAAATTAACTATTGTGCTCATCTTGACTTATTTTTTGACCGTTAGTTTTTATAAATGGAATGTTAAGTGGGTATTTATATAGTTGTCCGCGCGATGCGTGAATAGAAGCATTGATTACTGCGTAAATTTCAAAAACAAACAATGCTAGGAATAATATTATTACAAGACTAATTAATAGTAGGTAGCCCGATAAATTTTGAATGTTGTTTATGGAAAACATTCCGTCATTAAGATTGATGCTTTCTGCTAACGAAATAATATCTGAAGCAAAAATTATAATAAAAGGCAAACATAACAGTCCAATTAGAATAGTATATAATAAAGTGCTTAACTGAAAATTGATGGCTTGCTTTCCATGATCGTCTATAAACGCTTTTTCCTTATTAAAAGTCCATAGTAGTAAAGGAGCTATAAAATTGGCAAAAGGAAAAAAGTATTTTAAGAATGTTGATAAGTGTATAAAAACACTGGTATTTTTTTGATTTTCTGTTATTGTAGTTTCCATAGCTTGATATTGTCTTATGCAAATATATGTCTAAAAGACAGTAGTATGTTACACATAGTACTATAATTAACTTTTTTTTAACATTTATAGTTTTTGTTTTTAGATGTTTAAATAAATTTATTATGTTGTTGGATATTAGGGTTTTGGAATGTTATAGTTGCCTTGAAGCTTGTGTTTCTAGGTGTTCATCAAATATCGAAGAGATAAAGTAACTTAAAAAGAATAATTGAAGTAAGATGGTAAAATTCATTGATAGCGATAAATACATCTACCTAATATTTTAATGAACCAACAACTTGTTTTTAATTTTACTGAACTTTAAAACTATATTTATCAATATATTCGTGTAAAATATTCTTCTGATGAAACTAAGTCCGAGTAAAATCAATTCATTTTTATTATTCAAGCTTCCTTCTGCTTACTTCACAGGTGTACGAGTAAAATCGATTACAGATACTACTTGTGTTACCTCTGTAAAACACAGATGGATAAATCAAAATCCTTTTAATTCAATGTTTTGGGCTGTGCAAGGTATAGCTGCCGAGTTGAGTACTGGGGCAATGGTGATGGATAAAATTAAAAAAAGCAATAAAGGGATTTCCATGTTAGTGCTAAATAATAAAGCTACTTTCACCAAGAAAGCAAAGGGTAGAATTATGTTTTATTGTAATGATGGTGATAAAATAGACGACGCCCTTAAAAAAACGATTGCTACTGGTCAAGGTCAAACTATTTGGATGAAATCTGAAGGAAAAGACTCGAAAGGAGATACGGTTTCTATATTTGAATTTGAGTGGACGCTAAAAGTAAAATGATTTAATCTCCCGAACATTAAAGGGTTAGCCTTGTGATTCCTTAGTTAACAAATCTTTAACAGTGTTAATCTCCTTTAGAATCAATTTTAGATGACTTATAATTCTTATATTTAGATTGAATTTAAAAATAAACCCTTTGCGTATTGATTAAACTTCTACCTAATCTAATTTATTAAATTTTAATTAGCTATGGCAAGAGCAATGTTTGATTATACCAAAGCTGTACTAGCAAAAGTCAGTTTTGATGTCAATTTGTTCTGCAAAGAATTGAAAAAAGCGTTAACCCGTTTACTTCCTTATGAAATTGAGGAATTAAAACTGTGGATTGATTCGCTTATCAAGCAGAACCCCCAACTGGATAAATGTTTAATGTATTTAAAGACATGAAAATGAAAAATCCCTCTGAACTTCAGAGGGATTTTTCATTTTAGTATTTCAATTTGGCTTAATTTTCAATCATCCTACCATATATAGGAGAGCTAACTTTCCCATCGGTAAATTCATTTAATTCAACCTCTTTTTTTTGAAGTGGTGCTGGTCTTCCTGCTATATCTTGCAATGCTTGGGCTAATAAAGGTTCGTTCATATCACCAAGTTGCCCTAGATTGAAATAATTTTCTTTTAAATAAATATCTGGAGCCAATCCATTAATAAAGTCGGTATGACCGTTTTTATTTGCAGTTTTATACACCAATGGAAGCATGCAATAAGTATGGCTAGGGTCTGAAAGTTGTTTACTAAAGCTTGGCGCCGGAGCGTCGTAAAGTAAAAACGAAGCTTGGAATTTTCCAGTAGTGGTATCGCCAATTTGTACAGTATTAATATATGGGTCAAGTCCGTTTAAAACCAATTCACTTGCCGAAGCAGAACGTTTCGTTGTTAGGATATACACCTTGTTTAGATTTAAACTATTAGTGCTAGAACCATTACTAATTTTGTTGTCGAATAAACCATTTTCAGCTCTTTCGTCTTGTCTGTCCTCATTCCAAAACTCCTGATAAAACAATTCACCATTAAATTGACCTGTAATCATACTAGCCAGATCTGTTGCAGTTTCTACAGAACCACCACCGTTATAACGTAAGTCTAAAACTAAATCGGTTACTCCTTCTGCTTGAAACTCACCAAAAGCATTATTAAGTTCTACATCATAATTCCTTGTAAACGAATTATACATTAAATAACCAATTTTGCGACCATTTACATCTAAGGTTGTTGCTTTATAAACTGGGTTTTCGGTGTATTGATTTTTTATTAATTGAACAGTTTCACCGGTTGGTAAAAATTCGGTTCCATTATAAGTTGCTAAGCCAATAGTATAACTTTCAGTTGATAATAATTCTTGGTAGTTGTTGTCGTTTAATTGTTGCCCATCAATTGTGGTGAAGATATCTCCTCTCTTTAGTTCCTTGTCTTCGGCATCCGTATTAGGAAGTATATACCGTACATATCCAAATACATTACCACTGCCATCCGGATAATATACTAAGCCGTATTCCATTCCATTGCTCAATGAAATTCCGTTTAAAGCATTTTCGATAACATTGTAGTCATCAAAAAGATTACTGAAACGATCTTGTGACGATTTTAAATAGGCGAATAAAGATTCAGGAGAGTCGTATGTTTTTAAAAAATTGTTTCTCTCTGTATCATTTACAAAGGCGTTATTCGCTAATTCTGGTGTATCCTCTTTGTAGAGATAGTAGTAATTAAGTCCACGGTACACAAAGTTTTGAATATCTAGCGAAGTAGCTGTTTGTAACGTGTCATCCATATCTTTAAAGCAAGAAGCTAAAAGAAACGAACTCATTAGGACTGCTGCAAAATGTTTTATTTTCATAAAAATGGTTTAAAGGCGTAGTGCTATAAAAACTAATAAATTAAGAATTATATTGTAATGATAAAAATAAACATTTAAGACTGATGTGTATTAAGCATATATAATATTTTAAAAATACATTATTAAAATAGAGTAACAATTGTTCAATTGACTCGTCTTTTAAATAGAGCGCCAAAATACTAAGCTTAGATTATGAATCAGGTAGAATTTTTAGAAATCGTTTCCCCTTTTAAGGATAAGCTCTATCGCTTAGCTAAAAGAATCTTGATTTCTACTGATGAAGCCGAAGATGCGGTACAAGAAGTGTATTTAAAATTGTGGAAAGCAAAGGCAAACATTAAAAGTTATAGCAATGTTGAAGCTTTCGCAATGACGATGACAAAGAATTTTTGTTTAGATAGGTTGAAGTCGAAACAAGCTTCAAATTTGAAGTTAGTGCACACTAATTTTCCTACAAGTGGAAATATTGAGCGTAACTTAGAAGCAAATGAAGGTGTAGATATGGTTTTGAAAATTCTTGAAGATCTACCAGAACAACAGCGAATTGTAATTCAGTTACGAGATGTTGAACAACTTGAATTTTCAGAAATAGCGAAGATATTGGATAGCAACGAAACAGCAATTAGGGTAGCGTTATCCCGAGCTCGAAAAACGGTTAGAAATTTGATGATTAAAAAATATAATTATGGAATTAGCTAAAATAGAACAGCTACTTAATGCCTATTTTGAAGGTGAAACAAACTTAGAGGATGAGAAAATTCTTAGAGATTATTTTCTCAATGAAAATGTGCCAACGCATTTGCTTCAATACAAACCGATTTTTGTAGGTCTAGAGGCAGCTCGGAAGGAGCGTTTTCAGAAAGAAATTGATTTGCCAAAACCTGAAACAGCTGCATTTACAAACTGGAAATATATAGCTGTAGCATTATTGGTTTTATCTTTCTTGGTTGGAGGAGTTTATTTTTCTCAATCCAATAAGTTAACACCTGAAGAAAAAGAAGCTTTAGCCGCTTTTGAAGAGAGTAAAAAAGCAATGTTGCTGCTGTCACAGAATCTTAACAAAGGAACAGAGCGACTTACTTTAGTAAATCAATTTAGCACTGCGAAAAATAAAGTATTTGAATAAACGATAAACAATTTAGAACAACAATCTTAAATAAATAAGCAATGAAAAAAATAGCAATATTAATAGCACTAGTTATAGCGCCTTTTATTTCGGGAGCTCAAAGCACATTCGACTTTCTAGAGGATGAGAAAAATGTTACATCTGTAATTGTAACTAAAAATATGTTCAAACTATTGAGTAAAATGGATTTAGACTCAAGCGATCCTGAAGCGCAGGCGTATTTAAAAATGGTTAACGATTTAGACTATATTAAAATCTATACTACCGACAATCCAGCAACGGCAAAAAAGATGAATGAAACTGTTGCGAAGTACATAAGTAGCTCAAAAAACCTAGGTGAGCTTATGCGCGTAAAAGATGAAGGAACAAATGTGAAATTCTATAGTAAAGAAGGAAAAAATGAAAACTATGTTAGCGAACTTCTTATGAATCTTGACGGAATCGTAGATGGAAAACCAACTACTGTAATAATGAGTATTACTGGGAATATCGATTTAAAAAGAATTTCAAAACTTACGCAGGATTTAAAAGTTCCTGGAAGTGAATTATTGAAAGACCTTGATAAAGCTAAAAAACAATAATATGAAATATCTTAAATATTCATTATCTATAATTTTGGTTGCTTTAACTCTGGTTTCGTGCTCGGAAAAATCACTTCAGAAATACCTTGTAGAAAAGCAAGACGATGAGCATTTTGTAAAAATGGATCTTGCAGCAAGTTTATTACAAGGAAAGGAGAACACTTTTACCGATGAAGAGAAAAAGACTTTAAGTACAATTAAGAAAGTAAATATTGTAGCTTATCCATTATCTAGTGGAGATTCTGTAAATTATGAAAGTGAGCGTATTGAGGTTAAACAAATTCTTCGCCAAGACCAATATAAGGAGCTTGCGAGGTTTAATAACGATCAGTGGGATGCAACTATAAAATTTACGGGAGAAGAAGATGCTATTAATGAATTAATAGTTTTTGCAAGCGACGACAATCGTGGATTTGCGGTTTTGAGAATTCTAGGGGATGATATGCGTCCAGATGAAATTTTTAAACTTGTAAAAGGGGCTGATAAAAATGATTTAGACTTTTCGAAGTTTGGTGGTTTAGGTGAAATATTTAAAGACTAATTTTCAATAAATTAATAAAACAAAAAGGCTTCATCGCAATAGTGATGAAGCCTTTTTACATTTATAAGTAGAATATTAAATTCCAGTATAGTTACTTGGAGTAATTTGTCTCATCTCTTCTTTAACGCTTTCAGGAACATCTAAAGTTTCTATAAAGTTGGCCATAGAATCTTTATTTATTTGTTCGTTGGTACGTGTCAATCCTTTTAATGCCTCATAAGGATTTGGGTACCCTTCACGTCTTAAAATTGTTTGAATCGCTTCAGCTACTACAGCCCAATTGTTTTCTAAGTCTTGTTTAAACTTAGGTTCGTTTAGTAATAATTTATTCAGACCCTTAAGTGTAGATTTAAATGCGATAAAAGTATGTCCTAGAGGAACACCAACATTGCGCAACACAGTGCTATCGGTTAAGTCACGCTGAAGTCTACTAACAGGTAACTTAGCTGAAAGGTGTTCAAAAATTGCGTTTGCAATTCCTAAGTTTCCTTCGCTATTTTCAAAATCGATTGGGTTTACTTTATGTGGCATTGCGCTACTTCCTACTTCACCTTCTTTAATTTTTTGTTTGAAGTAATCCATAGATACATAAGTCCAGATATCTCTGTCCAAATCGATAATTACCGTATTAATTCGCTTTAAACAATCAAATAGCCCAGCCATATGGTCGTAGTGCTCAATTTGAGTGGTTGGGAAAGAATGGTGTAGACCAAGAGTATCTTGAACCAATTTTTTTCCAAAAGAAAGCCAATCTGTTTTTGGGTATGCTACTTTATGAGCATTGAAGTTTCCTGTAGCACCACCAAATTTAGCGGCATTTTTAATATTCTTTAGAATTTCAAACTGCTCTTCAATTCGAACAACAAAAACATCTAGTTCTTTTCCTAAGCGAGTAGGTGAAGCTGGTTGTCCGTGAGTACGGGCAAGCATAGGCACATCTGCCCATTCTTTAGCAAGTTTTTTAAGGTTGTCTAATAATTCGTTTAAAAGTGGAGTATATGCCTCTACAATCGCATCTTTAATAGAAAGCGGAATAGCAGTGTTGTTTATATCTTGAGAGGTTAGTCCAAAGTGAATAAACTCCTTATATTTTTGAAGGTTTAGATTATCAAATTTTTCTTTTATAAAATATTCAACAGCTTTTACATCGTGGTTTGTTACCTTCTCTGTCTCCTTGATTTTTAGGGCATCTTCAACCGAAAAATCTTTATAAAGCGCACGAAGTTCATTAAAAAGAGATTTATCAAAATCTTTAAGTTGCGGTAGATCTAATTCAACTAACGCGATAAAGTATTCAATTTCAATAAGAACACGATAACGAATTAGCGCCTCTTCAGAGAAATAAGGAATAAGACTAGATGTTTGATTGGTATATCTACCGTCTATAGGTGAAATAGCTTGTAGTGCCTTGATATTCATAGGTTCAAAAAATTTAAGTTGCAAATATACAAAATGCAAGAATGTTTTTGGTGTGAGTTTATCTATTAAGATTCTTTAAATCAAAGGATAAAAGCTCACTTTGCTGTTATTGATTTAAATAGAAGACTCCGATTCAATTTTATGCGAATCGGAGCCAGTATGTATATAATGTTTAGTGCTATAGTTAAACCAGATTCTTATACTTGAAGTACTCCAAGATTAAATGGTTTTGTAATAGGTGAGTGGTCTGCTGCTTCAATTCCCATAGAAATCCATTTTCTCGTATCTAAAGGATCGATTACAGCATCTGTCCACAATCTCGCAGCTGCGTAATAAGGAGAAATTTGCTTGTCATAACGCGCCTTAATTTTGTCGTAAAGCTCTTTTTCTACTTCTTCAGTAATTTCTTTTCCTTGTTTTTTTAGGGAAGCGGTTTCAATTTGTAAAAGTACTTTTGCTGCACTATTACCACTCATTACTGCTAATTCGGCACTTGGCCAAGCAACGATTAATCGCGGGTCGTACGCTTTTCCACACATGGCATAGTTTCCTGCACCGTAACTATTTCCTATTACTATGGTAAACTTAGGAACAACACTGTTACTTACAGCATTAACCATTTTGGCGCCATCTTTTATAATTCCGCCATGCTCGCTTTTACTACCAACCATAAATCCTGTTACATCTTGTAAGAAAACTAATGGAATTTTCTTTTGGTTGCAGTTAGCGATAAAACGAGTTGCCTTATCTGCACTATCACTATATATTACTCCACCAAACTGCATTTCGCTAGGTTTAGTTTTAGCTTTAGTAGTTTTCACCAAGGTTCGTTGGTTAGCAACTATACCTACTGCCCAACCATCAATTCTCGCATATCCGGTTAAGATAGTTTGTCCGTAGCCTTCCTTGTATTCTTGAAAATCACTATCGTCTACAAGGCGTTTAATGATTTCACGCATATCGTATTGCTCACTTCTAGACTTAGGTAAAATACCGTATATATCTTGAGGATTTTCTTTTGGTTTTACAGCCTTCTCGCGATTAAAACCAGCTTTTTCAAAAGATCCAATTTTAGACATAATATTTTTAATAGTGTCTAAAGCTTCTTTATCATCCTTCATCTTGTAATCTGTAACACCACTAACTTCACAGTGAGTAGTAGCACCTCCCAGAGTTTCATTATCGATGCTTTCGCCTATTGCAGCCTTTACAAGATAACTTCCCGCTAAAAAGATACTTCCAGTTTTATCTACGATTAAAGCTTCATCGCTCATAATTGGCAGATAAGCACCACCAGCAACACAACTTCCCATAACAGCAGAAATTTGAGTAATCCCCATACTACTCATTACTGCGTTGTTTCTAAATATACGTCCGAAATGTTCTTTGTCTGGGAAAATTTCATCTTGCATTGGTAAAAATACTCCTGCGCTATCCACTAAATAAATGATAGGAAGTCTGTTTTCTATGGCAATTTCTTGTGCGCGTAAGTTTTTCTTAGCAGTAATTGGGAACCAAGCTCCAGCTTTTACAGTAGCATCATTGGCAACAACTATACATTGTTTTTTCTTAATATAACCAATTTTAACAACTACACCTGCACTTGGAGCACCCCCGTATTCCTCATACATTTCATCACCGACAAAGGCACCAATTTCAATACTTGGGCTGTTTGGGTCTAAGAGGTAGTCAATACGTTCGCGGGCAGTCAATTTGCCTTGGGCGTGTTGTTTTTCTATTCTTTTTTTACCACCACCAAGCTTTACTTTGGCAAGTTTATTTTTTAAATCTGAAACCAGTAACTTATTGTGGTCTTCGTTTTTATTGAAGTCTAAATCCATTTTTTAATTGGTGTTTTGGCTAAAATACAAAATGCCTTTAAAATGTTTTGATTACTCTGAAAACTTTATTTTGAAGTGACTATATTTAAGAAAATAAAACTTTAAAATTGGTTGACAGCTCTATTTGTTGGTTTTTAATAAATGAAGGTTTAGTATGAAACGTATTCTTTAATTTCTAAACCGTAACCAATCATTCCTACCCTTTTAGTTTGTTCGCTATTTGAAATCAAACGAATTTTATGAATTCCTAAATCATGAAGAATCTGTGCGCCAATTCCAAAATCTTTATTGTCCATTTCAATTCTTGGAGCTTTAGCAATTTCATTTGGTTTTTGCTTTTCTTTTAAATCTTTCAAACGGCTTAAAAGGTTTAAAGATTGACTTTGCTGATTGATAAATACAATAGCACCTTTCCCTTCCTTGTTAATCACATTAAACATGTCGTCCAATTTTTGCTCTGCATTATTGGTTAATGTTCCTAGAATATCACTATTTACTAGGGTAGCATTTACTCTAACCAAAACAGGTTCGTTTTCTTTCCAGTTTCCTTTGGTAAGTGCAATATGTATTTGATCGTTTGTTGTTTGTTTGTAGGCTCTAAGTCTAAACTCTCCAAATCTAGTGTTGATTTTAAAATCTTCTTTTTTCTCAATTAAAGAATCGTGCTCCATTCGGTATTTCACTAAATCTTCAATAGAAATAAGTTTTAAATCAAATTTTTTAGCAACTTCCATTAGTTGTGGAAGTCTTGCCATTGTACCATCTTCATTTAGAATTTCAACTAAAATCCCTGCAGGTTTTAAGCCAGCAAGTCTAGCTAAATCTATAGCAGCTTCGGTGTGTCCTGTTCTTCTTAATACACCACCTTCTTTAGCGCGCAATGGGAAAATATGCCCTGGTCTACCTAAATCGTGACTCTTGGTATTTTCATCTACTAAAGCTTTAATAGTTTTTGCTCTATCGTGAACCGAAATTCCTGTAGTACAACCGTGGCCAATTAAATCTACAGATACTGTAAATTGAGTATGATGTAAAACAGTGTTGTTTTCAACCATCATATTCAATTCAAGTTCGTTACATCTTTCTTCAGTTAAAGATGCACAAATAAGCCCTCTGCCGTGAGTGGCCATAAAATTTATCATTTCTGGCGATACCATTTCGGCAGCCGCAATAAAATCACCTTCATTTTCTCTGTTCTCATCATCAACAACAATAATTATTTTACCCTTGCGGATATCCTCAATGGCTTCTTCTATGGTGTTGAGTTGAATTGAATTTTCTTTATTTGTAGAAATCATAGCTTAAAATTGTGAGTGCAAAGATAATGGAAACGCCCATAAATAAACATGAGAATGAGGTATTCTTTATTGGGATTGAGAATGATGAAATCCTAATTGAATTTGTAAGGAAAACCTACTTCTTTTTTTTAATAAAATAGAACAATCGTCCAATGCGTTGAATGAATGAGTCGAAGTCGAATATTCCTTGATCTGTAGTGGCTCTATAGGTTAACCATATGCTTAATGGGAACATAATTGCGGTACTTAACCAAGTAGCAATAAATGGATGCATCGTTCCATCTTCAGCACTGTTTTTAGCAAAAATACCAATAAAATGATAGGTTAAAAATAGTAGTATTGCTACCACCATAGGCAATCCCATACCGCCTTTTCTGATAATAGCACCAAGCGGAGCTCCTACAAAGAAGAGAATGATACAAGCGAATCCTAAAACATATTTTTCGTGTAAGGCTATTTCCGTTTTATTGAGTCGCTTTGTTTTGTTTCTGAATTCAACCTTTTTAGCATCTATCGCTTGAACAGTTCCTTTGGCGTTGTTTAATGCTAGTTTTATAATTTGATGTTGATGAGTAGGATTGTAAATTTCTAATATGCTATTAATGGCAGGAGGTACAGAAGAGTCATCTACATTGATATCATTGAATTTTTCAATTCCACTGCGGTAGTACATATTTTTTGTGTACGATTCAACATCTTTTGAATAACTTCTTGAGAGCGAATCTATTTCAACTCTTAATTCGCTACTGTTATACATATTCTGGTTGTCGATATTATTGTCCTTATCAATATCTTTCTCATTCAACTCGGTAAGGTCAATATTTATTGCGTACTCTTCAAAGTAGCTTTTAGCAAAAGGTTCTCTCTTTTTGGTGGCAGGTTTTTTTGATTGAATTTCTTCGTAATAGTTTCCCTCTTTCAAAATTAAGGAAAGTGTATTACTACCTTCTTCGCTGGCTAACTCACCCTTATTTGCAATAATAACAGTAAAGTTACCCGTAGGTCTATCTTCATTCTTTTTATGAATTACAACGTCCTCTAAGAACTGACCGCGATCGCCAGTTTTCTTTTCCACCTTTATATTAAACAAATCTCCAATCTGACTAAATTGTCCTTCAGAAATAACCATAGAAGGTTTAAACTGAGAAATATTTCGTCTTAGATTTTGCCATTTATATTCAGAATATGGAATAACATTGTTAGCGAAGAAAAATGCAGTAATAGCAAGGATTCCTATAAAGCCAATCACACTTCCCATAGCTCGCTGTAGCGAAATTCCAGTAGATTTCATGGCAGCAAACTCATACTTTTCAGCAAAACTACCGAAAACCATTAAAGAGGTTACTAAAACAGTAAGCGGAAGAACTAAGGGTATTAATCTTGGAGATACAAACCATAAAAACTTCATTACAATCCAAAAGTCAAGATCTTTCCCTGCAAGTTCGGAGATGTAAAGCCAGATGGTCTGAAGCACAAAAATGAACATTAAAATAATGAAGACGCTTATAAACGTCTTCAAAAATGTTACTAATATGTACCTGTCAAGTATCTTCACTTATAAGGGCTTATAGGTTATTGATGTAGTAGCCGTCTTTTTTGTACTTAGCCTCGTCAAAAGTAAATAAGGTTTTTGAAACAGGTAAGTTTGTCTTAAAAGAATTAACTGTTAGAGTGTATTTTGTTCCTTGGTTATCTGTTTGTATCAATTTGTAGATGTGTTTTGTCTGCGCATCAATCCCCAAAAGAATATTTTTAATTTCTGCGTTAGAGTCGATTGGCATCAACTTTACATATTGAATTTTTCTTCCTTTTACATTTTGAACAATGTCCATTTTGTAGTTGTAACCGTTTTCGTAAAAAGTCAACATTTTTGAAGGAGTAATTTCCTTATCATCTTTTGGGTTGTAAGAAGAAATAGTTACTTCTTCATCTTCAGGAACGATGGTGTATATTTTTTTACCGTCGAAAATTCGGGTTGTCCCTAACATATTCAAAACATATTTGTCACCTTGTAGTGTTACGTCACCACGAGTGTCTTGATTTACGTTTTCTTTTGAATTGTTTAAGTTGTATTTGAAATCTATGGCTATGTTGTCATAGCTTTTCACTTTTTCAGAAACCTCCTTAAGTAAAGATTTGGCATCTTGTGCTTGTGTAAATGTAGTGATAAAAAGAGCTATTAAAATAATGCTTATGTTTTTCATTTTAGGTGTTTTTTGTTTCGTTTTCTAATAATTGATTTAATGCGTCAATAGTTGGAACTAAAACTAATCGTGCTTTGCTGCCTTCAAAAGGGCCAACAATTCCTGCTGCCTCTAATTGATCTATAATTCTACCAGCTCTATTATACCCCAACTTTAGCTTTCGCTGTAGTAATGAGGCGGAACCTTGCTGCGCAATTACAAGAACTTCGGCTGCTTCACGGAACAGTTTATCGCGTTCCTCTATGTCATTATCAAGAGTTGTGCCACCTTCTTCTCCAACGTATTCAGGGAGAAGGTGGGCATCTAGAAATGCTTTTTGCGAACCGATAAAATCTGTAATGTCATCAACTTCTGGTGTATCAACAAATGCACACTGTAAACGAGTTAATTCATTCCCTTGAGTGTACAACATATCCCCACGACCAATAAGTTGATCGGCTCCAGAATTATCCAGAATGGTACGGGAGTCTATTTTACTTGTTACTCTAAATGCAATTCTTGCAGGGAAGTTTGCTTTAATAATACCAGTAATAACATTTACTGATGGTCGCTGTGTAGCTACTATTAAGTGAATTCCAATAGCACGAGCTAACTGCGCAAGTCGAGCGATAGGAGTTTCAACTTCTTTTCCTGCAGTCATAATTAAATCTGCAAACTCATCGATAACTAATACGATATACGGTAAAAATCGATGCCCTTCATTAGGGTTTAGTTTCCTGTTTTTGAATTTGGTATTGTACTCTTTAATGTTGCGCACCATTGCATCTTTTAGCAAATCGTAACGAGCATCCATTTCAATACAAAGTGAGTTTAAAGTATTGATAACCTTAGTTGTATCAGTAATAATCGCTTCTTCTGAATCTGGAAGTTTAGCTAAAAAGTGACGTTCAATTTTATTGAATAGCGTAAGTTCAACCTTTTTTGGATCTACTAAAACAAATTTTACTTCAGCTGGATGCTTTTTGTATAGGAGGGAAGTAAGAATTGCATTAAGTCCAACCGATTTACCTTGACCTGTAGCTCCAGCCATAAGTAAGTGAGGCATTTTTGCAAGATCAACTACAAAAGTTTCGTTGCTAATTGTCTTACCAAAAGCAATTGGCAGTTCCATTTCAGCATTCTGAAATTTTGCCGATCCAATTACAGAACGCATCGAAACTATTTTAGGGTTTTTATTTGGGACTTCAATACCTATAGTACCACGTCCTGGAATTGGGGCAATAATTCTAATTCCTAAAGCCGATAGTGAAAGTGCAATATCATCCTCTAAGTTTTTAATTTTAGAAATACGAACGCCAGCATCGGGTACAATTTCATAAAGCGTTACGGTTGGCCCTACAGTTGCTTTAATATTTGCAATACCTATTTTATAATTGTTTAGCGTTTCTACAATTCTATTTTTGTTTTCTTCAAGTTCTTCTTGGTCTATGGTAATTGCTCCACCGATGGTATGGTCGCGCAATAACTCTAGCGTTGGAAATCTGTATTTACTCAATTCCAATCTAGGGTCGAATTCTCCATAGTCTTTTACAAGCTTTTCACTTAAAGTGTCAACCTCTTCTTCTTCAGCTGCTTGTTCGACCTCCATATCAACATCACCTTCCGTTTCAGATTTTAAAATAATTTTTTCTTTAGGAGGTGAGGGTGGAGTAGAAGTTGGCTTTTCCACAACCTCAACAGTTTCTTCTTTTGATAGTTTTGATACTTCTTCTGTATTAGAAGTGATTGTGTTTTTGCCTTCTTCAGAAATTTTAGTTTTTGGCGTAGTTTCGTTTGATTTGAATTCTGAAATTATCTCGTTTTTAGACTTTCTAAGCGCGCCAATTACTGTCTCCGGAGTAAGTTTAAGGCGGACAACTAGATAGATTATAAGGATAAATGTCATCACTAATATTGTTCCGATTAACCCTAAGTAATCTTGCATATAATCATTGGCCTCGTAACCAATAATTCCACTAAAGAGTGTTGTTTTTTCATTGAAGAAACCGAAGAATATGGAGAACCATAACATTAATAATAATCCCCAGAACCAGAATCTTAACAGTTGTTTTTTATCAAAATCAAAGAAGTAATACACTCCTGTAAGACCAATGAGAATAGCTAGAAAATAGGCAGCTATTCCAAACCCGTCATATATAAAAAAGTGAGCTATATTGGCTCCAAACTTATTTAATAAGTTTTCTGTTTGAAGTTCGCGTTCGTTAAAAATACCAATTTCGCTTTGATCGGTTTTCCAAGTAAAAAAATACGAGGTAAATGAAATCAAAAGAGCAACCCCTAACAAAAATAAAAAGCTACCTAAAATTATTTTCTGTTGTTTAGATAACTTAAAACTTATTTTTTTTGGCGGTGTCTTGGCGGTTTTTTTCTTTTTCTTGGCCATTAATGGAACAGTTGTCTTTTTTGCAAAAATACAAATATAGAACTTGTAATTTTCAAAATGTAAACTTCAAATTTTTTAAATTGTTTTAAATATTAAATGTTAGAAGTTTATATATTATACGGGTATAAACTTCTAAAATAAAGGAAATTAATCTGAATTTTTAAAATTTTGGGATATAAATAATGCATCCTATAATTACAGCAGTAATTGCACCAAAGAATACTGCACCTGCAGCAATGTCTTTTATAAAGCCAATTTTAGTATGAAAATTAGGGTGAATAAAATCTGCTATTCCTTCAATTGCCGAATTTAGCCCCTCTAGACCTAAAACTAACCCTATCGCAAAAATCTGAAACATCCACTCCGTAGTGGAAATTTTAAAATAGAAACCTGCTATAGTCATTAACACACCTATTATAGCTTGAACTTGAATGCTTGGTTCGGTGCGAAGCAATAAATAAGCGCCCTTTATAGCATAGCCAGCCCCTTTAAGGCGTTTACCTAAAAAGGTTTCCCACATTATAAAAGTGTTTTTAGTGCAGAAAGATAATCTGGTTCTTCTCCAATCTCTGGAACTAGTTGACTATGGATTACTTTTCCTTCTTCATCTAAAACAACAACTGCTCTAGAATGAAGACCTTTTAAAGCGCCAGTAGTCATTTCCACTCCATATTTCTTTCCAAACTCTCCAGTGCGAAAGTCTGATAGGTTATTTACGTTTCTCAATTCTTCTTCACTTACAAAACGCTTATGAGCGAATGGAAGGTCTTTTGAAATGCACAACACTTTTGTATTGTCTAAACCAGTAGCTTTTTCGTTGAACTTTCTTACCGAGGTAGCACAAACATTAGTGTCAATACTCGGGAAGATGTTCATTACAACTCGAGATCCCTTGTAGTCTGATAACTTTTTAGTGCCTAAATCTTCTGATGTTAATTCAAAATCTGGAGCTGAATCTCCAATTTGTGGTAGACTTCCAATAGTTTCGATGTCTTTTCCGCCTAATTTTATATGTGCCATAGTATTTCTTTTAAATGAGGGATAAAGATAAGAATTCGTTTTTTGTTAATCTATCAACAAGTTCTTAAAGAAAAGAGTTTTTTACTCGACTGTTAAGATAGGTATGTTTATTATACTTTATACAAAAGAAAAGGCCGTCTAAAATTTAGACGGCCTTTGTTGTAATTATAAAATGTAAAATTATCGGTCTATAGAGCCTATTACTTTTTGTGCAAATGCATTAGCAGCATCGCGCTCAGGCATTCCATCTTCAATCATTTTATGAACTTCTACCGCACCACAAAGGTTGGTGATAAGCTCTCCAATAACGTCCAATTCTTCATCTGAAATTCTATTGTATTCGCTAAACGATTCTAAAACTTCAATACAGTTTTCTATCTGTTCTGATGAATTGTTTCGCTGAATATGTCTAATTACCGGTAACTTCATCTATAAGACTCTTTAAAGGTTCAACTTTATTCGTTTGAACTTGGTTTACTAATTCGCCATTTTTGAAAGTTGCGAAAGTTGGTAAATTATTCACATTAGCCATCTTTCTGCTTTCAGGAAACTTCTCAGCATCTACCATAACGAATTTGTAACCATCAGTTTCTGTCGCCAATTTTTTAAATTTTGGCTTCATCAATCTACAATTGCCACACCATCCTGCAGAATATTGAACTATTACGTTCTTTTCTTCAGATACAAATTGCTGCAGGCTATCATCTTTTAGCTCTACTACCATATCTTAATTTCTTAAATATGTAGCAACTCCTTCGCGATTAGCAATCATTGCTTCTTTACCTTCTTCCCAGTTTGCTGGACATACTTCACCGTTCTTCTGAACGTGAGTATAAGCATCAACTAATCTTAGGTATTCATTCACGTTTCTTCCAAGTGGCATATCGTTTACACTTTCGTGGAAAACTTTTCCTTCCTCATCAATTAAGTAAGTTGCACGGTAAGTTACGTTATCACCCTCTACTGTGTAAAGACCAGTTTCTTCATCATACTTTTCATTTTTAATATCAAGAATACCTAAGGCGTTAGATAGATTACGATTAGTATCTGCAAGTAATGGGTAAGTAACACCTTCAATTCCACCTTCATCTTTTGGAGTGTTTAACCAAGCAAAATGAACTTCTGGAGTATCACAAGATGCACCAATTACCATTGTGTTTCTATCTTCAAATTGTGAAAGTACTTCTTGGAAAGAATGAATTTCAGTTGGGCAAACAAACGTAAAGTCTTTTGGATACCAGAAAAGCAAAACTTTTTTGTTATTCTTTTTTGCTTCTTCTAATACATTTAACTTAAAAGTATCTCCCATTTCGTTCATTGCGTCTACTGCGATGTTTGGGAAATTTTTTCCTACTAATGACATAATTTTATTGTTTATTAAGGTTAATAATTTTCTTCTACAAAGATAAGAACAACCCTAATATTTAATAGAGATCCTCAATGGATTAATTTATAATTCGATAGGTTTTGTCGATAGGTTAAATTTTTAACAATAAGAAAAAGCTATGAGTCGATTATGCGGTTTCTATTGTAGCTAACTGTCTGATTTTAATTCTGAAAGCCGCAAAAAGTAAAGTAGTAAACGGACTCAACCAGTTGAAAATTGCATAACCTGCATAATGTAGCGTGTCCACACCTAAAACTCCACTATGGTAAGCACCACAAGTATTCCAAGGGATTAATACTGAAGTTACAGTTCCACTATCCTCGAGAGTTCTTGAAAGGTTTTCTGGTGCAAGACCTTTATCTTTAAATGCCTGTGCATACATTTTTCCCGGAACAACGATAGCTAAATACTGATCACTTGCTGTAAGGTTTATTGCTAAACAACTTGCAACAGTACTGGCGAAAAGTCCAAAGGTAGTGTGAAACAATTTCAACAGCGCTCTACTAATAGCCGATAATGCACCAATTGCATCCATAATCCCTCCAAATGTCATTGCGCAAATAATTAACCATACCGTATTTAACATGCCAGACATCCCTCCAGCTGAAAACAAATCCTTTAATGATTCATTGTCCGTCGCAATAGAACTATCAACGGTTATTGCGTTCATTATTCCTTTATAGCCAGATTCAAAAGTTAAAGAAGTTCCTCCTCCAACAGAAGCTACAATGTCTGGTTGAAAAATTAATGCGGCTACACCTCCAAGCAAGGAACCAATTAATAGGGCAATAAGTGGAGATGTTTTTTTAACAATCATGACAATTACCGCGATCGGAACTACAAACAACCAAGGGCTTACATTTATAGATTTCTCTACAGAAGCTAAAATGGCTTGCGTATCTGCTGTTCCTGTAGTATCAATATTCAACCCTAATATTATAAATACAAATAAAGTTACCGTTAATGTAGGAACGGTAGTATAGAGCATATATCTAATATGTGTAAACAAATCTGTTCCTGCCATTGCAGGAGCAAGGTTGGTTGTATCACTTAAAGGTGAAATTTTATCCCCAAAATAAGCTCCAGAAAGAATTGCACCAGCCGTCATTCCAAGGGGAATGTTCATAGCATCTGCAATACCCACTAAGGCAATACCTACTGTTGCAGAGGTTGTCCAGCTACTTCCCGTTGCAACTGAAATAACAGCACAAATTATAACACAAGAAGCTAAGAAAATAGTAGGATTTAAAATCTGTAATCCATAATAAATCATTGTTGGGATTATCCCGCTAATTAGCCAAGTTCCTGCCAATGCACCAACCATTAATAATATTAATATAGCCCCAGCAGTCGATTTAATATTGGAGGCTACTTCTTCTATCATTTGGTCGAATTTAACTTTGTTAAAGAAGCCTACAATAGCTGCTACAGCAGCTCCCATTAAAAGTATAAACTGGTTGCTTCCACTTAAAGCATCATCGCCATAAGCTACAAATACATTGTAAAAAAGCATTATTACTAATGCAACCACAGGTATTAAAGCCTCCCATATACTTAATTCAAAATTTTCAACAGCATCTTCGTTTTTTGGGTCCGTAGGCTTAATATCTTGGCTTTGCATAGTTTGATTTATTTTAGGAATGTAATGTTACGATTTTGAAAAAACTTACGCAAATTAAAAAAGGGGAACAGATTGTCTGTTCCCCTTTTTAATTATAAACAAATAAGAATTTATTTTAAAATTCCAACTTTAACCATGCACTCACGCATCATCGTGTAAGTGCGTTCAATGTCGTTATCTAAACCAATGCTAAAACGTATTAATCCATCGCTTAATCCCATTTCTTTTTGTTCGTCTTCTGGAATTTCAGAAGAAGTAGAAGATCCTGGAGCGCTAAACAATGTTTTATAAAATCCTAAACTTACAGCTAAATAACCAAGATTGCGTTCTTGCATTAACTCCATTAATTCATTAGCCTTATCAATGCTGCCAGCATCAACAGTTAGCATTCCACCATAGCCGTATTCTTTATTCATCATTTTTTTATAAATCTCGTGTCCTGAATGCGATTTTAATCCCGGATATACGGTTTTTAAGCCGTCAGTCTCGAATTTTTCAGCTAAATACAAAGCGTTTTCGCTATGTTGCTTAACTCGTATATGAAGCGTTCTTAGGTTTTTTAATATTGAAGCAGCACGCATACTATCCATTGCAGGACCTAGAAGCATATTTGCCCCGTCGTTTACATTTCGTAAGCTATCAATAAATTCTTGGGTACCACAAGTAACGCCACCCATGGTATCACTACTTCCATTTATAAATTTTGTTAAACTGTGAAGTACAACATCGGCTCCTAGTTTTGCTGGAGAAAGGCTTAATGGGGAAAAAGTGTTATCTACTAATAATTGAAGGTTGTGTTTTTTTGCAATTTTAGAAAGTCCTTCAATATCGGCAATTTCCAAAAGTGGATTGCTTACTGTCTCGCAGTAAAGAACCTTAGTGTTTTCAGTAATTGCTGCCTCAACCTGATCAAGTTTAGTAATGTCTACAAATTTAGTTTCAATATTTAGTCTTGGTGCAAAGTTTTTAAGAAATGCATAAGTCCCACCATAAATAGTACGACTAGAAACTATATGGTCTCCAGCTTTACACAGTTGTAGTAGTGCAGGAGTTATTGCGCCCATCCCGCTTGCAGCAACATTTGCTGTTTCTGTGCCTTCCATTGCAGCGAGAGCTTGCCCTAGGTATAAATTTGATGGACTCGTGTGTCGCGAATAAAGATAACATCCGTCTGCATTTCCTTCAAAAGTATCGAACATAGTTTTTGCGGAAAGAAATGTGTAAGTAGAAGAGTCTGATATAGAAGGGTTAACGCCTCCAAATTCTCCAAAGTATTGTAAATCTTGAATTTTATCTGCTGGTTTAAATGCCATGATTGTCTTTTTATTGTTGTTTCACAAATTTGCGAAAATTTATAGGAGTGGTCAAATTATAAAAGCAATTACTTTTTAATGATAAAACTTTAACTTTTAAACCGCTAAACTTTTAAACTATTAAGCAGTATTGTACCTTTGCATCTTCAAATAAAAAACACATACAAGATGTCAAAATATGATGTAGCAGTAATAGGTTCTGGTCCTGGTGGCTATGTAGCAGCAATTCGTTGCGCACAATTGGGTTTGAAAACCGCAATTATAGAAAAGTACGATGTATTGGGAGGTACTTGCCTTAATGTTGGCTGTATTCCTAGTAAAGCCTTATTAGACTCTTCACATCACTACGAAGATGCTATGAAGCACTTCGAAGATCACGGAATTGAAATTCCAGGCGATATTAAGCTTAATTTCAAGAAAATGATCGAGCGCAAAGCTTCTGTTGTAGATCAAACTACCAAAGGAATTGTGTATTTGATGGATAAAAATAAAATCGATGTTTATACGGGAATGGGTTCATTTAAAGATGCTACTCATATCGATATAACTAACGGCAAGAAAACCGAAACCATCGAAGCAAAAAATACAATTATTGCTACTGGAAGTAAACCTTCAACGCTACCTTTTATTAAGTTAGATAAAGAAAGAGTTATTACTTCAACTGAAGCATTAAGTTTAAAAGAAGTGCCTAAGCACCTAGTTGTTATTGGTGGTGGGGTAATTGGTTTAGAATTAGGCCAGGTTTACCGTCGTTTAGGTGCAGAAGTTTCTGTTATTGAATATATGGACAGAATTATTCCTACTATGGACGCTGCCCAGAGTAAAGAACTTACAAAGGCAATGAAGAAACAAGGGGTTAAATTTTACCTTTCACATAAAGTTTCTGATGTTTCTAAAAAAGGAAAAGAAGTTGTAATTACTGCAACCGATAAGAAAGATAAAGAAGTTACCTTTAAAGGTGATTACTGCTTAGTTTGTGTAGGTAGAAAACCTTATACAGATGGACTGAAAGCAGAAAATGCTGGGGTAAAAGTTACTGAGCGTGGAATGATTGATGTAAACGACCAACTTCAAACTAACATTAGCAATATTTACGCTATTGGTGATGTTGTTAGAGGTGCAATGTTAGCTCATAAAGCTTCAGAAGAAGGAACTTTAGTGGCTGAAATTATTGCGGGTCAAAAACCACATATCAATTACAATTTAATTCCAGGTGTAGTTTATACTTGGCCGGAAGTTGCTTCTGTAGGTAAAACAGAAGAGCAGCTAAAAGAAGCTAAAGTAGAATACAAAGCAGGACAATTCCCAATGCGGGCATTAGGAAGAAGCCGTGCAAGTGGCGATATTGATGGTTTTGTGAAAATTCTTTCAGATAAAAACACAGATGAAGTACTAGGTGTACATATGGTAGGGGCCAGAGTTGCCGATTTAATTGCTGAAGCTGTTGTAGCTATGGAATTCCGCGCTAGTGCCGAAGATATTGCTAGAATGAGTCACGCACACCCAACGTATGCCGAAGCAGTAAAAGAAGCTGCACTTGCCGCGACTGATGATAGAGCTATTCACGTATAGAAAAAGTGAATTACGATAAATGGTGAGTAACCATATAAAAAAAGCATCTTGAGATATTTCAAGATGCTTTTTCACTATATCAGTTTTATTGTAAATTACTCAATAATTCCTCCGCAAGAAACACGTCCACCAGCATCACCTGTTGGTTGTGAAACAAAATCGTCTTCACCGTCGTGAACTATTATAGCTTTCCCAACAATGTTTTTATTTTCATCATCACATCCAATACACCATTCGTCGGTTTCCATGGAAATTTTTGCCATTCCATTAGCATCAGCAACCATATTTCCTATGTCACCTTTATGATATCCTTCGGCATCTCCCCACTTACCGTGTCTTTGATGAGTTGGGTTCCAGTGACCTCCTGTTGAAGTTCCATCATCTGCACTACAGTCTGCTTTTTCATGAATATGAATCGCGTGAGTACCTTCAGTTAAGCCTTCAAATTTTGCATCCATTTTTACCACTCCATTTTCTTCAGTAAAGACAACCTGACCAATAGCATTACTTCCACTTTTAGACTCCATCATTACCGATAGCGTTTTCGGAGCTTCCTTTACTTCCTCCACCTCAACCGATTCGGTTAATTCTTCTAAGGAATCAGTATCTTTTTTTTCGTTTTTACAACTTACAAAAGCTAACATTGCTGTAGCTGTAAGTAAAAGTCCTAATTTTTTCATTTAAAAAGTTTTTTAGTTTGTGTTGATTTTTAATTAATCATTAAAGGTAAGATTTCACCATCCCACAAACAAGAATTTAAAAAAATCTTAGCAGTTTTTATTAATAATGAACTTCTAATAATAGTAAAGCGCTATTCTACAAGTTTAGTGATAATTTGTGTTTTGCTATGAAGCGTTTTATGAACAGGGCATTTATCTGCAATTTGCATCAATTTCATTTTTTGCTCATCGGTTAGATTTCCTACTAATTTAATTTCACGATTAAATGTGTCAATTTTTGAAGATTTTTTTTCACATTCTTGACAATCTATAGCGTGTTCTTTTGAATAGTCTATATGCACGGTAACATTGCCTACATTCCAATTTTTTCTTCTCGCATACATTTGTATTGTCATAACTGTACATGCAGCAAGTCCTGCCGATAAAAATTCGTAAGGCGAAGGACCGAAGTTATTTCCGCCGAAAGATTTTGGCTCATCCGCAATTAAATAATGATCACCAACTTTTAAATTAGTGGTAAACTTCTCGTCTTGTCCTAAACTGGCAGCAACTTTACTTTTACTCTTTAATTCTTCAGTAGTAGGTATTTCTACATATCGCGAAGCCCATCCAGCAATAACTTCACCTACGTACTTGGAATCTTCTTTTTTCGAGAGCAAATGATCTACGCCGTCTAATGACACAAAGCTTTTTGGGTGATGAGCTGCAATATATATTTTTTCAGCATTTTTTATACCAACCGTCTTATCTTGAGGAGAGTGTAAAATTAACAGTGCTTTTCTAAGATCACTTACAACATGTTTTAAAGTGTTATTTTCTAAATCGTCTAGAAATTGTTTTTTTATGGTGAAATCTACCCCGCCTAAATTAACTCTAGCTTTCCCATTTTTAGTTATTTCTTGTTCGCTATCCTTTAATAAATGCATAACGTGCGATGGATCACTAGGAGAATTGATTACTGCAACAGCTTTTATAGATTCAAGTTTTGAAGCCGCAAAAATAGCCGCAGCCCCACCAAGCGAATGCCCAATAATAAGAGTAGGGGCTTGATAATTTTTTTCTAGGAAATTAGCTGCTTCTATAAGGTCATCAACGTTTCCTGAAAAATTAGTATTTTCAAAATCTCCTTCGCTTTCACCTAACCCTGTAAAATCAAATCGCAACACTCCAAATCCTACATTCGTTAGTGCTCGACCAACATTTTTTACAGCAGTTAAGTTTTTGGTGCATGTAAAACAATGCGCAAATATTACAAAATTATGAGGCTTCTGGTCTAACGGAAGTTCTAAACGACCTGCTAATTGCTCTTCATCTTTATTAGTAAAGGATACCTTATGGATATTCATAAAAATCGTTTTTGATTAAATTACAAATTATAAAAATATATATAGCTTTAAAATTAAGTATTTTACAAAGGAAAAACGGAAAGTTTCTCTGAATTAATTCTACAGTGTTCAATAGTAGTTTTAATGCTAGTTTAACGTTTACTTGTTTTATTTAAACATCAAATCCGTTACATTTATAAGATGAATAAAAAAGGACTTAAAAGTGGATTTGTCTTCACCAAGCACACTCCTAAAGAGCTGTCTCCTTTCGAAAAACTCTTAGATGTTTTCCAAGAATTAATAACGCATACTTCCGGGGATGTCGATGAAGCTTTAGAGTGGTTAAAGCAATTGGATGACGAGTATAAACTTACCAATGAAGATTACACATTAGAAGATTTTGTAGAAGATCTTAAAAAGAAAGGGTATTTACGTGAAGAAATTAAAGTTGACGGAAAGGGAGGTTTAGCCATTACCGATAAAACCGAAAGAGCACTTCGAAAGCGAGCTTTAGAACAAATTTTCGGGAAATTGCGAAAAAGTGGCGCAGGGAATCATCGCACCAAACAAACAGGGAGAGGCGATGAGCAAGCAGGAGAATTTCGTTCCTATCGATTTGGAGATTCACTCGAACAGATTTCAATGACCGAGAGCTTTAAAAATGCACAGATAAATCACGGTTTAGGCGAATTTACACTGTCTGAAAACGATTTGGTTGTTGAAGAAACGATGTATAAAACCCAGATGAGTACAGTGTTAATGATAGATATAAGCCATAGTATGATTCTTTACGGCGAAGATAGAATCACCCCCGCTAAAAAAGTGGCAATGGCTTTATCCGAATTTATTACAACGCGATATCCAAAAGATACTTTAGATATTTTGGTATTCGGAAATGACGCCTGGCCAATTCAAATTAAAGATTTACCATATTTAAATGTAGGTCCTTACCACACCAATACAGTTGCTGGGTTGCAATTGGCAATGGATTTACTGCGAAGAAAAAGAAATACAAACAAACAGATTTTTATGATAACTGATGGAAAACCAAGCTGTGTTAGACTTCCCGATGGGCGTTATTATAAAAATAGCAATGGTTTAGATAGTTATATTGTTAATAAATGCTACTCCATGGCATCACAGGCTAGAAAACTTCACATTCCCATAACAACCTTTATGATTGCTGAGGACCCCTATTTAATGCAATTTATCGAACATTTTACCGCAGCAAATCAAGGGAAGGCATTTTACACTGGGTTGAAAGGACTAGGTGAAATGATTTTTAGCGACTATGAAACTAATAGAAGGAAGAGAATAAGGTAAAAAATCCGTTCCAAACAGGTAGAAATGACATTACCTATGTGGTTTAAAAACTTAAGAAAGAAAAAGAAATGAATATAGATATATCTAAAATAAAAACATTAGGCGACCTTCAAAAGTCAGATTACGAATCAAAACCTGTAAAGGAGGAACTTCGCAGGAACCTTCTTCATAAGATAATGAAAAAAGAAAGTCCGTTTGTAGGAATTCACGGATATGAATTAACAGTAATTCCAGCCCTGGAACGAGCCATATTGTCTAAACACAATATTAATCTTCTTGGCCTGCGAGGACAAGCAAAAACCCGGTTAGCACGGCAAATGGTTGAATTATTAGATGAGTATATCCCGATTGTGGAAGGTAGCGAAGTAAATGACGATCCTTTTAATCCTATTTCTCGATATGCTAAAAATTTAATAAAAGAAGAAGGGGATAATACTCCTATAAGTTGGTTGCATAGAGATAATCGTTTTTTTGAAAAACTTGCCACACCGGATGTTACGGTAGCTGATATTATAGGCGATGTGGACCCTATTAAAGCAGCCAATTTAAAACTGAATTATGCAGATGATCGTGTAATTCATTTTGGGATGATTCCGCGTAGTAATCGATGCATATTTGTAATTAATGAATTGCCAGATTTGCAACCGCGAATTCAAGTGGCGTTGTTTAATATTCTCCAAGAAGGAGATGTACAAATTAGGGGTTTTGCCTTGCGATTACCATTGGATATACAATTTGTATTTACGGCGAATCCGGAAGATTATACTAATCGTGGTAGTATTGTTACACCATTAAAAGATAGAATAGGGTCGCAAATTCTTACTCATTATCCAGAAAGCATAAAAACAGCTCGTGCTATTACTGAGCAAGAGACCGACCAAGCTACAAAAGAAAAATCTGGTGTTTATGTTCCGGATTTAGCAAAAGATGTTTTAGAACAAATTAGTTTTGAAGCACGAGAAAATGATTATATAGACGTTAAAAGTGGCGTAAGCGCTAGATTGAGTATTACAGCGTTTGAAAACTTATTGAGCACCGCAGAGAGAAGAGCATTGCATAACGGAGTGCAGAAAACTTCTGTTAGGTTAGGTGACTTCGTAGGCATTATCCCTGCAATTACTGGTAAAATTGAATTGGTGTATGAAGGAGAACAAGAAGGAGTAAATCAAGTGGCTCAGCAGTTAATAGTTGATGCAGTAGACACTACTTTTAAAGATCGTTTTCCAAAAATTGAGAAACTTGCCAAAGAAGGAGCTGACGATCCGTATGCTGAAATTGTTTCTTGGTTTTTTGAAGAAAGTGATTTTGAATTATTGGACTCTTACTCCGATGAGGAATATAGAATGGAGCTTGATAGGATAACTCCTTTACAGGAATTGATAGAAATACATCAGCCTGATACTTCAAAAAAGGATATTTACTTTTTAAAAGAAGTAATTTTATGGGGACTAGCAGCCAATAACAAGTTAAGTAAATTTAGTATTGGCAATGGACTTCATTTTAAAGATGTTTATGGTGGCTATATAAGTGGACTATAGGTTATAATTAAAAAAGGCTGTCAAAATTTTGACAGCCTTTTTTGATAAATGCTTATAGAATATTAAGGGTTTGGAATCACCAACTCATCACCAGGATGAATAAGATCTGCAGACTTTAATTTACCTCTATTAGCTTCAAAAATAGCATTGTATTTGTTTGCATCACCATAGTATTTCTTAGCAATCTTACTTAAAGATTCACCGCTTTGTACAGTGTGATGTGCAAAAACAGAACTATCCGCAACTTTAATGTCAGCCATAATGTCTGTAGGGTTTTCACCACCAACTCGCTTAATTTCATCCCAAATTAAGTTTTTGTCGTATTGAGTCTTTGCCGTACCCCAAACTTTAAGTTGACCATTTTCTTCTTTTACATCACCCTCTTGGATGTTAAGTTTTTCTCCTAAATCCAGAACACTCTGGTATTTTGACTTAATCATTTTTTATAGTTTTTGTGTTAATTTCTATAAAGATACAATTTTGCCCAAAATTAAATTTAACATTTAGAAAAATTTATGACAAAAGCGTAACTATTTCATTCTCAGTTAAATTTAACTAAATGTTAATGATAATTGGTAAAAACTTCACAGTTTGAATAATACCTTTGATACAAACTAAAAAACACACAACTATGAAGTTTAAACAAATTGTACTATCAATTGCAACCGTAGGAATTCTATTCGTTGGTTGTAATGATTCAAAAAAGAAAGAAGCCGAAGCTCAAGCACAGGCAGAAGAATTGAGAATGGAACGTGAAGCCGACTCTATATTAAAGTTGGAAGAAGAAAAAATGGCTAGGATGGAAGATATGGAAGCTAATTCCATTTCGGCTAAAGCAATGGGTAACGACAACTTATCTATTTTAGTTAGTGCGCTTCAAACTGCAGATTTAGCCGATACCTTTAAAAGTGAAGGCGAATACACAGTATTTGCTCCGACAAATGATGCATTTGATAAAGTTTCTAAAGCAACTTTAGATGATTTGATGAAACCTGAAAACAAGGAAAAACTACAAAGTTTGCTTAAGTATCACGTACTTCAAGGAAAATTGCCTTCAGTGGATGTTTTAGCGAAAATTAATAATGCTAATAACAAATTAGATGTTACTACCTTGAATGGAGAGATTCTTACTCTATCAGAAAAGGATGGTAAAGTAATGATTAAAGATGCAAATGGAAATGTTGCTACTGTTACTAATGTAGATATCGATGCCTCCAATGGAGTGGTTCATACTTTAGATAAAGTACTGATGCCAAAAATGTAAATCATCTTAGTTTCTATTATTAAAAACCTCTGAAAAGAGGTTTTTTTGTGTCTAATTTTTTCTTAAATAAGTCCAAGCATATAAGTCCTCCTTAGAATTTATGCTGTGTGAAATACCATTATTTATGATTATGTTTTTAGAAGTAATAGCTAATACATCTTCATAATAATGGTCAGTAATTATTATACCCTTAGTAGAACTAATTTTTTGAAGGAGATTTTGAATTTCTATTTTATATAAAGGTTCAATCATTGAAAAAGGTTCATCAAGCAATAAATAAGGATGATTTAAATTACTTACTAACAACACTTCTAAATACCTAATTTGACCATGGGAGAGTGCTCCTATATTTTGAGCAGCAATTTTTGCTATTAATGGATTGTAAAATATAACATCTTGCTTTTCCTCTTCAGAAAAATAGATTGGGATTACATCACGTACTTTTAAATTCATAGGTAAAAATGAGTGTTGAGGTAAATAGGCAATCCTTTTTTCTGATATATTTTTTGATGGATAAAACTTTTTATCGTCAATTGTAATTTCGATAAAACCTTTTTTTAAGGTTCCAAAAATCATTTTTAATAAGGTAGACTTGCCACACCCATTACGACCGAATATACCTAAGATTTCACCGGTCTCTAATGAGAAAGAAATTTCATTTAAAACTTCTTTTTTACCAAAACTAATAGATGCTTTATGTAATTTTAAGGTTGCCAAAAAGGAAAAATATTATAAAAATGAAAAAAGAAAATATAGGAATACCAAGAAATAAATTTATAATAAATGAGGTTTGAAATAATTCCAATTTACTTATTCCTAAGTTAAAGTAGAAATAATAGTTATTATTATAGAAAACGTTGAATCCTAAAAAACCTATAAGCAAGCCAACAGTAGCAAACATTATAAACCCCCAGATTATTCCAACAAAGAGAAGACTTAAAATGGAAAATGCCGCTATAAACGGAAATATACTTTTATAAAACTGCCAATAGGCTCGATACATATAAAATTTTTAAAAAGTAGGCTATCCAAAATGCAACTCTCGCTGTAGGTTCGAGTGCAGTCGAGAACTTTAAGTTACCAACTCCCAATTAGTTCTCGCTTGCGCTCGACCTGACAAACCAATTCAATTTTACTTTTTAGATAGCCTCTTTTGTTTTTTAATGACAGGTACAACCGCCATCCATAAATCCTTGGGTTTTTTGATGCCAAGGGAATGCTTGGTTATAACCATCTAGCTCCCAGAAAAAAGGTAATCGTTCCTTTGGATTGTTACCTATTTCATTCATTGTTTCAGTATCGTACAATCTACCATTAACCATTACCATATTTATAGATAAAGTGTTTTCGATATCTTCTAATGGGTTTTTATCCATCACAATTAAATCTGCGAGTTTACCAACTTTTAATGAGCCTATATCTTCACCTGCACCAATATATTCAGCAGAGTTAATAGTCGCGGCTTTTAAAGTTTCAAGATTGCTAAGTCCACCTTGGTTAATCATCCAGGTTTCCCAATGTGCTCCAAGACCTTGTAATTGACCGTGAGCTCCCATATTTATTTTTACGCCTGCTTCACTTAAATCTTTTACAGTTTCAGAAACTAAAATATGCCCATTTTGGTATTCTTCCTGTGGAACTTTAATTCTATGACGGGAACGACTGTCTATAACGCCACGCGGAGTAAAGTTGAGTAGTTTTTCGTTTTCCCATACATTGTCTCTTTCATAAAAATACATTTCTCCATTCATCCCACCATAGTTTACGATAAGCGTAGGAGTGTAGCCAGTATTGCTCCTGCTCCAAACTTCTCTAATATCTTTATAAATAGGTGCAATAGGAATATTGTGTTCTATCCCGGTGTGTCCGTCAATAACTTGCGTTATGTTGTGATAAAACGTTGAACCTCCTTCAGGTACCACGTTAATTCCCATTTCACGTGCTGCTTGTAAAACTTGCTGACGTTGATCGCGACGCGGTTGGTTGTAACTCTTTACACTTTTAGCACCAAAGGCTTTTGTACGGCGAATGCTGCTTCTAGCATCTTCTAAATTGTTTATTACCGCTTTAAAATCGCCATCACCACCGTATAAGATAAATCCAGTAGAATATAATCTCGGCCCTACCAATTGGCCATTCTTTTGAAGTTCAGATAGTGTAAATACTGTTTCTGTATTCGCCGAAGGATCATGAGCTGTAGTTACACCAAAGGCTAAATTGGCCATAAACGACCAGTTTTGTTGCGTAGGTAAACCATAACGGAAAGCCCCAACGTGAGCGTGTGCATCTACCATTCCTGGCATAATAGTTTTTCCTTCAGCAGCATAAATCCTCGTTCCTGATGGAATAGAAACTTTATCTGCAGTTCCTACAGTTTCAATTTTATTGCCATTAATTACAATAGTTCCGTCTTCAATTACTTCATCGCCCTCCATTGTGATGATTCTCGCATTTGTGAAGGCAATTCTACCGTTAGGAATATTTACTGGAGCTTCTAAGTTAATTTTGGTACCAGTTAATGTAACCTCTGGTAATTCATCTGGTGAACCTGGCAAAAAGTTAAATCTGTTTTTTAATTCATTGTTAAAATACTCATCTCCAAGTGTCCACATTACATTCTTGCTGTTTGCCGACCAATGTATATTGATACCCGCATCTTTTGCAAGTTGAGAAACTGGTAATGCTTTTGATTTATCGTCTAAGTTAATTGTTTGTCCGTTAAGCAATAAAGGCGCAACATATAACTTATGAAGATTTGTAAAAGCAACCCATTTATTATCTGGACTTGGAACTAATCTATTTGCATACTTTGAAGTAATGTGTGTTTTTTCTTCGTTTCCATCGAGGTTTACACT
Organism: Aequorivita sediminis; assembly: GCF_032080575.2. Lineage (NCBI taxonomy): Bacteria > Pseudomonadati > Bacteroidota > Flavobacteriia > Flavobacteriales > Flavobacteriaceae > Aequorivita > Aequorivita sediminis. The sequence goes on along the minus strand of NZ_JAVLSO020000009.1, from coordinate 17,522 downwards.
AATTAGTTTCTTTTCAATGCTTCCAAAATAAGTACCGCCCGTTTGTAAGAAAATACGTTTTCCATCTGCACTAAACATTGGGTAATCCCCTTTGTCGGTTACAAAAGTTTCATTACCACCATCGGCATTCATTACATAAATTCCTTCTTTCTTTGTATATGTAAAACCTTGATCGGTATTTCCACTTTCTTTTTTAAAGGTAATTTGTGTTGCGTTAGGCGAAAAAGAAGGCATTCGGTAAATACCTTTATTTGAAGTGAGTTTTACAGGGGTTCCACCGTTAACTGAAACCTTGTAAATAGCTCCTTTTTCAACGTCGTTCCAAGTAACATAAATTATTTCAGTTCCATTAGGTGAGAAGGTAGGTTCGAATTCAAAATCGGCACTATTTGTTAAACGTTGCGGTTTTCCGTTAGGTAATTCTTTTTTGTATAAATGCCCTAAAGCGCTAAAAACAATATGTTTTTGATCTGGTGAAGTAACCGTATGACGGATCATTTTAGGGGTAAACCTTTCACTTTCAATTCTATTGCTAAAATGAACAGTTTCGGCTAAATCTATTTTTACATTTGCTGTAAAAGGGATGTTTGTAACTTCTAATGAGTTAACGTCAATTTTATTAATTTTTCCACCACTCCAAAATATGATTTCGTTGTTATTTGGCATCCAATTAAAGTTTGGATAGACTCCAAATATCGCCCAAGCTTCTTGCTGATCTTTATTTAGCTTATCGTAGATAGGAAACTCTTCTCCTGTTTCTAGGTTGTGGATAAATAAAACACTTTTGGTGCGAACTCTTTTTACAAAAGCTAATTTCTTACCGTCAGGAGAAACTGTTGGTCTTGCTGCTCCCCCAGGTCCACCTGTAATAGTTTCGGTTTCTCCGGTTTCAAAGTCGTAGCGTTTTATAACATAAATCTGACTGTTTGGATCTTTATTATATTGGAAATATCCACCAGGGTACACATCTTCACTGTAGTACAAATACCTTCCATCTGAAGAAGTGAACGGTTCGTTTACATCTTGTTGGTCATTTTTTCTTTTGGTAAGCTGAATACCAGAGCCTCCTGTTTTGTGGTATTGCCACATCTCTCCAGCTCCTAAACTTCTTCCTGACGTAAAGTGTTTTCTAGCAATTAAATAATTTCCATCTGCACTCCAAATGGCATTGTTAAGTAGTCTAAAATCTTCTTTGGTAACTTGTTTTGCATTGCTGCCATCAACATTCATCACCCAAATATTATCACCACCACCTGCATCGCTGGTAAATGAAATTTTTGTCCCATCTGGACTAAATCTCGGCTGAATTTCAAAAGGAATTCCAGTTCTAATAGCTTTGGCTGTACCTCCTGTAATTGGTAGCGTATAAATATCGCCCACCATATCAAAAACTATGGTTTGCCCATCGGGGCTAACATCAAGATTCATCCAAGTTCCTTCATCGGTAGTAAAGGAATGGGGCTTGTAGTTAAACTCTTTACCAGGATTTGCAACTTCCCATTTCGTTTCTGATTTTTCACTGTCTTTTTTCTTCTTCTTTTGCGCGCTAAGCGTTAGTGAAATTGTAAAAATAAGGAGTGTTGAAAGTAGTTTCATATTCAATGTTTATAAATTTCGGTATTATTAAAATTAGGTGTGTTATTCAATTTCTTCAGTAATCACATAAAAGTCTTTTTTAATTTCAGCAGTTTCAATGGATGATGAAAATTCTTTTATTTTCCATTCCGAAGTAGGTTCTATCCATTCTTCTCTTCCATTGATTATTGCAATTACAGGCATCTTAAAATTTTTAAGAATGTCGGTATAACGAAATTTCAATTTGTTGTCTTCAACTTCATACTCCACCTTAGGAATCATAGTTGTTCTTAGATATTGATTAAAAAACACATTGAGATCTAAGCCACTTTTTTGCATTATGTAATCCTCAACTTGTTTGCTGCTCACAGTTTGATGATAAAAATCTTTATTCAAACCTATTAAAATTTGGCGCCACTTCTCATCATTATCAATTAGCTGTCTAATGGTGTGAAGCATATTTGCACCTTTGTAATACTTATCGCTGCTACCAGAATGGCTAACATTATAATTTCCAATTATTGGAATATCGTTTAAAATACTACGGCGTAGTCCCACCACATATTCTGAAGAAGCTTTTTTTCCAAAGTGATAATCGAGATAGATGTTTTCAGAATAGCAGGTAAATCCTTCATGAACCCACATATCTGCCACATCATTATTAGTGATATTATTTGCAAACCATTCGTGTCCACTTTCGTGAATTATTATAAAATCGAATTTCATTCCCCAACCCGATCTAGATAAGTCGCGGCCTAAATATCCGTTTTCAAACTCATTGCCGTAGGTAACACTACTTTGATGTTCCATTCCTAAATATGGTGCTTCCACAAGCTTATATCCATCTTCGTAGAAAGGGTAGGGACCAAACCAGTGTTCAAACGCTTCCATCATCATTGGAGCTTGTTTGAATTGTTCTTTGGCTTTTTCTTCATTTTCTCTAAGCACGTAGTAATCCATGTCTAAAGTTCCATTTAAACCTTGATACTTTTCACCCCAATGTACGTAATCGCCAATATTTATGTTTACTCCGTAAGCATTAATAGGATTTACAACCTCCCAAATCCAAGTTTTTGTAGTGTCGTTTTCAATTACTTTAGTTAGTCGTCCGTTGCTTACATCCATTAAATGTTTTGGTGCTGTAACCGAAATTGTCATGCCATTATCAGGCTCTTCGGAAGGGTGATCTTTTAATGGCCACCAAACGCTTGCTCCAATTCCTTGGTTAGCAGTGGCGATAAAGTCGTTGCCATTGCTATCCTTCGTCCAAGTAAAACCACCATCCCAAGGCGCACGTCGAGCTACAGTTGGTTTTCCAGAAAAGTAAATGGTGATTTTATTCTGCTTCCCTTTTTTCTGTTTCTTTTTCAGTTTTAAAAAATGCGCGTTTCCTTCTGAAGTAAATGAAAGCTTTTCATTGTTTTGAAGAATTTTGTCAATTTTCATCGGAGCTTGCAAGTCTATTTGCATAATGTTGTTGTCCTCTAAAACTTCATAAGTAATGGTGTTACTACCTTCAATAGATTTTTCTGAAGGATTTACGGAAACTTTTAAATCGTAATGAGTTACATTCCACCAAGCTCTTTCAGGTGTAATACTACCTCGAAGCGTATCTGCACGTGTGAATTCTTGTGCATGTGAAACAAAATTAATGCTCAGGAATAGTAGAAAGAAAAGATTTTTCATTGAGAAGAAATTTTTGTCTAAAAATACCAAAAAGAAAGACTTCAAGCTATTAGAAATGCTGAAAAGTAGCTGAGTTATGCAAAAGAGAAATTATTTAGGTTGATCAGTTCAAACTTTTTTCTTTGCTTTAGCAAAACTAAAGTTTCCAAAAACTTTAAAGCAGAAAATTTCATTTCAAAATTCGTATACAAAAGAATTTTCTTTCTATTTCGTACCCAAAGTAACAATGTCAGACTTTAAGTATAAAACAAATTTTTACACCTTATTTCTCTTCAACAACTAGGGCTATTTTTTTACCATTAGGACTAATAGCCATTCTAGTAATATTTTTTATACCGTAGTCTTCAAGTGACGCCACACGATTCCATTCCGACTCCCCTAGAGTGTCGTACATATAAAGTTTATTCCCGCTTCCAACAAGTAATTGGGTATCATTAATCCAAACGTAATCTTGAATACCAATTGGTAACTCGCTAACAAAATAGTTTTCCTTTGAATTCATATCTAGCATATAGATATCTAAATTTCCCGCGTCATTATTTAAGGAATAGCTCATATAAGAGGTTTTTGGAATTCTTTGAAGCGTTCTTCCGGCATTTCTAAACAGAGTTTCAACAACTTTTGTGTTTAAATTAATCATCACCAAATCCAATTTATCATCAGCCAAAACTGTTGCAAGCATTAGATCGTCATTGTAAAAGGCGAAATATGCTACTTCTAAATTTTCTATAATTTCTGAAGATTTTCCTGTTTCTGAATCATATCTATAAAGTCGTTGTTTTCCGTCTTTGTCTAATCTTACAGCTGCTATATCATTACTAGAAGGAAATTTTTGAGGTGAATATTCGCCGCCCTCGGTTTCTTGGTTAACCCAAGTTTTAATTTTTGAATTTAGATTGTATTCTGAAATATCAGTTTGACCATTATTATTTCCAGCGAAGACTAAGGTTTCATTTGAAATAAATGATGGCTGATTGTCGTAACCTTCATTATTTGAAACGTTACGAGCGTTTAGTAATTCCATACCAGAATAAGAAGGTGAAATATCAAAAATATATACCTCTGTGTTTTGTTGGGCGAAACCTAGTTGAATAATAGATAATGTAAGTAGGAAAAGAATCTTTTTCATAGTAAGTCATTTTTCTTCAAAAATAGCAAACTCTACGCCATATTCTAGAAGAAGCAATGTTTTGCCGAATTTTTGGCTCATTTTTTCTTTTCCACATAATAAGCTTGAAAACTGTTTAAATATGTATTTTTGCAATCTGAAAATAATAAATAGGATTTTAGATAATTCCCACTTGTTTAAATGCCAATATTTTAAATAAATTCTAAATGAAAAAAGTATACTTTGATAGCGCTGCCACTACTCAGCTTAGAGATGAAGTGATTGACTGTATTAGTGAAGTTTTAAAAACCGAATACGGAAATCCCTCATCAACTCACTCATACGGTAGATCTTCAAAGTCGTTGTTAGAAAATGCTAGAAAAGAAATTGCCAAGCTATTGAATGTTTCTGCAAGCGAAATTATTTTTACTTCCGGTGGTACCGAAGCAGATAATTTAATACTAAACGGCGCTGTTCGTGATCTAAGTGTTAAACGCGTAATTTCTAGTAGAATTGAACATCACGCTGTTTTACACACGTTAGAGTGGCTTCAAGAAAAGTACGGGATTAAATTAGAATTTGTAAACTTGGATTATTGTGGACATGTAGATTACGAGCATTTAGAAAAGTTATTGTCAGATACATCCGAAAAAACATTAGTGAGCTTAATGCACGTTAATAATGAAGTTGGTAATCTTCTTGATTTAAAAAAGACGGCTGAGCTTTGTAAAAAATACGATACTCTTTTTCATAGTGATACAGTACAATCTGTTGGGCATTTTGAACTTGACTTTAAAGAGATTCCAATTGATTTTGCTGCTGCTGCTGCCCATAAATTTCACGGACCAAAAGGAGCAGGTTTTGCTTATATTCGTAAAAATTCAGGGTTAAAACCATTAATTCACGGGGGTGCTCAAGAAAGAGGACTTAGAGCGGGAACTGAAGCGGTATATGCAATTGCTGGTATGGCTGAAGCCTTAAAACTTTCGTATCGCAAATTAGAAAAGGAACGCAAATACATCAGCGAATTAAAGCAATATTTTAAAACACAACTTTCAGAAAATATTGAGGGAGTAAAGTTTAACGGAGATTGCGATAATGACGAGCGCAGTACGTATACATTACTAAACGTATGTCTTCCTATAACTCCAGAGAAAGCGATGTTGTTATTGTTTCAATTAGATTTAAAAGGAATTGCTTGTTCTAAAGGAAGTGCTTGCCAAAGTGGTAGCGAAGGCGGATCACACGTATTAAGCGCTATTCTTTCCGACGACGACCTTGCAAAACCATCAATTCGATTTTCATTTTCTTCTTTCAATAAAAAAGAAGAAGTGGATTATGTAGTTAAGGTTTTAAAGGAGTTTATTGAAGGGTAAACAGAAAGTATAAAAGATAAATTCTAACCCACTCCGAGCGGAGCCGAGGGGTAGCAATATTTTCTAAATTTCACCTCCAACCTCCAATCTCCAACCTTCAACCTTAAACCTTCAACCTTCAACCTCTAACTTCTAACTTCCAACTTCCAACTTCCAATATCGTCCATCTATAGCGCCTCCTTCATAATCTTCTCTACTATTTCAGGATTTAGTAGGGTAGAAATATCTCCAAGGTTTGAAGTGTCTTTTTCTGCTATTTTTCTCAATATACGACGCATGATTTTCCCGCTTCTAGTTTTAGGTAAACCGGAAACAAATTGAATTTTATCCAATTTCGCAATGGGACCAATGTGTTCTGTAATAATCTGATTTATCTCCTTGCGCAAATTGTCGTGCAAACGGCTTTCTCCAGTTTCCTTCAGAATTACATAACCGTATAGTGCATTTCCTTTTATGTTGTGAGGAAAGCCTACAATCGCACTTTCTGATACTGCTGGGTGTTCATTTACCGAATCCTCAATGGGAGCAGTTCCTAAATTATGACCAGAAACAATAATTACATCATCAACTCGACCAGTTATTCGGTAATAACCTGTGCTATCTCGAAGCGCACCATCGCCAGAGAAGTACATATCCTTATAAGCCGAAAAATAGGTTTCTCGATATCGCTCGTGGTTATTCCAAATGGTTCTTGCCATGGCAGGCCAAGGGAATTTTATACATAACTTTCCACTAACAGAATTTCCTTTAAGCTCCTCTCCATTTTCACCCATTAATGCAAGTTGTATCCCTGGTAGCGGCAAGGTTGCATATGTAGGAATTGTAGGAGTAGAGTAGGGAATTGGAGAAATCATAATTCCACCCGTTTCGGTTTGCCACCAAGTGTCTACTATTGGGCAGTTTTTCTTCCCAATATTATCGTTGTACCAATGCCAAGCTTCTTCATTAATAGGTTCCCCAACACTACCTAAAACTTTCAGTGATGAAAGATCGTATTTTTCTGAAAAATCTGTTTTTTCTTTTGCTAAGGCACGAATTGCTGTTGGTGCGGTGTAAAACTGAGTCACTCTGTGCTTTTCAACAACATTCCAAAAACGTCCAAAATCTGGATAGGAGGGAACGCCTTCAAACATTAAGGTTGTGGCTCCGTTTGCTAAGGGACCATAAACTATATAACTATGGCCGGTTATCCAGCCGATATCTGCTGTACACCAAAAAACATCGTTCTCTCGGTATTGGAAAACGTTTTTAAAACTATGTGCGGTATAAACCATATACCCTGCAATTGTGTGAACCATTCCTTTTGGTTTTCCTGTACTTCCAGAGGTGTACAAAATAAATAATGGATCTTCGGCATCCATAATTACCGGTTTGCATTCGTTTTTTGCAGCGTCTAATAAAGGTTGTAACCACTTATCGCGATTTTCCTTCATCGGAATATCAGAATTTGTTCGTTTTGCTACTAAAACAGTTTTTACACCTAGGCAACTTTCTAATGCATCATCCACAATTCCTTTTAAATCTATTGTTTTATTTCCACGGTAAGAACCATCGCTAGTGATAACCATCTTGCAATCGGAATCGTTAATTCTGCTAGATAGGGCAGAAGCAGAGAAGCCTGCAAAAACCACAGAGTGTATCGCTCCAATTCGCGCACAGGCCAATAAGGAAATTGCCAAATCAGGTATCATAGGTAGGTATATACAAACCCGATCTCCTTTTTGGATTCCGTGATTTTGTAATACATTGGCAAACCTACAAACCCTATCATGAAGCTGGCGATAGCTAATGTGTTCTGCTATCTCATCGGGATTGTTGGGTTCAAAAATGATAGCTGTTTTATTGGCGTGAGTATATAAATGCCTGTCAATACAGTTTTCGGTAATATTTAGTTTTGCCCCTTTAAACCAAGAGAATTCCGATTTTGAAATATCGTATTCCAATACTTTATCCCATCGTTTACGCCACAAAAAGTTTTCTTCAGCTATTTCCTCCCAGAAGCTTTCTGGATCACGAACAGACTTTCTGTAAACTTGAAAATATTCTTCTAAATTCTTTATGTGGTAATTACTCATTGCAAAACGGTTTTTATGGGAAGTGAATTTTCTAAAATTAAGACAGATTTTAATAAGCCTTAATAGAATAACGCCTTTCAAATATATTTACATTTTCAGAATATATAAATTGGAAATCAAAAAAATATGGAAATAACTATTTACAAAAACTAAAAATCCCGCATCAAAATGTGTGAAGCGGGATTTTTATTTAGTATTGTGCTTATATTCCACAACTATCACCTTCGTCTTTTATTCCAAGTTTCCTTAAAAACTTTTCCATCAAACACCATCTTGTAAAAGATGATTGAAGGAGGTTTACACCTACAAATCCTGTAAACCATAAAAAATTGATGTTTACATAAACAGCCAATAATATGCTGATTATAACGAATGATCCGGCAATTGCTCTAATATATCTATTAATCATAATTTTAAAATTTTATTTACTTATCTTATTCTTTCAATTAAACTATTACTAAGTAGATGAAAAACATCATCATGCATTTATAGTGATATTTAGGAAGGGAATTATATACTTCTTTCAATGGGTACAACCACAGCATGAACCGGATTATTTGTTTCTAAATGCTTATTAAATTCCCCTACTAATTCAAAAAAATCATCAATTTTTTCGTCTTCCGTAAATGAGAAAAACATGCTGCTATCTGCTCCACTTTTTTGAGAAGGAAACCAACTAGTATTCATCATAAATGAAGAGGCATTTTTGTAGCCATCAATATCTGAACCACTGAAGCTTTCAATATTTGCTTTCTTAAAAAGTTGTAGTACATCTTTCTCAAATTGGTCTACTACAGTTACAATAAGTAGTTTCATGGGGTTATTTTTTATTGGTTATAATTATTTTTTATTGGCTATTTATTTTTCCAACCTAACATGTTTTAACGTCTTACGTCCTACGTCTTTTAGCGCAGCGGTCTTAAGTCTTTACTCTTTATGATTTTTACGCTCAATCATATAATAAACCAATGGCACTACAAGTAAAGTAAGTATAGTTGAAACAATAGTTCCTCCCATTAGGGAAATCGCGAGGCCTTGGAAAATTGGATCGAAAAGGATAACGAAAGCACCTATTACAACCGTTCCAGCCGTCAATATGATGGGGGTTGTTCTAACTGCTCCAGCTTCAATTACAGCTTGTTTTAATGGTACACCGTCAGCGGTGCGAAGATTAACAAAGTCGATGAGCAGCACCGAGTTTCGCACCATAATTCCGGCGAGGGCAATCATTCCAATAAACGATGTAGCTGTAAAGAACGCGCCCATAATCCAGTGCCCTAATACAATTCCAATTAAGGATAAAGGTATAGCTACCATCATAACAATTGGAGCTTTAAAGTTTTGGAACCATCCTACAATTAAAATGTAGATTATGATAATTACACCCAAAAATGCAATTCCTAAATCCCGAAATACTTCTAGAGTAATTTGCCATTCGCCATCCCATTTCACGGTAAAGTCATCTTCATATTCTGGTTGTTGCAAGTACAATTCGTTCATATTATATCCTGCTGGTAATTCTATTTCGTTTAACTTGTCCGTCATTCCTAAAATAGCATAAACAGGGCTTTCAAGTTCCCCAGCCATATCTGCTAACACATAAACCACTCGTTTTTGGTTTTTACGGAAAATACTTTTTGCACGGATGGTTTCTTCAATACTTACTAAATCTCCCACAGAAACCATATTACCTTGTTTAGAAGCAATTTTTAACTGGGAAATATCCTGAATAGTAGATTTTTCTTTTTCATCTAAAGCAAGCAAAATCCCTACTTGGTTAGTAACGTTTTCATCATAAAGATTGGTTACAGGCCTATCTGAAAGCGCCATATTCATTGTATGCACAATCTGTTGTGGTGCCACGCCGTAGCGCATTGCTTTTTCTTTATCTATTATAAAATTGTATTCCTTCTGGTCAGCTTCCACCATCCAATCTACATCCACTACATCTTGAGTTTCGTTCAGTATATTTTCAACATTTTTTGCAACAGCAATTTGTTGATCATAATTAGGTCCATATATTTCAGCTACAATAGTTGACATAACAGGAGGCCCTGGTGGAACTTCAACAATCTTTACATTTGCGCCAAACTTCTTCCCAATTTCTTGAACTTTAGGACGAATTAGTTTTGCGATATCGTGACTTTGAAGTTTTCTTTCGTCTTTACTTACCAGATTCACCTGAATATCGGCCATATTACTACCGCCGCGTAAATCGTAGTGTCTCACCAATCCGTTAAATGTAATAGGAGCAGAAGTACCCACGTAATTTTGATAATTCACTACCAATGGTTGTGTTGAAAGATATTGTCCAATCTCTTTAGCCACTACTGCAGTGCGTTCTAAGGTAGTTCCTTCCGGCATATCGATTACTATTTGCATTTCGTTTTTATTGTCGAAAGGAAGCATTTTTACAGCGACAGACTTGGTAAAGAACATCATTACAGAACCCAAAAGCATAACCACGGTAACTCCTAAAAACAGGAATCTCGTTTTTTTGTTTTCAATTAACGGAGTTTCTATTTTTGAATAAATTCTATAAATAAGCGTTTCTTCTAAAGGCTTTTTTACTTTAGGTGCCTTACCCTTTTTTTCTTTTTCACGAAGGAAAATAAACCCTAAATAAGGCGTAACGGTTAAGGCCACAAACAAAGAGAGTACCATTGCAATTGATGCTCCAATTGGCATAGGAGACATATATGGTCCCATCAAACCTGATACAAACGCCATAGGCAATACAGAAGCAATTACAGTAAAGGTTGCCAGAATTGTAGGGTTTCCTACTTCGTTAATTGCATAAATAGCTGCCTGTTTAAACGGCAGACGTTTCATTTTAAAATGCCTATGCATATTTTCCGCAATAATAATAGAGTCATCCACTACAATACCTGTTACAAAAACCAAGGCGAAAAGTGTAATACGGTTAAGCGTATAATCCAGTAAATAGTAACTTAAAAGCGTTAAAGCGAATGTAATTGGTACAGAAAGAAAAACCACCAATCCACCACGCCAACCCATTGCTAGCATTACAATTAAAGTTACAGCAAAGATCGCTCCCAGTAGGTGCATCAATAACTCCGAGACTTTTTGAGAAGCGGTTTCCCCGTAGTTTCTAGTTATTTCAACGTGAATATCATCTGGGATAAGATTGCTTTTTAAGTTTTCAACTTTGGCAATAATTACATCTGCAATTTGCATTGCATCTGCACCTTTTCTTTTTGCTACAGAAATAGTAACCGCAGGATATTCTGAAGGATATTTTGAAGCATTTTCAGTAGCACCACCATATCCAAAAGAAACATAATTACGTGAAATTTCTGGGCCATCAAAAATATTGGCAATTTGTTTTAGATAAACTGGTTGTTTCTGCTGTATGTCTACAACTAAATTTTCAACATCAGTTAGCGATTTCAAGAAATTACCAGTAGTAACCAAGAATTCAGTATCATTTTTATCAAAACTACCCGAACTCAGTTGTTGGTTATTAGCTTTAATCATTTCGGCGACCCCTAAAAAGTCAAGACCGCTCGCAGCTAATTTATCCTTGTCTAAAACTATACGCAGCTGTCTATTTCTTCCTCCAATTTTGTTAGTAAGGGAAACTTCATTTACTTTCTCAATTTCTTGACTAAGCTCATCTGCTATTTGTTTTAGCTGAAAATCGTTGTAATTCTCGCTCCAAAGTGTAATTCCAAGCATGGGAACATCATCTATAGCCCTTGGTTTTACAAGCGGCATGGTAACGCCCGGAGGCATTTGATCCATATGCTTGTTCATTTCGTTGTATAGTTTTACAAAAGAACGTTCAATATCTTCGCCCACATAAAATTGCACACTTACCATTGCTCCTTCATTAAACGAGGTAGAATATACATATTCCACTCCTGCAATATTTGATGCAAGTTTTTCTAAGGGCTTTACAACCCTAGATTCTACTTCGGTTGGGGATGCGCCGGGGTAACCCACAAAAATGTCGGCCATAGCCACATCAATTTGTGGCTCTTCCTCACGTGGTATCAAAAACGAGGCCCAGACACCTACGACCATAAAAACAATCATCAACAGCACTGTGAGCTTTGAGCCTATAAATAACTTGGCAATTTTGCCTGCTAATCCGTCCTTCATGTTTAATTTTTAATAGTTAATTTAGCACCGTTGTATAGCTTCGATTCGGAAGAAATAATATAGTTTTCATCTGAAGATAAACCAGAAAGAACCTCTACATTATCACCAAAAGTACGACCTACTCGCAACCAGCGAAGTATTGCAGTATTGCTCTGGCTAACTGTGTATATTCCTGTTAATTGTCCACGTTTTACTAATGCCTCTTCCGGCACTAAAACTGCGGTTTCATCGGTTGTTTTTTCAATAGGAAACTGAACCGTAGCATACATACCCGAAAGAACATTTGCGTCGGTTTTATCTAAAATTACTTTTACCAAAAACTGGCCTCCAGTATTACTTGCTGAAGAACTTACCTCCGTTACTGTTCCAGAAAGGATTTTATCTGATGATTTTACAATTACTTGTACTTCGGTTCCAGATTTAATTTTTGAAATTTCACTCTCTGGCACCGATGCCGTTACTTCAAAATTACCAGGTCCTTCAACCGAGATTAACGGTACCCCTGGATTTGCCATAGTACCAGCTTCTATAAATTTATTGGTTATAACGCCATTAAAAGGGGCGCGAAGATTTACGTAGGCAAATTGCGATTGCACTTCGTTTTTCATTTGTTTAGCACCTTCCAACCTAGCTTTAGCCATTTCGAAACGAGCACGCTGGTCGTCAAGTTCTTTTTGGCTTGCGCTGTTTTCAGCAAATAAATTTTGAAATCGTTGGTAATCTTTTTCAGCATTGTTAAATGCTGCTTGTGCTTCAGTGATTCCGGCGCTTGTTTGGGCTTGTTTTGCAGAAAGATCAGAATTATTAATACTCACTAATAGCTGTCCTTTAGAAACTTTGTCTCCAACATTTACGTGTACTTTATCTACAAAGCCCATCATTCGAGTGCTAAGTGTAGCACTATTTGCGGCTTCAATTTTACCGCTTGCGGTTAAAAATGGCGTGTTATTTTCAGCAGCAACAGAACTTATAGTTACAGCTATTGCTGAAGCGTTTTCCACAGCTTTTTCTTCGGAGGTATTATTACAGGCAGTAAAACTTAGTACTGCCGATAAAAGTAGAAGGGTATGTATATATTTCATTTCTGATTAGTTTTTCGTTAAAAATTGTAAATAAGCCAAAGCGTAATTATGTTGATATATAGTGTTAAAATATTCCAACTGTTTTTGTGCAAACTGAGTCTCCGCCATTAATAAATCGGTAGTTTTTTCTAATCCTTCAGTAAATCGATTAGTCCGAATTCTAAGTGCTTCTTTAGATTGTTCTAATGCCAATTCAGTTAATTTTAAATTGTTTTTTGCATCTTGAAACATACGTTTGGCTTTGTTAAGCTCTAGCTTACTTTCGGATTTGTACTGAGCTAATTCCAGGTTTGCTTGGGTGAATTCAGCTTTGCTTTTTTGAGTTTTTCCGAAGCGCTTTGAACCCTCAAAAAGATTCCACGTTAAGGCTGCACCGAATAAGTACCCATTAGCATCTGCCTGAAAGATTTCATCGTCGTAAAGTTCGTAGCTTCCGAAGGCGTTCAGCCTTGGTAAAAACGACATTTTATCGGCTTTATAATTTTGTTTATAAGCCTCGGCAGCAAATTCCATAGCTTTAATGTCTGCACGTGAATCTGAAATACTTTTAAAAGCATTTAACGCTGTTGCTATCGTTAAAGAATCTGTTGGTTTTAATACTCCTGAAATTTCTTCATTCATAAGTACCCCCAGATATTCCGAAGCATTTATTACATTACTCTTTGCGTATTGCAATTGGTTTTCCACTTCAGTAACCCGCACCTGCACAGACAAAACATCACTTTGTTGCAAGTATCCCTGCTTAAAACTATTATTTGCCAATCGCAAGTTTTCATTAGCCGCTTTTAATGCAGATTCCAAAACCGTTACACTTATATAAGCCAGTTGTAATTGCATATAGGCTTTTTCGGTTTCAAGAGAAAGATAATCTCCAGTTCGTGCCAATTGCATCTGCGTGGCGTGATATTTTGCTTTTGCCGCTTTTCTTTGGAATACCCCGTCTACATTTATAAGTGGTTGTTGCACTTCAATCTTAGTAGCAAACATATTTATCTGTGAAGGATTGTTTAGTTTATTAGGATCAAAATCCGCTTGTTCTACAACTTCTTGATTCAGTTTAAAACCAAATGCCATTAGCGGATTAGTTGTTGCCATTCCCGAATGCGATGCAGAAATATTCGGTAGAAAAACAGCGTTTGTTTGGTTGTAATCCCCCTTAGCCGCAAGCAATTGTTGCTCTCCAATTTTAAGTTTATTATTTTGTTGAATCACTTTTTCTAGCACTTCAGTCATAGAAATAGGTACGGTTTGCTGCGCAAGAGTGAGCGCTGGTAGCAAACCAATTAGTGTAATTATATTTTTAATATTCATTGCTAATTTATATTTGATACAAAAATACGCCCCCAATTCTAGGTGGTCAGTAACCAATGTTACCAAAGCTCATATTAATATTAAATAAATAAAGCACCCATTTCTGGATGCTTTATTCTAACCAAACTAAATCACTTATGTTAGAAACGAACCAACCAAGAAACGTTTCTAATTATTTTGAATAGTTAGGTTAATAATGCGTTAACCTAAACATTCTACAATTTGATAATACAAACTTAAAATAGTTTAAGAATACCTACTGTAACTTAAATTACATAAGGTATATTTTACTTAAAAAATTTGGGAAAGTGTAGAACAATGGATTTTTTCTGCAGACTGGAATTCAAATGATGTCATCTAAGTTATTTTCAGAGATCTAGTACCTTTTTTAATAAAGATTATAGGTTTTGGTTAGTGAAAAAATTTTTAAGGTAAAAACTATTGAATTTCTTCAATAACTTCTATTATCCTTTGTTGAATATTATTGACTACCATTATCGACGAATTATTTGCTACAGCCATCATCGAAGCAGCAGTTTCTAAAACCGAGATTTCATTAATTCCGAATTAGTGGGCTTGAATAAAAGTGTTACAAGGAGGCATAGTAACTATTTTATTTTCAGATTGTAGGGCTTGATCAGCCAATTTCGGATTGCAAGCCACAAATATGGTGTAGTTATAAAACTCAACGTCTAATTTATTTTTTTAAAGTAGAATGGATATCAGATCGATTTCGGTCAACACTTAAAATCCTTTACCTTTAAATGCTTTTGATGTTCTGTCTATAGCATCTTTAAAGATTGAATTCTTAATAGTTGTATTAATATAACCACTCATAACTTTTAATTATCGATTTGAATTATATTAAAAACATATAATTATATTAGGTTGGATAGTAGCAAATATTACAATGCTTCATCATTCTGAAGATTTTTAAACTGATTGATAAAAATTCAATATTAAATATTAAATTAATGAGGGAGTTTGTCTTTTATTAATCCATAAAGAAAAGTTCCTAATAATGCCCCGAGGATAACTATTAAAATTGAAAAATATCCTGCTCCAGCTAAAACGTACATCGGTCCTGGACATGCACCAGACAGTGCCCATCCTAAACCGAAAATTATACCACCAATCATATAACGGCTAAAACCTTTTTCTTTTGGCTGAAGTCGCATTTCACCTCCGTCAACAGGTTTTATATTTTTTCTTTTAATTAGCTGAACTCCAATTATTCCAATGGCTAAAGCAGATCCCATGATTCCATACATATGAAAGCTGCCAAATTGGAACATTTCATAAATTCGAAACCACGATGCAGCTTCAGATTTAAACATTATAATTCCGAAGAATATACCTACTATTAAATATGTGATGTATCTCATTTTCTAAAATTCTAAAATATTAAAGGGTAGATAAGGTGAATCATAACTAGGCCACCAATAAAAAAACCAACTACTGCAATCAATGAAGGAAGTTGTAAATTACTCAGCCCCGAAATCGCATGACCAGAAGTACAGCCGCCTGCATATCTAGCACCAAAGCCTACTAGTAAACCACCTATTAATAAAATCAAAATGTTTTTTGGCTGAGAAATACGCTCCATATTGAAAATTTCAGTCGGTAAATACGCTTCGTTTGCGGAAGTAATATTATAATCGTCAGCTAGTTGTTGTGCTATTTCAGGGTTTATGGTAACTATATTATCGCTCATAAAATTAGAAGCTATAAAACCTCCAATTATAGCGCCTAATACAACCATTAAATTCCAACGTTGCGTCCTCCAATCGAATTTAAAAAAGTCTGCTGCTTTTCCAGCTCCTAAGGCTGAGCAGGCTGTACGTAAATTTGAGGACATTCCAAATTGCTTTCCTAAGTACAAAAGCACGAACATTACAAGCGCAATCAAAGGTCCGCCTATATACCAAGGCCAAGGATCATAAATTAAATTCATAGTAATTTTTTTTTGCAAACTTAAGTATGATTTCGCAAACAAAGTATTGCTTAGATTACTTTCCTGTGAAGAATTAAAAGGAAAAGAGAATGACTTGATTTAATGTGATGATAACTATTTATAACAGAGTAGTGTATGGTTTTTTTATAAAGAAATATAAATTAGTACTATAGAATCTTTGGAGTGTTTGACATTAAATAGGAAGATATAAAATAAAAAAAAATGGCGTTATGTTTAACTACATACCACCACCTTATTAAAAAGTTCTAATTTTTAGCTGCTCTTTTTAATTTCTAGCTGGAGAAATCATAATATGAGCACGATGTGTTCCAGCATCCATTAACCACGGCATTCCAGGTGCTTGTGGTTTAGTTGGTAAGCCAGTGCTTTCCCCCGTCATATAGGGTTTGTAGAGTACATAACGAATTCTGCTATTTTCAAGTTCACCGGTTTCGGTATTAAGGTCTTTTTCTTCAGCAGCTAAAACATAAACCATTGAAGGCTCTTTAGGCATTTTTAGCGTTCCAGCTTCAATTTCTTGTTTTCGAACTTCTTGTTTTTCGGGATTAGATTTTCCTGCAGCCACTAGTTCTCTTCCTCTTGCCATAAAAGGTTCTAATTCGGCGAAATAGCAGGCTACACTTATCCCCTCTTTGTTAGGGTCGTCTGCTAAACAAATTAATGTATTTGTGCCTTCACGAAGTGTCACTAGTTCTCCATCGGCATTATACCCCAATACTGTAGCCGCATCGCGATACATTTCAGGTGCAGCTAGAACGGCAGTCTTTATCTGAGTGTCGGCAGGTAAAATTTTAGTTTGGGAAAATGCTGAAATAGCAAAAGTAAATGCAATAACAACGAGTAATTTTTTCATAATCAAGCTTTTTAAAATTAACGTTTAAGATACGAAAAAAATAAAACTTGGATTTTTTAAAGAGATGTGTAAATCAATGCATCTTGTAATTCCTATAGTTTCCATATAGTTTAATAGCTTCGGAGTCTTTCGTTTTGTCTCAGGATAAATTTACCCGAGGGTAAACTTCATCTTCATCTTGAACTTCATCTTGAACTTCATCTTCATCTTCAACTTCAACCCCTTCCGCCAGCTGGGTTTTTAATTTAGCTGTTAATCAATCTATTTCCCAGCAGCCACCTTCCCCTTAACACTACTAGTACAGTTATTTAAAATATTTCGAAGGGGAAGGAACGCTAAACTTTACTGAATTAGTT
>NZ_JAVLSO020000008.1:0-116506 GCF_032080575.2 Aequorivita sediminis | reverse complement strand
AACCCCACAACATTAATTTAAACTTTTTTTAATACCAACTCAACAATAAAACATAACACACTGAAAACTCAGAACTTAAAAGAGGAAATAAAATATCAGTATGTTACTTTAATATATATTCCAGTTGCATAGTAATGCAAAACCTACCATCAATTAATTGCTACTACTTAAATTTACTAGCTTAGAAAAAAGAGCGAATTACAAACTTACTATCATTGTAACTTCTATGCAATAAAAACCTAACTTATTTATTAACAGCGTCTTTACTCCAATGTTTACTTAATTCAGAGAAATCGATAGGAAAAGCTGGCTCCTGTCTTTCTAGGATATAGTCTCGGAAAGAGCGCTCTAATATATCTTCAATTAGATAGTCCTCCTCTACTTCAAATGGATTGTATTCTTCTTTTAAGGATATTTCAAAAAAACTAGCAGTGGTATTATACCAAAAGGCTCGCCATCCAGTTCGTAGTTCTTTTACAAGATCAAAAGCAGTAGTTCCCGTTTGTCTATGGATAAGCTTAACTAATATTTGCCCCTCTGAATGAGTAAGTTTTTTCAACCTATCAGAAAATTCTCCTTCTATATATTTTTGAATTCTTTTAGTATATCGCTTCTTGTGTCTATTCTTTTCGATTGTCTTTAACCTTTCGGTCATTGTGGTCAATCGCTCAGCAGCTAATTTGGCATAAGGGTACACTTTACGTGTTTTTCGCCGTAATATTAAATAACGCCTTCTATCTTCTTTAGAAGTAAATTGCATTTTCTTCAGCAAATACACCTCATCGAGATTAATCATTTCGCGCGCAATTGTATCTCCTTCTATGATATAGTACATAACCTGCACGGTATCTTTTTCTTTTTCGAGCTTAAGAGTATCAACTTGGGCAAAAGTAGATGTGAATCCAAAAAGGAATATACATATATATATAGGTATGCTAAACTTCATTCAAATTAGGTATTAATGTAACAAGCTACTATTATCCAAAAACGTACCAAAATTAAGCAAATTGCATGGTCAAGCTTAATAAGAAATTGCTAATTTTACCGAAGACCTATATATAAGACAAAAACTATGGAGAAATCAATTTTGAACGACAATTCATTAAAATTTTTAAAAGAATACTTAAACAATGCTGCGCCTACTGGTTATGAATGGGACGGTCAAAAGTTATGGATGGATTATTTAAAACCTTATGTAGATGAGTTTTTTACTGATACCTACGGTACAGCAGTGGCTGTAATCAATCCAAAAGCAAAGTTTAAGGTGGTTATTGAAGGACACGCCGATGAGATTTCATGGTATGTAAACTTCATTGACGATAACGGACTACTTTATGTGATTAGAAATGGTGGTAGTGATCACCAAATTGCACCTTCTAAAATGGTGAATATTCACACTAAAAATGGAATTGTAAAAGGAGTATTTGGTTGGCCTGCTATTCACACGCGAAATAAAAGCAAGGAAGAAGCTCCAAAACCAGATAATATTTTCATTGATGTAGGAGCTAAAGACAAAGATGAAGTTGAAAAAATGGGAATTCACGTTGGTTGTGTCATTACATATCCCGATGAATTTCACATTTTAAATGAAGACAAATTTGTTTGTCGTGCATTAGATAATAGAATGGGTGGTTTTATGATTGCAGAAGTTGCAAGGTTAATACACGAAAACAAAAAAGAATTGCCATTCGGACTTTATATTACAAACTCTGTACAAGAAGAAATAGGTTTACGCGGGGCACAAATGATTGCTGAACGTATTAAACCCAATGTTGCGATTGTTACAGACGTAACTCACGACACCACTACTCCAATGATTGATAAAAAGAAACAAGGTTTTGCCGAAATTGGATCTGGTCCTGTTATTGCTTACGCTCCAGCGGTTCAACAAAAACTACGTGACTTAATTGTTGAAACAGCAGAAGAAAACAAAATTCCATTCCAACGCGCTGCACTTTCTAGAGCAACAGGAACTGACACTGATGCGTTTGCTTACAGTAACGAAGGAGTAGCAAGTGCATTAATATCGCTACCGCTTCGATATATGCATACCACTGTGGAAATGGTTCATAAAGATGATGTAGAGAATGTAATAAAGCTTATTTACGAATCACTTTTAAAAATTAAAGATGGAGAAACGTTTAGTTATTTTGACTAAATAATTACATCCTCTTAATTTCCAACAAGTATTTTATTTGTTGATACCTAAAAAAACGACCTTTAATAACAGAAACTATTGAAGGTCGTTTTATTCGTTTTAATTTGTTTTAAGCTTTTTTCAATTTCAAAAAGTAAATTTTTGCTTGCTTTATCACCTTTGGAGCCAGTATTATGGTGGCTGTCATTGTAGGGATAGCCATAAGTGCGAAAAAAGTATCGATAAGATTAATCATCATACTTAAAGAAGTTGTTGCCCCTAATAGAATACTGATTATATAAAAATAGTTGTAAATCCCTTTATTTTTAGCGCCGAATATAAAACTCATACACTTGCTTCCATAGTATGAGTATGAAAACAATGAAGAAATACTAAATACTGCGATACAGGCCAAAAGCGCATATTCACCAACATAAGGAATACTTTCACCAAATGCAGAAGCTGTTAAACTTACTCCGTTAGCATCGCTACTCTGCCACACTCCGGTTACTAAAATCGCTAGTGCAGTTAACGTGCATATTACCAAAGTATCTATTGCCGGGCCAAGCATAGCTACCAACCCCTCTCGAATAGGCTCATTTGTTTTAGCTGCTCCGTGAGCCATCGGAGCCGTACCAATACCTGCTTCATTTGAAAATGCACCACGACGGATTCCTAACAAAATTATTCCACCTACCAAACCACCTAAAAATGTATCACCATTATAAAAGTTTGCGGAAAAAGCATCGGTTAAAATCAAACTTAAATATTTTGGAACTACGTCAATATGAACCCCTAAAATTATCAGCACTAGAATAAAGTAAAGCAAAACCATGGCAGGCACCATTTTAGAAGCCGTTTTACTAATACGTGAAAGTCCGCCTAGGATTACTATGGCCGTTATTGTAGCCAGAACTATACCTATAATTAAATCGGTTTTAAAACCGCTATAAAGGCCGGCTGGCTTTAATAGAATATCGTTTATCGCTTGTGTTAGTTGGTTTACATTAAAAACAGGTAATGCCCCAACTAATCCTGCTACACTAAACAACATTGCCATTGGCATCCATTTTTTTCCTAATCCTTCGATTATAAAATACATAGGACCACCTTGAACCTTACCTTCTGAATCTTTTCCGCGGTAGAGAATTGCTAGTGTTGCTGTAAAAAATTTAGTCGACATCCCAATTACAGCACTTACCCACATCCAAAAAACAGCTCCAGGCCCACCTATTGCAATTGCCACCGCAACACCTGCTATATTCCCCATCCCTACTGTTGAAGATAAAGCGGTCATTAAAGCTTGGAAATGTGTGATTTCTCCCTCGTCATTTTCATCATCATATTTTCCACGAAGCACTGAAATTGCGTGGCCTAGGTATCGAAATGGTAAAAATCGAATGCGAATTAGAAGATACAACCCACCTCCTATTAGAATAATTAAAAGTGGTAAACCCCAGGCTATAGAAGCCATGTCTGCAATAATACTATCTAACTTTTCCAAATTGTATAATTATAATTTCAGCTAATTTATGATTAATATTTTTATAATTAATTCGGAAATTGTTACTTGCAATCGCAAATGAGCAGACAACTAACCTTATTATTGCTAATACTATCTTCTTTAAGCTTTGCGCAAACTAAAGGTGATTGGAAAAAAAATGCGTTCGTATTTACTCCTGAAATACTTATAGGAAAAACAATGGAAGCATACGATGGTTTCCCTGAAATAAATCTTCAAAAACAAGTTATTTTAAGTTTTGGTCGAGATCACAGTAACAATCCACAGCAATGGGCACAAAGGTTAAAAGGACCAAAAACTGGGTTGTCAGTTGGTATTACCGACTTTGGAAATGTTGACAGCTTAGGAATAGCCATCATTGGGATGCCATTTATTGAGTTTAATGGTTTTAAAAGTAATCAATTTAAGATTTTAACTGGCTTAGGTGTTTCGTATTTTACAGAAAAATTTAATGAAATTACTAGTCCTAATAATCGTGCGGTAAGTACAAGTGTTACGTGGGCGTTTAGACTATATTTAAATTACCAATTTCTTTCTACCAAAAAAGTAGATTGGCGCGCAGGATTAGGATACTCACATCACTCCAATGGGCATACTCGATTGATGAATAATGGATTTAATTCATTCTTATTAAGTCTTTCTGCAGACATAAAAAAACCATTAAATAAAGCAACAGAGAATAAGATTGTAGATATTCCTAAGTTTAATAATTCGGTTTATGATTACGTTACTATACGAAGTGGAATTGGTCAGAACGTCTTTGCCTTAGCCTTTAACGACAAAAAAAATGTTTACACCATAGCGGGAGAATATGGAAAAGTGTATCACAATACTTTTAAGGTGGGAATCGGATTTTACTATCGTTTTTACCAACATTATTACGACTATATAAAAGGAGAAGAATCCTTAGTTCAACCTGGAAGAGAATTTGATTATTTTAGAAGTAACCCTGTGTATTACGCCAGTAATTTTGGTGTTTTTTTACACGGTGAAGTATTATTAAATCATTTTGGAATCGATTTACAACTAGGTTACAACCTACACAAACCAGCATATAAAGCCGAATGGCGAATTAATGAAGGTTGGGATAAAACTCCTCGGGAAATACCTAAATCGTGGGTTTTAGGCGAACTCAACAGCAAATTCAAGAAAAAATACCGAGTTTCTTCTAGGTTGGGATTAAAATATTATTTTTTAGGAATGGAAAAAGCTCCAAAAAATAACTTCTTTATTGGCGCACACCTCAACTCAAATCTAGGGCAAGCCGATTTTACTGAAATGAGCTTAGGTTATATCCACAGGTTTAGGTCACCAAAAATTTCCAAATAAAAAAGCAACCATATATAATGATTGCCTTTAAAACATTTATAGAAATTGTAATCTATTTCTTTAAATAATCCAATACATTTTTCTCGATGCGTTCTTGGATGTTGGATACATCTGCTTTTACAAACTTTTCGCCAGTAATATTTTCGTAAAGCTCAATATATCTTTCAGAAACAGACTCGATATAGGCATCACTCATCTCAGGTAGTTTTTGACCTTCAAGCCCTTGAAATCCATTTTGGATTAGCCATTGACGCACAAATTCTTTTGAAAGTTGTTTTTGTGGCTCTTCATTTTTTTGTCGTTTTTCATACCCTTCAGCATAAAAATAACGAGATGAATCAGGAGTATGGATTTCGTCTATCAATACAATTTTTCCATCCTTAGTTTTTCCGAATTCATATTTGGTATCTACTAATATCAAACCTCTTTTAGCTGCAATTTCGCTACCGCGGTTAAAAAGTTTACGCGTATAATCTTCTAATTGGATGTAATCTTCTTCTGAAACAATTCCTTTTTTAATGATATCTTCTCTAGAAATATCTTCATCGTGATCTCCCATTTCAGCTTTGGTAGCTGGAGTAATTATAGGTTCTGGAAACTTATCGTTTTCCTTCATTCCTTCAGGCATCTCAACTCCGCAAAGTAATCTTTTTCCTGCTTTATACTCGCGAGCAGCGTGGCCACTCATATATCCTCTAATAACCATTTCAACCTTAAACGGTTTGCAAGCTTCACCAATTGCAACGTTAGGATCTGGGGTCGCTATTAACCAATTAGGAACAAGATCTTCAGTATCGCGCATCATTTTGGTAGCTATCTGATTCAAAATTTGACCTTTGTAAGGAATTCCTTTTGGCATAACCACATCAAAAGCACTAAGTCTATCTGTTGCGACCATTAATAATAAGTTGTTCTCTAAAGTATAAACCTCTCGTACTTTTCCGTGGTAAACACTTTTCTGATTTGGAAAATTGAAGTTTGTTGAAGTTATTGTATTACTCATTGTGAATAAGAATTCGGGATTTGTTATTTCGTTAATTCGTTAATTCGAGGGTTAATTTGTTTGTTTTCTAATTTAATCTACGTTTTCAATTTTTTTGTACGCAGCAATTACTTCTTTTACCAAACGGTGTCTAATCACATCCTTATCATCCAAATGGATCATTCCAACGCCTTCCACATCTTTTAATACAAGTAGTGCCTCTTTTAAACCAGAAGTTATACGTCGTGGAAGGTCAATTTGCCCAGGGTCTCCAGTAATCATAAACTTGGCATTTTTACCCATACGCGTTAAAAACATTTTCATTTGGGCGTGGGTAGAATTTTGTGCTTCATCGAGAATTACAAAAGCATTGTCTAAAGTTCTACCACGCATAAAAGCCAATGGTGCTATTTGTATAATTCCGTTTTCAATATGTGCAGTAAGCTTTTCCATAGGAATCATATCGCGAAGAGCATCGTATAACGGTTGCATATACGGATCTAATTTTTCTTTTAAGTCACCTGGTAAAAAACCGAGATTCTCCCCCGCCTCTACGGCTGGTCTTGTTAAGATAATGCGCTTTACCTCTTTCTCCTTAAGCGCTTTTACAGCTAGTGCAACACCTGTATAGGTTTTCCCCGTTCCTGCAGGACCAACAGCAAAAACCATATCGTTTTTACTCATTAAAGAAACCAATTTACGTTGATTTGCAGTTTGAGCTTTAATAGGTTTTCCATTAACTCCGTGAACAATAGTGCCACCACTACCCTGTGGTGCTTCATATTCTTCTTTATTCTTACTTAAAAGAACACGCTCGATTACGTTTTCGTCAATTTTATTATACTTGACGTATTGCTCTAATAGCATTGCAATGCGGCGATCAAATTCTTCGAGCACCTCTTCATCACCGTAAGCTTTTATCTTATTGCCACGTGCTACAATTTTAAGTTTTGGAAAGTATTTTTTTAATAGACCAATATTAACATCTTCTTGGCCGAAGAAATCCTTTGGGCTAATTTCTGTAAGTTCTATAATGAGTTCGTTCAAAAGGCATTTTTTTTAGTCGTTAGATATATTAAGTTAGAAGTTGTTATATTTTACATCAAACTGTAATAAATCGTTAAAATTTTAGCCATTAAAATTGTAATGGCGCAATATATTTTTATTAATCAAAAATAGTTTTGGTACTAACAAAAGTAACTTATTTTTGTGGTTATTCTTTTAAGAAAATATCAACAATTCATTTATGGCTATAATTACACTAACGACAGACTTTGGGCAGAAGGATCACTTTGTTGGTGCGGTAAAGGGAGCTATTTTTTCGGAAATTAAAAATGTAAATATTGTTGATATCTCCCATTATATTTCGCCGTTCCACTTACACGAGGCTGCTTACATCATTAAAAACGCATACAAAAGTTTCCCAAAAGGAAGTATTCACGTTATTGGTGTCGATTCAGAATTAAATCCTGAAAATAAACATATAGCAGTGTATTTGGATGGGCATTATTTTATTTGTGCAGACAATGGCATTATATCGATGCTAACTTCGGAAGTGCGACCAGAAAAAATTGTTGAAATAAACATACACGACAGATTTACTAGTAACTTTCCTGTATTAGATGTGTTTGTAAAAGTTGCTGGACATATTGCTCGTGGGGGAACGCTGGAAGTAATTGGCAAACCTATTTCTGAAACTAAAGAGTTAACAGGTAATCGCCCAGTTACAAGCAACCAAAGCAGTCAGATAATTGGAAATGTAATTTATATCGACAATTATGGCAATGTAATTACGAATATAGATAGAAAGCTTTTTGAAGATGTAGGAAAAGGAAGAGATTTTATAATACAGGCCCGTACCGTAAAGTTCGACAAAATTCATAGGAATTATAGCGATGCTATAAATTTTGATGCTCCTCCTGAAAAACGAGAAGAAGATGGCAAAAGAATAGCGCTTTGGAATTCATCAAACTGTTTGGAGTTAGCTATTTATAAGAGTAATCTAACAACAGTTGGCGGTGCTTCAAGTTTATTCGGACTTGATTTTAGAGATACAATCACAGTGATTTTCACGCCTAAACTATAACTGGAAAATATGTTTACAAGAATCGTAAAATTAGAGTTAGAAAAAGAAAACGTAGCTCCATTTCTTGCAAATTTTGAAGAAGTAAAGGAAAAAATCAGGAATTTTCCTGGATGTACTTTTCTAGAACTTTACAACGATAAGAACGATGAAACAATCTTTTTTACTTACAGCCGTTGGAAAGATGAATCGGATTTAGAAAACTACCGTAAAAGTGAACTTTTTAAAGGGGTTTGGAGTGTAACAAAACCTATGTTTAGCAAACGAGCTGAGGCTTGGAGTGTAGATACTGTTGTAAGTTTGTAGTTTGAAAAATTAAAAACCTTGGCGAGCATTCGTCTTTAGATAATGATACCAATCATAAAACGCGAAATAAATTCATTTTTTTCTAGTACCATCGGGTATTTGGTGATTGCCATTTTCTTGGTGATTAACGGCTTGTTTTTATGGGTTTTTAGTGGGAATTTTAATATTCCAGATTCAGGCTTTGCCGATCTTTCTCCATTTTTCGAGCTTGCACCATGGGTGTTACTTTTCTTAATTCCCGCAGTGTGTATGCGTGCTTTTAGTGATGAAATGAAAATGGGAACACTGGAACTTCTACTTACCAAACCTATTTCCCTTTTACAAATAATATTAGGCAAATATTTCGGAGCAGTTATACTTATTCTTATAGCACTAATTCCAACAATCCTATATGTATTTGCAATTTCCGAACTTGGAAATCCTCCAGGAAATTGGGATGTAGGTAGCACCCTTGGGTCTTACCTCGGACTCTTATTTTTAGTGCTTGCTTATACTGCTATAGGTGTATTTTCATCAACGCTTTCACAAAATCAAATTGTCGCTTTTATAATTGCTGTTTTTTTATGTTTCACACTTTATTATGGGTTTGAAGGTTTCTCTACCACAACTTTTAATATTTCTCAATTAGGAATGAAAGCACATTTTGACAGCGTAGCGCGAGGCGTGTTAGACACACGAGATTTAATATATTTCTTAAGTGTTACCGTGTTTTTTATTGCTTTAACAGTTTTAAAATTGAAGAAACAATAATGAAAACATCTACAAAAAATACTATCGTTTCCTTAGCGCTTTTAATTGCAGGTGTTGTACTTGTAAATATTCTAGGAGGTTATGTTTACAAACGATTTGACCTTACTCAAGACAAGCGTTTTACTTTAGCTGAAGAAACTAAAGAAATTATCGACCAAGTAGAATCTCCATTAATAATCGATGTGTTTTTAAAGGGAAACTTCCCACCAGAATTTCGACGTTTACAGATAGAAACCGAACAACTTTTAGACGAATTTAAAGCTTACAATCCAAATATCAAATTTGAATTTGTAAACCCAAATGAAGAAGGAAATGAAGCGTTTCAACTTCAATTTGAAAAATTTGGACTTACCGCTGCTCAAGTTTCTGTAACAGAAAGCGGAAAACAAAGTACAGAACTTGTTTATCCCTGGGCATTAGCACACCACAATGGAAAATCGGTTAAAATTGGTTTGTTAAAAAATCAATTAGGAGCCACTTCCGAAGAAAGAGTAAATAGTTCTTTACAAAACCTTCAGTATGCATTTGTAGATGGCTTTAAAAAATTAGCTCAAGATAAGTCTAAAAAAGTAGCCGTACTTAAGGGTAACGGACAATATGACGACCGCTATATTGCAGATTTCTTTTCAACTTTAAGAGATTATTACTTTATAGCTCCTTTCACATTAGATTCTGTTGCTACCAATCCGGAAAAGACTTTAAAAGCATTAAATAACTTCGATTTGGTTATTTCGGCACAACCTACTGAGCCATTTACCGATGCCGAAAAATACATTTTGGACCAATACACAATGAATGGCGGGAAGTCTATTTGGTTAATGGACGCCACCCAAATGCACCTAGATACGGTTTCGGGAAATAACTTCGCTTTTGGAAGGGATTTAAACCTAAACGATTTCTTTTTCAGTTACGGGATTCGTGTAAATCCAAACCTTGTAAAGGATGTTTATTCGGCTCCTATTGTTTTGGCTAGTGGTGAAGAACGCGAATCGCAATTCAACAGATACCCTTGGTTTTTTAGTCCGTTGACAAGTAGTGCAAACAATCATCCTATTGTAACCAATATTGAAGCTGTAAAATTTGATTTTGCGAGTGCTATAGACACGCTTCCAAACTCAATTAAAAAAACCGTTTTACTTTCTACTTCGCCTATATCAAAAATTGTAGGACTCCCCTTTCCCATTGATTTTGACGTTGAAATCCCTAAGAATCTTCAAATAATTAATGAAGGACCAAATATGCAAGAATACAATGGCGGTGAAATTCCTTTGGCTGTCTTGTTGGAAGGAAATTTCAATTCGGTATATAAAAACCGAGTAAAGCCTATAAAACTTTCCAACATTAAAAATATAGACGACGGTAAGCCATCAAAAATGGTTGTAATTAGCGATGGTGACATCATTAAAAACCAAATGCAAGGTAATCGCCCCTTGGAATTAGGCTTTGATAAAATGACGAGTTCTTTCTACGGAAATAAGGAATTTTTGCTGAATACCGTCAATTACCTTCTTGACGACAACGGACTTATAAACATTCGAACAAGGCAAATTGCGGTTCCTTTTCTAGACCCTCAAAAAGTTAGTGAACAGCGTGGAAAGTGGCAAACCCTTAACTTATTGTTACCGTTGGCTTTACTCGCTCTTTTTGGAATTGTATTCCACTACTTCCGCAAACGTCATTACACGCGCTAAATGTTGATAAGTTTGTTTTAACAAACACTTCAATTGAAATATATTTGTGGTTCGACAGGCTCAGCAACCTTAATTGTTTTGGAATAAAAAAATCTAAGAATTTTAAGTCGAGCTCTGTAGAAATGCTCTTTAACTAGAATGAATAGGTTGTAACAGTAATGAGCTTTACTAGCTTAACACCCCTTCATTTTGTTGTTTGTAATTTTAATGAAGAGTATTATTAAAAATTATTTCATAAAAAACACATATAATGAAATTTATCGTATCGAGTTCGTATTTATTAAAACAACTGCAAGTTTTAGGCGGAATTATCAACAGCAACAACACTTTGCCTATTTTAGATAACTTCCTTTTCGATCTAGACAATAAGAGCCTTACGGTTTCTGCATCAGATTTAGAAACTACAGTATCTTCAAAACTTGAAGTTGAAAGCACAGAAAAAGGAATGGTTTGTATTCCTGCGAGACTGTTATTAGATACTTTAAAAACATTTCCAGAGCAGCCGTTAACGTTTACTGTTGAAGACAATAACACTATCGAAATCAGTTCAAATCACGGTAAATATGCTGTGGCTTATGTAGGTGGGGAGGAATTTCCAAACGCAGTAGAACTAAAAGATCCTTCTTCTACAGTAGTTCAAGGAGATGTATTAGCTACAGCAATTAGCAAAACGATTTTTGCTTCAGGAAATGATGATCTTCGTCCAGTTATGAGCGGGGTTTTCTTTCAGTTTTCAACAGAGAGTTTAGTTTTTGTTGCTACCGATGCTCACAAACTAGTAAAATACACTCGCGACGATTTAAGCGCTTCGCAAACTGCCGAGTTTATTATGCCTAAAAAACCTCTGAACCTTCTTAAAAGCATACTTGCAGGTAGTGAGGAAGACGTTATTATTGAATACAACGAGAGCAACGCTAAGTTTATCTTCGAAAACATCGAAATGGTATGCCGTTTAATCGACGGGAAATATCCGAATTACGAAGCGGTAATTCCAAAAGAGAATCCAAACAAACTGGTAATTGATAGAAATCAATTTCTGAATTCGGTTCGAAGAGTTTCTATTTTCTCTAGTAAAACAACCCACCAGATTCGTTTAAAAATTGCGGGGGCAGAGTTAAATATTTCAGCTGAAGATATCGATTACAGCAACAAAGCAGAAGAGCGTTTAACTTGTGATTATCAAGGAGACGATATGCAAATTGGGTTTAACAGCCGTTTCTTAACAGAGATGTTAAACAACCTAACTAGCGACGAAGTTTCCTTAGCTATGAGCCTTCCTAACCGCGCAGGAATCCTTACTCCTGTTGATGGATTGGATGAAGGGGAAACAGTTACTATGTTGGTAATGCCGGTTATGTTAAATAACTAACGCAGCGACGTTGTTTTTATAAAATACGCGCAATAGAATAGTTGCTTTTTTAAAAATAGCAACACTAGCTTCAATGTTTTATGGATAGTTAGCTATTATGAAATTAAAGACTTCATAATAGTTAACTATTATTTTTTTACCTATTTTTAAAGCAACCAAATATTACCCTAACAGCTATGAGCACCTTCCAATTAAAAGACGTTAAAAAAGCATTTAACATTAATGTACTAGGTAAAGGAAATCAACCGATGGTTTTTGCGCATGGCTATGGGTGCGACCAAAATATGTGGCGCTTTGTATACCCCTATTTTGAAGAGAAATACAAAATTGTTTTATTTGATTATATCGGTGCTGGTAATTCGGATATTTCGGAATATTCGAAAGAAAAATACAATTCGCTAGACAGCTATGCCAACGATATAATTACTATTTGTGAGCACTTAAATTTAAAGGATGTAATATATGTTGGACATTCGGTAAGTGCGATGATTGGTCTTTTAGCTTCAATTAAAAAACCCTCAATTTTCTCTAAAATGATTTTAATAGGTCCATCGCCATGTTATATTAACAAAGAAAATTACACTGGCGGTTTCGATAAAGAATCTATTGATGAGCTTTTAGAGGCTTTAGACAGTAATTATTTAGGCTGGTCGCAAAACATGGCGCCTGTAATAATGGGTAACGCAGATAGACCCCAATTAGGAAAAGAATTAAGTAACAGTTTTTGTAATACCGATCCCGAAATTGCCAAAAACTTCGCTCGAGTAACCTTCCTTTCAGATAATCGTGAAGATTTAAAAAACGTTTCTCATCCCTGTTTGGTTTTACAATGTTCGCAAGATGTAATTGCACCAACCGAAGTTGGTCAATACACTGCAGATACTATTAGCAACAGCACTTTAAAAATTTTAAAGGCTACTGGCCACTGTCCCAATTTGAGTGCTCCAGAAGAAACAGCGGAAGCAATTAAAGATTTTCTCGAAACAAACGCTTAGTGGAAAATAGCAACAATATTTCGAAGCAATCAGATTCAATTCGTCTTAAGGCAGCTTTAGACTTATATGAAAACGCGCCATGTGGTTCAGTAATATTTCGTAACGATGGCATTATAGTAACAATCAACGAAACGCTTGCCAACTGGCTGGGATACAGGAAGTCTGAAATTATAAACCTTCGAACCCTTCCCAGTTTATTTAAGGTTGGTGGCCAAATTTATTTTGAAACACACTTTTTTCCATTAATAAAAATGCAAGGCTTTATCCAAGAAGTGTATTTCGATATAGTGCGAAAGGATAAAAGTATATTTCACGCTTTAGTTAACGTAAGAGAAATACCTTCAGACGGCAGTAATGAAGCGACCTATCAGGCTACAATTTTAAATGTTTCAGACCGCAGGAAGTATGAAAAAGAACTTTTAGATGCAAAGCGAAAAGCCGAAGCCGAAAGCAAGGCAAAAGCCGAGTTTTTAGCAACAATTAGCCACGAAATTCGCACTCCGCTAAACGCTATTTTGGGGATAGGGAATTTATTACACGACACCCCATTAAATGAAAATCAAAAAGAATACGCACGCCTTCTTTTAGGCTCTTCAGAACATTTGCTGAGTTTGGTAAACAACCTGTTAGACCTAAGCAAAATTGAAGCAAAAAAGCTAGCGTTAGAATATGTTTCTTTTAACATATACGATCTTATTACAACCTTAAAAGAAATCTATTCGGTAAAAGCTGCCGAAAAAAATGTTGAATTGCGTTTAGAATTGACCGAAGATGTACCCCTAAATATTATTGGCGACCCTGTTAAATTAAATCAAATCCTCACCAATCTCATTGGCAATGCGATAAAATTCACCAAGGAAGGTTCAATTACTGTTGTTATTAGCGTATTAAAAAAAATTAAAAAGCAGGTCACCTTAAAATTTGAAGTTGCCGATACCGGAATAGGGATCCCCGAAGAAAAATTAGAAGCAATATTTCAAGAATTTTCACAGGCCAGCTATGACGTAAGTGTTGAATACGGCGGAACTGGCCTTGGACTTACTATTAGTAAAAAATTACTCGAACTTCAGGGTAGCCAGTTACACGTAAATAGTAAACTCCATGAGGGTTCCACTTTTAGTTTTGAACTAAATTATAAAATAGATAAAAAGAAATCTAAAAAATCTGAAAAAGCTCCCGATATACAAGAAGATATTAATTTTGACGATTATAAAGTTTTAATTGTAGATGATAACGATGTAAATATTTTTATCACCGCACAATATTTAGACCAGTGGCATATACCATACATTACAGCCAAAAGTGGTAGCAAAGCATTATCTATTTTAAACAATGAGTCTGTAGATATTATTTTGCTCGATTTGCAAATGCCAAAGATGGATGGGTACCAAACTGCTGAAAAAATTAGGGCCTTAAAACTACCTAAAAAACCTGTAATCGTTGCATATTCTGCAACTACTAAGGGCGAAGTTCAACCCAAACTTATTGAGGTTGGAATAGACGATCATTTGTCTAAACCCTTTCAACCGGCTCAACTTTTCGACCTTTTAAAAACATATAAAACGCTTACGCAAACAAAGGGAAAAAAACGTAGAAAAAAACTCTTAAAAACTGCCATTCAATCTAAAAAATACGCAAAACAATTAAAACCCGAAGTTGCGGAAACTTCACATGAAAGTTTTAGTTTAGAACGGTACCAGAAGATGGCGAATAACAAGCCAGAGTACTTACAGAAGTTTGTGAGAAGTTCGTTTAAAGCAGTTCAAGATTATAATAAAGAATTTAAAAAAGCAGTAAAAAGTGATGATGCTACCCAATTGGACAAGCTTATTCATCAATCTACTATGACTTTGTATTATTTAAAGGCCGACACATTAACGGCTTTGATGAAAAAATGTTCTGAACTTATTACGACAAATAACGCTGCTTCAGAGTTAGCAGCTGCAACAAAAGAATGTAAAAAAGAGTTTAAAACAATTGTTGAAGGACTGAAAAGAAACCTGAAATAATAAGATATTAACTTAGAGTTTAGGGTTTATTTTCGCCTCCCTCCCTTCTATTAAAATCCACAATTTTATAAAATTTGTCGGGTGTTTAAACCAACTTGCTCTTAGCCTATTTCAACTACATTTTTAGTACTTTTGCAACGATGACACACACAGATACTATTGTTGCAATGGCTACGCCTGCAGGTGCGGGAGCAATTGCTGTTTTAAGGCTTTCAGGACCTGAGGCTATTACTATAGCTTCATCTATTTTTACATCAGTTTCGGGTAAGTCCCTAGCAGGACAAAAAACGCATACTGTACATTTAGGGCATGTTAAGGATGGAGAAAAAATTATAGACGAAGTTCTAGTTTCCATTTTTAAAAATCCAAATAGTTATACAGGAGAAGATGTTATTGAAATATCTTGTCACGGTAGTAATTACATCCAACAAGAAATTATTCAACTATGTCTTCGTAAAGGCTGCCGAATGGCTCAGGCTGGTGAATTTACCTTAAGAGCATTTCTCCACGGAAAAATGGATTTAAGTCAAGCCGAAGCTGTTGCCGATCTTATTGCAAGTGATAGCGCTGCAAGTCATCAATTGGCAATTCAGCAAATGCGTGGCGGTTTCTCTTCTGAAATTAAACGACTTAGAGAAGAACTTCTAAATTTTGCGTCATTGATTGAACTAGAACTCGATTTTGCTGAAGAAGATGTAGAGTTTGCAAATCGTGAAGACTTCCAGAAACTAATTTCTAAAATTACTCATGTTCTAAAGCGATTAATTGATTCGTTCGCCACAGGAAATGTACTTAAAAACGGGATTCCAGTTGCTATTGTTGGAGAACCTAATGTTGGGAAATCAACTTTATTGAATGCATTACTTAACGAGGAAAGAGCTATTGTTAGCGACATTGCAGGCACCACCCGCGATACTATAGAAGATGAAATTGTAATTGGAGGTATCGGTTTCCGATTTATTGATACTGCTGGAATACGTGAAACTACGGATACAATTGAAGGGTTAGGAATCCAAAAAACCTTTCAGAAAATTGAACAAGCGCAGGTAGTTATCTATCTATTCGATTCCGAAAAGTTTAATTCTGAAGTTTCCGGACAAAAATCGAAATTCAAAGTTGAAATAGAGACTATCAAAAACAAATACCCGCAGAAAAACCTAATAATTGTAGCTAACAAAGTTGATAAGTTATCTGAAACGGAAAGACAAAAGCTACAAATTACACTGAGCGAAATTGATAACTCTTCTGCTTTATTACTTTCAGCTAAGTCTAAGCAAGGGGTGGAAGAACTTCAAAACAAACTATTAGATTTTGTGAACACTGGTGCCTTACGCAATAATGAAACTATTGTTACAAACAGCCGTCACTACGACTCAATGCTTAAAGCTTTAGAAGAAATAATTAAAGTGCAACAAGGAATTGACAATAACTTGAGCGGAGATTTATTAGCTATTGATATACGTCAAGCCCTGTACTACTTTGGTGAGATTACTGGAGAAATCTCCAACGATGAGCTTCTAGGTAATATTTTTGCTAATTTTTGCATCGGGAAGTAAAAGACAACTATATTCTTAAGATTTTGAACAAAATCTTATAGTAAACTTACAAACTCACTTTAAAAATGATTCATTACAAAAACTTCATATTATCCACTTGTTTAGCGATTGCTTCGCTAACAGTAGTTGCTCAAGACTGTACAACACTTACAAATCAGCAAGCTAAAGCTGAAATCGCAAAGATTCCTGGCGAAACGATGGGGCAAAAACTTGAAAGTTTGCTCTTTTGGACCCAGGAGGAAAAAGAAAGGCGTTTTCCTATAATGCACGAACTTTATCCTAGCATACTTGTTTCAGGGGCGGCTAAAAGTTCTTCATTAGAAAAAATTGATGATATTACGCCAATTTGGGATGATAAGACAACTTTAACTTCATATATGAGTGACAACCACGTTCAAGGAGTGATTGTAGTTCAAAACAACAAAATTAAACTCGAAGCGTATTCAAATGGAATTGATAAAGAAACCTTATGGACTTCATTTTCTGTTGCAAAATCTGTTTCTTCTATGTTAGTTGGAGTTGCACTAAAAGAAGGTGACATTGAAAGTTTAGACGATCCTTTAAAAAAATATATAAGTGAACTAGACGGATACGATTATGGAGAAGTAAGTGTACGACAATTACTAACAATGACTTCTGGTGTTGCTTGGAACGAAGATTATGAGGATCACAATTCAGATGTGGCCCAAATGTATCTACAACCCTGTAATGGTAACGAGTCGCATATATTGACATATATGAAGCAATTAGAATTTTCAAACAAACCTGGGACTACTTGGAATTACAGTACTGGTGAAACCGATTTAGTTGGGATATTGGTTCAGAAAGCTACCGGAAAAAGTTTGGCTGAATACCTTTCAGAAAGAATTTGGAAGCCTTGGGGAATGGAGCATTGCGCGTACTGGCTGGCAGACGAATGCAGCAATGAAAATATAGGCGGAAGCGGTCTTTCAGCTAGTCTTAGGGATTTTGCACGCCTAGGAACACTTATGCTAAGTGAAAGCAAGTTAAAGGATAATAAAATTCTAGCTGAAGAATGGGTAAAAGATGCCACTTCTATTCTATATAAAACCAATGAGCAAGGTGACGGGTACGGATATTTGTGGTGGCGTTCCAATAGTGGAAGCTACGCTGCTGTGGGAATATTTGGGCAGATGATTTATATCGACCCCAGTAAAGATCTTGTAATCGCGCAAACTGCAGCTTGGCCAAAAGCTAGTTCAAAAGAACTAGTTAAAGGCCGTAAAGAATTTGTAAATGCAGTAATAAAAGCTTTGGAATAGTTCTTATAATAGAGAATAAAGCAAGCTATTTCTGTATTAATGCTGCTGCTTCTCTATCGAGTATGTATTCCACTTGTGGAAGTGTTTGGAGTATAGACGATGGCACATCCGTAGCGATGGTACCGTTAAGTGCTTTCTTAATTATTTCAGATTTCCTTTCTCCTAATGCTAGCAAAAATATTTTTTTAGCCTGAACAATGGTATTAATCCCCATCGTAATAGCCTGATGAGGAACATTATTTAAATCTCCAAAATTTTCAATAGCATCTTCTCTTGTAAGTGGATGTAAATCGATTAATCGCGTAATAGAATCAAATTTAGAACCTGGCTCATTAAAACCAATGTGTCCGTTTCTACCAATACCTAACAATTGTAAGTCTAATCCTCCAAAACTCTTGATTTTATTTTCGTAATCTAAGCAGTACTGACTTATTTGGTTTGAAGAGCAGTTTGTATGTGGGATGTAAATGTTTTCTTTTTTTATGTCAACATGATTAAATAAGTTATTATTCATAAAATACGTATAACTCTGCTCGTCATCTGCACTAATAGGATAGTACTCGTCGAGGTTAAAACTTACCACATTGCTAAAACTCAAGCCTTCGTGTTTATGCATACGAATTAATTCCTCATAAACCATTTTAGGCGTATTCCCCGTAGCCAGACCTAAAACTGCACGTGTACCTTCTTTCTGTTTCTGAAGTATAAGTTCTGCTATTTTCTTTGCTGTATAATTAGAGGCAAACTCAGCATTATCGCATAGTGTTAGCTTATCGTGTTCAGGCTGTATATTAGAGTCTTTAATCATCACAATTCTATCAGATTAAACTGATTATATTTATTCAAGTTCAATTTAAAAAAGTGTGCAAAAATAGCAACTTTTAAAGATTGAACCTTAATCTAATCCCTAAAAGAATGCTAAACTAAAAATTTGAAACTAACTATTGAAAAGTTCCTTGATATTTTCCTAAACCCCAAAAGGATTATCAATACTATGCGCCGGCTCTGTAAACCATTTTGGCCCTGCGTTGGTCATATAGATATGATCTTCTAAGCGAATTCCAAATTCGTTGGGTACAACAATCATAGGTTCTATACTAAACGTCATGCCCGATTGCAACTCAATGTCATTCCCTCTAAGAATAAACGGGTGTTCGTGAATATCGAGTCCGATACCGTGACCTGTTCTATGCGGTAGACCGGGAAGGTCGTAATCAGGACCTAAACCATTTTTTACAAGCTGTGCGCGTACTTCGTCATCAATATACCCACAAGGTTTCCCTAGTTGCGCAGCATTAAAAGCAGCTAGCTGTGCGTCCTTCTCATTTTTCCAGATTTCTTTTTGCCTTGCAGTTGCTTCCCCGTAAATATAAGTTCTAGTAATATCGGAAAGATATCCATTGAATCGCGCACCAGTATCCACCAACACTATATCATTTTCTTCTAGTGGTTTTGGCGATTTCACCCCGTGAGGAAAACTAGAATCCTTTCCAAATAGAACAATACAAAAGTACGATCCACTTGCAATTCCAAGTTTTTTATGTGCTTTATTTATGAAATCTTCTACTTCAGCGGTTGTAATCCCTGGTCTTAATATTTTGGCTGTTGCCTTATGCACTTGCATTGTCAAGTCCATTGCATATTGAAGTTGTGCAATTTCCGCATCACTCTTAAGCATTCGAATATCCCGAATCAGGGTTTCAGCGCTGCTTATTTGAAACACCTTGTGGTTTTGAAAACGAGAAACTAAGGTAAATGGCGTAACATCGTCTAAAGCAAGGCTTATCCCCTGTTCAACACTATCAGCAATTTTTTGTATAGGACACTCGTGTTCAGCCCAAGCAATTATTTCGCCATCGATTCCTTTGTAATCGTTAAAAGTGCCTATTTCAAACTCAGGAACCACGTATTTTAAACTCCCATCAGCAAACAGAACTGCCCCTACTAAGCGTTCAGAAGGATTCCATTTGGTATTTGTAAAGTAATATAAGTTAGTACCTGCATTGATATATAATGCATCTAATCCGTTATTTTTTAATGCTGCACAAGCTTTATCAATTCTATTTTGATATTCCTCTTTACTAATTGGAGACGGTTTTACTGTAGGTTCGGTTAATTTGGATAATTCCACTTCCGCAGTACTCCCACCGATTCCGTATTTTCTATTACTATTCATAATTCATTTAGTTTTAATAAAGATACGTCACACCTTTTTAATATACCAACATACAGTTAAGACCACTTGACTTTAGACGCTAGATATTAGATGCTAGATGCTAGATTCTAGACTCTTGGCTCTTGACTCTTGGTTCCTGGTTCTAGACTCTAGTTACTAGACCCCTATTTCAATTTATCGTTATCCAAGTCTCTCTTTTCTCTGATCTTTTTACTCTATTCTCTGCTCTACTTTCTGCTCTATTCTCTTGAACATTTTGTCTTGGCTCTTGACTCTTGACTCCTGGTTCTAGACTCTAGATACTAGACGCCTATTTCAATTTATCGTTATCCAAGCCTCTCTTTTCTCTGTTCTTTTTTCTCTGTTCTTTTCTCTCTGTTCTATTTTCTCTGTTCTCTTTTCTATGATCTTTTTACTCTATTCTCTGCTCTACTTTCTGCTTTATTCTCTTGAACACTTTGTCTTACCCCTAGCTTCTAGATTCTAGACTCTTGGCTCTTGGCTCTTGACTCTTGGCTCTTGGCTCTTGGCTCTTGATTCTAGACGCCTATTTCAACTAATCATTATCCAAGCCTCTCTTTTCTCTGATCTTTTTTCTCTGTTCTATTTTCTCTTTTCTCTTTCCTTTCTTCTAACCCTAATCTTCTTGTTCAACCAATTCTGGAGAATCGAGTACTTTAAACTTTTCTAACTGTTCTTCTTCTCCTGTAAAATACGGAAAAACATCTACAATTGCAGACTCTGTGATAGCAGGAATATTATAATCCCCCATGGTTTGCTCCATAGCTTTTGTAGTGTTATCAAAAGCTTCCTTTATATTGTTTGCCTGAACTAGCAAGTATATATTTGTCTTTTTCTCTTTCCCACTTTCTTCGTCAAGTGCTACTAAAGAAACTTTAGACTTAAACCAGCGATCAGAATTTTCAAAGGGATGAACTTCTGAAAAGTTGGCTACTTTAATATTCATTATTCTAAAATCTTCCTCAGTAAATGTTTTCATCTCTTCGGTAATTCTAGCTTCTGCTTCTGTATAAGAAACTGCATCAAGCAGATAAGTATCCGTTGTTACTTTTTGCTCTCCTGTTTCGTGTGTTTTTTTGTATTTCACCTTACATTCATACCAAGTTACGCTCATAATATTTTTTTTAAAGGCCCAAAAATATCATTTATAACCCCACTGACTTTAAAAAAATAAAATAGATATTCACAATTGTTAATTCAGAATTATGAATTCAGAATTATGAATTTTTAATAAGCTAGTACAATTTTTTAAAACAAAACCTTGGTACTAGAATCTTGCGTCTTGGTTCTTGCTTCTTGATTCTTTTTTCTCTTCTCTCTTTTCTTTGTTCTCTTTTCTTTGTTCTCTGCTCTCTACTCTTAACCGTTATGTCTTGCGTCTTGGTTCTTGACTCTTGGCTCTTGCCTCTAAACGCTAGATGCTAGATACTAGATGCTAAACGCCTAATTCAAATTATCGTTATCCAAGTTTCTCTTTTCTTTGTTCTCTTCTCTCTGCTCTACTTTCCGTTCTATATTTTTGAACATTTTGTCTAGCGTCTTGGTTCTAGGTTCTTGATTCTAGATACTTGCTCTCTTCTCTCTTCTCTCTGCTCTATTCTCTTGAACATTTTGTCTTGCGTCTTGGTTCTTGGCTCTTGGCTCTTGCTTCTCTTCTCTTTTTTCTCTTCTCTTTTTTCTCTTCTCTCTGTTCTTAATTTTTTTCCTAAAATTTACCTAAAACTTTGAATTATAGGCAATTTTCTGTGGAATTGGCAATTCAAACCTATAGTTTTGTTCACTTATTGAAATAATTGTAAAAACAAATTTATGAGTCAAGTACAAGGAAATGAAACCGTAAAACTTCATTACACAGGAAAATTAAACAACGGACAGGTGTTTGATAGTTCGCTACAGCGTGAGCCTTTAGAGGTTAAGCTTGGGGAAGGCCGTTTAATCCCTGGTTTTGAAAAGGGATTGGTGGATATGAAAGTGAATGAGAAGAAAACCATCACCATCCCAAAAGAGGAAGCTTACGGGGATGTTCAAAAAGAGCTTTTCCAAAAAATACCTAATGAAAATCTACCGCAAGAGATAAAGCCAGAAGTTGGTATGGGGTTAGTATCTAAAAACCCTGATGGATCTGAGCGTCAACTTCGCGTTGCCGATGTAAAAGACGATTTTATTATCGTTGATGCAAACCACCCACTTGCAGGACAAGATCTAACTTTCGAACTAGAATTACTTGAGATAAAGTAATCATTTAGATACTTATATTTTAAAAAAGACTGCCGTGATGGTGGTCTTTTTTTTTGGTATAAACGGAACCAATACTAAGGATAATCACAGTTCAAAGTCTAGTCTGATGGGGAACAAGATTCTGGAAACTAGAATAAAGACTCTAGATGCTAGAAATTTGACCGAAAAAAATAAAAAAATCGATGCAGTGTTGAAAATTAATCTAATCTTATTAAATTATAACTTTTACTGACTATTTAAAAACAGCGATTTATTTTATTATAGAATATATTCGGTTATAAATAAAATTAACAATAACTGATGCCACCAAGCACCATAGGACCAACCATATGAAAATTAATAGAGGATATTGTGGGGCGAAAATTATATCTTTAAAATATGTTATGTAAAAGAACATATGTATTAACCATAAGTTAGTGGCGTGGGGATTAAAGAAATCTAGACTTTTATCTACAGACTTTCCAAACTTCATTTGTAAAAATAGGAAGATAAAACCTAAAGCAGTAAATGGGGCAACAATAAAATTGGGGATTATGCCATGAAATACTATTAAAATAATTATCCCTAAAATAGCAACTAAATTTGGCCATTTAATTTTATTAAAAACATCTGAAACTTTTTTATGCCATTGATATTTTAAGGCAAAACTTCCTAACATAAATTGGAAAAGCGTACAAAAGTATAAGGCTGATTGAGTATGCGTCCAATGAAGAATGGGATTTTGAAAAATGTTAGCATTATATATTCTGAAATAAAATGCCACGACGTAAATAACGAAAAGAAAACTTAAATAAAGATATGGATTTACTTTATCAATCACTATAAACCAAAATTTTGAAGTAAAAACGAATAGTATATAAATTGTAAAAAACCACCAAGCTCCATTATAGCTACCTTTTAGGCCTGTAAAGTTTAATGCGAATTTTTGAAAACTTCCTGGATAGCCGTCTGTTCCCATTATCCACCCTAGCAATACTGCAAAGAGCAAAAGTATTATCCAATACCTAGTGTAAAGTTTTTTTGTCCTTTCCACATTTTTCTTAGCATATAAATCTTTTTTATTTACATAACTATAGTACAAACCATATCCAGATACAAAGGCGAAAATAGGCACACAAGCATCGGAGAATAAGGAAATATAATAACTTAATGGTTGGTCCCCAATAAATATTAAAGGTTGAAACAATCCTTTGTAATCAGTATTAAATAAATGCAAACACAGCATCATTAAGATAGCTATGGATTTTAGCTGATTGGATTTTTGGATGCTAATTTGCATTAAATAAACGTTTTAATTATTTGAAATGAAGTTCTTAATCATTGCATTGAAACGCTTAATTGTTTCTGTATTTACCTTAGGTTCATTTTTTAGATATTCAACAATAGAATTATATAATTCATTATCATCTATTATTTTAATTATAGCTTCTGCAACTGCTTCTGCATTCATATCAGCTACTAAACCATTTTTACCATCCACCATCTGCATAAAAACAGTATCAAAACGAGTGGTTACCACTGGAGTATTTAACAATCGTGCTTCTGCAATAGAAATTCCAAAACTTTCAGATCTAGACGTCTGTACATACAAGTCAGCAGCTTTAAAGTAGGGATATGGATTAGCTGAAGTTCCTAGTAATGTTAGATGTTTTTCTAACTTGTTAATTTTGATATAATTTTCTATTTCCGGCCTAAAACTTCCCTTGCCCAATATATACCAATGAAAATCTATTTCTTTATCTCTTAATATTCGGCAAGTCTCGATAGTTATATCTAAGCCCTTCATTCCTTTCTCCAAACGCGACACCGTTAGTAAATTAAATGTGTCTTTCTTGAATTCAGGTTTAAACAAATTAGCCATTTCACCTATATTAACGTAATCAATCATGTCTTGAATTAACCATAGTTTTTTCGATAAATCAGGAAAAATATTTGTGAAGTGTTCTTGATTTACTTTTGAAACGGGAACGATATAATTATAGCGATCATAATAAGATTTTTGAAATGACTTATTATAATTTGTAAATTGAACATTTGCATTTACCCATGTTACTTTCTTTGTTGCTTTAATTTTATCCATGACATAGAAGGTAGGAACACCTTGGGCATATGCAATAGCTACATCATATTTCATATCTTGAACCTCAAATGCATGTTTCACAGATTTCCAGTAAAGTTTCGCGATTTCAGTATGATTTCTTTTTTGTAAACGTAAACCTAGTGAATAAGTAATTTTTGCCTTGATAAACTTTATATTAAATGACTTTAAATTTCTCGCAAAAGATTTTCTAGCAAACAAAGTGTAGGGTAATGGAGATAACAAATTGACATATTTCGGTAGAAACCTCTCTAATTCTC
This sequence comes from Aequorivita sediminis, assembly GCF_032080575.2. Taxonomy (NCBI): domain Bacteria; kingdom Pseudomonadati; phylum Bacteroidota; class Flavobacteriia; order Flavobacteriales; family Flavobacteriaceae; genus Aequorivita; species Aequorivita sediminis. Next base: position 91,701 of record NZ_JAVLSO020000008.1, on the reverse strand, counting down.
CACCGTATTTAAACAATTGTAAATCAATATCATACAAATCTGAATCTAAGTTTGTCAACAATGCAATTAAACTTTTTTCACTGCCGGCTAAAGTCAATGATTCTATAACAAATAGCAATTTTTTCTTTTTTACCATACTTAGAATTCTATATCAAAATGTTTTTCACTTTTATGTTCTAAAATATTAATTTGATTGTCTTTAAGTGACAGAAAATCAGAATCACTTAAACTAGTTATAGAATCTAAAAAAACAAAAGGTGGTCTGAACTTTAAATCTATCAAAAGATTTTCGGTTTTGTCTCCGTAAATTACGGGAATCACAGGAATTTCAAATTTAAATGCCAATATAACAGCATGGAAACGTGCTGCAATAAAAAGGTTACACTCCCCTATTTCTTCTAAGTACGAAGAAATTTGAAGATTATAGTTAAAAATTTTCATGTCAGGAAAATCTTCGGCAATCTTAATTGCTATGTCTAAATCTCCTTCTGATTCACAAAATGAGAATAACTTTATTTCATACCCTTGTTTTAAATATGATTCACAAATTTTTTTATGTTTGGATATATATTCTTCATATGTATGTTTGTATTGTTCTTTATGTCTTGGATCTATAACTGAAATACCCAAAACATTCTTTTTTTTATTTACTTTAGGAAGCTTATAAGACCACAGTAAATCTGGCGCATAAAACGTAGTCTGTAGTTTGGAAAAAAAATTGTAAGAAGCCATATCTCTGAAGGTGATTTTATCTATCTTTTTATATAGCTTGGTATGCGCCTTCAAAAATTCTGGACTATTGAAAGGACCAAAGTTACATCCACTAAAAAAAACCTTTTTATCGCGGTTTTTGAATGCTTTAGTTATTTTTAAACGATAGTCATATAATTCATGCCAATAAGATTCTTCTCTGAAGATACCGCCACCTAAAAACAATAAGCCGTCGTACTTTTTGCTTAAGTGATGGTAATCTATCAACTTATTTTTACCCAAACGCGCAGCAATTTTATCTATAATGGTATAAGGAAATTGTTTAATATTTTTATAATTTTCGAAAAATAAAGTATAGTTTTTTCCTGGGTGGAAAGGCACAAAATCCAGATCAGGAAAAGAATGCGATAAATGGTCTAAAAAAAGATCATCCCCTAAGTTATGTGCTAAATATATATCTACTAAAATTGTTTTTTTAGCCATTTTTAATCCGATTTAAAAATTTATAAATGTTTACTATTGTAAAAGAGATAAGATAATTACCATTAAAAATATTCTTCAGAATTAGGTTATTGACCTTATTATGCAGTAAAACTCTTGAATCAATAGAAAAATTCTTTTCAACTAAAAAATCTGCAATTTTATAAAATTCTTTTTTTGAATAAGAGTTATCTTTTAAAAGTTGAACCATAAAAGAATACTTCCTTTTACTTTTAATAGCTTCCAAATCCAAAAAATCTAGATCTTCACTATAGTTATCTATTTCTTGAAATAAAGTTTCAAGATTAGCGTATTTTTCAATATTCAACTTTCCACTTAGTCCGCCATCATCTAAACGATTGTAATAATAAATAGAATCAGGAATAATAAAAACTTTATCGATATATCGAGAATATTCTAATACCGCTAATAGATCTTCTGAAAGCCTTAATTCAGTGTGGAGATTGATGTTATGATCATGAAATATTGTTTTTTTAAATAATTTACCCCATAACACCCCACTTACACCATTGAAAAGATTAGATTGATACATCTGCTTACTGAGCTTTTTATTGAAGAACTCTTCTTCAAAATCATGCAGTTTTAAGCCTTTAGGAGATTTTGGATTGACTTCATAATAACCCGCACAAACCAAATCAGTATTATGTGTGAGCATCGGGTCTAACATTTTTTTTAAATACTCAGGGTGAACCCAGTCATCAGCATCTATAAACGACAAGTAGTTACCTTTAGCCCCTTGAATGCCTAAGTTACGAGCTACGGAGGGCCCAGAATTAGATTGTAAGAAAGACAAAAATCGTTTATCACAATTAACGTATTTTTGGATAATTTCAGCAGAACCATCTGTTGAACCATCATTGATTAATAATACTTCAAAGTTTTTATAAGTTTGATTTCTTATGGAAGACAAGCAATCATCAAGATTAGCACTTGCATTATAAATAGGAATAATTATGGAAATTAATGGTTCCAGCATAGGTTTATATTATCATGATTTAATTAGTAATCCTTCTAATTAAGCAATATCCTCATTACTTAAAGCTTGATTAACCGTAAATCCTATAAAGTATTAACTTAATAATATCCTTAATCGGTAATCCGCTTTTTAACACACTACCTAAATTAACATGCTTTCTAAAACTATAGAAATTAGCGTTCTTATAATGTAAACCAAAATTAACTTTTAAGGATTTAGTTACATTGATCAATCGAATGAGGAACTTGTAAAAGGTATTGCATTCCTTTTTTGGATTTAAAAAACTCAAAATCAGGTACAGCACTTCTAATGTACTTCTTTCTTTTAGTTCACTAAGCTTAGATGTTGTGGTTGAATCCGCCCTAAAATAATAATAGTAAAGTCCCTTGTCAGAGGAATAAAAAGTCTTGATATTTTGCACGTATTCCATCATAAAAAAATTGTCCTCAAACTTAATATCTTCTCTGAATTTCAAACTCTTAACGCTATCTCTTTTAAATATTTTATCACAGACAATCCATGAAATCACATTGTCTTCAAGTATTAATTTTTTAAATTCATTAGATTCCAGTTGATATTTTTTCTCAATGTTTTTTCTGATATAAGCATCCTCAGTACCATATTTCATGAATATAGGGAACTGCAAACATTCAATTGAAGTATCTTTTTCTAATATTTGATAATTTAACTCTAAAGTATTCTTAGCTAATGCATCATCTGAGTCCACAAATATAATATAAGTGCCATTTGCGTGTTTTAAGCCCAAGTTTCTTGCACTACCTTGACCTTTATTTTCTTGATGAAAGACACGTATTCTTCTATCATTTAATGCATAATCATCACAAATATGACCACTTGAATCAGTAGAACCATCATTTATTAAGATCAATTCTAAATTATTGAACTTTTGATTAAGGATACTATTTACACAATTCTGAATGTATAGTTCAGCATTAAATACTGGAATGATAAAAGAAAACATGATTTGTTTCATGATGAAATTTCGATTAACAGTTAAAAGCGATAGACAATGCTAGATTTAATTTTTAAAATCTTAGATTAATTAAATCATACTATATATAATATAACATTCACAATAAATGTCCTTATTTAATACTTGAGTATAAAAACTCACGAGATTTGAATTTTAATAAATCTAAAATTGGAATAACTTTATCGTAATCAATATTCCTTGATATATAAGTAACATCAACTTTATTTACGTCATAAATCATTCTATCTTCTAACCCCACTTGTTTCAAAAAGGATTCAAAGCGCGACGCACCTCTTTCACGATTAACAATAGTATAAAAAGGTTTTCTATTAATTATTGAAAAAACTGTACCATGAAATGAGTCGGTAATCACAAATTCAGCATCCCTGAATCCTTGTAGCCATCCTTCAATTGGAGGTATTATGTAATCTTCAAGCTCATAAGTCTGCGTATCCAATGGTCGACTTCTAGCTTGATTTTTATGTATCGATAAATCCATTTTATCAGCAATTTCACGTATAAAGTCGAGTTTCTCTTTTGTTTCATCTAAAACATACGTAAATAAACCTTTATTCTCTATAGGTTGTCCAATTAGTTCACTATAATCTTCTGCTTCTAAAAGAAGAGTAGGATCCAATACATGGACAGCATCTTCCCTATTTAAATTTGTAGAACACAATTTAACTCCAGAGTCTTCTCTTACAGAAACTGAATCAAATTTCCCCACCAAATTCGAACATAATTCAGTTTGTTCATCTGTATATTCCCATTCATCTGTTCCAAACGAAGCAGCATACGAAGTCTTTATTAAATTTAAAGATGTTGGCAAGAAATCCAAATAGAAATTGTAAATATTAGGCGAATACTTAGGCCGCCAAACTTGATCACTTCCAACAAGTACAACATTAAATTTTTTAATTTTAAAATAATTTACTAATTCTGCAGTAGAAACTATTTTAGGTGAAAGTTTGATATATTTATTTATGAATTCGCGATTATTCACTGAAAGCTTCTTATAATCTAAATAAGTTGGTTTTTTTGAGCATAAAATATATTTACTAAAAAGTTCCTTATATCTACTCGCTAAAATTTTTAGTTTAGGATTAGGGTTCTTAGCTACTCTATTTATGGTTTCAACTTGACAGCCATTATCTAATAAGCATTTTTGCAATGCATAATTCTGAATTATTCCCCCATAATTATTAGCTAATGGCTGCGTTAATATTGCTATTTTAGTTTTCATGCTATTTTTAATATAATTATTTATGATTTTTAAAGAAGAATTCTTCATTTCTTTTAATAGTCTCTGTATCCCATTCCCACCATTTCATATCTAACAACTCTTGAATTTTGTTGTCTGAAAATCGTTTTTTAATTAATTTGGCTGGATTCCCCCCTACAATTGAGTATGGATCAACATCTTTTGTAACTATCGCATTCGCTGCCAGTATTGCCCCAGTACCAATTTTTACCCCTGGTAAAATAACAACATTATCACCTATCCAAACATCATTACCAATAGTAGTGATCATTTTATTGTTAGAGAAAGGATTTTTTCCAAAGTATTTAGCATAAAAGGTATATTGCATAGAAGGAAAACCCTGGTCATGATTGGATAAAATTACTTTTACATCAGCTCCAATTGCACAAAAACTCCCAATTTCTAAAACGCCCCCTTTGCCTTTAACAATAAAATTTCCATTATGATAAGAGTGTTTCCCTTTTGATACAATTTGATTCTCAGATTTAATTAAAAATGGAGGGGATTCTTTTTCTTTTGAGTTTGCTTTAAGAAATGATAATAATATCTTTATTCGTTTGAAAAATTTAAACATATTGATTTTTAAATAAATTTCTAATTAGTTTATATTAATTGATTTAATTTTATTACAGACAATGGATAGTATATTTTTATTACTAATTAAGTCACAAAACTATCAAATGTATCATGAATCACAACTACAATATATATTTAAAGGATTTTCAAAATTATTTTTTCGTTTTTTTATATAAACCAATATACTACCCACTCCTGAATGATTTTTAATAGTAAAAAAAAAAAAAAATTAAACTTATTAAGATTAATGACTCGTAAGTTTTTATTCTTAGGATCTATAAATTTAGTTGGATACAAAGAGAACATTGAAATTTATTAAAGTTCATCCTCAACTTAAGATTAAATTTTATCAATTATTAAATTTTAAAAATTCATATATTCCAAATGGAAGTATTTGTATTTTAAAAATTGTGACAGATAAAGAACTTCATGTTTTATTTTTAAAATTTCCGCGTTCTTTTATCAATAATATCATTTCTTCGAGAGATTCATTATTTATAACTTTATTAATCACAAGATAAATTGAAAAAAACAGAAACCCACCAATCAAAACGATTAATATATCATTAAAATCACTTAGAAAATATTTTTTTATAAAGTATAAAGCTCCACCTACACTTGCAGATATAAATATAGATGGCATCAACATTTTCAACTGTTTAATTAAATCTAGATTGATGAATTTACCAGAATAATAACTATTAATCAAGAGAGAAATAACGGACGTCATAACTTGCCCCCAAAGCAAACCAATCACCCCAAAGTTTATTGTGGTCAAAATAGCGATTACAATTACGACCTTCTTTATAATATCTAATCTCAGGTATAAATCGCTTCTACCTTTCACTGATAATATATTTAAATTATAGAACTGAATTGGATATAAAATTGCTGACAAGGAAAGAATTTGTAAATATGGCGCAACTTCCAACCATTTCTCTGTTAAAAGCAACAGAATAATAGGTTCCGCAAATACAATAATAAAAAACATAATTGGTGCCACTATAAAAACGACCATTTTCATTAATTTTATATAAGCTCGTCTTAAAGTAATATTATCATCTTTTATTTTAGCAAAAAGAGGAAATGAAACTTTATTTAATGCATTTGATATATTGTTGACAGGAAGGTCTTTAATACTATTCGCCCGATTATAATATCCTAACTCACTAAATGAATACATTTTTCCAATAATTAAAGTATATCCATTTTGAAATACAATATTTATTAATGCAGCCACAAGCATATTAGAACCAAACGCAAAATGTTCTTTTAACTTTCCGTAATCAAAAATAATTTTCGGTTTCCATTCAGAAAAATACCAAAATTGCACTGTTTTTACAATTTGAAGTGTCAATGATGAGCCAATCAATGACCAGACTCCATAACCACTGTACGCCATTAACACACCAACAACACCACTCATCAGAAGGCTAGGTATTGATATTTGCATTAATTTTTTAAATTCCATTGCCTTAGTTAAGACAGTAGCCTGAACTGTAGAAAATGCACCTATAATAAATGACAAACAATAAACACGAGTTAAAGGTACTAAAATGGGTAAGTCATAAAAATCAGCTAGATAAGGCGCTAATATATACGTTATAGCATAAATAACCACACTGGCAATTAAATTGAAGTAGAAAACTGTTGAATAGTCCCTATCATCAGCATCTTTAGTTCTAATTAAGGAATTTGTTAATCCACTACTAACAATAACAGAACCCACCCCCATAATGATATCCATCAATGCAATAGTTCCAAAATCTTTTGGCAAAAGTAATCTAGCTAAAACAATGGAGACTCCGAAGTTAATTATCTGAGATCCAAACTGCTGAAGAAAAGTCCAAAACACACCTCCTACCGCAACGTTTTTTAAAGACATAGTTATTTTATTTATTATGAATATATAACCTCGAAACTGCTAAAACCCCAAACAAGATAGCTTTTAAATTTCTTCGAAAATTTTATCAATATCATCAAATAATCAATCATCGAATAATATGAAAATATTTCAATTTTTTTAATAAACATTAAATTTTTGAAGCTCACAAGTCTAGAATCAGATAATCTGCTAATTTAAATATGACCCTATTTCAGTCTTCCCAATAAATCATTCTTTAAAAAATTTTAATGCTTAGACAATTTATCAGCAAATTAACTTGTCTTATTGTCAACAAGTTGATGACCAACATGCGATTCGGCAGCTAAGTGAATTACGCCATCAAACTTATGTTCTGAAAACGCCTTATTAATAAAAGCCTCATCCGTTATATCTCCGTGCAGAAAAGTATAATTTGGTTTATCTTCAATATCTCTGAGATTTTCTAAATTTCCCGCATAGGTTAATGCGTCTAAATTATAGATATGATAATCCGGATATTCATTAACAAATCGTCTAACAACATGACTTCCTATAAATCCCGCGCCACCCGTTATTAATATGTTTCGTTCCATAATGTTTTAGCGTTTATTTTATAACTATAAATTGAAAATCGAGTTTAGGGAGATAATTCCCATTATTTCAGTTTAAATAATTTTGCAAATATACCACTCTTAATTCGTCTTTTTCCAAACTTTCAAATGCTTATTAAATGTTCTGATCTATATTTAATATAGGTTTAAATCTTCAATTTAAACGCAAAACGGTCTATTTTATATAAAATTAATTGACCTGTGAAAAATATTTCGATTTTGAGATATGATAATAATCTTTTATTTGTCGTTCTTTTTTCGGAGGTAACTGTTTATAATTTCCATAAAAATGCTCTAGATATTCTTTATAATTTTCGGGAACTTTTACAGTAATTCCGTCAAACTCAGCAATTGCGCCTTGCCCATAAAGTTTTTTAGATATAAACTCTTTCTCTCCGTACCCTCCAGTAATATTAACTGTTATTTCAGAAGTCTCAAATGGATATAAAGCACATAAATCTTCAATTTTTCTTAGCAACTTTTTCTTTGGCACGAATATCATGAAAAATGCTCTTATATAAATCACTAGCTTTTCTTTTAAACTAATTTTATTAAAGGCAAAATACCCTTCTTTTAAATTTTTATAGTGTAGAATATAGGACAAGTATTTTGCCTTCTTTTTAAATTCCTGTTGCTCTTTTTTTTCCTGAGGTGCACCTACAATACGATAAACATCAATATGTAAGAGTTTAGTTGAATATCCTTTTAACCCTATACGAGGATAAATATTTACGTAACTCTTATTTTCGTCATAAAAATTTAAATAAAATTTATCTGATAGCTCTGCTCTTACAACCTCTATGAAGTTTGGAAGCTGACTTTCGGGTACTGCAATATCAACATCCGTATCCCAAGGAATTGGACCCTGGTGCCGTACAGCTCCCAATAAACTCCCATACGCTAAGTAATAATCTATATTATTGCGTTCGCAGATTTCAGCAACCTCTTTTAGCATCTCCGTTTCCAATGCCTGTAGTTCTTGTATGGTTAACTTCATATTTTATTGTTTATTAACGCTCTAATCATATAGAAATTAAACACCTTCTATTATTAAATCACAAACTGTATTAACATCTTCTATAGTAAGGTCAAAATATATTGGTAGACATAAGCATCTTTTAGATATATCTTCTGTAATTGGTAAAAACACCGATTTTAAATATGGCAATGAGGAGGATAAAGGAGGATAAAAATAGCGCCTGGTATAAATATCGTTCTGTTCTAATTTATCTTTAACCTTTAATAATTGTTCTTGAGAATCAAATATTACAGGGAAATAGCAATAATTTTTAGTTGCATATTTATTCCACATTTGAAATTCAACGACACCTTGAAGCCTTTTTTCATACATGACAGCAATTTCTTCACGCTTTTTTAATATATCGCCCACATATTTAAGATTAACTAATCCTAAAGCAGCGTGAAATTCTGAGTTTTTAGCATTTGTTCCAATGGACGCAAATCCTTCTGTTTCTAGAAGTCCATGATTGCGGATATATCCTAGTTTTTTTAGCAACTCTTTATCTTGAGTAATAACTAATCCACCTTCACCAGTATGATAAAATTTAGTGGCGTGTAAACTGCAAGTTGAAATATCCCCATAATCAAAAATAGATTTATTATGCAATTTCACTTCAAATGAATGAGCAGCATCATATATAACTTGGATGTTATGTTTATCTGCGATTTTTTGAATTGCTTCTACATCACAAGGGTTACCAAATATATGAGTTGCCATTATAGCCGAAGTCTTTTCGGTAATCGCTTCTTCAATTCTCCTTGGATCTATATTTAAGCTATCTTTTTCGATATCGACAAAAACAGGGGTGCAGCCTTCCCAATAAATAGTATTTGCTGTAGCCACAAAAGAAAATGGTGATGTGATAATTTCACCTTTAAGATTTAAGGCTTTTATTGCCATTTGTAAAGCAATAGTCCCATTAGATACAAAGATCAAATTTTGCACATTTAGATGCTGCTTAAGGTTTTCCTCCAACTCTACTGCAAGAGGCCCCATATTTGTTAGCCACTGATTATCCCATATTTTAGAAATATAAGCATCGTATTCTTCGCGCGGTGCCAAAAATGGCTTTGTAACTAATATTTTATTCATTATTTCAGTTTATATGAGATAGATTTTTTAAAGTTGGATTTGTAACGAATAGGAAATAAGGGCATTAATTTTTATCGAAAATACTTATCTGATTAAACATAAGAGTTTTATACTTTATAAATCCTAATCAATAAAGACAACTTTTCCTTCCAATTCAAAAACTTAGCTCTTACAATATCTATCATCTGCATTTTTAAAGCTTTTTGAGCTTGTGCATTATTATAATTATTGAAAAGATTAATTCTATAATACAATATACTTTTCTCAACCTTTCTTACATACGCAGCTTCGTTTTTTTCTAAAAAAAACTTTTTTTCTAATGTAAAAGCCTCCAGCTTGGCCAATAAATTTTCTTCCGATTTATTGTCGGAAGTCCTGTTACCTTCTCTATCTCTCCTATAATAATATAATTTATTTTCTGTAAAAGCTAATTTGCGGTTATAAAAAAGTTTAAAATAAACATACATATCTTCATGCAATGTATGGGGTATAAACCGAACATTATCCCATACTTCTCTTTTATAAACTTTATTCCAAGGAACTACTTTAGTTAAAAAATCTTCAAAATTAAGATAAAAATGTTCGAAATCCATTGTTTTCCAAGGAACATCTTTATAATCGAATGCTTCTCGGGTAAAGTTGCAGAAACTCACTTCAATACTAGAGTCGCGAAAACCACTCATTAAAATCTCGATAAACTGGTAATGATACAAGTCGTCACTATCTATAAATGCAAAATACTTTCCTTTCGCCTTGTCTAAACCTAAATTTCTAGCAACCGAGGGTCCGGAATTTTGTTGATGAAAAACAACAACTCTATCATCACGCACTGCATATTCATCACAAATCTTTCCTGAAGCATCAGTAGAGCCATCGTTTATTAAAATAATCTCTATATTGCTGTAGGATTGATTTATAATAGAGTTTAAACAATCTCTTAAATATGTTTCAGTATTATAAACAGGAACTATTATGGAGACTAAGAATTGCTTTGATTCTTTCATTTTTGAATTTGAGTAAATCATTTCGTTTTTCCAATAATAAATTTACTTAGAAGTGCTGTATTTCCTATTTTTCTTGTCAGTAATAAGAGGTATTTAATTTTGGAATCTTTATAGAAATTCATCATTAAATTGAAATTACTATTTATAATAGTTTTCAATTCCCTTTCTTTTAGTTCAGTTTTAAGATTTTTATCCTTGTACAATGAACTTATTAGTTGATAAAAAGGAAACTTAATATTATTCTCTAAAAAGGCTGTAGAAAAACATTTTAATTCTTCATTTATTAGTTGATAATATTTCTTTATTGCGGAGTAATCTTGCGTTTGTTTACTTAGGCTTCCAGTGACATCTCTATAAAAATACACCGAACGATTAGATAATTCTATGTTTTTGCAATGCGCTAAATATTTAAGGTTAAACAAGGTATCTTCCCCATAATTTAAATTAGAATGAAAACTAAGATTGTTATTTTTAATAATTGAAAGCTTCATAAATTTAGCTCCCAATTCGGCATAGTTAGGGTAAACTTTATAAGTCTGTAAAAACTCATTTAAATTTAAAACTTCATTTTTAAATTGTAATTTTCTCTCAATTCCATTGTTTTTAACACGGTCTATATTAACAATAATAAAATCTCGATCTTGAGTTTTTAATACAATATTTAGATAGTCTTTAGAAATATAATCATCGCTATCTACAAAGGTCACCCACTCCCCCTTCGCAATTTGCAATCCTTTGTTGCGAGCAGAACTAACCCCGCCATTTTCTGTATGTACGAGGATTATTTGATCGTATTTGGCTGCGTACTCCTCGCAAATTATTTTTGACCCGTCCGTTGAACCGTCATTAACGACAATGAGTTCAAAATTTTGATAATCTTGATTTATTATAGAATCTAGACACTCTCTTAAAAAGTTCTCTTTATTGAATACTGGAACTATTATAGAGATTAAAGGTTGATTTTTAAAACTATCCAAATCTTTATTTATCATTTAAAATAGTCTTAATCTTTGTCGTAGAAATACCTTCAGTTCGCGGTAAGTAAAGCACTTCACAATAATCTTTTAAGAAGTCGAATTTTCCTTTCCAATCATCCCCCATAACAAATAAATCTACATCATAATTTTTAACATCGTTAATTTTTTGATCCCAATTTTTTTCTGGAATTACTAAATCTACATAGCGTAAAACTTCTAACAAATGCTTTCTTTTCTCATAAGGCATTATACAGTCTTTTTCCTTAATTATATTAAAATCATCGGTGGACAAGCCTACAATAATCTTATCTCCTAAGTTTCTTACACGTCTTAATAATTCTAAATGACCATAATGTAACAAATCGAAGGTTCCGTACGTTAAAACCGTTTTATAATTTCGGCTAAAAACTTTTTGAAAATCAAACTCCCTGCTATCATTGTTTGGATTAACTAAAAGAGTATTTACAAAGTTGAAAAGCGGTAGTTTACTTTTGATATTGTCAGATAGTGATTTATCAAGTATATTTAATGTATTAATACCTTCCAATACCACAGAATTGTATAATAAAGATTGATTGTAAAATCCTTTTCCTATTAATAAGCCTAGCGTACGGTTTCTACTTAAATCACTCAAACCAGTAAGCGCTATATCACCTACACCACAACTTAAGAATATCGTTTCCTCTAATCCGCCCATAGAGCGCATTATAATTTTAATTTCTTCAATGACTTTGGTTAAAATTAAGAATCTTGTATTTAATGAATTGAATTGAGCATCCATATTACCAAGGGCTATTGCATAAATATTCTTTAGCGCACTTAATAATTCCACTCCACGAATATCATTGGTATAATCTAAAAAGATATTTGTTTCCTCAAGAACTTTAAGCATAATATCTAATTGCTTTCTTCGTTCAAAACCAATGGTAAAAAGCGTCGGCATACTATTCATCATTTCAGCACTAAACGAGGCTCCCTTCATAGTGACGGTATTGGAATGAATTAATTCGTACTTAATACGTTCCACAACAGTTTCACCGCTTGGAAGTAAACCTTTTGCCATGTTAACAACAAGACATTTTTGAGATAAGTTATTTTTTAAGTCTTCAATTACATTGGGAATTTGATTTGTAGGAATTGCAATAAATAAAATATCAGCATCGTTCAATATTCTTTTATTGGTGGTAGCACTTATTCTTGACGATAGAATACGGTTGGCAAAATAATTGGAATTAACGTTATTCGAGTTAATTTCAAATTCTGCTTTCTTGTTTCGCAACAATAACGTAATATTATTTTTTGGATTTAGTGCTAATTGATTAGCTAATGCTGTTCCAAAAGAGCCTGCACCGAGTATAACTATTTTCATCAATGTTGTTTTTCAATTAATAACTTAAAAAGTGAGGTGTTATTTGTTCCAAGCCTATCAATTATATTTTAAATTTTAAACACACCTAACTTCCTTAATACCTTAAAGATAACCGATTTATTATAAGTAAGTAATTCTGCTTCCAAAAGTTTTTCCCTAGCTGTATATGCCTCATAGTTTTCAAATAGATGTTCTAAATTCACACCTCTGCGTCGTCCAGCTTCAGCAATTACTACCCAATGCCAATATTTGGCTTTTCTTTTATTATTGTACGTAGATATTCCTTTTTCATGTACACGATAGTTATAAAGGTCTTTATCTAAATAATAAACTTTTCCTACTTCATAAAGTTTTACATATAAATCTTGATCTACCGCTCTTTGCAAATAATCATCTATTCCAGATGTTTTGTCATAATATGATTTTTTAAAAGTTGTAAAATGTGATATGTAATAATCTAAGTTGGAAAAATCTGACCTAAAATTTATCACCTGTTTACTCTTTTTTACTTTACGAGGTTCTAAGATGTCATTGCAATAAATTGTGTTGGAGTAAACCAAGCCAACATCCGTAAAGTTATCATGTGCCTTCATCATTTCGGCTACCGCAGTATCTACTACAGCATCATCAGGGTCTAAAAAACCACAAACTTCTCCGCTTGCATACTTAACACATTCTCTTTTAGCAAATCCACAACCTTGGTTGCTAGAAATCTTATGAATTTTAAAGCGAGTATCATCTCCTATAATTTCATCTATTATTTCTAAAGAATTATCTGTTGACCCATCATCTACTATAATTACTTCCCAATTAGTATATGTTTGGGCTATTATGCTCTTATAGCAATCTTTAAAATACTTACCATTGTTGTATTGCGCAACGAGAAAAGAAAATAGCATTGTTTTAAACTTTAAATAAATTAACTTTTTCTCTAAGGAATCTTTTTACCAGTAATCTTTTAAAATAAAATGACTTTGTTTTTAAAAGTAAAATTTTATAAGTCGAAAATTTAGGCTTTTCTAAAATCCTATTTAAAATCCGTAAAACAAAATTTTTAACAACCTCGTCTTCAGGGTTATAATAATATATTTCTTCTATTGTAATATACGAAATCAAATCTCTTTCTTTTTCTTCCTTTAAAGACCAAACTCCTGTTTTATGTAACCGATAAACCCCGCCAACAAAGTTTAGACACATTGCATTATTTATTTTTAACAATTCATAAAAGAGGCTTGTATCTCTAGGATTTTGATATTTTGAAATATCTATTTGATGTAAACTTTCCGACCTTAACAAGACTGTTAGCGTTTTTGTATACCATTTTTTAAAAAAATTAGTTGTTGTTACAACAAAATCATCTTTAATGGCTGGAAGTATTTCATTCCTAATTGTGGACTCCTCTATTTCTTGGTATTTGTGAAAACAAGCCACGTATGATAAATTACTTTCCATAAAATCTACTTGTTTCTGTAGTTTCAGGGGATCTGTCCAATAATCATCTCCTTCACAAAAAGCAATATATTTTCCACTAACAACTTGCAGCGTTTCTTTATAATTTTTTAAAAGGCCTAAATTCTTTTTATTAAAAATTGGTTTAATTTGTTCAGGGTATCTTATAGAATATTCTTCCACAATTTTTCTTGTACCATCAATACTACAGTCCTCACCAATAATAAGCTCAATAGGGAATTCAGTTTTTTGCTTTAAAACCCCCTCAATTGCTTCAGCGATAAAAGGATGATGATTATAGGTAGTCATCACGACACTAACCATTGGTTTTATTTGATTTTTAGACATCCTTATTTTCTTATTAGCTTAAATGACCTGCTATGCATTAATGAGTTCTACAATTCTTGTAATGCTACCATTTTTCGAAACCTATCCTGTTTCTGTATTAAATTATCAAAAGAATCAACATCAATAATTACACCTTTATCCATAAACACTATTCTGTCGGTATTCCTTATCGTTGAAAGACGGTGGGCAACAATTAATAAAGTATACTTTCCTTGTAGGGCTTCAATACTAGTTTGAATTGCCTGTTCAGTTTCCGAATCTAATGCGGAAGTTGCTTCATCTAAAATTAATAAATCAATATCTTTATAAAGTTCTCTAGCAATAGAAACCCTTTGCCGCTGTCCTCCACTCAAATTAATTCCGTTATTTCCCAAAATAGTGTTCTCCCTTTCATCCAATTCACTAATAAAATTATCCAAAGATGCCTTTTGAACACTGTCATTAAATCTAAGAATATTTTCAGGTGTTTTTGGCGCCCAAAATGTAATATTGTTAAAAAGGCTGTCATCAAAAATCACTGGATCTTGACTTACATAACCAATGCGTTTTTGGTAGGATTTAGAATCGAATTCCGAGAGAGAAACACCTTCTATGGTGATGCTGCCTTTGTCTGGGTGAAGAAGCCCAGTTATTAAACTTATTAGTGTAGTTTTACCACTACCGCTTTCTCCTACAAAAGCAACGCTTTCATTTCGTGAAATCTGAAGATTTATATTTTTTAATATTAGTTTTGAACCGTATGAAAAATTTAGATTCTCAATAGAAATTCCCTTTTCAAAAGAGTTAAAAGGAATTTTGCCGTCTTCGAATTGATGCTGCTTAAGAGATTCGGAAAAGGAATCTATATTTTCTAAGGAACCTGAAACTTTGAGAAATGTATTCCACTGCGCTTGTAAATTAATTAAGGAGGTTAATGCCCTAAAGAAAAATAGCAAACTGACCATTGCAGTGCTCAATGTACCTCCAAAAAAATGAAATTGTACCCACATAACAATTGCCAGAATTATAATAATTGAAGGTTCAACAACTGCGCTACCAATACTTGATAGCATTCCTAAGCGTTTTCGAGAATCTTCAATAGCCACAATAGTTTCTTCTAATTTTTTAGAGAATTTGTCAACCATACCTGTAGAACGTAAATATTTGAAATGCGCTACATGCTGAATAATTTGCCCTTGAAAAATGTGATTCTGACTAGTTAAATTTCGCGAAGCCTTTCGTGTGCGACTATAGACTAATTTGAATAAAAAGTGTGAAACAACCCCAAAGACGATTACTAAAAGAGCAAATCCTGAATTTATAAGAAATGCAAAGCCAAGATAAACCAAGGCCATTAAAGCATTTCGTAGCGTTCCAAAATAGGTGGTAAAGGCATTTGAAACCCTATCAACCTCTCCGCTTAATGTGTTTTGAATTCGACCAGAATCAGATAACATGAATTGCTTGAAACTAATTCGATTTAAGCCCCTAAGTAAATAAAATCGAATTTTTCTAATAAAAGACTGCTGCAGAATAATAAAGTAGATACTGCTGAAGTATTTTGCAATTCCCTTTAAAATAAAGAAAACCAGCATTACAAGAATAATCTTTGTAAGGCTTAAATTAATACCTATATTTTGAATGGTTTCTACAATAAAACCTATTTTGCCCATTGACGACGAATCAACTCCACCTTCCTGATTAAGCACTTGCAATAAGGGAATAAACATGGAAAGTCCTAAAGCATCCAAAAGACTAATAACAACACTTAGTAATAAAATTAAATAAATTTTATTACCAAGATGATTGTAGAAAAAGGAAAAAACTGACGAGTATTCCTTAAATAATCCTTTAGATTTACTCATATCTATCGAGAATAAATTGATTTTAAAATAATAGTTCTGTTATTGAATTCCATTGTTTTATTTATTATAAATTAATCTATTAGCTTTATCTTTAAGAATTTTTAATTGAAGCGGAATTAGGCTTATATACAACCTTTTACGCTCAATTTTAGTTTTAAGAATAGGTTTAATATCTCTATATACTTTTCTAGCTGTTACAATTTTTGCTTTAAGTTCGGGGGTTTGAATTTTTGATGAAGACATCAAACCAGAAATCCTGAGATTGATAAGCTTATACGACAACTCTATATATTGTTCTCTTATAAATTTATTTTTATCCTTTTCATAGATTTCTTTAAAGATATAATAATGTGCTAATAACAATTCCTGAGGTGACCTTCCGCTATATACTCCGCGATTATGCCGATTATACCCTGCTAGTATTTCTTTACTGTAATACCCCTTTTTAGTTTTTAAGATATGATAAAAGAGATGAACGTCAAATGGGGAATCGTAATCTTCTAGAACCTTAGCTTTATCCGACAAGTTTTTAATAAGAGCTGTAGAAGGTCTTACAAACCAATGTTTTATTAAGTCTCCTAAATCAAAATAAAAACCTTTACCATCCTCTTTTTCTACAGAAACTATACCCTTTTTCACAATCGGTTGTACACTTTCTTCAGTAACTATGTTATAGGCGCTACAAATCATGGAATAATCAGGATTATTTTCTAAAAAGGTTACTTGTTTTTGAAGTTTATCCTCGCCAATCCAGTAATCATCTCCCTCACAAAGTGCTATATATTTTCCTTTAGCTCGAGGATAATTGAACCTCAAATTGATACCACTTGGCTTTCTAGACCATTGATTTTCAGTTTGTAAAATAGGTTTTACAATTTTTGGATACCTCAGTTGAAACTCTTTAATTATAGCCTGCGTACCATCGGTAGAGGCATCATCGTGAATTAGAATCTCAAAATCAAAGTCACATTTTTGATTTGTCAAGCTTTCAAGACATTTTCCTATAAACTGTTGGTGATTATAGGTGATGCACAATATGGAAACTAAAGGTTTCTTCATATTTCTCTTATCAAATAAGTTGAGGTTTCTCCTACATTTTTTACATAAAAGCCAATTTTTTTATATACATATATTAGAACCTGGTTATCGTTACGAACTTCTGTATGTATACTCTTAATAGGTATTTTATTGGCTTCAACATTGATACCAAGTGCTTTTGCAAAATCCTTGCTAAGTTTAATTGTTTTAATCGAAATCTCTGAAAATCGACCTTCTAAAAACTTTATAAATTCAATTATTAAATTCACTCCTTGACCACGATATTCCTTTTCAATACTGAAGTTCGTTATAAAAAGAAACTTATTTTCCGAATTGAAATAACTTGCCATAAGTCCTATTAATAGGTTTTCATTATAATATTCTAAGCGAATAGCACTATCTACTAATTTCTTTGAATATTCATCTATATCGACATAGGTATGTAAAGCAGGTTTAAAGTCGTTATCTACTCGCCAAAGATGTTCTTTTATTTGCTGCTCAGTAGATTTGTTAAAGGTATATGTAAGCGATATCATGGATTAATTATTTCGTAATGTTTTAAAAACTCACTTACTTGAGAAACATCGTTAAACATACAAACATCCATTATTGAAAGAAAAGGTATAAAATTATTCTCAAACTGTGAATACTCTATTTGACTAGTTCTAAAAAAGAGTAATTCCAAATTTTCTTGTTCAAAGCTTTCTGAGTCATATAAGTGCTTCCCTCCAAAGGAATTTATATAGTGAGTTGCCTGTAATGCTTTACAAACTCCTATAACCTTATCCTGTGCCCTCAATAAGTGGACATCCTTCCCCAATTTCGAAAATACTTTAATAGGAGTTTCAATTTTTAAGTAATCTTTTATACAATATACACTATTGAGTATGTAATCGAATAGATTGCGTTCTTCATAACATATAATTTTCTCAACTACTGGAAAAAAATCATTAAAATAAGGAGCTTTTGAATAATTAGCTTTTATACGCCTCAATAACCTACCTGCTTCTTTATCGAAATTTTCGACTAAATAACGCTGATCTACATCTAAAAAATCGGAATCTTTCTTTAATGGCAATGTAAAAAATGCATCTTTTCCATTTTGAAGCATTCGATTTCGACGAATCCAACTAGCTTTAGAAAACTCTATGTTATCGTAAATTACAAATTCATCCACCATTTCCATCAATTGAAAATATCCTATATAAGGTAAGAAATAGGGTTGCATGATTCCAATTTTCTTCATTTATATTTTACTTATAGTTTTAATAGACTAATTTTCTTAATTAATTTAATTAGAACGGCATTTATAAAATAAACCTTACGAATAATTAAATTTCGTTTAAATTATATTATGAGAGATAAACCTTAGGGATAGTTCCTAATTTATCCAATAATCGCTGATTGATTATTTTCCACTCCTGTTGCATTTTTTTTAAAATATCATCAGACGGAGCACGGAGTTTATAAAAATCATCAAATGGTTGTTGTGGTAAGCGTCTCATCTTATTTAACGCCAAACGCTTTGTCAATATATTTTCAAATACTTCTTCATTATTATAGCCCGATTCCAAGCGTTCTAAACTAATTCTATTAAGATGATTTAAATAGGGAAATAACACGTGCTCCCCCATTCCCCTGCGAAATTGTTGATTGACATATAATAAATTAGCCTGTTCTTCTTTCTTTAAAGATGGATTATCATTCCAAATTGGTAAATTTTTATTTGTAATCCCCAAAAGCTGTGAAACACTCGCATTAATTTCAATTTCAGGATTACGTTTCCAAGTTTCAAAAAACTGTAAATGAATATTCGTATCGCCAAAACTTTGTTTTAAAAAACCATACACTTGAGGATAGTTTAGAAGCTCCCAAAAATTTCGATCTCGGTAGCTCCAAACCCACTGAATAAAATTGGAAAAAGTCTCTGGATATCCCATTCTAAGAAATTCACCATATAAAGACTTTAAAAATCCAAGCTGTTCTCGAATCACTACTAAAACATTAATCTCATAGCCCTCAAATAATAATTTGATTCGCTCTGTAATTGTTTCAAATTCTAAAGATGAAAATGGAAAAACCAAGGTTTCTAATGAAAAAACAGTGGTCTGGCTCGTACTGTTAACAAATTCATCAACTATCTTCTTAGCTTCTTTAAAATTGCGGTTGAAATACGGTTTATTGGCATGCTGTAGCAAGCTTTGAAAAACAAATTCTAAACCATCATTAGCATAGCTAAGATGATCTCCCACACCCATACCTGCAAAATCAATTTCTGGATGTTTCTCAAAGAATGCCTTTTGAAGACTAGTGGAAAAACACTTCGGGTATCCCATATGAATCCATACTTTTCTCATAATTAATTTTTGAATTTTTGTAAATATGTAGGTTATAGAATAATATATCTAACTAGAGAGTCTTAATAGAGTCACTTCTCAAACGTATACTTTATAAAAGTTTTATCTTCGAGGAATCATAACTTTGCTTTTCAGTAGCTTTGTTTAAGTACACTGAGGCAGGAGCTGTACTCTTAGAAATTGTACATCCCATACCAATAACTGTATATTCTTCTAGTGTTATATTTGGACCAATTATAGAACCTAATCCTATAAAAACATTATTTTTCACATATACATTACCAGCTAAAATACTGGCAGATATAAAACTATTGCTGCTCACTTTGCAATGATGCCCAATTTTTGATCCAATTAAAGTGGTATTATTTCCTATTTCAACAAAACTCGAAATCCAACAAAACTGATCAATAAAGACATTCTCTCCAATCTTAACAGTTTTATCAATGAATGGCGATGGACAAACACAGTTTACAAAGCTATATCCATTCTTTTTACACTCTTGAAAAATTTCTTCTCTTGCTCGATTTACCCGTTGTGGACCAACAGCAATAAACAACTTAAATTCGTTATTGGGGTAAATGTCTTTTATATCCTCGTAAGAAATAACGGGATAACCATTTAATTCTGGTGTGTTAAGAAATTCTCTTTTAACTGTAAAAGCAACAACTTCATGTAAGTTATACTTTGTCATTAAATTCGCTGTAAGTTCAGCATGTCGGCCAGCGCCATATATTACAACTTTATCCATAGGGATCCTCACTTATTAAAAATTAACAAGAATTATTGGGGAGAAAGTCAGTTTTGCTATCGGCAAATATAAGATAAAAGCATCTAATATAAGCTTTCAAGTAATTTTTAAGAAATATTTAATTTAAGTACAATGCGAAACAAATATTTAGAGCCAAAAGTACAATTATTAATTCAATTAGATTAAATTTTCGCAAACACTTAATTTATTCCGCGACTTATACTCATTGCTCCTAAATTAAATAAAGACTTTTCAAACCGCTCAATAAAATAAACGATTGATAAATCCTATCTTTGAGGTTTAAATCACAAATAAAGAACTATGATTTTTATAGAAAATGAGGATGTCACCAATCCACGGCTAAACCTAGCTTTAGAAGAGTATATTTTGCGAAATTTTAGTGCAGAAAACGATTATTTATTGTTTTATATAAACGAGCCTTCTATAATTATAGGACGTAATCAGAACACTTTAGAAGAAATTAATCACGAATATGTCGAGGATAATAATATACATGTAGTGAGAAGAGTTTCTGGCGGGGGAGCGGTTTACCACGACTTTGGAAATCTTAACTTTAGTTTTATTACCGACCACGATGTAAAGAGCTTAAACAACTTCAAAAAATTTACTGCACCCGTAATTAGGGTATTAAACAATTTAGGGCTTGATGCTGAATTAAAAGGCCGAAATGATATTTTAATAGACGAGAAAAAGATTTCGGGTACAGCCCAGTTTTCTACAGGAAAGAGAATGTTTAGCCACGGTACGCTACTCTTTAATACTGACTTAGGTGAAGTTGTAAATGCACTAAATGTAAAAATGAGTAAAATCGAATCTAAAGGCCACAAATCTGTGAGAAGTCGCGTTGCGAATATTTCAGAGTTCTTAAATGACCCACTTACTATAGAAGCATTTAGAACTTTACTTCTTGAAGGACTTTATGAAGAAAGTGAGCCTTTTGAAACCTACCGCCTCACAGCAGACGAATGGAAAGCTGTTCACCAATTGAAAGAAGAAAAATATGACACTTGGGACTGGAATTATGGTAAATCTCCAAAATTCAACATTCAACGCAGCAAACGCTTCCCTATCGGAGAAATAGATTTGCGAATTTTTGTCGACAAAGGGCTAATTAAGGAGTTTAAAGTATATGGCGATTTCTTTGGAAAAGAACCTGTAGCAACCCTAGAAAACCTATTAGTAGAAACCCGATACGAAAAAGAAAACATCACAGAAATCCTTCGAGATATTAACCTAAAAGAATATTTTGGAGATATAGATGAGGAAGAATTTATAAACTTGGTTTATGGGGATGATGAGTAGTTTTACAGTTATGAGTTCAGAGTTATGAGTTAGGAGTTAGGTGTTTAAAATTCAGAATGCAGTATTAACAATTATGAATTCAGATTGCGGAATTCAGAATTATGAGGATAGTTTGCTAGTTAGGAGTTCAGAGTTAGGAGTTAGGAGGTATGAATTATGAGTTAAAGGTTTAAGATGCAGAAATCAGAATGCAGATTTAATAATTCAGAATGCAGAATTCAGAATTTAGTGTGAGTATTTAAATATCATAAGGAAAAATCGTGATTCTTGACTCGTATTTCCTTTGCCCTAGGTCCTACGTCTTAAGTCCTATATCCTAGGTCTCGCCTATTTTGTCTTAATTCTAGATTCTTGGCTCTTATGCCTACATCCTTTGTCTTACGTCCTATGTCCTACAGTCCTACGTCTCGCGTCTCACATCTCAAATCTCAAATCTAAAATTCAAATCTGTCCCAAAAAAAAAGCCACATTTAAAATGCAGCTTTTTTTAATAACTATAGGTGCTAAAGTTTATTCAACAATAAACTTCCCTTGCATAAGCGCGTAATGCCCAGGAAAGGTACATAGAAAGGTATAGGTGCCTGCAGCAGGAGCGTCAAACTCTATAGTAGTTGTTTCTCCTCCGCCAATCATTTCGGTATGGACAATAAACTTATCTTTCATATCTGCAGGGATATAGTCAGTTTCCTTTGCTAAGGCTGCAGCTTGTCCCACTGTGGCCATATCGGCGTCTGCAGTAAGTAATGCCCAGTTATGTCCCATTACATCTTCAGACATTTTACCTACGTGCTTAAGTGTAAGTTTTACTTTTTGCCCAGCTTTAACGCGAATTTCACTCTTGTTAAATTTCATTTGGTCGTTTCCTTCTATAGTAACAACAGCTAAATTAGGATCTGCATTAATATCTTCAGTAACTTCTTTCTCTACTGTTTTCTGAGTACCAATTTTCATCTCAGTTTTTTCTTCTTTTTTATTATCCCCGCAACTCATAACTAATGCAGCAGCAAAAACTAATAATAACTTTTTCATGGTTTAAAAATTTTATGGTTATACCTAAACAAAGCTAACTGCTATAATCAGCATTTCAAAATTAACACATCAATTCTTTAAATTATTGTGAAAAATATAACAAATTTATAGTTTTAAAATAAAGTTGTTTTAATAGTTATGAGTGTAGAGTTCAGGGTTAGGAGTCTAAAATTCAGAATTAAGAATTTGGGATTTACTAGTTAAGATTTATGAGTTATGAGTTATAAGTTAAGAGTTATGTTAAATGCAAGTTGAAGGACGATGGGTGGTAATCGTAATTATTTGAGAAAAGTCTAGATTCTAGATTCTTGGCTCTTACACCATACGTCCTATGTCCTACGTCTTAAGTCCTACCGTCCTATGTCCTACGTCTTAGACCCTAATATCCTAAGTCCTACGTCCTATCGTCCCAAGTCTTATAACTTGTCTCTAAAAACATCTATCCATCAAAAAAAATCCGAAACAAGCCTAGGCCTATTTCGGAAATTTTTATAGTTGACATTATAGTGTTGGATTACTTCCCAAACATCTTTTGCCAAAATGTCTTTTTAGTCTGTCCATAAGTATATCCATATTTATTACCATAGCCAAAATTATCCATGGAAACGTTATTTAGTACGAATGCTAGATTTTTTAACTTCCCATTCTTTCTGTTATCTAAAGGAAAATTAAGTAGATTTTTATAAGTAAACCCAGCTCTTACTGTATAAATTGTTATATCAGCAAATTTATTTATCAAAATAGTATCAGTCACGAGCATCGAAGGTGCTGTATCGACCACAACATAATCAAATTTAGCAGCCAACTCATCGAACATTTTTGCGGTGCGATCTTGCATCAATAATTCAGCAGGATTAGGAGGTACAGCACCGGCTGGCATCAGCCATAAATTTTTCTGTATTGACGCGGGTTGTAAATAGTCTTCTGTAGAAGTTTCTGGATAGACCAAATACTCAACTACTCCTCTATCATTTTCACCATTAATATAGCGATGTAATTGAGGGTTTCTAATGTCGGCACCCACCACTACTACTTTAGAACCACCATTTGCTAGCGTAACCGCTAAATTTGCAGAAACAAAAGTTTTCCCTTCTCCTTTTACTGTAGAGGTAACAAAAATGATTTTCCCTCTAGATTTATCATCAAGTTTATCAAGGAATAAATATTTTAAATTAGTACTCAGTATTCTAAATGACTCGGCTAAAATAGAGGTATCATTCTCTGTAATTAAATCTTCTTCCTTTCTTCCTAATTCTGGTAGTTCTCCAACTATTCCGATTTCTCCAGCATGACGTTCTAAATATCCCCGATTCCTAATTTTGTTGTCTAAAAGTTGTTTTAGATAAATAACTGCAAATGGTATTAATAGCCCAAGCACTATTGCTCCAAGAATATAAATCTGCCTTCTAACAGGTATTGTTTCGCTGTACGCTTGATCAACAACTTTGGCTCTAGGAGAGGTAACGGCCATGGTAATGGCATTCTCCTCTCTTTTTTGAAGCAGATATAAGTACAATGACTCTTTTACTTCTTGTTGTCTTACAATACTTCTAAAGGTTTTTTCTTTATCTGGAAATTGACGAATATTAGAGCCTACGGTTCCTTTTTCTTTATAAATTTCTCTTAAACTTACTTGCAACGACTGTTTTGCATTTAGCATGCTTTCCATTACGTTAGCACGCACTTCACTGATTTGTTCATCGAGACCGACAACCAACGGATTTTTAGTAGTGCTACTTTGCAACAAACGATTTCGCTCCATAATTAATTCGTTGTATTCCTCAACAACAGGGGAAAAACCTTCTTCGCTTCCAGCTAGATTTGCTGGTAATAAATCAGTATCAGAACTGTTTTTTAGATAATCCATCATGGTATTAACTAAAGCAATTTGAGTCTCAACGGCAATTTCTTTTTGTTTTGCAGCATCTGAATTTTGAAGATACATCCCTCCTTCTGCTTCAATATTTGTAAGCAGGTTATCTTTCTTAAACTCAACTTTTCCTGTTTCAACACTGTCTAGTTCGTTGGTGATTATTTCCAACCTGCCCTCAATAAAATCGGCTGTATTTTGCGCTATTCTATTTCGATCATTCATAGATTCAATATTGTATTGATCTATTAATTCACTAAGAGTTGCCTTAGCCTTTTCTGGAGAATCAGACACTAAAGTAAGTAATATAACCGTACTGTAATCGTTTAATGGACCAACGGTAATAGAGGATCGAATACCTGCAGCTACAGATTCTTTACTTCTAATTACTACACGAATTTCATCGAATTCACCTTTATTTTCTGCGTTTTTTAATCCTCCGACGTTGGGAGTTACTAAAATGGAAGTCCATCCCAAATTTACAACATCACCAAAATTATAAATGCCAACCTCTTCTTTAGCATTATTTTTTAAACTGAATTCTACACTTGATAAAGGCAGAATATAAAAAGAGCCACTAGATGTATTTTCTTTGTCAGATTCGGATATTACTTTGACTTCGAAGGCTGGGTTTTTAAAAATAACGGCATCCCTTATATTCCCCTCTTTATAATAAGTTACGGAAAGATTTAGTTTATCAACTACCCGTTCAGCTAAATCTTTTGAACGCAAGATTATCATCTCATTTTCAAAATCAGAATAATTCATCATATTAGCTAATCCCATATCTTGAAAGGCAGCTAACTCTGACTTCTCTTCGTTTTTAATTAATACTGTTGCTTTGGCGCTATAAGTTGGAGTAGTGTAGCGCAAATAAATTAAAGCAGCAGTCAATGCTATAAGAACACATCCTAAAAACCAAGGCCAATTTCTTAAGTACACATCTATCTGCTCTCTAATCGAAACTCCTTGTTGTTGCTGTTCATTAGTATTTTGAGGAAGATCTTGCATATTTCTATTTAATGAAAACGACTACTAAAGTTGTAATGAAAGTAGCTATAGATATTAGGTATGTTGCAATAGGGTTAATTCCAGATTGTTGAACGACTACATTGTTTGGTTCAACGTATACAACATCGTTTTGTTGTAGATAATAGAATTCGCTCTCCATAATATTTACATCTCGCAAGTCTAAATAGGCGTAATCTTTTTTCCCGTTATTTTCACGCAGAACCAAAATATTATCGCGCTTACCATAAACGCTTAGGTCCCCCGCAAGACTTATTGCCTCTGTAAGCGTAAGGCGTTCTCCTTGTACAGAGTACGTCCCTGGACTATTAACACCTCCAAGTATACTCACTTTAAAGTTTAAAACATTAATAATCACTATAGGGTCTAAGATATATTCGGATATTTGTTCGGTGAGTTTATCACTTAATTCTACTCTCGTAAGTCCTGCAGCTTTTATTTTCCCTAAAACAGGGAAATTTATACTTCCATCTGCACCAACTAAATACCCTTGTCGTTCTGCTAATAATCCTCCACTAGATTCCAAAACCAAATTAAAAGGTTTTACTGCAATAGGATCATAAGCTGTAACAGTGATATTTAAAATATCGTTAGGCTTTATCTTAAAATCACTCTGTACGCTATCCAGTTGCGCTAGTTGTTCAGGTAAATTCTGAAAATAAACTATTTCCTTTTTGGAGGTGCAAGAAGCTATCAGTAAAAGGACAAATACTGAGAAAAGTATTTTAGTTACGAATTGTTTCATTTAAAATTATTTATTGCAAATATAATTTTTTATTGATAGCGTTAAAATTGTAATCCAAATAGAATTATTCAATTTGTTTATCCAAAGTTGAATATTCCGAATTTTGGCTTACAAATTCAGGCACTAATATTTTAAGCTTTTTGATAATATCCTTCTTTTTCCCCACACTATCCGCCATAAGTTCTAACTCATCAATTGCATTACAAATAACCGTATATTCATGAGGCACTGTACTGCAAACCATAATTTTAGGATGATATGTTGGCAGTGTATTTTCCCCGTCTATCAAAAGTTCCTCATACAATTTTTCCCCTTGCCTCAATCCTACTATTTCTATAGGAATATCTTTATAGGGTTTAAAGCCACTAAGTTTAATCATTCGTTCGGCCAAATCTAATATTTTAACAGGTTTCCCCATATCAAAAACAAATATCTCTCCTCCTTTTCCCATGGTTCCCGCTTGTAATACTAGCTGACAAGCTTCTTTAATAGTCATAAAATAACGAATAATATCCTTATGCGTTACCGTTACTGGGCCACCATTTTTAATTTGCTCTCTAAAAAAAGGGATTACCGAGCCATTACTCCCCAAAACATTTCCAAATCGCGTAGTGATAAATTTAGTTTTTATCCCCGGGGTACGCTGTAAGGACTGTACAAACATTTCAGCAGCCCGTTTTGACGCCCCCATCACGTTACTCGGGTTTACTGCTTTATCTGTAGAAACCATTACAAAACGTTCACATTCGTACTTTACAGAAAGCTCTGCCAAGGTGCGTGTTCCTACTATATTTGTTCTAATAGCCTCCCTAGGATGACGCTCCATCATAGGTACGTGTTTATATGCCGCTGCGTGATACACTACGTCAAACTTAAACTTTTTAAAGATACCCTCCATTCTCCCTTTCTTGGTTACATCGGCAAGGAAAATGCTGTAATTAAGATGCGGGAAGTTGTTTTTTAAATATATCTCTACCCCGTGTAACGGACTTTCGCCATTGTCTAAAACCACTAATAATCTAGGATTTAGTTCAGCTATTTGTCGAACTAATTCACTTCCTATACTTCCTGCTCCTCCAGTAATTAGAATCGTTTTATCTTTAAGATCTTTTGATATTAGCTCTATATCTGTTTCAATTACACTGCGCTCCAAAAGGTCCTCGATTCTAAGAGGGTCAATCTTTAATGGTTTTTTTGAAATATCACTCCATTGCTCTGGCAATGATAAATTATAAACTTCAAGCCCTACAGAAAAACACGCTTCGGCTATAGCGTTTCGTTCGTCAACAGAAAGTAAATCTCCAACAAATAATACGCCATCGGCATTTTGCTTAGACTTGGTATTTTCTAAGTTTGTTTCAAGATCATCATCTGTATAGCAAACTGGAAGGTTCAAGATTTTAAATCTCTTTCGCTTTTCTTTAGTGGTTAAAAATGCTACCGGTCTATAAATAGAAGCAGAATCGGATAAAATAGCATGTGACAACGAAATTGTTTTATCGTCAATTCCCAATACAATAACGCGCTTTTTTAAACGGCCCGCAGTAGCTGCAGCGCGAAGAAAGCGATACATTTCCTTTATGGTAATTCTAAAGGCAAGTAATAAGGTTAACGATAAGAAGGTGTAAAGTAATATGGTAGTTGTAAGGAATAGCTTCGTACCATTAAAATAATAAAACACCATATTTCCTGCCATAGTAATAGCTAGAAATGCCAAGGTAGATTTCACAAAACGATACACATCGGCAAAGGTGCTATGCCTAATAATCCCAGAATAAGTTCGGAATACAATAAAGCACAAAAAGTGTAGGCCTATTAGCACTAAAGCTTTTTGTGGAATTGATAAAAATTGATTGAAAAATACTGGAGTTTCACTTAAGATAAGCCAAGTAAGCAAAAAGGAGACGCCACAAATAGAAAGGTCTATTAATGCCACTATCCAACGCGGTAAATAGCGTTGTCCTAAAATAAAGTCTCTAAACCTACTGTAAAGTCTAAAGGCAAGAAAAGTAAATTTTCCTGGCATTTTCATTATACGCTATTTTTTAAATAGTTAATAACGGTCTCAGTAATCCTTGATCTATCTGCATCATTTAAATTACTTCCTGAAGGCAAACACAAACCAGTTTCAAAAAGTCGTTTCCCTACCCCATTTGCATAGGAAGGTGCATCCTTAAATACAGGCTGTAAATGCATTGGTTTCCATAAAGGTCTTGCCTCGATGTTTTCAGTTAATAAAAATGTGCGTAGGGCTTCAGGATTTAATTTTGCTGTGGTATGTGTAAATGTAATACAACTCAACCAATGATTGCTGTAAACTTTTTCATTTGTTTCTTTAAAAACCTCTATTTCGTTTACATCTTTAAAAAGATCTTGATAAAATAAATTCATATCCCGTCGTAAAGACACGTGTTTATCGAGAACTTCCATTTGCCCGCAGCCAATACCTGCACTAACATTGCTAAGTCTGTAATTATATCCAACTTCAGAATGTTGATAATGTGGTGCGTCATCTCTGGCTTGAGTTGCTAAAAATATGGCTTTATTTTTATCGTCAAGATTGTTTGAAACTAAAGCTCCTCCACCTGAAGTGGTTATTATTTTATTTCCATTAAAAGACAAGATTGAAATATCGCCAAAAGTTCCACATTTTTTGCCGTTATAACTACTCCCCAGAGCTTCAGCACTATCTTCCACAATAGGAATTTCATATTTATCAGCAACTGCTCTTAAAGCTGTTACCTTATACGGCATACCATACAAATGAACCGCCACTATTGCTTTAGGCTTTTTCCCTTTTGCTATTCGGTCTTTAATAGCGGTTTCCAATAATTCAGGACACATATTCCAGGTTTCCGTTTCGCTATCTACAAACACAGGAGTTGCGCCTTGGTAAAGAATTGGATTGGCAGAAGCTGAAAACGTCATACTTTGACACAGAACTTCATCTCCATTCCCTACGCCTAAAATTATTAATGCTAAATGAATTGCCGAAGTTCCAGAACTAAGGGCCGCTACATGACTTTCTGACTGTAAATACTGTTCCAATAACGATTCAAATTGGGAAACGTTTGGCCCTAAAGGTGCTATCCAATTTGTGTGAAATGCTTCTTTTACAAAGTCTAATTCACTACCGCCCATGTGGGGTGAGGAGAGGTAAATCTTATCTTTCATTAATTATAGAATAATTGAAAACTACTTCTTGTGAAGTTACATTAATTTTTGTTAAACACCTCACGTATAATAAGTTTCAGTTAGATGACTCTTTTGCTTAAATAAACAGGAATCAGGGAGGTTGCAAAGATATAAATTATTTACCCAAATACACCAACAACATTCTAGTACTCGATGAATAGTTTATAAGCAAATAAAAAATATCAGCAGTTTAAAATTATAAATCTTAGGTTCTATCAAACTAAAGAGAACTACATTTAACCCTAAATTAACTTAGTTTATTGATTGAAAACTCAAGTTTAACCTAAAAAATCAACCAAAAATAAACTCCAAATTATTAAGAATTATTTCTAGATTTTTCGCCCTACGTCTTACGTCCTATGCTATAAAGAAAGTAAACTGGAAATTATTATTTTTGTAGACGCCTTTAAAATTTTAAAATCCTCCTTCATTGACCGCTGGTAGTAATACTCCAAATTCATCGACACTTTATCTGGAAATATAATATTGTCGTTATAATATTGGGGATTGTCTTGAGATTTTAATAAACTTTCTTCATTGTAATATTTTATGGCTGCCCTACTAAATAAGCCAGGTTTTAATGCTAAAATTTTTCTAGCTTTACCTTCTAAGGCATCATAATATCCCGGAACATCGGGACGTGGACCTACAAAGCTCATTTGCCCTAAAAGAATATTCACTAATTGGGGAAGTTCGTCTAATTTATATTTCCGTAAGAAATTTCCAAAAGTGGAAATATCTCCATCTTTTGAAAAAGTCTGTATTTTAAATATTGTAAAGCTTTTCCCGAATTGACCTATTCGCTTTTGTAAGAATACACCTTGACATTTTGTATCAATGGAAGCAATTATCACTAAAAGTAAAATTATTAAACCAAAAATTAGCAGTCCAGTAACTGACAAGACTAAATCAAAAAATCTTTTAAAAAACATTAGGTTTTTTTAATAATCCTAGCAGGAACCCCAACTGCTGTACAGTTCGCCGGAATTGACTTAGACACTACGGCTCCAGCTCCAATAATGGTGTTCTCTCCAATTTCTAACTGATTAATAATCTTTGCTCCAGTACCAACATACACAGCTTTATGGATAAGAACCTCCCCTGAAATATTTACTGAAGGCATAAAAGAAGAGTATTTATTTATAGTTGTGTCATGACCTATTGTACACATTAGATTCAAAATTACAAAGTCTTGAATAGTAATATTACATGTCAAAATATTACCTGCACAAATAATACAGCCTTTTCCAATATCAACAAAATTATCACTATTAATAACAGATGGATGAATTAAAGTAGGGAATTCTAAATAAGGATTAATAAGTTGTTTGACAATTTTTTGCTTAACATCAGGAGCACCAATTGCTACAACAACCATAACGGGAGTAGAAATATTATTCAAATTTTTTAATCCCCCCAAGACCTCATAACCATTAATTTTAGTTCCAACTTCAAATCCATCATCATAAAATCCTTTAAACCTATACGTTGGATGAACTTTATTAATATCATCGATTAACGTCTTAACTTCTCTTCCAAAACCTCCAGCACCAATTATAACTAAATCTTTCATAATTAATTTCCTTTAAATGATTCGGCAGTAACTTGCCCTTCTTGACTAATCCCTTCTTTTATAAATACTTTCTTAATCGTCATAATAAATATTTTAACATCAAGTAAGAACGTTTGATTGTTGACATACCAAACATCATATTCAAACTTTTTTTCCCAAGACACAGTGTTTCTCCCATTTACTTGTGCCCAACCTGTTATCCCTGGCTTTACATCGTGACGATGGCGTTGAATCTCATTATATAAAGGCAAGTACTCTGGTAATAACGGTCTTGGCCCGATAAAACTCATATCGCCCTTAAGCACATTAATAAGTTGTGGAATTTCGTCTAATGAAGTTTTTCTTACAAAGCTCCCAATTCTAGTTAAGCGCTCGGAATCGGGCAACAGATTGCCTTTAGAATCTTTTTTGTCGTTCATGCTTTTAAACTTAACTATTTTAAAAATTTTCTCATTCTTCCCAGGTCTACGCTGAAAAAAGAAAGGCTTACCATTATTTGCAATTCCCAAACCAACTGTAACCACTAAAAATATAGGGGATAAAACGATCAACCCTATTAGAGCTGTCAAAAAATCAAACAATGGTTTTACTATGTTTCTATACATGAATTAGATTCTTAAGGCGTAAAATTACTTAAAAGAAATGAGGTATAAACAACACAATTTAAATAGAGAATTAACCTTAACTTTAATAAATTAGAGAAAATTTAAAATTAATTGTTTAAACAATTTTTATACTCTTTCAACAGAGCTTCCCATATTTCCTTTCTGCTATAATTTGTAACTATATTCTGTCTTGCAGCAGATTTTAATCTCGCATATAATTCATCTTCTGTAATAATTTGTTTCATTGCCAAAAATAGTTCTTCTGCATTTTTAGGAGGTACTATTAATCCATTAACATCTTGATCTACAATTTCATTACAACCATTGATATCCGAAACAATACTCGGTAACCCCATGGCACCGGCTTGCATAACCACATTTGGGAATCCTTCACGATAACTCGGGAAAGCTAAAGCATTAGCTATCGCTAAATAAGGACGTACATCAGGTTGATATCCAACCGAAACAATTTGAGATGTATTTTCTATAGCATTTAATGTTTCGGAGCTTAAGGGATCCAAATCACTTTCTAAGGGACCTACTAGCAGCAGGGAGATATTGCTATTTGTTTTTAAAAGTTTTGAAAATGCCTCCACTAACTCATTAATACCCTTATCTTTTACCAGTCGGCCTACGAATATATATATAAAATTATCTTGGGGAATCTCTAACTGATTTCGTAAATCAATTTTGTCTTTTTCGGAATAATGATTTGGATTAAAATATTCAGTATCTATTCCGTTACTACTACCATTTCCAATAATTGCAAGTTTAGAAGGATTAGCAAGCTTTTCATTTACAATGAAATCGTATAGCCCCTTAGAATTAGGATAAATTTTGGTAGCAAATAGATAGGTTAATTTCTCAACTATATTTAGAACTATACGCTTTGCTCCTTTAGCTTCCATTAATGGAAGACCAGCTACGGTATGCAATCTGTTAGGCACTCCCGCAAGCCAAGCTGCGAGCATTCCTACGATACCTGCTTTAGGAGTATGGGTATGCACAATTGCAGGCGATTCTTTTTTCAGGTATTTATACAGTTTAACCACCGCCTTTAAATCTTGCCAAGGGGTGATTTTTCGCGTCATTTCTATATAATAGGTATGGTAGTTGTTTTTCTCACCTAATGCATAGAGTTTTTCTTTATCTGCTGAAATAGCTGTAACCTCAAAATAATCTTGCATAAACTCCAACTGCCCTTCTAAAAGTTTTTCTAGGGAAATTGGGACGGTTGCGATGCGAATGAGTTTTGGTTTTAACATCATTTAAATAATTATGTATTCAGCAACTCTCTTTCGAATAAAAATAACAAGAGTGATTATTATAATTCCTTTTAATATTTAATTTTAAGATTATATGTAAGTCATTAAAGTGTAAAAGGACAATCAATTTTAAATGTCAATATCAATAGTAAGGGTAAAAGTTTATTAGGTACTTAAAACATTTTTAGTTTTTAACAGAAA
The DNA here is from genome assembly GCF_032080575.2 of Aequorivita sediminis. Taxonomy (NCBI): domain Bacteria; kingdom Pseudomonadati; phylum Bacteroidota; class Flavobacteriia; order Flavobacteriales; family Flavobacteriaceae; genus Aequorivita; species Aequorivita sediminis. The sequence goes on along the minus strand of NZ_JAVLSO020000008.1, from coordinate 58,125 downwards.
AAAATATATTAGAAAACCACGGTCTAAAAACAGTCTAAAATAATTTCTTTTAGTCTCAAGACCTGAATAGCTTAAACAATAAAGGTTTTCTTTTTTCAAATCATCTTTTAAACTGATTGCTCTGGAAGCCTCAATATTATATTTCCAAAGTAAGTAAAAAATATTAACCGTACTTAATGTATATTTCTTTTCGAAATATTTAATTTCTAGTGGACTAAACGCACTATTATTCTTCTCAAAACTTTTAAAAGATCGTAAAATCATCAAACTATCCTGAAGTAATTTATTTTTTACCTTACTATCATTATTTCGTGTTATTGAACCCTTAGTCTGAACGAAATTTGCCATTAGTATATCTATTGAGCAGACATTTTTAAAATAGAAAAACGCACGAGTATTAAATTCGGAATCTTCACTATAGATTCTCTCTTTAAACCTTAATTTAGAAATTGATTTTTTATTATAAACTTTATTACATGCGGAATTTATTGTCTTAACATTTAAAAAATATTCCATTCCGTTGAAAATTTTTTCAAGATGGTCTGGGACGAATTGAGTTTGTATTATATTTTCTTCTGTAACCAGATTACAGGCCATTTCAAATACATCTATATTATTAAATTTTTCATCTCTGATTTTTTTGTATATTTTCAAAAGACAATTTGGCTCTAAATAATCATCGGCATCTAAAAAAATTAAATATGTTCCCATGGATTTCTCTATTCCTGTATTTCTTGCTCCACCCAAACCCTTATTTTCCTGGGAATATATTTTAACATTTGTTTTTCCTTCAGTAATAGTCTCAGCAATTTTTGTACTGTTATCGGGTGAGCCATCATCAATAATTACAACCTCAAAAAGATTATCTTCGATATTCTGATTATAAACAGAATTTAGGCAACGCTCTATATATGAGGCAGCATTATACACAGGGATAATTATAGAAAAGACCATGGAGCTCAAAAATTGATTAAAGAATATGATATCATAAAGTACATATATTATAAATCTAATACAACGTTCATAAAAAAAGTGAATCCAAAATAAGTTGCTAGAATCAATCCAATTTTTTTATGTTGTTTTTCCAAAATGTATTGTTTTAGTAAGGGATATATAATAACCAAGCTAATCATAAACCATGATAAATAAGCAAAACGATTAGAAAAGTTGGCTCGGATAACCAATATCCAAAAGGCATTCGATAAAACATAAGTGTTAAATAGCCAAAAGTAAATTTTATCCTTATAGTTTCTTTTAAAGATGTAAAACCAACCAGCAAAAACAGCAGTAGCTGAATATAGCAAAAAGTCCCAACGAAATCCAGTGCTACTAAAATTATCGTTATTTACATTTCCTTCCGTAAGATAACTCAAGCGTTCATCTGCAAATCCTAAGCTTGCAAAAAAACCTTCAAAAAAGCCACCTCCCACTAAAGACAAGGGGATGCACAAGAGCCATATATAAATAAGTTTTTTAGGTTGATTATAAAAATTAGCCAAAATAAATGCCGCTGTTGGCAGTAACATCGTTTTATGAAAATTGATAGCCAAACAAATCCATACAATTTTCCAAAAAAGTTTTTTCCTAGATATGGCTAATAGAAAAAAAGATCCAGCAATTCCATTTCTTATCCCATTAGTGCCATAAGCCCAAAAAGAAAAAGAGGTTACAAGAAATAAGAAGCCATAAAACCAATATGTTTTAAACCATTTCCTCGATACTGCTATCATTGGCGCTAAATACAAAAAAGCACAAGTTAAAAAATAGGCGTTAGCAGTCATTATTTGGGAACAAAACTTTGTGAAAGTATGGAAAAAAATATCCTTCGTTGAAGTTATGGGAGCTCCATTTGAATATTGAATAAACAACCTATTATAGGTTCCCATATCATCAAAATACCGACCACTAATTGGCCTTAACCCCATATACAAAAGTAAAAAGATAAAATAAAACCCTCCTACAACCTTCATATAACTAAAATTCGTCTTACTATCAAGAGGTTGGCTTTGGGATTGTAAAAATGTTAATAGTACTAAGAACAACATTATATAATAATGTGTTTTCGTATATACATCTAAAGGTATCCAATCGAACATTTATTAAATTTATGTAAAATTTTATAGTTTTGAATTGATTAACTCATTCCAAAGCTTCATTATTGGTGCCCTGGCAAATTTAACACTATTTTTAATAGCCTGTTGACTCATTTTCTTCCTTATATCTGTATTCTCAATTAAATGAGATAACTGGCGTGCAAATTCCTCAATATTTTGATTTGACACGAGCTTACCATCAATTTCAGGATTGATAATATTTCGAGGACCATGAGGACAATCATAGGAAATAATAGGCAAACCAGCATTTTGAGCCTCTAATAAAACCATAGGAAAGCATTCAGTGGACGAGGTCATTGCATATAAGGAAGCTTTTTGCATTTCAGAATGAAGCTGAGCAGTAGGTCCCATCAATTGAATTCTTGGAATCTTATTTTTAACGATATTGTCCTTAAGATTTTTGGAAAGCTGATCATCGCCGTCACCGAATATTTTAACATCCCATTCGGGAAATTTATCCGCAATTAAACTCCAAGCTTTAATTAGATGGTCAAATTGTTTTACAGGAGCAATGCGACCTGCCGCTATAATTGTTTTATTCCTATTAAATTCAAACTCGTTTTCTTTGACCTCAATAAAATTAGGAATTACACTAACATTTTTAAATGGATAGTATTTAACCTCATCTTTATTTAAGACGACTAAATTATCGTATTTAGCAAACAGATTAAAAAGAAATTCTTTAAATCTACCCGAAAGATTTTGTGAATTTTTAAATGTAGCTCCGGATGAATGAAATTCTTTTATTTTAGGTATATGCGTTTCTAAAAATGGAAGAAAATATTGTTCGGGCGTGAAATTCACGGAAACTACAATATCGGGCTGCTCTATCTTTAATAATTGCTTTAATTTCCTAAAGTGCTTTATAGATTTTATTAAGTTTTTTGGATGAAAGTAACTGTTATTGCGATTATAGTTAATTCCTAAATCGATATGCTTTGTATTTTTGTTTAGTGGATAAACAAAATCTTTATTATAATGTTCACTAGTACACAATATTACCTCATAACCATATTCCTCAATAAAATAATTAATTTTTTGACTCAACATTTTTTCAATTCCTCCGTGAAGATAGAATTGATTATTTAGGTAAAGTATTTTCAACGCACTAATTCTTTAAACAATTCATCCCATTTTTTAACAACTACTTCTACGGAATAACGTTTTACACTTTCCTTAGCTCTATTCCCCATTTTAATTCTAAGAGATTCTTCATCAATTAATTTTTTAATTTTTGTTGCTAAATCACGGATGTTACCGTTTTCAATCAGGAATCCATCCACCCCATCTTCAATAATATCGGCAGGACCATTTGGACAGTCAAAACTTACACAAGGAACTCCACACGCCATTGCTTCTATTAGCACCATCCCAAATCCTTCAGAACGTGAAGGAAGCACCATAATTGAGGATTCTAAATACTTATTCTTAATATCCTGTACAGGACTGAAAAAATTAACACTGCATTTTAATCCTATTTCCTCGGCTTGTTTCACAAAAGTTCGGTTGTCGTCTATCTTACCAAAAATATTTAATCTCCAATTAGGATGGGTATTCACCACTAGTTTCCAAGCCATTAATAATAAATCGTAACCCTTATTATAACCGTGGCTACCAACAACAATTACATCCTTATTCCGAAGGGTCGATTTTTTTTCAGGATAAAAAGAAAGTGGATTAGGTATTACTTGTAGGTTACCAGCTTTCCACTCCTTTAAATTCCCATTTGTCAACACCACAAACTTATCAAATTTAGTGGCAGCCCAACGCATTAAAAAGAATGTAAACTTATTTTTTAACTTTTGAAAAAAACCTTTATTTGCCGTATTAAAGTTTAGAGAGACAGATGCGTGCCTTTCATATATAATTGGAGTTTTTACTCTCAATATTTGCGGTAATAAAAAACCCTTTAATCCATCGTCGCAAACAGAAATTATGTCTGGCTTTTTATTCTTAACAACCTCTTTTATCCCTCGCTTATATTTTAAAAAATATGTGAATGGATTACCAGCCACTTCTATACTCACAAATTTTATTTTTGATGAGAATTGATAAAAAGGTTCCTTTAAACCATTTAAAGAAAGTATTGTTATATCGTAATTATAGTGTTCAGCCAAATATGAAGCCTTTATAGACAACACACGCTCCAACCCCCCAGAACCATGAATACCATTAGTTATGTAAAGCAATTTTACCATAGTTGGGGTAGAAATATGTTAAATAAAATATTCATATTAAAAATTTAACATTGAAAATAAGGCAAATACGTACGAAACTAATTAAAAAACAATTAAATCATACCATAAAAAAATGGTCTTTTTTGAGTTTCAAAAAAGACCATTTTAATTCATATTTTATATAAGATTGAGGCTATGCAATTAGATTTTAGAAGATAAATCACACATTAGTAATACCAGTCTGCGTGCTCTTCTCTATTTCCAAAGCTGACACTTAGACCTAAACTTAAATTCACTAAACCACCTGTTTCGTGCTTATAACCAAGGTCGAAAAGCTCACCTCCATAAGAGTAATGCTGCTTAATGTTAGCCATATAAGATACATCAGCAAATAAAGCAAAGTTATCGGTAATTCTAAATTGAGGCGTAAATCCAACAATAATATTTCCTATGTGATCTGTTCCGGTAACAGTACTCGGGTTAGCAAAAGTAACTCCAGCACCTAAATGAAATAAAAGACCGATATTTTCTTTAAATTCACCTTCAACTTTAGCAACTTTCCACACATTAGCAACACCTTCAAGGGCTACTCTATTATATTTCACCCCACCACCTTGTACTTCAGGGTTTTCAAAATTTAAGAATGAATAATGTGCTCTTACACCATATGTATCTGTTATCATATAACGCACACCAGCTTGAAATTGCTTAAATGCCCCGTCATAATCTCCTAATTCTACAAATTTATTTGGAGCTAAAGGAACGTGATATCCTGTTTGGGCTTCTATAGACCAATTGTTGTATTGTCTATCACCTTTTTGTGCTGTTGCTGTTATGCCAATCAATAAGAATGCGGCAATTGAAAGAAACTTGATATTCACTAACTTCATGTTGATTAGTTTAAAAGTATTATAATTTTATTTTATAAATATTCGAATTATTAAGTGGCAAAAATAGGATAAATTTTATTGAATACTAATCTTATTAACACTAAATTATATTCTATTTTTTTGATTATAAAAGCTCAGGCTAAACAATCATCCCCGCTGCCACCGTCTCATGTGTTGAATCTTCAATTAAGATAAAACTTCCTGTAATTCGGTTGTCGCGGTATTCGTCTACCATTAAAGGGCGTGTAGTGCGGATAGTAATTCGGGCAATATCATTCATGTTTAAGGTATTATCCTTCTCTTGACGGGCATAGGTGTTGACATCTATTTTGTAAATTACATCTTTTATCATTGCCTTTTGTTCGTTTGAAGTATGAACTATAGTGTATTTCGCTCTAGGTTTGGCTGCAGAAGTATTAAACCAACACAGCATGGCGTCAAATTCCTGCAAGGCTTTAGGTTGGTTGTTTTGCTTCACAATCATATCACCACGACTAATATCGATATCATCCTCTAAAGTAATAGAAACACTCATAGGTGCAAATACTTCATCCATAGCCCCTTCCATAGTATCGATGCTCTTAATTTTCGAACTAAACCCAGATGGCATAACAACTACTTCATCTCCCTTTCTAAAAATTCCACTAGCAACTCTACCTGCATATCCTCTATAATCTATAAAACCTTTTCGTTGCGGACGTAAAACCGTTTGCACCGGAAAACGAGCGTCAATTTTATTGATATCACTCCCAATATGCATAGTTTCTAAGGCATGTAATAAAGGTGGGCCTTGATACCAATCCATATTTGTTGAACGATTTACTACATTATCACCATTTAATGCACTTATAGGAAGAAATTGAATGTCCTTAACAATAAGTTTCGAAGAAAACCCTTCAAACTGACTAACGATATTCTCATAAACCTCCTCTGAATAATCCACTAAATCCATTTTATTGATACAAACAATAATGTGAGGGATATGCAGAAGTGAAGCTATAAATGCGTGACGTTTAGTTTGTTCTATTACCCCGTGTCGCGCATCAATTAAAATTAATGCAGCATTTGCTGTGGAAGCTCCCGTAACCATATTTCGGGTGTATTGTATGTGCCCTGGAGTATCGGCAATGATAAACTTACGCTTGGGAGTTGTAAAATATCTGTAAGCAACATCTATAGTAATCCCCTGCTCACGCTCATCGCGTAAACCATCTGTAAACAATGCAAGATCAATTCCTTCGTGTCCTTTTTTACGGCTTGTATTTTCTACCGATTCCAACTGATCTTCAAAAATAGCTTTGCTATCGTACAGTAGTCTTCCTATTAAAGTACTCTTCCCATCATCTACACTCCCCGCAGTCGTGAATCTCAATAACTGATTCTTATCTATTTCCATTATAAATGCTTATCACAGTTTATATTATATTGAATATTTTCTAATAGTGTTCTTCTCCCAAAACCCTTCATTAATCATAAGCAAGATTCAAAAAACAAGACGAAAGAAGCAAAACTTTTGTCTCATGAATTTGAAACTACCATCCAAGATCCTGTATCACGATTTCGTCCGAACTCATAACTCACAACTCCGAACTCATAACTCTTAACTCTTAACTTTTAATTTCAGGAAAGTAAATTCATAATTCTGAATTCTTAATTCTTAATTTAAAAATACCCCTCTCTTTTCCTGTCCTCCATTGCTGTATCGCTCCTTTTATCATCGGTACGATTGCCCCGTTCAGTTTGTTTCATAGCTGCTACTTCTAGAACAATCTTATCTAAGGTATCAGCATCCGATTCAATGCCACCTGTAATAGTGATATCACCAAGGGTTCTAAAACGAACTTTCTTAGTGTGAATCTTTTCGTTTTCCTCTAGTTTTAAGTATTCAGAAACTGGAATCCAAGAATCACTTCGCCATACTACTTCACGATTATGGGCTTTATATAAGGAAGGGATTTCAATTTGCTCTCTTTTGATGTAATTCCAAACATCCATCTCGGTCCAATTGCTTATTGGGAAGGCACGAAAATGTTCCCCTTCAAAATGTTTTCCATTAAGAATATTCCAAAGCTCTGGACGTTGGTTTTTTGGGTCCCATTGTCCAAAATCGTCTCTGTGTGAAAAAAAACGTTCTTTTGCTCGAGCTTTTTCTTCATCGCGTCTGCCGCCACCAATAGCACAATCAATTTTATTGCTTTCAATAGCGTCCAATAAAGTTGTTATTTGCAAGGCATTACGAGTAGCGTGCTTTCCTCTCTCTTCAGCAACACGCCCAGCATCAATAGATTCCTGTACAGAACCTACTAACAACTGTACTCCTAAATTCTTCACTAAATTATCTCTAAACTGAATGGTTTCAGGGAAGTTATGCCCCGTATCGATATGCAGTAAAGGGAAAGGTATCTTACAAGGGTAAAATGCTTTTTTTGCTAAATGGGTTACAAGAATAGAATCTTTTCCTCCAGAAAACAGTATTACAGGATTCTGAAACTGCGCATAAACCTCCCGAAGAATATAAATAGCTTCAGATTCTAATTCATCTAAATAATTTAAATAATATTTACTCATTTGCATTTTATTTATCCGAGGCATACCTCTTTACTCTCTGTTCTCTTTTCTCTGCTCTATTTTCTATATTCCCTGCTCTCTTTTATCCCCCCTTTACTTTGCTCTATCATCAATTTCATTCAAAATTAATGAAACCGCATCTTCCACCGAAATCTGAGAAGTGTCTATTTCAATATCTGCTGCCATAGGGGGCTCGTAAGGTGCATCTACACCGGTAAAGTTTTTAATTTCTCCTGCTCGAGCTTTAGCGTATAAACCCTTAACATCTCTGCTTTCACATATCTCAATTGGAGTGTTTACATATACTTCTATAAAGTTTTTATACCCTACAATTCGCTTTACCATTTCTCGATCCTCTCTATAAGGCGAAATAAATGAAGCCAAAACTATCAAACCCGCATCCAGCATTAAATTGGCTACTTCGGCTATACGTCTGATATTTTCCGTTCTATCCTCAGGTGAAAATGTCAAGTTGTTATTTAACCCACCTCTAACGTTATCACCATCTAAAAGATAGGTGTGCATATTGCGTTGAAAAAGAGCGCGCTCCAAAGCATCTGCAACGGTAGACTTTCCAGACCCCGATAGCCCTGTAAACCAAAGCAAGATTGGCTTCTGCTCTTTTAAATCACTCCTTTCATTTTGAGAAACACTAAAATTATGTGGAATAATATTTTCTTTCATTATTAAAACAGATATTTCGTTTATTCTTTTTTCAACTTAACCAATAGCTGTATTTTTTTACAACTAAAATCTCCTCTACCCTTTTTCCTATCTAATGCCATTAATCTATATATAAAGAAGATTCATAATTCATAATTCTACATTCTGAATTCATAATTATCTCAAATCTCAGGAATAACGTCTCAAGTCTCACGTCTCAAGACTCACATCTCAAACCTCACATCTCCACTCTATCAACCAAACCATAATCGATTCTATACCAAATTCGTTCGTGAATATAGTATAAAATCATTTTGGTTAAAAGTTCAGCTAGACCTATTTTAACTCCAGTTAAAGGGTTACCGGTTAAAAGCCAAGCTAAAACCATAGTATCTGCTGTTCCTACCATTCGCCAAGTAACGGTTTTTGCAAGATGTCGCATTTTGTTTTCGCGAACCAATCCACTTTTAGAAAGATTGATATTAAACCAAACTCGTTCGTGTAAGTAATACAGTACCATTTTCGTTATTACCTCGGCGAAACCTATTTTTAACCCCGTCATAGGGTTTCCTGTAATTAACCATGATAGAAACACGGTATCTACAGACCCAACTATTCTCCAGGTTAAGGCTTTTGCAATATGTCGTTTTCTAGAAGGATCCTTCATCAAACTTCTGCAACAAAATAGTTGTTTAATAAATTAGGCTTGTTATAAATCATTTCGTTGCCAGTTGTTTGGTCAATAACACTTATACCAACTGCTTTGCAAATTGCATGACCTGCGGCTGTATCCCATTCCATAGTAGGGGCATATCGCGGATATAGATGCGCCAAACCTTCAGCTAACAAACAAAATTTTAATGAACTTCCCTTAGAAACTATTTCAACCTTATGTTTCTTTTTTACTTCGGAAATAAAGTCTTCTGTCTCCTTATTTAAATGCGATCGACTTCCAACTATTTTTACTTCTGAAGTTATAGCCGAAGGTTTTATCGCTTCTGCTTTTGCGAAAATTTCTTCAACCGAATCATCTTCAGAAGAAATAATTACTTTTTTTGACTCCTTTCCTGTTTCCGACGTATAATAAAGCTCTTTTGAAACTGGAACGTAAATCACACCTAAGTTAGGAGCGCCATTTTCAACTAATGCAATATTTACAGTGAATTCACCGTTTCGTTTTATAAATTCTTTTGTACCATCTAGCGGATCTACAATCCAACAACGTTTCCAGTCTTTTCGTTCTTCATAATCTAACTGACGGTTTTCTTCGCTTATAATTGGAATATCAGTATTGAGCAAATACTTCATTATAGCAGTATTTGCATTTTTATCGGCCTGAGTTAAAGGGGACGCGTCATCTTTAGTTTCAACATTAAAATCGGTTTCGTAAATTTTTAAAATTTCAACACCTGCAACTAAGGCTGCTTTAATTGCTATTGTTAAAAGTGATTTCATACTCCCTTTGTTTAGGGGCTACAAAATACAATTTAATGAATAACAACAAAAAGTTATTAGCATCAACAATTATCACCTATCGAACTTGTAATATTCTAAATAAGGATGCGGGGTTTTGTTGATAGAATTAATCACAGCGTCCATTCCCATTACACTAAATGTTATCCCATTGCCACCAAACCCCAATACATAATGTTCGTTTTTATTAGAATCTGTTTTTCCAAAATAAGGCAAACTATCTTTTGTTTCTCCAAAAGTTCCTGCCCAAGCGTAATCTGCAATAAATGGAATTTCAGGAAAACACTTTTTAAAACTCTTAGTTAAGGCTTTTTCTTTTTTTGAAAGCAATGCATCCCGTTTCGCTGCATTTTTAAAGTCTCTGTCACCACCACCCATTACTATTCGTCCGTCATCAGTGCTTCTAAAGTATAAATAGGGTTCATCGGTATTCCAATAAATTCTATCTTTAAATGCTTTTGGAACGGTTTTAAATGCTTCAGACGCTAGAGCATATGTACTTTTTAAATCAACTATTTCCTCCTTTACAGTTTCTACACTTTCATATCCTGTACAGTGAACTATGTCATTTACTTCAATAGTAAAATCATGATTTACTGTAGCAATAATCTTTTCATCTTTAAATTTCACATTATTCAACGCTGTTTTATCATAAATTTGCAACCCTTTTTTGGTGCAATACTTCAACAAATCGTGGGCAAATCGATAAACATCCATCACCGCGCCCGCTTCCGACTCGATGGCAGCATAAGCATTTAATCCTAATTCACTTAATTCTTCTTTTGACAACCACTTCACCTTAAACCCGTGTTGTTGACGGGCTTCAAATTCTTCTTTAAGAAAAGTAACATCCTTTTTAGTGGAAGTAAAATAGACGCTCTTCTTTTTCGTAAACCCACATTTACTTTTAATTTTTTTCACAATTAGTTCGAGGTCCGAAATAGATTTTTCACAATTTTGATAGCTTGATACCGCAATGGTGACCCCCACAAGGTCGATTAATTTATGTAGCGGTTCATCGATTTCATATTGCAACATCGAAGTACTAGCAGCTGTGCTTCCGTTACAAATATCACGTTTGTCCACCATGACCACTTTTTTACCTTCTTCTAAAAGTTTATAGGCAACTAGTGCTCCTGTTATCCCTGCTCCAACTATTAGAATTTCTGAAGAGATAGATTCCCGAAGTGATGGATAACTCTGAGGGAATTCATTTTTTATTAACCAAAAAGGCTCGTTTGATTTTAAGTCCATAGTTTTTAATTGAAAGATAGAAAATTAACTTGAATCCATATTTAAACGTAAAAACAATATTCTTAAAATATGAATTGCATAAATCTTAACAACATTTGTTAAACACTTCTCAATTAAGAAAACTGTAAGATACTCAAGTAGATACTTCAAGTATCTTTATATCAACCAAAAAAAGAAAACTATGAAAACTACAAATGAAAAAGCAAGAGAAGACAACCACGATAACTTGGTTAACAATTTACAAGAGCTTCTAGAAAAGAATTACGATGCTGAAAAAGGGTTTACAAAAGCAATGACTGATGCAAAAACGCCTCAATTAAAATCATTTTTAAAACAACAAGCCGTTCAAAGAAGTCGTTTTGCAACCGAGCTTACTAATGAAATTATCAATTTAAATGAAGAACCTAAGGAAAAGGGAAGTTTTGCTGGAGATCTTCACCGAACTTGGATAGATGTTAAAAGTGCATTTACAGGGCACGACGATGAAGCAATCTTAGAAGAATGTATAAGAGGTGAAAAAGCGAGTTGGGATGAATACGAAGACAAACTAAAGCACGAAAATTTTCCACCTAAAATTGCTGAAGTAGTTCAAAAACAGGCTACCGAAATTTACGGTACATTAAAGAAAGTGAGAACGCTTGAAGATATTGCCGACCATTAGAATGTTGCATAAATAAATAGAAAACCCCGAGTCAAAAACGATTCGGGGTTTTCTATTTAAATCTTAATAGTATTAAATTAAGCTTCCACTGGAATTCCAGCTTCTTTAATAGCTTTAAATCCTCCAGCAACATCTACTACATTATGAATTCCTCGACTTTTTAAAATAGAGGCTGCAATTACTGAACGATATCCGCCTGCACAGTGCAAGTAAAAAGTTTCATTTTCTGGCAAACCATCTAAATAATCGTTTAAGAAACCAAGAGGAGCATGTTGGGCTTGTGGAATATGAGCCGTATTATATTCACCATCATTACGAACATCCACAATAGGAACATTAGATTGCATTTTTTCTTTTAACGTTTCCGCTGAAACTGAAGTTAAAGTGTCGATTTCCTTACCTGCTTTTTCCCAAGCAGCTACGCCACCTTCTAAGTAACCTAAAGTTTTATCGAAACCAACTCTAGATAAACGTGTAACAGCTTCTTCTTCTCTACCCGGAGCAACTACTAACAGTATTTTTTGTTCTACATCGGCAAGCAAAGCGCCCACCCAAGGAGCAAATCCACCATCTAACCCTATAAATATAGAACGTGGAATATGACCTGAAATAAAGTCATTTTGATGACGAACGTCCAATACTATCGCATTTGTTTCATTAGCAATTCTTTCAAAAGTTTCTGGATCTAATGCTTTCGTTCCTTCAGCAAGTACTTCATTAAAGTCTGAATAACCTTCGCGATTCATCTTTACGTTCATCGGGAAATACAAAGGAGGCGGAGCTAAACCGTCGGTAACTTCTTTTATAAACTCTTTACGCGTCATATCTGCACGTAAAGCGTAGTTCATTTGTTTTTGATTTCCTAAAGTGTCAACCGTTTCTTTCATCATATTTTTCCCGCACGCAGAACCAGCCCCGTGAGCAGGGTAAACAATAACATCATCGGCTAAAGGCATAATTTTGTTTCGAAGACTATCAAACAATATTCCGGCTAAGTCTTCTTGAGTAACTTCATTGGCTTTCTGTGCAAGATCTGGACGTCCTACATCACCTAAAAACAAAGTATCTCCACTAAAAATAGCGTAATCTTTTCCATTTTCGTCTTTCAGCAAATACGTTGTGCTTTCCATAGTGTGTCCTGGAGTATGGATTGCAGTTATAGTTACATCACCTAATTTAAATACCTCATTGTCTTTTGCCACAATTGCTTCAAAAGTAGGATTGGCTAATGGGCCATATACAATTGGCGCTCCTGTTTGCTGCGAAAGCGTTATATGCCCACTAACAAAATCGGCGTGGAAATGAGTTTCAAAAATATATTTGATTTTAGCGTTGTCTTTTTCAGCACGCTCAAGATATGGCTTTGTTTCTCTTAATGGGTCGATAATTGCTACTTCACCCTGACTTTCAATATAGTATGCTCCTTGTGAAAGGCAGCCTGTATATATTTGTTCTACTTTCATAATTACAAAATTTCTGCAAATATAAGAAATGCTACTACTATAAGTCGTTTCTAAAGTTTTGTCTGGTCTTTTTCACAAAACTTTTACATTAAGACTTACAACTTATTTTATCTTTACCAATTAACCTAAAATGTAAAATGATGAAAAAACTTGCATTTATCTTATTATCGTTAATAATAGTATCCTGTGCTACTGAAAGCGACAGAAAAGCTGTTATTCGTGAATTGGCAAAAAAAGATGCCATTGAAAAACTAGATTTACCTGAAGGAACAAAATTCAATAATGAAAATATTGAAGTCACAGAAACCGACGTTGAAGACGGGACAATTGGAGTGAATTATTTGGTAAAAATCACAATCAAATCACAAGATCGCGATGGTAACGAAATAGTAAAAGTCCACACTTTTAAATACAACAAAGCTGATGGTGATGGTAGTTCACCAAACCATTACGAACTTATTTCCCACGAATAAATTAAATTAATACAACCTATGAAACTATTACTTCTGACAGTTTTTTCTTCGTTAATTCTATCATGCAACGCTACTCAGAAACAAACTAAAACCGATTCTACAGAAAACAACTTAAAATACGCAAATACAATAACCGCTAAAGAACTAAAAGAACACCTATACATTTATGCTAGCGACGAAATGGAAGGTAGAATGACAGGTTCTAAGGGGCAAAAAATGGCTTCGGAATACATTCGCGATTTTTATGTTAAACACGGAATAAAGTCTCCTATTGAGAAAGACAATTATTACCAAGTTGTTCCTGCTAGTTATTTTCAAGGAAGAGGCGACGCAAAAGCTTCTGAAAATGTTATAGCATATATAAAAGGTTCAGAAAAACCAGAAGAAGTAATTGTTATCTCAGCCCACTTAGATCACGTAGGGATGGATAAAGAAGGAAATGTATTTAACGGTGCCGATGATGATGGTAGTGGAACTGTAGCAATAATGATGATTGCAAAGGCTTTTCAACAAGCAGTAAAAGATGGATACAGACCTAAGCGCTCTGTGGTTTTCCTTCATGTTACCGGAGAAGAAATTGGACTTTATGGCTCTCGCTACTATTCCGAAAATCCAATTTTCCCATTAGAAAACACTGTGAGCAATCTGAATATTGATATGATTGGAAGAATAGATCCTGATAAAAAAGACAACCCTGATTATCTTTATTTAATAGGAAGTAATAAACTTAGTCAAGAATTACAAGATGTTTCTGAAGAGGTAAATGAAAAGTATATCAACATGGAACTGGACTATAAATATGACGATCCTAACGACCCTAATCGCTTTTACTACCGAAGCGACCACTACAACTTTGCAAAAAATAATGTTCCAGTAATATTTTACTTTAACGGAGTTCACGAAGATTATCACAAAATATCTGACACTCCTGACAAAATTGAATACGACTTGTTAGAAAGACGCACCAAACTTATCTTCTTAACAGCTTGGGAACTTGCAAATAGAGAAGAAAGAATTAAGCTAAACGACACTAGTAAGTCGTAAATTACAGATAAACAATCAATTACAAAAGCCCTCCTTGAATTTTTGGAGGGTTTTTATTTACTCTAAAATTTACCACTACAGTAATACTTTGAAAGCCATAGCACGCGATAAAATCGCGCGGCAGCGATACAGATGTCCGTTCGAGCGCAGTCGAGAACTTTAAGTGACTGACTTAAATTAGGTCTCGACTGCACTTCCACTCCGCTCAGGGTAAACTTCTCAACCTAAATCGTACCCACAAAAACTCTTAAAACAAAAAAAGTCCTCCTTTTAAGGAAGACTTTGTCTTTTGGGTGGAAGACCGGTTTCCCTTCGACTTCGCTCAGGGTAAACTTCTCAACCTAAATCATACCCACAAAAACTCTTAAAACAAAAAAAGTCTTCCCGTTAAGGAAGACTTTGTCTTTTGGGTGGAAGACCGGTTTCGAACCGGCGACCTCTTGAACCACAATCAAGCGCTCTAACCAGCTGAGCTACAACCACCATTTTATGTGCTTTAAAACACAACGCCGTTAAGCGGATGCAAATATAAATCAATTCTTGTTGTTGTACAACATCAAAACATAAAAATTTGAAATCTTCTTTAAATAAAAGATTAAATCAAATCAAAAATAGAATCAACAGCGGGAAATCTTTCTACCGTAAAGCCCTCAGCGTGCTCAGTTCCAATAAGTCGCCCTAAATCTTGAGCTCTGTAGGTTATACTATCCCTAAAATTTGTAGAAGTTATTGGGGTTTCAGGTTCGTTAGCACCTTCTTGGTGAAACTGACTTTTGTAAGCAAAAACTGTTTCTAGTTTCTTATCCAAGAATCCAGTTACATCTACTACAAAATCAGGTTCAATATTTTTCCATTGAATGTAGTGATAAACAAACTTTGGTCGCCAAGCTTTTTGAACCTGCCCTTCATAAATAGTTTCGATTTTCTGTAAACCACTTAAAAAGCATGCATCACTAGCCAACTTACTACCCTTTCCGTGATCTATATGTCTATCGTCAATTGCATTACACAAAACCACTTCTGGTTGATACTTCCTAATTATTTTTATAATCTCCAACTGTGATGCCTTATCATTTACAAAAAAACCATCAGCAAGTCCTAAGTTATGCCTAAACTCCGCTCCTAAAATTTTGGCAGCATCTGCAGCCTCTTGATCCCGAATTTCTGCCGTTCCACGAGTTCCTAATTCGCCTCGTGTTAAATCTAACAAACCTACCTTTTTCCCTTTGTGTATTTCTTTAGCCAAGGTCGCCGAGCACCCCAATTCTACATCATCAGGATGTGCGCCTATAGCAAGGATATCAATCTTCATATAAATTAATTTTTAATTTTATTAAAAGCACTTTCTATATCGTTTTTTAAATCTGCTACTTCCTCTATTCCTACCGAGAAACGCAGTAAACCATCACTTATCCCCTGCTTTTTTCTAGCTTCAGGAGACAACAAACCGTGTGAAGTTTTAGCTGGCGAAAGAATTGTAGATTCCACTCCTGCTAGACTCATAGATGGTTTTATTAACCTTAAACTCTTTAAAAACTCATTTACATTTAAAGATTCATTAATTTCAAAAGAAAGCATACCAGTATAACCTCTCATCTGCTTTTTAGCAAGCGTATAATCTGGATGCGTTTTTAGACCTGGATAATAAACTTTATCAACTAGAGGGTGTTTCTCAAGCCACTTAGCCATTTTTTTAGCGTTTTTATTTTGCGCTTTTACGCGTAATCCCATGGTTTTCATACTGCGCTCCAAAAGCCAAACAGTATAATCGCTAAGGCTACCACCTAAGTTTTTACCGAGATTCCAAATTACTTTTATATGCTCTTCGCTTGCTGCTACTGCACCGGCACATATATCACTGTGACCACCCATATATTTTGTGGCACTGTGTATCATAATGTCAATTCCGAAATCGGCTGGAGTTTGATTTACTGGGGAAGCAAAAGTGTTGTCTATCATAGAAATAATTCCGTGCTTTTTAGCTAGTTTCGAAATCATTTCTAAATCGGTTATCCGCATCAATGGGTTGGATGGCGTTTCAACAAATATCACTTTTGTATTCATCTGAATTTTCTCTGAAAAATCCTTTTCCGAAAACCCTTCAGTAAATGAATATTCTATTCCAAATTTATGAAACTCTTCAACTACAAAATTATAAGTCCCTCCATATAAAGTTTGAGGTAGCACTACATGGTCGCCTTTGTGAAGAAACGCCAACATTGTTGTGCTAACTGCTGCCATTCCACTTCCGAAGATAAGGGCTGCTTCACATTTTTCCAACATCGCAATTTTCTTGCAAAGCGCCTCTTGATTAGGTGTATTAAAATATCGCGGATATCGCTTTACCTCAACGTCTTCAAAAGCATAGCTACTCGACATGTACAGTGGCGAAATAGCTCCTTTAAACTGTTTATCCTCTAATTCACCTACATGCGTACAAATGGAGTTGAGCCCTAGTTTTTTAGATTTCATAGTTTAGTAATTCAGAAGCTTTAAAGATATAAATTACAAAGAAGAAATTTCAGAATATCAAAACCTATTTCCAAGGCTCGATATATTCTTAAATATCATTTCTGCTCGGTTAACTTCAATTTATATATTTGCCTCTTCTCTTATAGAATTTACTTTCTTTATCTTTATAAAAAATTACAAGAATTAATAAAAGACAATGAAATTACTACTCACTAACATAAAAGAATTACTCCAAGTACGTGAAAACTCTCCTTTAAAATTAAGTGGAAAAGAGATGAAAGATCTCCCTACACTTAAAAATGCTTGGGTGTTTTTAAACAATGGGAAGATTGAAGACTACGGTACTATGGACAATCTGAAAGAATATGAAGGTTTTAAACCCCTAGACTGTTCAGGTAAAATGGTGCTTCCGGCTTGGTGCGACAGTCATAGCCATTTGGTTTATGCTGGAAATAGAGAACAAGAATTTGTAGATAGAATAAACGGTCTTACGTATCAAGAAATAGCCGAAAAAGGAGGTGGGATTGTAAATAGTGCGAAAAAACTTCAAGAAACTTCTGAAGAAGAATTATACAATCAATCGGCAACTCGTTTAGAGGAAATAATGAGTTTAGGTACTGGCGCTTTAGAAATTAAAAGTGGGTACGGACTTACTACAGAAGCTGAAATGAAAATGCTTCGTGTAGCTAAAAAACTTTCTGAGAATTATCCAATAACTATCAAAACTACATTCTTAGGTGCGCATGCAATTCCTACAGAATACAAGGGAAACAAAGATGGATATATGGATTTATTGTGTAACGAAATGCTTCCAAAAGTAGCTGAAAAAGGTCTTGCCGAATATGTAGATATCTTTTGTGAGGAAGGTTATTTCTCAGTTGCAGATATGGAGCGTTTACTCGAAGAAGGAAAAAAATACAACCTAATTCCAAAAGTACACGTTAATCAATTTAATAGTATTGGCGGAATTGAATCGGCAGTAAAACACAAAGCATTAAGTGTAGATCATTTAGAAGTAATGACGGATGAAGATATAGACGCTTTAAAAAACAGTGATACCATGCCAGTGGCGCTTCCTTCTTGTTCATATTTTTTAAGTATCCCGTATGCACCTGGAAGAAAAATGATTGACGCAGGGCTTCCTTTAGCGCTTGCAACCGATTACAACCCTGGTTCTACGCCAAGTGGAAACATGAATTTTGTGGTGGCAACCGCTTGTATTAAAATGCGACTAACTCCAGAGGAAGCTATTAATGCTGCTACTATCAATGGAGCATATGCAATGGGCTTAAGTGATACTCATGGAAGTATTACAAAAGGAAAAGCGGCAAACCTCATCATTACAAAGCCAATTCCATCGTATGGTTATTTGCCTTATGCATTCGGAAGCAATATGATTGATGCTGTTATAATTAATGGTAAGGAAGTAAAATGAATTTAATTAAAATTTACTCCGAAAAAGATGCCGCTCCTTATATCAATAAGCGCGCTGGTGAAACTAAATTTGGTGAAAAAGTTGGTTTCGTTGATTCTCTTGAAAGCTTAAAGAATCATTCGTCTAATTACGTTTTACTAGGTATCCCTGAGGATATTGGCGTTCGTGCAAATTATGGGAATCCAGGAACTTCAAAGGCTTGGAACACTGCATTAGGGAGTATTTTAAATATTCAGCACAATCACTTAACAAATGCTGAGAATGTTATTCTTTTAGGGGAAATAGACTGCGACACTCAGATGAAGCAGGTAGAAAATATTTCAAAAGCAGATAAACATTATGCCGAAAAACTTGGTGAACTTGTATTTCAAATAGACCATAAAGTAGCCGAAGTTATAAAAGCAATAGTTGCAGCTGGAAAATTCCCGATAATTATAGGTGGAGGCCACAATAATAGTTACGGAAATATAAAAGGAACTTCTGAAGGATTAAAAAAACCTATAAACTGTATAAATTTTGATGCACATACAGATTTTCGTGCCTTAGAACACCGCCACAGTGGCAACGGATTTTCTTATGCTTTTGAAGAAGGGTTTTTAAGCAAGTATTTTATATTCGGGCTTCATAGAAACTACACTTCTGAAGTCGTATTTGCTTCGATGAAAAACAATCCTGAGAAAGTGAAATTTAATCTTTTTGAGGATATAGCAATTAATCAAAACAAAAGCTTTTCTGAAGCATTAGCCGAAAGTGAAAGCTTTTGTAGTAAGGATAACTTTGGGATTGAATTGGATATGGATGCTATTGAAATAATGGGAAGTAGTGCAATTACACCAAGTGGTTTTTCAGTAACGCAAGCGCGACAATTCGTCTCCTATTTCGCTAAAAACAAAAACGCGAGCTATGTTCATCTTTGCGAAGGTGCTCCTTCTGCTGGGGTTGCACCAAACCAAGTTGGAAAGGCTATCGCTTATTTAGTAAGCGATGTGATTTCTTAATCCGTTTTAAAAGATAATACAATAAAAAAGTCTGTTAGAACGAATACTTTGCAAATGCTTGTATTTTAGTTCTAACAGACAATAATTTATTTTTTCTCACAAACTACACCCCAAATTGGCAAGGCGGGTTTTGAGGAGTTTATCTTTACTTTATCGTTGCTTATTACGGTAAAGTGTGAAGCATCACCGTACTGAGCGTCAAAAATTGCAGCTAGCGAAAACTTTGGTTTTACAAAATTTAAAGTCTTCCAACTTCCATCAGATGTGTAAGTTCCTTTTTCAGAAATTACCACAGGTTTGTCGTTTGAACCAGGCTGCGGAATACTTTTAAAGTCGAATAAAAAGGTGTTGTTCTCATAGAGTTTTAAAGATACTGAAGCCACGCCGTTACCTAAACTTTTGTAAGATACAACTTCACTTTTCCCTAATACAATTTCCTTAGCGGCCTTAGACGATTTCATAGCGGTATTTTTAGATCCACAGGATGAAATCGTTACTATTAAACCAAGCGCAATAAAATATTTCCACATAATTTATCTAATTAGTTTTTTGTATTTAATACGTTTCGGCATCAAGTCGCCGCCTAAGCGTTTCTTTTTATTCTCTTCATATTCACTAAAGCCTCCTTCGAAATAATACACTTCACTATTACCTTCAAAAGCTAAAATGTGAGTACAAATTCTATCTAAAAACCAACGGTCGTGGCTAATTACTACAGCACAGCCAGCAAAGTTTTCTAAACCTTCCTCTAACGCTCGTAAGGTGTTAACATCTAAGTCGTTTGTTGGCTCATCAAGCAGGAGAACGTTTCCTTCTTCTTTTAACGTCATAGCTAAATGAAGTCGGTTTCTTTCTCCACCAGAAAGCATAGATACTTTTTTGTTTTGCTCGCTACCACTGAAGTTAAAACGACTTAAATAAGCTCTAGAGTTTACTTGTCGGCCACCCATCATAATAAGCTCTTGACCATCGCTGAAGTTCTCCCAAATGGTTTTTTCAGGATCTATATTAGAGTGTGTTTGATCTACGTAAGCAATTTTAGCAGTTTCACCCACTTCAAAAGTTCCTTTGTCTGGGGTTTCTTCCCCCATAATCATCTTAAAAATGGTTGTTTTACCTGCTCCGTTAGGACCGATAATACCTACAATACCTGCCTGTGGTAATTTAAAGTTTAAGTTTTCATAAAGCAGCTTATCGCCAAATGCCTTGGAAACATCATTCGCTTCAATAACATTTGTTCCCAGTCTTGGTCCATTAGGGATGTAGATTTCTAACTTCTCATCCAATTGCTTTTGATCTTGACTTAAAAGCTTGTCGTAATTCTGTAAACGTGCCTTTTGTTTTGTTTGGCGACCTTTAGCTCCTTGACGAACCCACTCCAACTCACGTTCAAGCGTTTTTTGACGTTTTCCAGCTTGCTTTTGCTCTAGTGCTAATCGCTTCGATTTTTGATCTAACCAAGATGAGTAATTTCCTTTCCAAGGAATACCTTCACCTCTATCTAGTTCTAAAATCCAACCAGCAACGTTATCTAGGAAGTAACGGTCGTGAGTAACGGCAATTACAGTTCCTTTATATTCTGCTAAATGATGCTCTAACCAATGAACACTCTCTGCATCCAAGTGGTTGGTAGGCTCATCCAGCAATAGTACATCTGGTTCTCTAAGAAGCAACCTACACAATGCTACACGACGTCTTTCACCTCCTGATAGTACACTAATAAGCTTATCTGGCTCTGGAGTACGAAGCGCATCCATTGCTATTTCTAATTTGGTATCGAGTTCCCAAGCGTTAGTCGCGTCAATTTTATCCTGAAGCTTTGCTTGTTTATTCATCAACTCCTCCATCTTATCAGGATTCTCATACACTTCAGGAAGCCCGAACATGTCGTTAATCTTATTGTACTCATCAAGCACGTCAACAACTTCTTGCACTCCTTCCTTTACAACTTCAAGCACAGTTTTAGATTCGTCTAGTTTTGGCTCTTGTTCTAAGTACCCTACTGTATATCCAGGAGCGAAAACCACATCGCCTTGGTAGTTTTTTTCTTCTCCTGCAATAATGCGAAGCAATGTAGATTTACCACTTCCGTTTAAACCAAGAATACCAATTTTGGCACCGTAGAAGAAACTTAGATATATATTTTTAAGTACAGGAGTCTGGGCACTTTGATAGGTTTTTGTTAACCCAGACATCGAGAAGATTACTTTTTTATCGTCAGACATAATTATTGATTGTAATTTATTATTTATTGTTGAGATTACTCTCTATTATTTTTTGTCGCAAGCGTTATAAATGTGATTTTTAAGCACTGAAATTGATTCATTTTAAACTAGAAACTAATAACCATTTAATGAAGATTAAGAAGTCTTAATACAATTAGCATTTGTCCAGTGTGATACGCAGTGTGTTCAATTACGAGGAGCAATTCGCGTAGCAGTGTTTGTTCTCCTTTTCCATTTTTGACTGCTTTGGTTAGTTGATTTTTCTCATCTAAAAGGAAGTTTTTTAAACGTTCGCGGTCTGTAATATATTCAGCTTTTAGGGTTTCCCATTCTTCAGCATTCTTACATATTTTTTCTTTGGGCCAATAAAAATCTGGCCATTTTGGTGTGATGTAGTCATCAGAACAGGTGAACTTTACAATGTCTTTTTGAGTAAAAACAATATGAAAAAACAATTCATAAAAAGAGTAAGGCAAATTGGCTGGACGAGTATTGATATCTTCAAAAGAAATTTTATCCAACATTTCCATCACGGGCATAAAGGCCTCTCCACCGTAAAGATGCTTTGAAAGTCTTTCTCGTATTAGTTTTTCTTCAGACATAATATTAAACCGAAAACAATAAAAAATTTATATAAATTAAACTTTTTACTGATTACAAATTGCTTTTTTAAACTCTCCCTTTTAATGCGTTAAAAACCCAAGCAATAGCAAAAAAGCCAATACCTACTGAAGCGAAGCCCCAACCAGCAATATCATCGTACCGAAAGGCACCTAAGCCAATAAGAACTAAACCTACTACAATCATTATAAATGTTGCCCATGCCAATACAGTGTTTTTGTTCATTCCCATAGTTTGTTAATTAGAGTTTTTAAATTTTGGGTAAAAACAAATATCGGGAATATTCCATAGATAATCGTTAACAAAATGTTGTAAGTTGAATAGAGAAAATTGAGAAGTTTACATTCCTCCCCTATTTTGAAGTATTAGAAGCTGAAAATCTACGAGTTAATACGAGTTAATACGAGTTAAAGCGTATCAATAATTTGGAGTTTTTATCCGCACCTTGCAATGCTGTACAACTGAAGATGTTATATTCAATAAAAACAGAATTTAATTAATATGAATTTTTTCTGAAGAAATATTCGGCTTCTAGAGGTTTATTAGGGATTGTAGTATGTTCGTGTTTTTTGAACCAAGATACATCCAAGCCTCTTTCGTGTTCTAGATTGTATCTACCCATTACTTCAGTTTTTACATAATTCCAACCTGGTTTAAAATTTAAATTGTAAACAACAGTTGTTTCTGCATCAATAGTATTTGTACCATCTCTTCTCGCTTTTACAGTAGTAGTTTCATTTCCTTTCATCGCAGCTTTTTCATCAACATAAACCAAGTAAACAAGGTATCCCTCATCCCCTTGTGTTAAATTGCTTTGATTCGTTAGATTATAAGTAGTTCGCACCGAATTACCCATAGTTAAATTACCTATAGCATTGCCATTCTTGAGAACCTGAAATGATGTATTTGAGAAATAACCAGTATTTCCATTTTCATAATTAAAATTTGAAATATCAGTAATGTCGAAAAAAACAAGGTTTCCCAGATTATCTAATTTTCGTTCTGTTTTTAATTCTGAGGGTAAATTAATATTAACTTCTCCTGAAGCATTGATAGTCCCCACTTTTATGGTTCTAGGATGCATATCATTTCCTTTGATTTTGAATAACATAACTAATTCTACCGCTCCTTCTTGCCAATTATTGAAGGAGTTGTTTTTACTCATAATAGTATTTTTCCAATACCAATCTTCTTGAGATTCTTTAATTTTCGAATCCCTTTTATTTTCGTTATCCTGAGTTTTATTGTTACTGTTTATTGCTTTCTCAGTGTTTGTATGGGTATCGTGATTTACACTTGTATTAATATCAGAACTTTTACTGTCTTTACAGCTAGTGAGATATATTAAAGCGAGAAATATTATTGCGATTGATTTCATAATATTAATTTCAATGATTAACTATTTGTCCTGATTTTAACTTTACAAGTTGTTTTACAATCCGCGATATTCGTTTCTATTAATAGTAAATTGATGTTTTTCTATAGCAGTACACAGTAAATGTATATCATCTCTGTTTTTTGAGTTTGAAGTAAACTCCATCTCCATAATCGTTGAGTTCTCATCAAATGGAATGTCTATAGTATTTTTGTCGTCACCTATGGCATTAACACTAGCTAGCATTCCTAAAAAACCAATTGGAGCTTCATTTGTAATATAAATCTTACTTGTACCCTCCTCCTGTTTTACCAAATATCCTTTACATTTATACCCTAAAAGGGTCTTGCCTTCAATTGGGATATACTTCATGCCATCAACTCTACTATTACTGCCTTTTTGATTAATCATTTCTTGCATTTCTTCTTGTAAGGGCATATTCATCTTCATTGCCATTTTTTGTCCATTACTATTCATAAAAGTTATCATAGCTTGATTTTCTATATCGTAAACAATAACACTATTGTTTTGACCTGCTACTCCAGTTCCGAAATAACTCGCATTAGGTGCAGCAAAATATTTTAAATTAGAAGTATTTCCGTCTGAGGTTATTTTCATATCTAATGAATACTGAAAGTTATAACTATCAGGAATTCCATCCATATTACCTCCGATTATATTCGGATTTCTGGTTTTCTTTTTAGTTTTGGATTTCTTAGGAGTCTTCTTCGTATTTTTTTCTTTATCACCTTCAATTACCCCATCAATGGTTTTATTTGTTTGTTTTGAAACCTCTCTATCTGTTCTATTTAGCACCGTTCGCTCTACACTGCGTTCAGCCCTTTTAGTTATTTTATCTAATATTTGAGCTTGAATATTGGTTCCTATTAAAAGGAAGACAAATGCTATAAGTATGTTTTTAGTTTTCATAAGTAATGTTTAAATCATTCTACATCACTAAGCTAAAGACGTACATGTTAAGTCATTATCACACATGTTTCAAAAGTTGAAAGAAATGTTTCATTTTCCGAAAACACCTGAAGTAAAAGCAAATTGTGGCTTTCTCAATGGTAATTAGAAGTATTTAAAAACAAAAAGGTCGTCTAAAACAACATTAGACGACTTTTAATAAATAGTGACGAAAATCTATAAAACTGAGATAATCGCTTGTTTCATTGCTTCGGCTCTTTTTTGAACCTCTTTTTCAGTCCAGCCAATTTTAATTAATGAAGAAATTGTACGGCTCATCACTGCATGACTTTTGGAAAAATCGGTATTGTTTAAGTCTTGCATTTGGTTTTTCACTTCCGAAGAAAGGTTGCCTAAGCTCTTTTGATTTCTTAGGTGTTCCCAACCATTTATGTAATGCCAATTATTGGTATACCAATAAAAACAAGCATCGACACCAGCATCAGAAAGTGCTTTATGGGCTTTTTTCGTTAAATCTTCGTTTGGCAGGAAAAAACTCAAAAAAGAATAATTTTCTTCTCCACCCTCAGGCACTTTTCTAAAAGTCACGCCTTCAATAGACTCTAAAGCTTCGCGAAGTATTGTGTAGTTTTCCTTCTGAGTATTTAATATTCCATCTAATTTTTCGAGCTGTGCCAAACCGACTGCGGCATTCAATTCGGATATTCTAAAATTGTATCCTAGAAAGGGATGCGATTCTGCTCCGCGATCGTTTCCAACATGATCGTGTCCGTGATCTTGATAGTGATCTGCGTTTTTTGCGTATTCTTTATTATTTGTAATAATGGCACCGCCTTCCCCACAGGTAATCGTTTTTACATAATCGAAAGAAAAGCATCCTAAGTCGCCATAGCTACCTAGGGGTTTTCCTTCATACGTACCACCTAAAGCTTGGCAGGCATCTTCGAGGAGAATTAAATTGTGTTTATCGCAAATCGCTTTTAAGGTTCTTAAGTCTGCCATAGAACCGCACATATGCACAGGCATAACGCACTTTGTTTTTTCAGTAATTGCAGCCTCTACAGCTTTGGGATCAAGCGTTAAAGTTTCATCGATATCTACCAAAATAGGAACAGCGCCCAGCGCTAAAATAGATTCAAAACTTGCTACAAAAGTAAATGTTGGCATGATAACCTCATCCCCAGCCCCAATTCCAGCAGAGGCTAAGGCTAGAGTTAAAGCTGCTGTACCACTAGAAACTAATTGGCAGTATTCCGCGTCCATTCTTTTAGCGAAAAGCGATTCAAATTCTTTGGCTTTCCAATGATTGTTTCGCATTCCGTCAAAACCATAGCGCATTAAAACACCTGTTTCCAACACATCATTTACTTGTTTGCGCTCTTCAGCGCCAAAAATTTCAAATCCTGGCATGTTTTATATTTATAATAATTAATATTTTTTGAAAAGGTTTAAAGGGATAATTGACTTAGTATTTCAACTATAAACTTACACTTCATATTCTATTTCGTCATAGTTTCCCGAACCCTTTGACTTTATTCAAGCTAAATTTATTTGAACTCTATGGTTAATTCATCAACTCCACGACGTACTTTTTTAAGATTTATAAAAAAATCTGACTCATCGCGATATCCAACTGGCAATACAATAACAGATTCTAATCCTTTTTTGTCAAGACCAAGTAAAGCATCGTATTTTTTCGGTTCAAATCCTTCCATTGGGCAGGCGTCTATTTTCTCGACAGCACACACCGTTAGAAGTGCTCCAAGGGTTAAATAGAGTTGGTTAATCATCCAATCTTTTATTTCTGAACTATCTTTTTCTGTAAACGAATCGATTAGATTTTTTTCAAAAGGTTCCAGAATAGTTCGTGGAGTCTTTCGCAAGCCTTCTACTCTTTTAAAATGGTCTATAATAAATTCTTCATTGATACTTTTTTCAATGCATAAAATTAAAACGTGAGACGCATCTCGTACTTGAGGCTGATTATACGTAATCGGCATTAACTGCTGTTTAATTTCGGAGTTACTAACAACTACTAACTTTAAAGGTTGCAAGCCAAAAGAAGTTGCTGTGAGGTTAAATGCTTCTTTTAAAACATTTAACTTTTCCGATGAAAGCTTCTTAGAAGGATCAAATTTTTTTGTTGCGTAACGCCACTGCAATTTTTCAATAGTAGTAGAAGTCATTTAAAAAATGAATTAATATTAAATGCAAAAATAGCGATAAAAATTTTGAACTTTTATCGCTATTCCATTACTGCTAAATAAACAATTGAAAAATTATTTAATGAGTTAATATGTAATGTAATTTATTTAATTTATTACACCTTATAATATTTAACCCTAAGATTTGTGTTTACTGAACTGTTGTTACTTTAAATTTATACGGTGTATCCCAATGATCAGGAATACTTTCATTATTCCATTGGTTGATAACTGTTTTTCTCGAACCTGCTACCTCTACTTTTAAAATATAAATTCCAGGCTCTAGCACTTGAGTTGTAGTAGTGTAAAACTTACCGCCATCTTCATTAACATCGCCAGAAATAACATCATAATTTACCCCTAAAACCACTCCATCGGACTTTAACATATTAACACGTAATTTTATTGATGTAGGTACTTGAAGAAGTTCCATTTGTAATTTTGCTGGTTCAAAAACTTGCACTTTATAATAATCATGAGTTTGTGGAGAACCTGAATCATTGTAGTTAAATTTATATCCAGTAATTGCATAAGCTTCAATACTTTCATTTTTAGGAATTGCTTTTGCATCCTCTATAAAATCATTTGGCTCGTAACAATCCATTCTGCCTGTAAAGGTATATTCAATAGTATAATTAACAGGATGATCTACATTTATGTAAGACGAATAGATAGCATCTACATCATAACTTACTCCTGGGTGCACCAAAAAGCTCGTTTTTCTTTCCGTGGGAGTCTGGCTTCCTATTGCCGTACCACTCGAAATTGAACCATAAGGATCATCTGATGATCTTATTGTCATCCAAGGAACAACCCCGCTATCATTTGTCAACAAAACAGTGTAGTATCCTCCTCCCGCGTCAGAAACGGCAGTCAGCAAACCAGGGTAATTGTGCTCGTCATTCACTTCTAACCAAGTCCCATTTTTAGTTGCTGTATAATCCCCAACTTCATAAGGACTACAGTCATTTAATTCTGATAATTGTCGTACCCATTTCTGTACATTACCCGACCCGCTATTCCCTACAGAAATTCGAAGCGTATCATCAACGTCTAATTTCATAGTAGCATCATAATAATCGTTATCACTTCCCAATTCCTTATGATCGTATGTGTTATTTTGCTTTGCTACTATTGTTTTCCATTTTATATCTCCTGCGTTAAAAGTCGAATTAGCTGGATTTATAACGGTACCTGTGTTATCTACAACATTTACCAACATTCCGTTATATTCAGGATTATTGCCTCCTACTCTATACCAATCTCCTTGAATGTTATCTAAGGTAAATTGTGGCGGTGCTGTATCTTCATTATCAGAGGAGCAACTCACTAAAAGTGACAGAAACAGCAAATAGATAATTTTAATTGAATTTTTCATAATTTTTTGATTTAGTTAATGGTGGTTTTAGATTTTTTGAAATTTGATAGTTTTAATTACTTTGTTTTTATAGAGAATTTTTAACACATAATTCCCCACTTTTAGATGGTCAATACTCATATATACTTCATCAACTTTATTATCATCTTGAATGGGAGTTTTCATATAATGTGCTTTTCTTAACCAAAGCTAAAGTGAATTAAAAGCGTAACATAGAAGATATGTGCCAAAACATTATACGTATGTTTCAACAGTAAGAATTACACGGTTAAGTATTAGTTATTAGATACTTGAGAGATACTCGTTCGGTGTGCAGTTATAAATTTCTCTAAAACACTTACTGAAATAAGAAGGGGTATTAAATCCAACCTGATAAGCAATTTCTGAAATAGTCGCATCGGACTCTTTAAGGAGACCAACGGCCAACTTTAATCGTTGCGAGCGAATAAATTCACTTGCAGACATTCCTGTTAAAGCTTTAAGTTTTCGATGAAGCTGGGTGCGACTCATAAGCATAAGTTCAGCAAACTGATTGCTAGTAAATTCAGGGTTAGTAATTTGATCGTCAAGAACTGTTTTTAAACGGTTTAAGAAATCACTTTCGGCCGAGGTAATAGCCAATTTTGGATTTATACTCAAGGTTTTACTGAAGTGTTTTTGAAGCTGCTTTCTGTTTTCAATGAGCTTTTCAACTCTTAATTTTAGTTTCTCACTGTTGAATGGCTTAGTAACGTAGGCATCGGCCCCAGTTTTTATACCCTTAATTTCGCTTTCTTCGCCTACTTTGGCTGTGAGAAGTATTATTGGGATATGACTAGTAAGCTCATTTGTTTTAAGAGAATTGCAAAGTTCTATCCCATCAACTTCAGGCATCATAATATCGCTAATAATTAGATCTGGAACTTGTGATAACGCCTTTTCTATTCCTAACTGTCCGTTTTCAGCTTCAACAATGCGATAGTCATGTTTAAAAATGGAAATTATAAATGCGCGAATATCCTCTTCGTCTTCCACAATTAGCAATAACGGTTTATCTTTTTCTGAAACTTTTATCGAAGGTTTTAAAGGAGTTTTGCTGCTTACTATTTCTTCTGTCAAAATAATTTCATCGTCGCTAAAAGATTCTTTATTAATAGGAAGAGATACGGTAAATTGAATCTTATCATCGGCTATGTTATTAGCTATAATACTTCCTTTTGACAGTGCAACCAATTCTCTAACCAGTGCAAGACCTACCCCCACTCCTTCCGAAAGTTTATTGTCTTGATAAAAGCGGCGAAAGAGTTTGCTTAAGTCTGTTTTTCCAACAGATTCACTTTTATTAATTATAGATAGCACCAAACTTTTATCCTGCCTACTTGCCTCAAACAATATCTTACTTTCCTGAGGCGCGTATTTTATAGCGTTAGAAAGCAAGTTGGATACAATTTTTTCTATCACATCCTTATCAAACCACACACGCTCCAAACTTTGAATTTTACTAGAAATAGTAATGTTCTTTTCTGAAGCTTTATATTGAAAAGCACTGATTAATTGTTTTAACACTATCGAAAGATTTCCTTGCTTTACTGCTAGTTTCCGTTGCCCAGAGTCTATCATCGACAAATCGAGCATCTGTTCTACCAAACTTAACAGTCTATCGGCATTCTGCTTTACAAGTGAAAGCTCCTTTTTATCAGTTTTAGAAATTTTAGGTTTCGAAAGTTGGTTTTCTATCGGCCCAGAGATAAGAGTTAATGGCGTTCGGAACTCGTGAGAAATGTTTGTGTAAAGTTTTGTCCTAAATTCCTCAAGCTTTTTCAAACGCTTGGTTTCCTCGTGTTCTAATCGCAACTGGTTTTTTATTTCCCATCGCCATTTTAAATATCTGTATAGGTAAAATCCAAAAAGCAAAAACAACAATATATAGATGGCTTTTGCCAAAATAGTTCCGTACCACGGTTTTAAAATTGTAAAAGAGTACGTTTTTGGGGTAGTATTCCAAACTCCATCATAGTTACTCGAAATAACTTGAAATTCGTAATCATTAGGCGGCAAATTGGTGTAATGCGCTATATTGCTATTACCCGAAAATATCCAATCTTCATCGTTGTTTAAAAGTCGGTACTTAAACTGATTGCGCTCAGGTTGTGAAAAATGAAGTGACGAAAATGTAAATGTAACCGTGTTTTCACTGTGTTTTAAATTCAAATCTGGTGAAAGTGCTCGGTTTTTATTAAACACTTGAATACCTGTAATTACAGTTTTTGGCTTAATTGGGTTTAAGGTTAGCTGATTCGGATTAAACCAATTTAATCCTTGCAAACCTCCGAAATACAAGATTCCATTTTCATCTCTATAATAGGCGCCTGTATTAAATTCAAATGCCTGTAAGCCATCATAATTACTGTAGTTTTCAATTACTGAAATTGTGTTATCATTAAATTTCAACTTTGAAATTCCTTTATTACTACTCACCCATAAATACCCTTCGTCATCGGGAAGAATACCATAAACTACATTATTTGGAAGTCCTTCTTTAGTTGTGAGTTTTAAAATGGTTTCATCTTCAGGATGATAAATTTTTAAACCGTCGCCATTGGTACCAACAAAAAGGTAAGTTCCATCAAAATAAAGCGACTTTATATTACTGTTAAAAGATTCAATTTTCGTTAACTCTTTTGTTACTCTATTCAACCTAAACAGACCGTCATCTTCGGTGCCAATCCAAAGATATTTGTCCCCTCCACTTTCCACGGTTCGAATATTGTTTGAAGTGATGTATGAATTGTCAATTGTATATTGATTGAGAATTCCAAAATTTTTATCGAACTTAATAAGTCCGTGATCGCGTGTTGCAAGCCAAATAGCTCCATAATCATCTTTGTATATTTTCCATATCGTATATGATGAGGTATCCTTAAAGGATGTAAAATTTCCATCGGAATCTAACAATTGTAGCCCTTCCGATTGATGACCTATCCACAAGGAATCATCGTCATATAAAAGACTCATGATTCTATCACTTAAAAGTTCAGAATCATTAGATCTGTAAGTGAAATAATCTTGCTTATCAATACTTAATCGAGTTAAGCCCTTTCCTGAAGTACCTACCCAAAGGTTATTCGTTTTATCTTTTGCTATAGACCTGATTACATCAACATTTACGTTAAGCGGAATCTGATCATTAGTAAGCACGTTAAACTTCACCAAAAACTCATCATAATAACTTAAACCTGAACCATCTGTACCTATCCATATTGTGCCTGTATTGTCTTCATACAAACACAAAACATCATTGTAGTGCAATGCATAAGGATTGTTCTTGTTTTCGGTAAAATTTTGAATAGTCTCATTTTCAAAATTTACCAAATAGGCACCTTGGCCATAAGTAGCGATCCACAACTGATTTTTATTGTCTATTAAAAGATCTTGAATGATTAAGTTTTCTGGAAGTTTGGCATCCTTAAACCCTAGAAATCTTGTTGGTGATTCGTTTTGTTGTTCTTTTATAAATAGTCCATTTCCATAGCTCCCTATATAAATCGTATTATTAGTGGATTGGGCAAGCGCACTAAAGTTTGTAGCAGGAAAAATTTGGTGGTACTCATATGTATCATTTTGTATTTTGAAATAACCATTTTCGGTAGTAGCCAGGATGGTTTGATGATCAGTTTGTAGAAAATCGTAAATAGTTTGTCGAGCATCTTTTGAATTTAAAAATTGAATAGTGTCTTTTGTTTGGCTATTAATTTTATAAATACCATTTTCAAAAGTTCCTAAGTAGTAGTTATCTGATGAGTTTTGTATAAGTGTACTTATATTTTCGAGATTTGAAATAATTTTAAAACTATTAGTCTCCGAATTATACTTTTCTAAATTTCCAGAATTGGAAGTTATCCAAATATCTCCGTTTCTCGATACGTATATTTTCCCCAATTTGCTATAGGTTGCACGCGTAACATCTTCAAATTGAATATCGTAATGCGTAAAATCGCGTCCATCGTATTTGTTGAGTCCGTCTTGAGTGGCAAACCACATATATCCAGTACTATCTTGTGCTATACTTACCACACTATTTTGCGATAAACCTTGTTCTACGGTAAGTTCTCTAAAGGCCACCTGTTTTTTACTTTGCGAAAAGACAAAGTTTGCCAAGGATAATGTGACAATTAACGTAAAAAGCTTCATTTGGTATAATTAGTTCTTTAAAGTTAATGAAAAAATTACTGTACTGTTGTTTATGCAATATTCTTATTTTCAAATTGTTGCAAAGCCTTTTATTTCGGTGCATTAGCCAACTAAAATTTTAACAAATAAAAACTTTAAAAAATGAATAGGATATTTAAAAAAGCTTTTTATATTTGCAGTCTCGTAAGCAAAACGCTTATGAAACGCATACCACAGGAGAAATGGCAGAGTGGTCGAATGCGGCAGTCTTGAAAACTGTTGAGGGTCACACCTCCGGGGGTTCGAATCCCTCTTTCTCCGCAAAAGGAAACCCACAACTTTTTTGTTGTGGGTTTTTTGTTTAGTGAAACGACTCAAGCCCCTTCGGCTTGAAAGGAGTGGAACTAAATAAAAAACTCAGCATCGCCTTTTTCTGGCGATGTGTGGGTTTCTATGCTT
The DNA here is from genome assembly GCF_032080575.2 of Aequorivita sediminis. Taxonomy (NCBI): domain Bacteria; kingdom Pseudomonadati; phylum Bacteroidota; class Flavobacteriia; order Flavobacteriales; family Flavobacteriaceae; genus Aequorivita; species Aequorivita sediminis. Next base: position 25,099 of record NZ_JAVLSO020000008.1, on the reverse strand, counting down.
GTACTGGATTTCTTGTTGGGATCAATTTATTAATCCCTCTTTCTCCGCAAAAGGAAACCCACAACTTTTTTGTTGTGGGTTTTTTTATTTGTTTGAATGAAAGCTATCGGCCTTAATCTATTTCATCGGTTACTTCACCACATTTTAACATCGAGGCCCCATAATACGGGTTTAAAATACCTTCTTCAGTACTTAACCAAAATGCCCCTTTATCGCTATTTACCATCGGACAAAAATCAACGTACACCTTTTGATTTATCCCAAAGGTTTTTACGGCGTTTATTAAATAGTTCGATAAGTTTTCAAAATTATCTCTTTGCTCTTTAATATCTGAAGTTTTAGAGATTGCTTGTGCTGCATTTTGAAGTTCCTTTTCCAATTGCATCCAATGGCTGTGACCTGGCTCCTCTTTTAAAAGTTTCATGTCAACTTTTTGTATACTTTTCAGTAAGTTTGAAGCCGCTGCCTGAGGTTTTTCTGAATCATCATTTACCAACGCTTTTTCAATTACCATATAGTCATCAAAAACTGCTTTTAACTGTTTTTGAAATTCTGAAGGTACTCTTTGTCTTCCTATATCGGCTAATTTCGTAGAAGTATCATTCTGAGTGTGATCTTGTGAATTCATCATACTCTTTTTCCCTTGAAGTTGTGCTGCGGCATCTACCGTAAATGTACCATTAACAACTACTTCTTCTCCATTGGAAAGGCCATCTGTAATTATATAGTTTTCACCAGTTTTCACGCCCAAGCTCACTTCGCGCATTTCGAATATTGGTTCGTTAGGATTTGTTTTTACATAAACCAAAGATCTATTTCCCGTCCATAGTACCGCTGTAGCAGGAACGCTAATAGTCGGTTCATTCCCGGTATTTTTAGGAAGATTTACTTTAGAAGTAACAAACATTCCAGGTTTAAACAACCCTTCTTTATTATTTAATGTAGCTCTTACAGCAACAGTTCTAGATTGAGTGTTTAAAATTGGATCTATAAAAGATACCGTGGCTTCAAACTCCTTGTTTGGATAGGCATTTGTAGTAACTGTAATTTTCTGACCTTCTTTTAATTGAGAAATCTGGTTTTCATAGGCGTCAAACATAGCCCAAACTGTTCCTAAATCACTTACTCTTACAATTGGTTGCCCCTGTTTAACATAATCGCCTTCTTCTGCCAATTTTTCTGAAACTGTTCCAGAAACCGTTGCGTAAATGGGGAACTTCTCTCTAACCTTTCCTGTGGTTTCAATCTGATTGATTTGAGCTTCTGAGAGCTTCCACAGTTTTAATTTATTTCGAACTGCCTTATACAATATAGGTTGCGATTCTTTCATTGAGGCTGCTGTTAATAGTTCTTGCTGAGCAGCAACTAAGGATGGAGCGTAAATTGTCGCCAGCAACTGACCTCTATTCACTTTCTCACTTGTAAAATTTACATTTAATCGCTCTATTCTTCCTTCAAAATAGCTTGCCTGTACTGCGTTAGCTTCTTCATTAGGCATAATTTTACCGGAAAGAGACATACTATTTTCGTCTTCATCCACAGCATTCCCAACTATTACAGTCTGAATATTTGCCAATGCCATAGCATTATTAGTCATTCTTATTTCGTTTAAGGCAAGTCCTTCAGCTCCCGATTCTGCGGGAATTAAATCCATCCCACATATCGGGCAATTTCCCGGTTCGGGTTGCATAATTTGAGGATGCATAGAGCAAGTCCACATTTCATTAGCTATCGATTCTCCTGAATGCTCGTGACCAGCTGTTGTGGTTTTAGCATCTCCGCCAAATAATAGAAAGCCACCCAAAAGCCCAACAATTAGAGCTATTGCTATATAGATAATATTTTTATTCATCTTATTTTCTATTTTACTTATTGTTTTCTAATCGTTTAATCATAGCCTTCATTTCGGCTATTTCTTTTTCTTGTGCTTTAATAATGTCGTTTGCGAGTTTTTTCACCTCTGGATCTTTAATATCAGCTCTTTCACTAGTTAAAATTGCTATTGAATGATGCGGTATCATTGCTCTCATCCATAATACATCGCCAACAATAGGACTCTGAGCTCTAACCAACCCAAGAGCGGATACAAACAGAACCAAACTCCCCAATAGTATTGCAATGTTCTTTTTCTTGTTTTGATACATTTTTCGCATAAAAAACCACATAATCACCGCCATAGTTGAAATACCTAAACAAGACATATAAAATCTTGTAAGACTAAAATACACGTGGTCTATCTGGTATGTATTTAAATACATAGTGATGTACATCGCCACAAATGAAGCAGCGAGCATCAAAATAAATTTTGTGTATACATTTTTAGTTGAATGTTGTTCTGAAGTTTTCATATCGATATTTTTTAAAAAATTAAATTATTGGTTTGAAATATAATATTTTACAATACTGGACTGCCTAAAATACTCAGCAACAGCCTCTATGCGCTTCAATTGAAACTGAAGTTGTAGTTCCTGTACATCTAGAACTTCATTAAAATTGATAGTGCCCGTTTCGTAATTTTTTAATAGAATTTCATTTGCGTTTTCTGCTTGTTTTAAGTTTTTATCTTGAGTTTCAAGTCGGATTCGCGCCGAATTTCTATTTCTAAGAGCGGTTTGCAGTTGAGATACTAAAGTGTTTTGTGAAGCTTCTTTTTGAATATCTAGCTCCTCAAATCTCAATCTATTTTGTCGCGCAACGGACTTGTATTTTTTATTAAAAATAGGAATAGATAGCGTCGCCATTGGCATAACCATATTCGGGGCTTCATTAAAAAGCATATATTCTACTCCTATTCCGAAATTCGGTGCGCTTTCTTTTTTATTCAGAGCATCGGCTTGGGAAACTACTTTGTTTAACTCTTCAAATTTTGTCAATTCGGGGTGGAAATTTAATTTTTCAAAATCAATTTCTACCTCTTTTTCTGGAATAATTAAGCTATCAACAATAGGAATATCAACAACTTCTTTTCGGTTTATAATTTTATTAAAGACAATTTGCTCTGAAGCAAAATCCTGTGCCAATACCGCTTTCCTTTCGGCTAAATCATTTCGCCTCATTTGAAGTCGCAATACAGAAACTGCAGACGCTTGTCCTACTTCCACAGAAGTTAAAGCTATCTGCTCATAAACCTTTAAAAGTTCAATATTAGCATCTAATACCTGTTGTTTTTTTGCTGTTTCATACAAACGATAATAGGATTGCGACAAGGCCAAGGCAATTTTTCTTTTAGCGATTTCAATCTCAACTAAATCGGCGTCAGCCATAGCATTTGCATATTTTTCACGTGCTGCAATAGTTCCAAACCAAGGCAGCATTTGCATAACCGAAAACTCTGCTTGTTGCATCATCGGCATATTTCCTTCTCCAAACATATACCCTCCTGAAAACTGAGTATCGGGTAAGGCATTAACCTCAGCTATTTTTTCAGTTGCAATTGCATGTTGCTTTTCCACCGCTTGAATATTTGGGTTGTTTTCTAGGGCTTCTTCAATATAGGTTTGCAAATTTTGTGAATAACCAAAACCACTAATCAACATTATAAATAATGTAGATAGAAGCTGGATGCTGGATGCTGGACGCCTGGAATGCAGCATTAACATATGTATATTCTCTTTTACTTTTATGAAATTTATTTTATTCATAGCTTTTCCAGTTTTGATATAATTTGGTCAACATTTTTCCTATTTGTTCATTACGTTTAGTAAGTGCGCAATGCTCTTCTTTTTCTATATAATTACAAGCCAAGGCATAGTCTAGCCAATCTTGGGTTTCGGAATTCGAACCTAATGCATTTATAAGCTGCTGTTTAAAAACTGCCTCGTATTGTCGTTTTCCCCAACCTTCACTAATGTTAGCTGAAACAGAACGCGAGGAGCGCACGATTTGTGAAGTGAGTGAATATATTTCTTCCCGCGGAAATTTTCTTGTTCGCCAAAATATATCCATGGCCAACGAAAACGCTTCCTTATGTACCTGTAAATCCTTGTACGATTTTATCATAACTTCTGATTTTTTTTTAAGAACATTTAAAATCCCTATATCTAATATCTAAATTCCATTCTCCAACTTCCAACCTCCAACTTCCAATCTCTAGTTTTCGTTAATAGTATTTAAACGTTTTTTCAATTTTGCTTCTCGTCTCCAGCTGAATAAAACCGGAACTACAAATAGGGTAATTAGTGCAATTAACATCCCACCAAAACTTGGAATAGCCATTGGAATCATAATATCGCTTCCCCTACCTGTAGCGGTTAAAATTGGTAACAACGCAAGAATAGTAGTAGCCGTAGTCATCAAACACGGACGGATACGTTTTAACCCTGCTTCTAACACAGACGCTCGGATTTCCTTTACGCTTTCCGGTTCATTTTTATCAAAAGTTTGCGTTAGATAAGTTGCCATTACCACACCATCATCAGTGGCAATACCAAAGAGGGCTATAAATCCTACCCAAACGGCAACACTTAAATTGATAGTATCCATCTGAAACATTTGCCTTAGGTTTTCACCAAAGAAACTAAAGTTCAAAAACCAATCTTGTCCGTAAAACCAAATCATTAAAAATCCTCCAGAGAAAGCCACTGCAATTCCAGTGAACACCATTAAGGAAGTAGATACCGACCTAAATTGGAAATAAAGGATTAAAAAAATAATTGCCAACGCTAAGGGAACAATAACTGAAAGTGTTTTCTCAGCTCTAATTTGATTTTCATAAGTTCCCGTAAACTGATAACTGATACCCTTAGGAACTGAAAGCGCTCCACTGTCTATTTTTTCTTGAATTAATGCCTGAGCGTTTTCAACTACATCAACTTCCGCAAAATCGTTTAGCTTATCAAAAAGGACATAGCCTACCAAAAAGGTGTCTTCACTTTTAATAACCTGCGGCCCTTGCTTGTAACGTATATCCACTAATTCTCCTAATGGTACGGGATTTCCTTTTCCAACCGGCACATAGATGTTTTGAAGATCCTGTGGGTCGGCTCTTAGCTCTCTTGGGTAACGCACGCGTACTCCATATCGCTCACGACCTTCAACCGTTTGCGTTAAAGGCATCCCTCCTACGGCTACTTGGAGTATTTGCTGAACCTCTTCAATAGAAACTCCATAGCGGGCGAGACGATCCCTTTTAATGTCTATTAATAAATAAGGCTTCCCAACAATACGATCGGCAAAAACCGCTTCTACATTTACACCTTCGGCGTGTTTTATAATTTCTTCAAGTTCAAGTCCGAAAGCCTCAATCTCTCGTAAATCTTGACCTTTCACTTTAATCCCCATAGGCGCACGCATTCCTGTCTGCAGCATCACTAACCTAGTCTCAATTGGCTGCAATTTTGGTGCAGAGGTTACGCCAGGTATTTTTGTTACCCTCACAATTTCATTCCAAATATCTTCGGGCGATTTTATTTCAGGTCTCCAATTTCTATAAAACTCCCCGCCGTTATCGGGTATTAGGTCTTCTGACGTCACGTTGAACGCAGGGGATATGTCTCTTCCGGTTTCTAAAGCCTTCTCGACTGCGCTCGAACGGACATCTCTATTGGGATTTTCGACAAGGCCACCTTTCTTCAACTCGAAAAGTCCATCCTTATTCACTTTAAACCTCTGTCGTTTTCCTTCGTCGTTTAATGCGTATTCGGACTTGTATAAAATAATATTTTCATACATCGATAAGGGCGCAGGATCCAATGCCGATTCAGTTCTTCCAGCTTTTCCTACAACGGTTTTAATTTCAGGTATGTTTGCCACGGCCATATCTAATTGCTGTAAGACGCGCTTGTTCTCTTCTACTCCTGAATGAGGCATTGAAGTTGGCATCAGCAAGAAGGAACCTTCATTAAGCGAAGGCATAAACTCTTTTCCTGTGTTCTGCCAGATGAGAACTCCGAAAACAACAATTAACGTTGGTACAGAAAGGAAAACCATTTTATTGCCTAGTGCCCAAGTTAGAATTCGAGCATAGTATTTCTGGAATACCCAAAACACCCCTAGAAGCCCAAAACAGATAAATCCTACAAATAAAAGGTTCCAAAATATACTTTTATCTACACCAAGTGGACGCCAGAATTCAGCCAATAAAAAGACAACTGCTAGTGCTGATATAAAGATGTTTATAATATTGGCGCGTTGGTCTGTAAGCCAGATTTTATCAGAAATTTTTAATGCTATTTTTTCATCTTTTAAAAGTCCTGTAATTCCAAAACCGATTAAAATAAGGCCTAACCAATAGCCAAAAACAATGGCGGCAATCCCAAGAATTATTAGAATTCCGTTTATTAAATTAAAAGTGACTATTTTTATGTTTTTTCTTCGAAATAGATACGCTGCAAATGGAGGAGTTAAAAATAACGCAACCATAAATGCCGCTACTAATGCCGCTGTTTTTGTAAAAGCAAGTGGGCGAAATAATTTCCCTTCTGCGCCTATCATCGTAAATACAGGTATAAAACTGATGATTGTTGTAAGTACCGCCGTTAATATAGCACCTGATACTTCCGCACTCGCATTATAAACAATCGAGTTAATTGATTGCTTTACACCAGTCTCTAAAGCCCGCTGTTTTTCTTCTTCCAAATGCCTAATTATATTTTCAGAAAGTATTACTCCAATATCCACCATAGTTCCGATAGCAATGGCGATACCAGATAAGGCTACAATATTTGCATCTACGTTAAAGAACTTCATCGCGATAAACACCATTAACACCGCAACAGGTAATAAGCCCGAAATAAGTATTGACGCTCGAAGGTTAAACACCATTACAATAATTACGAAAATTGTAATAAGAATTTCTAAACTTAAAGCTTCATCTAGCGTGTCTAATGTTTCCTGAATAAGTTCCGATCTATCATAAAAAGGAACTACGGTAAGTTGCGAAATAGTTCCATCCGAAAGTTCTTTTGAAGGCAATCCTGCTTTAAGCTCTTCCAACTTATCTTTTACATTATTAATAACTTCCATAGGGTTAGCACCATAACGCGCAGTAACCACCCCACCAACAACCTCAGCACCTTCCTTATCCAAAATTCCTCTTCGTGGTGCAGGGCCTAAACTAACATTGGCAATATCCTTAATTCGGATAGAAGTATAATTTTCAGAAGTAACTACGGCATCTTCAATATCGGCTACAGTCTTTATATATCCTAAACCACGCACTAAGTATTCAGCTTGATTAATTTCCATGGTTTGCGCACCAATGTCTTTATTACTTTGCTGTACAGCTTTTACAATTTGAGATAGACTAATGTTGTATTGCCTCATCAACTCTGGCTTAACATCAATTTGGTATTCTTGAATATACCCTCCAATCGAAGCAACTTCTGAAACTCCACTAGCCGATGAGAGTGCGTATTTCACATAGTAATCCTGAATACTTCGCAACTCGTGTAAGTCCCAACCTCCGGTAACATTGCCATCTTTATCTCTACCCTCAAGCGTGTACCAGTAAACCTGCCCTAAGCCTGTTGCGTCTGGTCCTAAAGATGGATTTACATTTTCTGGGAGTAAGCCAGCAGGTAAAGAGTTTAGCTTTTCTAGTATTCTACTACGGCTCCAATAGAATTCTACATCTTCTTCAAAAATGATGTAAATGCTCGAAAAGCCGAACATAGAAGAACTTCTAATGGTCTTAACTCCAGGAATTCCTAATAACGAAGTTGTAAGCGGGTAGCTTATTTGGTCCTCAATATCTTGGGGAGAACGCCCTTCCCATTGGGTGTAAACTATTTGTTGGTTTTCGCCAATATCAGGAATGGCATCCACGGCTACAGGATTACTAGGCAACATACCCGTATCCCAACTAAAAGGTGCATTTACCACACCCATACCTACAAAAAGTGCGAGTAACAATACTGCAACCAGTTTATTCTCTATGAGAAATTTTATGCTTTTATTTAGCATTTGAATTGAATATTAAACAGTTAAACTTTGAATAAAATCCTGAGAACTCAGGAAAATAAAATCAAGAATCCTGTCCTAAAATGGTAAAACCATCGGACAGACTTATCCTAACCCACGATAACTATCGGAGTTGGAAACTGTTTAAAATCAAATTAAGTAAGTCTCGTGAAGCTTCTGTATGTCCCGTATGAGAAAGGGAGGATTATAATTCCTAAACGGAACTATATTAGAATCCAGATCTTCAAAAAGATTTATATATGAATAGAAAAATGAAGCAACGAATGTCTGTTGCTCTAAGCTTAATGTATCAAAAGAATGCTTTAATTCATCCTGTCCTTCTACTAGTACTTGCGTATCTGTACAGCAAGAATCTTCGGGTATTTCATTATCGCAATCGCTAGTAGGTATCTCCATATCCATACCACATGAGTGAGCGTTTTGGGTTAGCGAATAATCCACTAGCGTTTCTCCACAAAAGTGCATATCTATGGTAAACGACATAGTGGTAAACATCACTAGTATCGCCATAAACACAGCTGTTATTTTATGAAGAATTGAAATCATTGGTTGCAAAGGTAACGTAATTAAGGCAATAAATTGCAAATAATGCTATCCTAAGTAATTTATGCACCCACTTGAATATTTTTTAATTGGTCTAATCTACTTTCTTTTTTGCATCGCCCAAAAAAGAAACAAAAAAGTCTAGGCTTACGAAACTTTTTCTAAATTTATCATTCAGCAGCTAAATTTTAGGAACTCGCTTTGCTATTATTTACTAAATATAAAAGTATTTATCGCTCAAACAGCCTAAAATTTTTTACGCTGCTCTCATTTCAAATTTTACGATAAATTTTCGGTAGGCCGATTTGACATTAAACACCCACCCATTAAATATTAAATCTGAGGAAATATTTATTAATAAGACACAATCTAATGGGATTAGAAAAAATGTTTAGGACTATATTAATTTGTATTTATAAGAAATATCTAAAAGCACAATTTAAGAAATACTTCTATTTTCCATTTTCTGAAGTATATAAAACACAAATCCTCCTAACGCATAACATACCACATCCCAAATATCTCCGGTATATCGATATGATTGTTTTGGAAGATAATATTCAAAAACAACCGAATACAGAACTACTAAACTTACAATTGTAAATAAATCTATCCGAATACTTTTATCTTTCTTAATAAACCAAGCTGTATGCAACCCAAGTGTTGCGACCATTGGTATTACAAGAAAATCATTGAGGTGATTAAATATCCAATTGGGTGCTACTATTTCGAAGTATTTTAATACTTGAACGCATAAAAACGCAACTATGGAAAAGAGCACATAACTATGTAATATTTTTAGCGGAAGGTTGCGCATTAAATAAACAATAACGCTATTAACCAAGCTATAAAGCCACCAACAACCATTATCACCATCCAGATTGAATGCAATAGATAGTAAGTGCCGCGAATTAGCAGAAAACGATTATTTTTCCACTTTTCGATAAATGAATCCTCCTCCGCTACTTCTGGTTCTGAAACAATAGCAGGTTCAATTTCGTTTTCATTATTTGTAGACGGTATTTCCGACTCTTGCCTATCTGTATTAGCATTCTCAAGTTCGGTAATTTCGTCATTTTCTTTTTTCGGCATAGCAATCAAAGTTCAACCTTCAAAAATACGAACTATTTTATTTGTAAAAGAATGATCTAGTTCTTTTGAAGTTTTTAGGACTTTTGCATTTCTATTTTAAGTCAAAAAAAATTATTTAGGATCCTTATATTTCTCATACATCGACCCGAAATGTGAATTTATAAAAAGATCGTATGGAATTTCTTCTTGCTTAATAAAACCTTTATGTTTCAGCTTCCCTTCTGAAACTAAATCTACCACTGCAGAAATACTACAAGCCGTAGTCCAACTTATGGCGCGCCATTCCTTATTATCCAAAGTAATCCTGCGATAAGATTCTGAAAATTCTTTTCTTCTTAACTTCCCATCAATCATTCCTTCAACCGCAGCATAAACAAGAACTATGTCTTCATCTACCAACGGCAGTGCATTGTTTAAAATATCTTTAGCAAGTTTTCGGTCGTCTTTTAAAAGCAAATCGTAAAGCAATAATTTCATTCCATCTCTATGTCCTGGATATCGAATGGTTTTATAGTTTAGCGCATCGACTTTTCCATCCATAGTTTCACACATAGTTCCCAATCCACCAGAGGTTAAAAACGCTTCGTATAGACGGCCATTGATATTAATAATCTCTAAATCGTTTAAGGAGCTCAGCATTTTACGTTCGCCGTTATGAATCACCTCAGCATCGTTTAAGTATTCGTTAATCACCCCTTCTGCACTCCAAGTAAAACTATACCCCAATTGTCCCATTGGATGCAATGGCAAGGCTCCTACTCTTAGCTTAACCGATCTAACCTCAGAAAACTTGCTGTATAATCCTGCTCCTAAAATTCCGATAAAACCTGGAGCTAAACCACATTGTGGTGCCAGAACCGATTTACTGTTTTCAGACATTTTTAGGATAGCATTTAAGGTAGGCACATCTTCGGTTAAATCAAAGTAATGAACGCCCATATCAACAGCTGTTTCAGCTATTTTAATATTTAGAAAGTAAGGCAAACAAGAAACAACAGCGTCTTTGTCTTGTAGAAATTCGCGTATAATTTTATCGTCGGAAATATCTCCTGTAACTATTTCAAAAGTAAATTTATCCTTAACTTCATATTGATCTATTCCTTCTACATGAAATTTTGAACTTAATAAGGTAGCCACTAAACTTCCTACTTTCCCTAGACCTAAAACACCTATATTTTCTATCATTTTGTAAATTGTTAGACTTTGAAAATTAACTTATTATCTGTAAGAATCCAAAAAAATTAAACAGTGTAATTCCTTAAGAATCTTTTATAAAATAAGATCTAAACCTCCCTTATTAGGGTTGTTCTAATGAAAATAATCAATACCAATGCATAAATTAATAGTTTGGGCACTAAAAATACGACTATAGAAACTGAATATCTATAACCAATTCCCTCCCAAAACTTAAATTATAAAATGTATTTTTGAATTATAAGATAGAGTGTTTATTCTATTTTATTTTTATTTCTCAACTCTTAATCTCATAAAATTTTAACTTGAATCATGATTGAAGACCTAAAACAAAGTTACGGACATCTTTTTGAAGATAATTTACTCAATGAAATTATGGAGGTTGGGGCTATTAAGGAAGTTCCCGAAGGTTTTAAAATGATGGATATAGGCGAGTATGTAAAATCTATGCCGCTGCTTGTTTCTGGAGCAATCAAAATTTTAAGAGAAAATAATGAAGGCGACGAGCTCCTACTCTATTATTTAGAGAAAGGGGAAACTTGTTCCATGACAATGACATGTTGTCTTGGACAAAAAAAAAGTGAAATTCGAGCCATAGCCGAAACGGATGCAAAACTAATAATGGTTCCTGTTCAAAAAATGGAAGAGTGGACTTCTAAATACAAGTCGTGGCGAAATTTTGTTTTTGAGAGCTATCACAACAGAATTAATGAACTGTTAGCTACCTTAGATAGTATTGCTTTTCAACAAATGGATGAAAGGCTGGAACAGTATTTACGCGAAAAAGTAAGAATAAATAAAAGTGACATTATAAAAAATACTCATCAAGAAATTGCTTACGACCTGAATACTTCTCGAGTTGTAATTTCGAGATTGCTTAAAAAAATGGAGCAAATGGAAAAAATTGAACTCGGTCGAAATTATCTGAAAATTTTAAACTTATAATCAATGTGTAACACTGGTTACAACAGAGGCTATTTTAAAATATTACTTTTGGCGTAAGTTTAAAGTTATGGAATTAATAGAAGTTTTTGGATATATAAGTGCGTTAGCAATAGGAATTTCTTTAGGTATTATTGGCGGTGGTGGTTCTATATTAGCCGTTCCCGTTTTGGCATATTTATTCTCTATAGACGAAAAAGCGGCAACCGCCTACTCCCTATTTATTGTTGGGGCTAGTGCTTTTGTTGGTGGTATTAAACAACATTTAAAAGGTTTTGTAGATTGGCGAACTGCTATCGTATTCGGGATTCCTTCTATAGCTGGGGTGTCGCTAGTACGGTATTTTATAATCCCTATTCTCCCTGAAGTTTTGTTTAACATTGGCAACTTTGAACTTACAAGAAGAATGGGAATGTTTGGCTTTTTTGCCCTACTTATGATACCCGCTGCTTTCTCAATGCTAAAGCCTAAGAAAAATATTACTTCCAACAAAAAAACTAAAGTTAAATACAACTACCCCATGATCCTTCTTGAGGGATTGCTAGTAGGTGGGATTACAGGTTTAATTGGCGCTGGTGGTGGGTTTTTAATTATCCCAGCCTTGGTAATTTTAGCAAAAGTTGAAATGAAAGTCGCTGTAGGAACTTCTTTAATTATCATCGCTTTTAAATCACTACTCGGTTTCTTTTTAGGAGATGCGCTAACAATGAATATCGATTGGCTTTTCTTAATGCTTTTCACGGGTATATCTTTTGTAGGTATTTTTATCGGAAGCTATTTAAGTAATTTTATCGACGGGAAAAAACTTAAAAAAGCCTTCGGATACTTCATATTTGCTATGGCTTTCTTCATTTTCTATATGGAGTTTGTTGTGAAGTGAGACGTGGGGAGGTTGACGTAGGACGGTAGGACTTAGGACGGTAGGACTTAGGACGTAGGACTGTAGGACTGTAGGACTTGGGACAGAGTTCTTATTTGTAACCTAGGTTACTGCCCCACATAAATTTCAGTCATATTTTTGAATATAATTAAATCCTAAAAGGTTTACTTTAAATATTATAAATATGAAAAACTCAATTACAGTACAGAATTTAAAATGCGGTGGATGTGCAAATACTATCACAAATAACCTATCTAAATTTAAAAACATAAGTGATGTTCAGGTTGATGTAACGTCCAGCACAATCTCTTTTGATTCTGAAAGTGCCGATGCAATAATAAAGATAAAAGAAAAACTAAAAAGTTTGGGCTACCCTTTAGTAGAAGATTCTAATTCAATTACGTCCAAAGCCAAATCGTTTGTAAGTTGTGCGACTGGGAAAATGTCTAGCTAAATTTTAACGGAATTACAACTAGTTGTTGGGGGTTGATTATCTTGAAGATAAACTACTGTTTTTTTAAAATAACTTCGACTTCCGTTCGGCTGTGTAACCTGAGTTACTGTAGCTTATCGTTAAAAACCTTATCTTTAATAAAAATATGATTTTAACATAAAAAAGATAATTACTATGGAAAAAAATTTAGAATTAGAAGAAATTAATGCGATGCCTAGGATAGGTGATGCTGCGCCAGATTTTGAGGCTGTAACTACCACAGGGAAGATAAAATTTTCAGATTTTGCTAAGGACAAGTGGGTAGTAATGTTTTCTCACCCTGCAGATTTCACTCCTGTATGTACTACAGAAATGAGTGGATTCGCACAACGAAAAAGTGAGTTTGATGCTTTAAACACTGAACTTTTAGGGCTGAGCATTGACAGTATTCATTCACATCTAGGATGGGTTCAGAATGTAAGGGAAAACACTGGAGTTTACTTTGATTTTCCAATTATTGCTGATATTGATATGAAGGTGTCCAAACTATACGGAATGCTTCAGCCGAATGAAAGTGAAACAGCAGCAGTTCGTGCGGTTTTCTTTATAGATCCGAGCAAGAAAATACGTTTAATTATGTATTATCCTTTAAATGTTGGAAGAAATATGGACGAGATTCTACGTTCTTTAGAAGCGCTTCAAGTTTCTGACGAACACAAGGTTGCCTTGCCATTAGACTGGAAAAAAGGCGATAAAGTTATCGTTGGGCCACCAAAAACACTAGATGAGCTTAATGAAAGATTAGCAGACGATTCACTCGATAAAACTGATTGGTATTTGGCTAAGAAGAATCTATAGTTTTAAATTAAATGATAAATAACTATTTAGTAGAAAGGTAATAAACTATTAGATAGTAAGATTTAACGTACTACTTTTTAAAATTAAAAAAACACTATTACAGATTATGAAAATAAAACAATTTGAATACGAGCCACTTTCGCATTTTTCGTATGCTATTATTAGCGATGGAAAAATGGCTTTAGTGGATCCTGAAAGAAATCCGCAACAGTATTATAAATACGCCGAAGAAAACAATGCTGAAATAGTTGCTGTTTTTGAAACGCACCCTCACGCCGATTTTGTTAGTTCGCATCTTCAGATTCATAATGAAGCTGGAGCAACCTTATATTGCAGCCAAAAAACTGGGGCCGATTATCCACATCAAGCTTTTGACGATGGGGATGAAGTTAAAATTGGAAACACTACTTTTAAAGCTATCAATACTCCCGGGCATTCCCCAGATAGTGTAACATTTGTAGCTACGGAAGGCGACAAAACAGCGTTGTTTACAGGTGATACACTTTTTGTAGGAGATGTAGGTCGTCCCGATTTACGTGAAAACGCAGGGCACGTAAAAGCTAAGCGTGAAGAATTGGCGAAAATGATGTATGACACAATTCAGAACAAATTTACACACCTACCAGATAACGCATATGTGTACCCGGCTCACGGGGCAGGTTCATTATGCGGGAAAGGAATGAGTGAAGACGCAACTTCTAGCACTTTGGGAAATGAGCGTATGGGCAACTGGGCTTTTAAAAAACAAACAGAAGAACAGTTTGTAAACCATTTATTAGACGCTCAACCTTTTATCCCACACTATTTTGGGTATAATGTTGATGTAAATAAAAACGGTGCAAAAAACCTTAGAACTTCTCTAGGTGAAATCGATCTTAAATTAAATGTTACTGAGTTAGATAACGATTTATTAATCGTTGACATTAGAGATGAAAAGGATTTTAAAAAGCACCATATTGCTGGAAGTATAAACATAATGGCTACTTCTGAAACTTCCAAATTTGAAACCTGGTTGGGCTCTATTATTCGTCCGGATGAAAAATTTCAAATTGTAGTTGATTCTATTGAGAGTGTTGAAAAAGTTCTTCAACGCACTGCTAAAATTGGATACGAAGCGAATGTAGTTTCTATAAATACACTGGCGGATAAAGGTTTAAAAAAATCGGATAGATTAAATCTTGGTGAATTTAAGGAGAATCTGGACGATTATACTATTGTTGATATTCGTAATGAAAGTGAATTTTCAGAAGGGAAGTTTTTTGATGATGCTATTACCATTCCGCTACACCAATTACGTGAAAAAGCAGGTAAGATACCTACCGACAAACCTATAGTGGTACACTGTGCTGGAGGTTACCGAAGCGCGGCTGGCTCAAGTATTCTTGAAAAAGAATTAAATGCAAAAGACATTTTTGATCTTAGCGATGATGTAAACGACTTTAAAAATTAAGATTAACTGTTTATAATTTTGAGAGGACGTTTTTAACGTCCTTTCTTCTTTTTATTTTTATTTACAACAAAATCATTACAGTCGATTTTATAAATTTGAGTAACCAACTCACAATTAATTATGGAGGACATGATTTTTTACGATAGGATGCAGTTTGCATTTACTATCACTTTTCACTATTTATTTCCACAATTAACCATGGGGCTATCCTTAATGATAGTCTATTTTAAATGGAAATTCCTAAGAACTAAAATTGACAAGTACAACGATGCTGCCAAATTTTGGATGAAGATATTCGCTCTTAATTTTGCTATGGGCGTGGTAACAGGAATCCCAATGGAGTTTCAATTTGGAACCAATTGGGCTAAATTTTCAGAGCTTACGGGAGGAATTATTGGGCAAACCCTGGCTATGGAAGGGATGTTTTCTTTTTTTCTCGAATCTTCATTTCTAGGATTGTTTCTTTTTGGAGAAAAGTTACTAGGGCAAAAACTTCATTTTTTAACTGGCTTCTTGGTTTTTCTTGGTTCTTGGGCCAGCGGCTATTTAATTATTGCAACCCATTCGTGGATGCAACACCCAGTAGGTTATGAAATTTTAGAAAATGGAAAGTTTGTTCTCAATAATTTTGGAGCCTTGTTTTCCAACCCTTGGCTGCTACCTTCATTCTTACACAATCAAATGGGGTCCTTAATCACCTCTTCTTTTGTTGTTGCAGGAGTTGGTGCATTTTATATCTTAAACAATAAACACAGTGAATTTGGGAAACTCTTTGTAAAGACTGGAGTTATTTTTGGTTTAGTTGCTAGCTTATTAGTCGCTTTTCCTACAGGAGATTGGGCAGCAAAAAACGTTGTAAAATACCAGCCAGTAACTTTTGCAGCTATGGAAGGAATTTTTGAAACTGAAGAAGGTGGTTCTGAAATTATCTTAATCGGTCAACCGGATGTGGAAAACAAAAAACTAGACAACAAGATTGCAGTACCGAATATATTGAGCTTTTTAACCTATCAAAAATGGGATGCTGAGATTAAAGGTCTTAATGAATTCGACGAAAGTGTTTATCCTACAAATATCCCTGGACTGTACTATTCGTACCACATCATGGTTGGTTTGGGAACTATTTTTATAGGATTATTGCTCTTAGCAGCCGTTCAGTTATTCAGAAAGAAACTTTATAAAACTAAATGGATTCTCTGGTCGTTGATGTTTATGATTCCTTTTCCATATATCGCAAATACTGCAGGTTGGTACACGGCGGAATTGGGAAGGCAGCCATGGTTGGTTTACAATTTATTAAGAACCGTCGATGGAATTTCCCCAACTGTATCATCAGGAAATACATTATTTACTTTACTCGGATTTATTGGACTTTATTTATTGTTAGGATTATTATTTTTAATGCTCGCTGGAAAAATTATCAATAAAGGTCCTGAAACCACTAAACCCAACTAATTATGGAATTATTCTGGTATATCGTTTTAATGGCTATGCTTACCATTTATGTAATTTTAGATGGTTATGATTTTGGAGCAGGTATCATTCATCTTTTTTATGCGAAAAAAGAAAAAGACAAAAAAGCTATTAGAAATGCTATTGGCCCATTTTGGGATGCTAATGAGGTGTGGCTTATAGCCGTAGGAGGTGTTTTATTTTTTGCTTTTCCAACCCTGTATGCTTCTTCGTTTAGCGGATTTTATTTGCCATTAATAATGATATTATGGTTACTTATTTTTCGAGCTATAGGTTTAGAACTTAGAGGGCAGATCCACAACAAAATATGGGAAGCAATTTGGGATAAAGCCTTTGGAATAGCAAGCCTACTCCTAGCCTTGTTTTTTGGGATAGCCTTAGGAAACATAGTAAGAGGTGTAAATTTAGGGATGGTTACCGACGGCGTGTCTGCGCACGAGCCTCATTTTTTCTTTTTACCACTTTGGAATCCAACCTTTAGTCCGCACGCAGAACACTTAGGTATAATAGATTGGTTTACCTTGTTATTGGGGATAATTGGAGTGATTGCCTTAGCTATTCACGGGGCAAATTGGATAATTTTTAAAACCAACTCCGATTTAAACCAAAAGCTTAAGCAAGTAGTTTTTAACTTGAATATTGTATTGCTAATTCTCGTTATTATATCGCTATTTTCTTGGCACATAATCGATCCTAGACCATTTCATAATTTTGTAAAATATCCTTGGCTTTGGATTTTCCCAATCATCACATTTTGTGGACTTTTTGGCTTATTTAAAATTAAAAGTTTTAAAAAGGATGGATTTGGATTTATGTTTTCAACCTTATTTCTATTTGGCGGATTAGCTACAACTGTATCTTCTATATTCCCCAACTTATTACCATCTACAAATAACGTAAACCCTTCCCTAACCGTTTATAACGCAGCCGCACACGAGTATGGTTTATCGGTTGGTGTTTATTGGTTTGTAATTGCCGCAGTGTTAGTAGCCATTTATATGGTTATTCAATATCGCGTTTTTAAAGGAAAGATGGACGATGTAGGGTATGGCGAACATTAGTAAGTTTTAGTATTACTCCATTATGACAGATACACTAATTGCTATAATCAGTATTTTTATTGGAATCCTTGGTGCATTGCTTTTAAGTGTAATTAAGAAGAAATATTCAATGGGGTTCACAGGAAATACAATCGCTGGAATATTCGGGAGTATATTTTTTATTAAAATCTTCGGAAGGCTTGGCTTCGACCCTATTTCCATAATGAAAACAGGAGAAGTTAACTATGTACTTTTCACCATAAATTTAGCCATTTCTCTGTTAGGAGGCGCAATTGGCTTATTGGTCACTAAGTTGCTTGTAGTTAAGATGAATCAAAAGAAATAAAGCATTTTTTCTTATGTAACATAAGTCACTGTACAATTCCATTTAAATTTCAATCTTCGAAGCAACATTTACGTGTAAAAGTATATATCTGAATCAATAATCATTTGATTTAACTGCTTTCCGAAATATTCAATTCAGAAAAAATGTTTAATTTTGATTCCTAAGTGAAAACTATATTCGCCATATCATTTTCTTTTCTTATCGCTTTTCAAAGTGTAGGAGTTGGCATTCAAGATATTTTACTAATTGAAAAATTAGTGGAACATGCCGAATATCATATTGAAAATCACGGGGATGATTTTTTCACTTTTATGCAAAAACACTACGGTTCCTTACAGGCTGAACATGAGGAAGAGCAAAAAGAGGACAAACACGAACATGAAAAGTTACCCTTTCAACATATCTCTTGCCATCATGTTTTAACCGATGTACTATTGGTGTCATTAGATTTTGAAATCCCAAAGGTGGAAATTAAAATTCCGCAATCGCATGAATTTCATTACCAAAATTTATATTCTTCTTTGGAAAAGGTCTCAATTTTCCAACCCCCACAATTAGCATAACAAATAAGACCAGATTAGGAACACTTTTGTTCCGAATTATTTTATGGTCAGCTTATGCGGTTCCATAGTATGGAACGGCTTCCACCCTATTCTATTGTTTCATACTTCAACATTTTAACGGTTGAAAGTCATAGATAAATTTAGTTATGTTATCAAAAATTATTCATTTCAGTATAAAAAATAAACTGATCGTTGGGTTGTTCACCTTGGCCCTCATTATTTTCGGAGTATTTTCACTCACCCGAATTTCAATTGGTGCTGTTCCCGATATTACCAATAATCAAGTTCAAGTAATTACTACCTCCAGAAATCTTTCTACGCAAGATATGGAGCAATTTATTACGTATCCTGTCGAGTTAGAAATGGCAAACCTTCCGGGAGTTGTCGAAATACGGTCCACTTCAAAATTTGGTCTTTCAGTAGTAACAATTGTATTTGAAGAAGCCATGGGAATGTATCTTCCGCGACAACTTATAGCCGAAAAAATACAATCTGCAGCCGAAAATATCCCAGAGGGATTTGGCACTCCGGAGATGGGGCCAATTACAACAGGTTTGGGCGAAATCTATCAATATATTTTAGATGTAGACCCTGAATACAAGGACAAATATAGTTTAACCGAACTCAGGACAATTCAAGATTGGATTATTAAAAGACAACTTTCAGGAATTCCCGGAGTGGTTGAAGTAAATTCTTGGGGCGGAAATTTAAAACAATATGAGGTCGCAATTAACACCAATAAGCTAAATGCTATGGGTATAACTGCAGGCGAAATCTATACGGCCTTAGAAAAAAATAACAGTATATCCGGCGGTGGATATATTGAAAAAAGTAATCAAGCCTACTTTATCCGAGGCGAAGGCTTAATTACCTCTCTAGATGATATTAAAAATATTGTTGTTAAAGCCCAGGGTGACTTCCCTATTTATATAAAAGACGTAGCGAAAGTACAATTTGGGAGCGCTATGCGTTTTGGGGCTATTACCGGTAATGGTGAAGGCGAAAAGGTTCTCGGCCAAGTAATGATGATTAAAGGAGGAGATTCTGATAAAGTAATTAGAGCTATTCAAAAACGTGTAGCCGAAATTTCCTCAGCATTACCAGAGGGCGTACACATCAATCCTTTTTTAGATAGAAGTGAATTGATTGGAAAAACCACCTATACCATTGCCGAAAACCTCATTCTCGGAATTCTAATTGTAATTTTTGTAGTAGTTCTGCTATTAGGAAATTTACGTTCAGGCCTAGTGGTGGCTTCGGTGATTCCGCTTTCCTTATTGTTCACGCTTTCCATGATGTATTTATTTAATATGGATGCCAATCTAATGAGCATGGGTGCAATAGATTTTGGAATTATCGTTGATGGTGCAGTAATTATTGTAGAATATGTAGCCTTCCAGATCAATAAGAATGTGCTAAAATTTAAAGCACTTACACCCGCTGAAAGACAAGTCGCCAAAGATGATATTACAGAAAAAGGTTCCTCAAAAATGATGAATGCAGCAGTTTTTGGGCAGCTGATTATTTTGATAGTTTTCATCCCAATACTGTCTTTAAGTGGTGTTGAAGGAAAAATGTTTCAGCCAATGGCGCTTACCTTTAGTTTTGCAATGATTGGAACGATGTTATTGTGTTTCACCTACGTACCCGTGGCGGCTTCAATCTTTCTTAAGCCTAAGGAAGTTTCGCCTAAAAACATTTCGGTCCGGATAATGAATTTCCTTAATCGTTTATATGAACCAATGATTGAATGGGCCTTGGGTGCAAAGAAATTGGTTATCGCTATTGCTTTATTAATGTTAGGTGTTACTGCCTATATTTTTACAACAATGGGAAGCGAATTTATCCCAACTTTGGATGAAGGGGATTTTGTAATTCAACCTGTTCTTAAAACGGGAACCTCACTGAGTAATACAATTGATATTACTACTCAAATTGAACAAATATTAATAAATAATTTTCCAGAAGTAGACCAAATAGTTAGTCGAATTGGTGCTGCTGAAGTTCCAACAGACCCAATGTCTATGGAAGCAAGTGATGTTATTATCACCCTAAAACCAAAAAGCGAATGGGTTTCGGCCAGTTCTAAAAACGAATTAGCAGATAAGTTTAGTGAGGCCCTTGCAATTATTCCAGGGATGGAGGTTGAATTTACTCAACCTATTGAAATGCGGTTTAATGAATTGATTACTGGGGTTCGTGCCGATATAGCTATTAAAATTTTTGGCGAAGATTTAGCTGTTTTAGACAAAAAAGGTCAAGAAATTAAAAACTTAATTGAAGGTGTAGCAGGTGCGCACGATATTATTGTTGAAAAAGTTGTTGGTCTTCCTGAAATGAACGTGAAATTTGATAGGGCAAAGATTGCTCGTTATGGTCTAAATATAGAAGACTTGAACCAAATGATTTCGATGGGGTTTGCGGGTAGCGCAGCTGGAAGTGTTTTTGAAGGAGAAAAGCGTTTTGATCTTGTAATGCGATTGGATGAAGACCATCGAAATGATATTTCCAATCTTGAAAACCTCTACGTAGACACACCTTCTGGAGATAAAATACCATTGAGAGAATTGGCTGCGATTACCTATTCCAAAGGGGCGGCACAAATTTCCAGAGACGATACAAAAAGACGAATAGTAGTAGGCGTAAACGTGCGAAATCGCGATTTACAAAGCGTTGTTGATGATGTTCAAAAGTTGATAAACGAGAACGTAAAACTCCCAGTGGGGTACACTATAGATTATGGCGGACAGTTTGAAAATTTAGAAAGTGCAAAACAACGACTGTATATAGCGGTACCAGTGGCTTTAGTATTGATATTTATAATGCTGTATTTCGCTTTTAATTCGGTGCGAGAAGCATTAATGATTTACTCCGCAATTCCATTGGCGGCCGTAGGAGGCGTATTGCTTTTATGGGTCCGGGATATGCCCTTTAGTATTTCAGCAGGGGTTGGGTTTATAGCGCTTTTCGGAGTTGCAGTATTGAATGGAATTATTTTGATAGAACACTTTAAAGAACTTAAAAAGGAAGGAATGAAAGACAAGAATAAACTAATTATTCAAGGCTCCAAAGATAGATTACGGGCGGTTTTACTAACGGCTTCTTCGACAGCTTTAGGTTTTTTACCAATGGCAATCTCTACTGGGGCCGGAGCAGAAGTTCAAAGACCTTTGGCAACTGTTGTTATTGGAGGAATGATTACAGCATTTATATTAACTCTAATTGTTTTACCAGTACTGTATTCAATTTTTGATTCCGATAAAAAGAGGAAGTCTAAAAAGAAATTAGGAAAGTCCATACCAATAACCATTTTCGTATTCCTTCTAAGTTATACAGGAATGGCGCAGCAGAATCCCAAAACACTTCAAGATTTAAAACAAATAGCTTTAGAAAACAACGCCGGTCTTAAAGCTTCATCACTTCAAATGGATGAAGCCAATGCCCTAATTGGAAGTGCTTTCAATTTTGAAAAAACTACTGTTTTTTATGAGTTTAATGAGAATGATATGGGACCCAATAATCAACCTCTTGATGTTTTTGGAATTGAGCAGGAATTTTTATTCCCTACGGTTTATTTCGCTAAAAAAGCTGTTAACCAACGTCAGTTTGAAATGCAAAGTAATCAATATAATCTCGAAAAACGAAAGACGGAAGGAAGGGTCGAAGCAGCGTATTATCAATATCAATTTGAAAAAAGTAGAGCAAATGTATATGAAAAATTAGACAGCCTATACCAAAATTTCGCCCACGCAGCACAACGTCGTTTTGAACTTGGTGAAACAAATTACCTCGAAAAAATTACCGCTCGTGCTAAACAACGACAGTTAGAAACCGATTTTAATCAGACTAAAGAGGATATGTTAATAGCCTTGCAACAGTTAATAACTGTAGTTCAGTCCCAAGATAGTTTGCTTATTGTTGAGCAGCCCCTTGAAAAACTGGAACTTTCACTTGCACCTTCAGAACAACATCCTGCTTTAGATTATTATGAAAGTAGAAATAGCTTTTTTCTGGCTAAAAGCGGTCTCGAAAAGCAGAACCTACTGCCAGACATCAGCCTTTCCTATTCGTTGGGTAGCAATTCCGGATTGAGTCAGAACCTCTATGCTTACCAAATCGGACTTAAAATCCCGTTGCTTTATGGCGGAAATGCTTCAAAAATAAAAGCATCAAAGATTGCCGCAGCTGTAAGTCAGCAGCAAGCTGAAGATTATAAAATTCACTTGAATTCACGAAAAATGCAGTTGCTAAATGAAGTTTCAAAGTATGAAGATGCGCTTCAGTATTATGAAACCGAAGGAAAATCACTTTCAGAAGAAATTTTAAAGACAGCCAATATCAGTTTCAAAAATGGAGAAATAGACTTTTTTCAATACATCCAAAGTCTTGAAAACGCCTACGAAATTGAATTACAACATTTGGAAAACCTTAATAAATACAACCAAGCAGTTATCGCTATCAACTATTTAACGCTTTAAAAAATTTAATTATGCAGTATATAAAATCAATTTTGTTGCTATTAGCCTTCGTTTTGGCATCGTGTAACAATTCAGAAAAAGAAGTGGAGTCTACTGATTCTACTTCAGAAGAAATTGCTGACGGAAATATTCATCTTTCAAAAGCACAGTTTGAAAACGCTAAAATGGAAATTGGCCAACTCACCGAAAAACAATTTGCTCAAACTGTACAAACCAATGGCGTAATTGATGTGCCACCACAAAGTCGAGCGGTGGTTAGCGCATTTGCTGGAGGTTATATAAAAAACACACCGCTATTAGTTGGAAGCAAAGTTTCTAAAGGGCAACGCTTGGTTACTATCGAAAATCCAGAGTTTATAACAATGCAACAGAATTATATGGAAACTGTGGCGCAGCTTTCATACCTAAACTCCGAATACGAGCGACAAAAAACGATGCTTGAAGAAAAAATCACTTCTCAGAAAAGCTATTTAAAAGCTGAAAGTGAATACAAAACAGCATTGGCGCGTAGTAATAGTTTAAAGAAAAACCTTCAGATGCTGAATATAAATCCGGCTTCTGTGGCAGCGGGAAATATAGTTTCACAAGTAAATATTTACAGCCCAATTGATGGAAATGTAACTCAGGTTTTTGTGAATTCGGGTACCTATGTTTCTCCAGCCGATAAGATTATGGAAATAATGAACACCGACCATATTCACTTGGAATTAAAAGTTTTTGAGAAGGATTTGTTACAACTTAAAAAAGATCAGGAAATACTGTTTTCTGTACCAGAAGCGTCAAAAGAAACCTTTAAAGGCGACGTGTATTTGGTTGGAACATCTATCGATCCTAATTCAAGAATTGCGATGGTTCACGGTCATATTCCTGAAAAAGATGAAAAAAATTTCACCGCAGGAATGTTTGTAGA
Source organism: Aequorivita sediminis (assembly GCF_032080575.2). Lineage (NCBI taxonomy): Bacteria > Pseudomonadati > Bacteroidota > Flavobacteriia > Flavobacteriales > Flavobacteriaceae > Aequorivita > Aequorivita sediminis. The sequence goes on along the minus strand of NZ_JAVLSO020000008.1, from coordinate 977 downwards.
CGCCCAAATAGTAACGGGAACTAAAACCCATTTGGCACTTCCTGAAGACGCCATAGTAGCGTTAGATGGAGAATTTTATGTATTGCTTATAGAAACCGAAAATAACGACGAATACCAATTACATGCTGCAAACGTAAAGATTGGCGCGACCTATCAAGGTTACACAATTATCGAAAACGCTTCAGAATTTGAACAAGATAGTCGTTTTTTAACCAAAGGTGGATTTGCATTGCTGCAGGAAGAAGGTGGCGGTGGGCATAGCCATTGATGAAATCGAAATCGAAATCGAAATAAAAATAGAAGTTGATCCCGATAGTTATCGGGAGAAGATGAAGATGAAGATGAAATCGAAATCGAAATCGAAATTGAAAAAGAAAGGACATTATCTGATGTAATACAATTACAAGCTCCTTCCCCTTTGAAATATTTTAAATAACTGTACTAGTAGTGTTAAGGGGAAGGTGGCTGCTGGGAAATAGGTTGATTAACAGCTAAATTTGAAATCCAGCTGGCGGAAGGGGTTGAAGTTGAAGATGATCCCGATAATTATCGGGAGAAGATGAAGATGAAGTTCAAGATGAAGATGAAGTTGAAATCGAAATCGAAATCGAAATTGAAATTGAAGTGAAAAAGGAAATACATTACCTAATTCAGTAAAGTCTAGCGTTCCTTCCCCTACCAAATATTTTAAAAAACTGTACTAGTAGTGTTAAGGGGAAGGTGGCAGCTGGGAAATAGGTTGATTAACAGCCAAATTCATAATCCAGCTGGCGGAAGGGGTTGAAGTTGAAGATGAAGATGAAGGTGAAGATGAAATCAAAATTGAAATTGAAGTAAAAAAGGAAATACATTAACTAATTCAGTAAAGTTTAGCGTTCCTTACCCTTCGAAATATTTTAAATAACTGTACTAGTAGTGTTAAGGGGAAGGTGGCTGCTGGGAAATAGGTTGATTAACAGCTAAATTCATAATCCAGC
>NZ_JAVLSO020000007.1:0-118404 GCF_032080575.2 Aequorivita sediminis | reverse complement strand
GACTGCTCTTTAGGAACAAATGATATTAATGAAAAACTATTTTCTATATATCCAAACCCTGTTAATGAAGTTTTGGTTTTAAATGGCACAAAAAATATAGGCAAACTTAAAACCCAAATTTATTCAACAGAAGGAAAAATTTTAAACACGCAACATATAGATTTTAACAATCAAACATCAATCGATGTATCAAACCTATCCAGCGGTATTTACTTTTTAAAGATAGGGGATGAAAGTGGGAGAGTAGAGGTGAAAAAGTTTGTAAAACAATAAATAGTTCTCGACTGCGCTCGAACGGACATTTTTCTGTTTCTTCAAAAATAAAAGAAGTATTTGGGAAAAAGGAGGAAATCCCCCAACATAAAACAGGGAATTACCTATTTTAATTTTGAAGGTTTTTGCATAATTTTAAGAAATTAACTAACTTTAATCCTCATATTATGACATTACAAGCCACAAGCACACAAGCACACAAGCACACAAGCACACAAGCCTTAAGCCACAAGCATTAAAAGCATTACTATTTTTACTGTTTTTATTTTATTCTTTTTTTCTATTTGCTCAGAATAGGCATGATTATTATGTTGCCCAGGATGCCGGTTCTGCCTATCTAATGATAACAAGCACCAGCAACGGCACCTCCAACAATTATATTATAGATACTACTACTAATAGTATTACAATAGACGTTTCAAGCTATACAAACGGCATTTACAATATAGCTTTGGTCTGCGATGGCCAAATACAAGATTCTAAAAACCTTTTAAAACAATAAATTATGAGAACTATCATCCTATTTTTCTTAACTAGCCTTATATACAATACTAGTCTAGCCCAAGACCCACAGCTTTTTGAAAATGATTGGTATTTATCCAAGCTTAACATTGATGGAATGGAGTATCCAGCACCGCAGAATGATGAAATTGATTTTATCCAATTAGTTATTGTAGGGGAGTTGTTCACTTCGGAAATATGTGATGAACTATTTCAGGGAGATGAAGTTACTATCTCAAATACAGAAATCAATATTTCAAATTTTATTGTTACTGGCTTTAATGATTGTACAATACCAGAAAATGTTAATTATACAGATTTATATTTATCCCAATTCTTTAATACGCAATTATCAAATAGAATATTTAGTTATATAATTGAAAGTAATGGAACAGATTTAGCTTTAACACTTACAAACGAAGAAGGTTATAAGGCATTTTATGGAAATACACCTTTAAGTGTTAATGGTTATGATGTATCAAGATTTGCCATATTCCCCAATCCATTAAAAGATATTTTAAATATAATTTCTACTGAATTAATGGAAAATATCAACATTAAAATATATAGTACAGAAGGCAAGCTTTTAAAGGTTGAAAATTTCAATTTAGAAAATCAAACATCAATCGATGTATTAAATCTTTCCAGCGGTATTTATTTTTTAAATATTGAAGACCAAAGCGGGAGAGTAGAGGTGAAAAAGTTTGTAAAAGAATAAATAATCTAATGTACCTAACAGCATTTTTCTTAACCTGCAAAGATTTAAAAAACTTTGCAGGTTTTTTTACTGAGTATTTCTATATAATTCGTGTCCCAAGCCTTCGGGAGTGGCAAAACAGCCACAGAAATAATAATCCGCACAAAACCACAACAATTCGCTTTATACTTGTTAAATTTGCCCTGCTAATTTTTTTCAGAATAAGATGTACAGAACGCATAATAACGGCGAACTACGCGCCGCAGATATCAATAAAGAAGTAACCCTTTCAGGATGGGTTCAAAAAACTCGTGATAAAGGATTTATGGTTTGGGTGGACCTTCGTGACCGCTACGGTATTACCCAACTTATTTTTGATGAAGACCGTACCCCAAAAGACGTAATGGACAGATGTTCAAAACTAGGGCGAGAGTTTGTGATACAAGTAACGGGAACTGTGATTGAACGCGTTTCAAAAAATCCAAATATGCCGACTGGGGATGTGGAAATCTTGGTTTCTAAATTAACTATTTTAAACGAATCGCTTACACCTCCATTTACCATTGAAGATGAAACAGATGGTGGTGAGGATTTACGTATGAAATATCGATACCTAGATATTCGTAGAAATCCAGTGCGAGAAAATCTTATTTTCCGTCACAAAGTTGCTATTGAAGTGCGTAACTATTTATCAAACCAAGGTTTTATTGAAGTAGAGACTCCGTATTTAATTAAATCAACCCCTGAAGGAGCTCGCGATTTTGTAGTGCCTTCAAGAATGAATGAAGGACAATTTTATGCCCTTCCACAATCGCCACAAACATTCAAGCAATTGCTTATGGTAGGTGGTATGGATAAGTATTTTCAGATAGTAAAATGTTTCCGTGACGAAGATTTACGTGCAGACCGCCAACCAGAATTTACGCAAATAGACTGCGAAATGGCTTTCGTAGAACAAGAAGATATTTTAAATGCTTTTGAAGGTTTAACCAGACATCTTTTAAAAGAAATTAACGGCGTAGAGATTTCTGAATTCCCAAGAATGACATACGACGAAGCAATGGCTAAATACGGAAACGACAAACCAGATATCCGATTTGGGATGGAGTTTGGAGAGTTAAATGAAGTAGCCCAACACAAAGACTTTGGTGTTTTTAATCAAGCTGAATTAGTGGTTGGAATTGCAGTTCCTGGTGGAAATGCTTTTACAAGAAAAGAAATAGATAAATTAATAGACTGGGTTAAACGTCCTCAAGTTGGTGCTTTAGGAATGGTTTATTCGCGTTGTAATGACGACGGAACTTTTAAGTCTTCTGTAGATAAATTTTTCGATCAAGATGATTTAGCGAAATGGGCTGAAGTTACGGGTGCAAAACCTGGCGATTTAGTTTGCGTACTTTCTGGTGATAAAAACAAAGTAAGAACACAACTAAGTGCTTTAAGAATGCATTTAGCCGAGCAGCTTGGTTTGAGAAAGAATGACGAGTTTGCGCCACTTTGGGTAATAGACTTCCCGCTTTTAGAATGGGATGAAGAAACGGAGCGTTACCACGCAATGCACCACCCATTCACATCTCCAAAACCTGGGCAACTAGAACTTTTGGATACTAATCCTGGAGAAGTAAAAGCAAATGCCTACGACTTAGTTTTAAACGGAAATGAAATTGGCGGTGGCTCTATCCGTATTCACGATAAGAAAACTCAGTCATTAATGTTTGATTATTTAGGATTTACACCTGAAGAAGCAAAAGCACAGTTCGGCTTTTTAATGGATGCCTTCCAATACGGTGCACCTCCACACGGTGGATTAGCCTTTGGACTGGATAGACTAGTTTCTATTTTGGGCGGACAAGAAACAATACGCGATTTTATCGCTTTCCCTAAAAACAATTCGGGACGCGATGTAATGATAGACGCCCCTGCTCCAATTGATGAAAAGCAATTAGAAGAACTTCATCTTAGGGTTGAATTAAATAAATAAAACACCTTAAACCTAACAGGTCAGAGTGCCTTTTGCATGGCAATGTCTGTTAGGTTTTTTGATTAAGGTTATCAATATAATTAATGAAAGCTCTAAAAATCATCACATTTATAGTTCTAGGTCTTTGCATTATAGCACTCTTTGTCTTTTTTGGCGGTTGGTTGTATTACCACAAAAAATTCCCAATTAACGAGGAGGTCTATCCAAATTATGTGGGGTACATCAATCAAGAAACAACAGCCTTAAATAGAAGTTACAAACTTTGTGACCCTGAAGCAATATATCACGTACATCACGGTGCTTCAGAAGAAGGATATGCTGGTAATAAAAAGCAGTATAGAGATGATATACTGGCGCAATACAAAAACAATAGTTATACAGATTCTGGCTATCTAAACTTTAGATTTTTGGTTAATTGTGAAGGAAAACCAGGATGGTTTGAAACTATTGAAGTAGATACAAATTATCAAAAAACACAATTTTCAGAAGAATTAGTCTCCCAATTACTCGCAATAACAGCTCAAGCAAAACATTGGAATATAATACGTTTTGATGAACAACCCGTAGATTATTATATGTACGTATCCTATAAATTAAAAGATGGAGAAATTACTGGAATATTGCCTTAGCCTTCTATTTATTGCAGCTGTGTTTGCTTCTTGTGAAAAAGACACTTCACAAATGTCTGAAGCTGAAAAGAAGCAATACTCGGTTGAATTATACAAAGAAGCAGTAGGCTTACACGCTGCACAGGGCGACCCAAGGGTTATGACAAAGCTGGAACATGCTGTTGCCATGGATCCTAACAATTGTAAAGCGCTTCGAGAACTTTCTGTAGCCTATTTAAAGCGGGGATTGATTGATGAATGGAAAATCAAATTCGACAAAGCTGCTAATTGTGATCCAAAAATTTGGGTGCCGTGGCGAGGGTATCTTTACCTACAGTTTTATAGAGATTATGAAAAGGCTATTGCAGATTTTGATGCTTCAGATACTTTAACTCCAGACTTCACCGATGCACCACAGGGCCACAGTGTAGATTATTGGCGTGGATTGGCCTATCTAGGCCTAAAAGATTACGAGAATTCAATTAAGTATTTAAACCGTTATGTAGATGATGTAACAAAAAAGAATGGTGAAGATTGGGCTGAGCCTACTGCATTTTTATATAGAGGAATTGCTCATTATGAAAATAACACCCCTGAAGCTGCCCTAATAGACCTTGACAAGATGATTTTCTATAATCAAAACAAGACGGCAGATGGAAGTTATTATAAAGCTTTAATTTTATTTGAACAAAATAAATGTGAAGACGCTAAGAAAGAATTAGAAACAGCCTTTAATAATTTTAAAAATGGTTATTTTAACAAGCACCATTATACCGAAGCTTTAAAACAGATCTATATTCAGGACTTAAATAATTTAGAAAACGCGATTAGCAATCAATGCCCGCACAAAAAAGAAGCATATTAGCACGCCTGCTTATCTGGCGAATTAAGAATATATCAAATCAGCGATTTGTATATATCTTAAGTATAATTGTAGGTTTCTTATCAGGTGTTGTGGCTGTAATCATCAAAAACGGTACTCACTTTATTCAGCTTTTATTAGAAGGAAAATTAATTGCAGACTACTATTCTGCTTTTTACTTTATCTTCCCCCTTATCGGACTCGGAATTACTTATTTAGTTATTAAATATTTAATCCGAAATAAAGTAAACCACGGCATCCCTTCTACCCTTTTTGCTATTTCAAAAGAAAAGGGGTTGATGAGGCGTTTTCAAATGTTTGGAAGTATGATTGCCGCCCCAATTACAGTAGGTTTTGGTGGATCCGTAGGGCTTGAGGGACCCACTGTTGCTACAGGTGCTGCAATAAGTTCGAATCTTTCACGCGTATTACACGTAGACCAAGCCACCCGTACATTATTAATTGGATGTGCTGCTGCAGGGGCTATGTCGTCTATGTTTAAGGCACCAATCGCTGCTATTATTTTTGCGATTGAAGTTTTTAGTTTAGACCTCACTTTAGTTTCTATGGTTCCTTTGCTGTTAGCTTCGGTTTCAGCAATTTTAACTTCTTATTTCTTCTTCGGAAATGACATTCTACTCCCTTTTAAAGAAACCGATACTTTTAATATTAGTAATATTCCTTTCTATATTATTCTTGCAGTAATAGCTTCATTAGTTTCAATATACTTTGCAAAAACCTATGCGTTCTTTCAAGATTTTTTCGAGAAGATAAAATCTCCTATTAAAAGACTTTTTATAGGTGGTTTAAGTATTGGTGCACTTATATATTTTATTCCACCCCTTTATGGAGAAGGTTTTGACATTATAAACAATATAGTAAAAGGAAAGCCAGAGTTAGCTTTGCAGAATAATATTTTCAATCTAGACCTAAATAGTGTGTGGATGGTGATTGCGTTACTATCTGGATTAGTCTTTTTTAAAATTATAGCAAGTGCTTTGACCTTTGGCGCAGGAGGTGTAGGAGGGATTTTTGCACCAGTACTTTTTATGGGAAGTATAATGGGGAATGTTGTAGCCAAAATAATAAATAATTGTGGATTGTTTCCAAATGGAGTTTCGGAAAGTAATTTCACTTTAGTGGGAATGACAGGCCTAATGGCAGGCGTACTTTACGCTCCTTTAACTGCAATTTTCTTAATAGCAGAAGTAACCGGAGGCTATGAGCTTTTTATTCCTTTAATGATTGTAGCTACTATATCATTCTCTATGACAAAGTACTTTATTCCACATTCGGTTTATGCTATGGAACTAGGGAAAAAAGGAGATTTAATTACTCATAATAAAGATCATGCAGTACTTACGTTAATGGATATAAAAACTGTGATAGAACGTGATTTTATAAGTGTTAATCCGCAAATGAATTTAGGTGAAATAGTAAACCAAGCGGTTGTAAAATCTAAAAGAAATATTTATCCTGTTTTAAACAAAGAAACAAAGGCTTTGGAAGGAATTATACTTTTAGACGACTTAAGACCTGTGATGTTTAATCAGAGTTTATACGAAGAAATGAAAGCTAGCGAGTTAATGCATCATCCACCTGAAGTGATTAATCTCAGTGAAGATAAAATGACTGAAGTAATGAAAAAATTTCAAGATACCGGGGCGTGGAATCTCCCAGTAATTAGAAGTGGCGAATATTACGGATTTATATCAAAGTCTAAGTTACTCACAGCCTACAGAAAAAAATTAATTGATTTTTCTAGAAATTAATACAGTAAAGGATAAGTATTTATGAAGTACATTTTAATAATTTTATTACTTGCCGTTTTTATAGGACTAGGAAGCGGATTTTATATAAAACCAGAAGATGAAGCTACCGGCAACTTACTTATTGGTTTAAGTATTTCACTTGGCTTTTTTATTTTAATGCCTCTGTTTATATACCATCGATGGAAGGATAAAAATGTTAAAGACTATATGTTAACCAAGGAGAACATTCTTAAAATGCAAGAGTATCAAAACTCAAAAGATAAAAAGTAAATGTTCTTAGGCTTAGTGCAAATCTAATTTAGATTTCTTTTTTCTATAAAAAATCGCTTCAATAATGTAGAAGCTTCTTTTTCCATAACCCCTCCTGTCATTACAGTTTTAGGATGAAGTTTTGTGTTTAATGAAATACAACCTCTTGCTTCATCTCTCGCACCGTAAACTATTTTTGAAATCTGACTCCAAAACAAAGCTCCCGCACACATTTGGCATGGCTCTATAGTTACGTACAAGGTGCAATCGATAAGATATTTACCGCCTAAATAATTAGCAGCAGAAGTAATGGCCTGCATTTCGGCGTGAGCAGTAACATCGTTTAGTGTTTCTGTTAGATTGTGCGCTCGAGCTATTATATGATTGTTAATTACCACTACAGCTCCAATCGGAATCTCACCTTTTTTATAAGCTTCTTCTGCCTCTTGATAGGCGCGTTTCATAAAATAGGTATCGTCGTAAGGGTTTATCATTTTAATAAATTGTATTCTAAATTCAGTTTAAATTTACAATTAATTGAATTAGCATTTACTTAATTGACAAATTAACGAATTCTCCAATTAACAAATTCCCAATAAATGTATCTTTACCACGTGTTATTAAAGATTCTAAATAATATTAAATTTCCAGAGGACTTACGCAAGATACCTCAGGAAAATTTGCCACATCTGGCACAGGAGCTTCGTGAGTTTATAATAAATATTGTTGCCACTAAAGAAGGCCACTTAGGCGCTAGTTTAGGCATAGTAGAGCTTACTATAGCACTGCATTATGTATTCAACACCCCCGAAGATATTTTAGTTTGGGACGTGGGTCATCAAGCGTATGGCCATAAAATTTTGACCGGAAGAAAAGAAATTTTTCACACTAATAGACAGCTTAATGGTATTAGTGGCTTTCCAAAACGCGAAGAAAGTGAATACGATACTTTTGGGGTGGGACACAGCAGTACTGCAATTTCAGCAGCATTAGGAATGGCGATTGCTTCCAAACTAAATGGTGAGGTAAACAAACAACATATTGCAGTGGTGGGAGACGCCTCAATAGCTAGTGGCATGGCCTTCGAAGCGCTAAATCACGCTGGAGTTACAGATACTAATCTATTGGTGATTTTAAACGATAATGCCATTGGAATCGACCCTAGCGTAGGTGCCTTAAAAGAGTACTTCACAAAAGTAAAACTTAACGGCGCAAAAGACGCCGATAATATATTCGAAGCCTTAAACTTTAATTATTCCGGCCCAGTAGACGGTCATAACTTAGATCTTGTGGTCTCAGAATTAGAGCGATTAAAAAATATTCCTGGACCAAAACTTCTTCATTTAATTACAAAAAAAGGAAAAGGTTTACGTCAAGCGGAGGAGAATCAAGTAGTATATCATGCTCCAGGGAAATTTGATGCCTTAACAGGCGATCTTGCACCTAGAAGCAACGAAGTTTTACCTCCTAAATTTCAGGATGTCTTTGGAAAAACCTTAGTAGAAATAGCTACTACAAATAATAAAATAGTTGGAATCACGCCAGCAATGCCTACTGGAAGCTCATTAAAATTTATGATGGACGCTTTCCCCGATAGAGCTTTTGATGTTGGGATTGCAGAGCAACACGCTGTAACTTTTGCCGCAGGATTGGCAACTCAAGGTTTTACCGTATTTTGTAATATTTATTCAACCTTTCTTCAAAGAGCATACGATCAAGTGATACACGATGTATGTTTACAAAAAATTCCAGTTATTTTCTGTTTAGATCGGGCTGGAATTGTAGGTGAAGATGGAGCAACCCATCACGGAATTTTTGATTTAGCATACTTAAACTGTATTCCAAACCTCATCATTTTTGCACCGCGAAATGAAGTTGAACTTCGCAATATTATGTTTACCGCTCAACAAGGGCTACCATTACCTATCTTTATTCGTTATCCTCGAGGTAGAGGAAAAATTATTGATTGGAAACAGCCTTTTCAAGCTATCGAGATTGGAAAAGCAAATGTTTTAAAGGAAGGTTTAGATATAGCGGTTATAACAATTGGTACAATTGTAAACGAGGCATTACAAGCAATCGAAATGCTTAACCCTTCAGATAAGGAAAAAATAAGCGTTGTAGATATCAGATTCTTAAAACCCTTAGACGAGAAATTTCTTCATAATATATTTAAGAAACACCATACTATTATTACTATTGAAGATGGAACTACTGTTGGCGGTTTAGGTTCTACCATCGCTTCCTTTGCTGCTTCGATGGGATATAGTAACACAATTGAAATTTTAGGAGTTCAAGATACATTTCTAGAACACGGAACCACTTCAGAATTGCATGAACTTGCTGGAATTTCACCAAGTAAAATCAAACATACACTTCAACAATACCTATAAAAAAAGAGGCTCATTCGAGCCTCTTTTAAGTTTTTAACTGATAATTTCTTTACTTACTTAATTATCAATTTTGAAGTTTGAGTTTTATCACCACCTTCTACAGTAATCATATACATACCAGTTGACAATTCACTAGCGTCAATTAAAGCGGTATGGTGTAATTCAACTTGTTTGTTGAATACTAATCTTCCATTAATATCATAGATTGAAACTTTAGTATTACCCAGATCGAATCTAGATTTAATGTTAATTTGTCCATTAGATGGGTTAGGGTAAATAATAAAATTATTTTCTATTTCATTGTTTGCTGTTCCAAGTGGACAATCTGCAGGTACGTCAAAAGCTTCAGTTCCATCTTGCTTACTAGCAACACTTCCTTGATTAGCGCTAAATCCTAATCCTCTACGAGCAAAAACATTCCAAATTAAACATTTGTTAGCTCCACCATTTATAATAACGTCTGCTTCCAGAATAGCATCTCTACCATCAATAAATCCTGGACTACATCTTTGTAATTTTAAACCGTCTACCACTAACTGTAAAGCCATATTATTTCCTCCGGTACCATTGTAAATATCTTCATCAAAACCGTATTCATCAATAAATGCCCAAGTTAAATCCCATAACATCGTTGCCCAAACAGAACCAACTCCGTGAGGTGCAACTTGAGATTTAATACTGTTATAAGTAAAGTTATTGATAGTCATATCGGTAGTATAAGGCTTAGATCTAATTCCGCCACCTGCTCTACTTTCGCCGCTAATATAAGTTCCCATTCCTCTAACCTCTTCCCCAGTTTCGCCAGGTAACATAGTTAGCATAAGTGCAAAATAGTCACTCCAACCTTCACCCATTTGCTCTTCGTTTTGTAAACATCCTGCAGCAGCTGGACCTCCAGTTAATCTGTTTGAAATTCCGTGTCCGTATTCATGAGCTACAATGCTATTATCTAAATCTCCGTCTCGTTGGTTAAAATCTGTTCCAGAGCCATCATCTACTAAAGTTGTACTAATAGTTTCACCGCTTAGCAATGCATCTATAATAGCATCCCCATCACTTTTAAATATCATTATCGCGGGAATTCCAAGTCCTGCTCCAGAACCTCCCATTCTTATTGGGTCACCTGGTATATTATTTACCATTACAACAGCTACAGCTCCTGCATCTTCTGCTGCTTGTACTTTTTGTGCGAAACCGCATTCTCCTCTTCTAATAACAACAATTTTGCCGCTAAGCTCAGAAGCATTTGTTACGTTATCACATCCATCGTGAGGGTCTGTAGAGTTTCCAGAGTTATCATCTTCAATTAATGCTAAATTAGCTGTAATTGGCGTAGTTGGAAGTGGCGTTCCACCACCAGAAAAGGCTGATTTATGTGCATAATAATTCCCAGCTAATGCCCCGTTATTAATAGTCATAAAAGTACCTAAAACATTTTGAGGGGCAGACCATAAGTACATTTGCATCCTTCCTGAATACCCATCTGGAGGAGTCATAAAGTTAGCGTTATTAAAACCTCCACCATCTTGAGCTTCTGCTACAACATGGTCACCTTCAGCACCTCCATTACCATAGTTATTAGCTTGAAAGTTTCCACTCTCTTCATCAAAACCATATTGGTAAAACACATCGTGCATGATATTGTTCATATAGAATAGGTTTGTGATAGCTCCTTCGGTATAGTTTGATGGATTTTGAGGTAAATCGAAAGGAAAATCAAACTGTAGCGTTGCTCCTCCTTCAGCTTGCATACCTGCACCATTATTACCTGCAATATCTTCTTTAGCCAATACATTGTTTCCACGAGTAGTAGTGTATTCAGCACCTGCAACACCGTCTGTATCGTGCCATCCAAATGGTGAAGCCACAACGTTTGAAGGATCAGAAATTAAAACATCGTCACCATCATTAGGCGCTCCAAATGGTATTGGGAATACTCTGTATGCAGATCCATTCACAATTGGTTGATGAAAGTCTGCTGAAGATTTTTTAGAAAATAAAACACTCTCAGTTGCCTCCATATTGTGTGAGTGAGGTTGAGCGTCAAAATTACAGCTCGCAACCCAGTCATTTATTTCTAACAGGTTTCCTGTTAAGGCATCAATACGTACACTATAGTAGTTTTGAGCATCTTTTTTATAAATACTAACATCCCAAGCCAATCGCAAAGTTTGATTGTCGTTTAACGCTTGATATACAAGTGTTACAGGAATATTGTTTAATGAAATATTTCCATCAGAAAAAACATAAGAGTTATTCCCTACTGTCTCTATAAGGTTTAATCCTGCAGGAGTTGGAAGACCTAATTCTGAAGCAGCATTCGAAATTGCTGCAAGAGCAGAAACAGATGGTTGAGTAGTGTTCGCTTTAAGCGCGATATTGTTTGTAAATGCTAATTGAGCCGAGATAACTGACCCTTCTCTTAGTACAAACGAAGAAATAGCATTGTGAATCTTAATTCCACGAAAACGTTGTTCTACATAAACGTTGTCTGCTTGTAAGCTTTTCGAGTGACTTTGTGAAGTAATGTTTATGTCTGAATAATCTTGTTGTTCAAGATTTAAGTTCGATCTATTTTGCTGAAGATACGATTTGATAGAATTGGTGTAATCCTGGGCAAAGCTTAGATTAAAGGTTAATAAAATGAGTGAGTAAATAATTTTTTTCATGAAAATTTGATTTAATATTATGAGTTTGCCGAGATTAGTGTTCCAACTCTACAAGTAATTGGGAAACTAAAAAAGCAATGTAGCCGCTAAATTTAACATTAATTAAGGTATTTATTAACATAACAGTATATTTTAACATTTACTGTGTCAAGGGCATACCCTTAAAAATTAAAGATTACCATTCAGTTTTTGAAAAATCTGAAGTGCATTGCCATCTGGCATTCTTGAAATATGGTTGCAGCTTTCCATTAAATATTCATAAACACTCTTAGATTTTGTCTTATCTAGAGCAGCAAGTTTTAATAATACCTTGTCTTTTTGACGGGCTTCACCATTATATGTGTTTTCAAAAGCAGTAGTATAGGCATCTAATAAAGTAGTAAGTATAGTATAACCTGCAATTTCTTTTTCCATCACCTCATTACTTTGGTAAATCCTATTTACGCTAACATCAATAATATCGGCGATTTGAGCTTTGTATTCACTTTTATCCAATAGGGAAACAGAGAATGTACCTTTAAGTATGTCCTCTTCATTTTCAAGGAAGATGGAGGCGGCTTCAGCAATTAAAGTATTTATTGCAAGCGAACGTAAATATGCTAATCTATCTGATGAAGTTGAAAGTTTATAGTAAACATCACTTTTAAGACTGTTTCGCACTAAATTAATAAGATACTCTAGGGCTACTTCTTCTTCAATCAACCCAAGGTTTATCCCATCTTCAAAATCGATAATGGTATAGCAAATATCATCGGCAGCTTCTACCAAATACGCTAAAGGATGACGTGCATACCCCTCGCCTTCTCTTTTTAATAATCCAAGATCAGAAACTACTTCATCAAAAAATTCAACATCACTTTGAAATACACCAAATTTTTTATCTGCCACGTGTGATGTGGGTTTCTTAGGAAGTGATTGCTTAGGATACTTCATAAAAGCTCCCAGACTTGCATAGGTTAGACGCAATCCTCCAGAAACTCCATTTTTAGATTCTGTCAAAATTTTAAAGCCGTTGGCGTTACCTTCAAAATCTATTAAATCCTGATACTCCTTATCAGTGAGTTTATCTTTAAAACGCTTCCCATTTCCATTTAAGAAATAATCCCCAATGGCTTTTTCACCACTGTGACCAAAAGGAGGGTTTCCTATATCGTGTGCTAAAGCAGCAGCAGCTACTATTGCTCCAAAATCGTTTGCTTGGTAACCATGTACACTTTCAAGATGTGGATGTTTTTTTAAAATCTGTTTACCAACAGTTCTTCCTAACGAACGTCCAACAACAGAAACCTCTAAACTATGAGTAAGACGAGTGTGAACAAAAGAAGTTTTAGATAACGGTATAACTTGAGTTTTGTCTTGCAGACTTCTGAAAGCTGAAGAAAAAATAATTCGGTCGAAATCAACTTCAAAACCTATACGAGTTTCGTTTTCTTCAATCCTAAGTCGTTTGTTTTTATCGCCTTGCTTTCTAAGTGAGAGCAACTGTTCCCATTGCATCATAAGTAGTAATATTTTGAAGGCAAGATACTATTTTCAAAAGGGAAGTCAATATTATTTTTTGAACCCCTCTTAACATTGAGCTAACACATTGGTTACCTATTGATAATTCGTAATTAACGTTGACTTTACAAGGTAGAGGTTTCTTTGCACCAATAAATCAAACGGCAAAAATGAAAACACTTTTTAAAACTTTATTCTTACTAATTACGTCAATTACATTCGCTCAAAGCGGATCTATTGTTGGACAACTTACCGACACCGATTACAATAACGAACCTCTTCCTTTTGCAAATGTATTTTTAAAGGGAACTTCAACTGGAGTAACATCTGATATAGACGGGTTATATTCTTTAGAAAATATTGAACCTGGTACTTACACCGTAGTTTATAGCTACGTAGGTTATGAAACTGTTGAAATTCCCAATGTAAATGTTACTGCTAATAAAGTAACTAATATTAATGTACCGATGGGTGCAAGTGCTGCCGCACTAGATGAAGTTGTTATAAAAACTACAACTCGCCGAGAAAGTGCAGTTGCATTACTACTAGAACAAAAGAAAGCTGTTGGTATTTCACAATCCATCGGTGCCGAAGACCTTTCTAGAAAAGGGGTAAGCGATGCTGAAGGCGCAGTAACCAAAGTAACTGGAGTGAAAAAACAAGCCGGAACCAAAAATGTGTTTGTACGTGGTTTGGGTGATCGTTACAATTCAACAACCTTAAATGGTTTGCCACTACCTTCAGAAGATCCTGAATACAAGAACATTTCTTTAGACTTTTTCGCTTCAGATATTATCGAGAGCGTAGGAATCAATAAAACTTTCTCTGTGCCACTTTACGGTGACGTTGCGGGTGCTAATATTGATATAGTAAGCAAAGAACTTACGGGCCCTGGAAGCTTACAATTCTCAATTTCTCCAGCGATAAACTCTCGCGCAATTGGGAAAGATTTCTTAACAATGGATAACGCTAAATATATTGGTAACATCCACAATACCAATGTTCCAATTACTAACTTAAACATTCATTCTTTCGATAATAATTTTAAACCAGAAACTCAGAACGCACAGCTAAACGGCAGCTATTCACTTTCTGGTGGAAAACGATTTGAGCTTGGAGATAATCAATTGAGCTTTTTCGTTGTTGGAAGTTTAGACAACAATTATGAATACCGCGAAGGTGCATCAGACAGAATAAACGCAGCCGGTGGTTTTAATCAGCAGTTTGATAAAACGGAATACAACTATAATGTGTCAAAACTTGCCATGGCAAATGTGAAATTTCGCTTTGAAGAAGGAGATTTCATTGCGTTAAGCAGCATGTTCATTAAGAGCAATACCCAAAGTATTTCAGATTATTACGGTTTAAAATCGGGGTTAACTGAAAACGATGAGCCTGGAAATCCTGTTCGTGCTTTTATTAGAAGACAGCAAGAAGAAGAAAACAATCTA
This sequence comes from Aequorivita sediminis, assembly GCF_032080575.2. Taxonomy (NCBI): domain Bacteria; kingdom Pseudomonadati; phylum Bacteroidota; class Flavobacteriia; order Flavobacteriales; family Flavobacteriaceae; genus Aequorivita; species Aequorivita sediminis. Next base: position 103,448 of record NZ_JAVLSO020000007.1, on the reverse strand, counting down.
TTTGTAAACCAACTTTTAACCTCGCTTACACTTTCAGAAAAATTAAGTTTAGATGCGGGTGCTTCCTTTAATACCATACGAGGATATGAGCCAGACAGAAGAACAAATACTTATGTAATCGATGTAAATAGCGAGGTGGCAAAAGCTGCTTCTGGAAGTGCACTAAACAATCGTTTCTACTCAAACCTTGAAGAAGATGATTTGGCTGGAAAACTTTATTTAAACTATGCTTTAAATGAAGAAAACGAATATAGCAACAACAGTAAAATTCGCTTAGGATACAATTATAGAAACACCGATCGCTCTTTCAATTACACTCAGATAAACTATATTTTAGACAGTCCTACTGTTGTTGATATAGACAATCCAGACGCTTCGCTATTTAACCAACAGTCTCTTAACGATGGTATTTTCAGACTTACTACCAATCGCGGGGATGGTCGTGATGGCAATGATCCTTTCATTCCATTTTCGTATGACGGTAAGCGAACTATACACGCTGGTTTAGGAGAAGTTAGTTATGACTTTTCAGAAAAATTTTCAGCGAACATTGGAATGCGATATGAAAAAGTAAAGCAAGAAGTGTTTTTCGACACTAACCTTGCCACTACAAACGATCCAAATACCGATCCTTCGCTAATTGATGAAAACTTTCTCCTTCCAAGTTTCAACTTGAAATACAACTTTAATGAAAACAGCATTTTGCGCTTGGCGGGAAGTAAAACTTACACCCTACCACAGTTTAAGGAAGTAGCTCCTTTCTTATATGAAAATGTAAGCTTCAACAGCTTTGGAAACCCGCATCTATTAACTGCTGATAACTACAATCTAGATTTAAAGTACGAATACTATTTCAGTAGGAGTGAAATAATAGCTGTTACAGGTTTTTACAAAAACATTCAAAACGCAATTAACCGAATTGAAGTTAATTCGGCTGCTGGAGAGCTATCCTATGTAAACACTGGCGATGCAAATATTGCAGGAGTAGAACTTGAGCTTAGAAAGGATATTCTAAATATTACTGATGACTCAGACAATGAAAAGAAATTGACTTTTGGATTAAATGCTTCATATCTGTATTCAAATCAAAAACTTGAGGATGTTCCAACAGATAATCTTACTGTGAGATTTACAAATAAAGAAGATGAACTAGAAGGTTCTTCTCCATTCATTTTAGGAACCGATTTAACGTTTAACTTAAATAAAAACAATAGTGGAATTACAAGTTCAGTTGTTTTCAACTACAACAGTAAAAGTATTTACTCTTTAGGAACTGGTGGTGACGATGCAAATCCTGGTTCTGGAAAGAACAATATTATGCTTGCTGCTGTCCCTACTTTAGATTTCATCAACAAAATTGCCATCAATAAAAACTTCGGAATCAAACTTAACATTAAAAACATATTGGATCCTGAGTATAAATTGACGCAAGCAGTAAACAACATTGGTGTTGCTAATCCTGCATTGCCTAACGGACAAGAGATTCCAGTTGAAAGTTATAAAAGAGGAGTTTCTTTTAGCGCCGGCGTTTCGTATTCATTCTAAAAAAACTATTAACCCAAACTTAATATTAACCTAAACCAAAGGAAACACTACAACAGTTTCTTTGCATCAAACTTTAAAATCAAAAATGAAAACAATGAAAAAATTACTTTTATCAACCTTTGTATTAGCAGCCTTAACAATTAGTAGCTGTAGTAAAGATGATAGTAGCGATCCAGTTGCTGTTACTTGTAACGACGGAATTCAAAATGGAGATGAAACTGGAGTAGACTGTGGTGGTTCTTGCGAGCCGTGTGCTGTGGAAGGTCAAAAGGATGGAATCATAAACTCTCAAGACGATCCAGATTTAGATGCGTCAGACCTTAAAGGAAATGTTACTGCAGATGTTCGCCTCACCAATGATACTGTTTGGATTTTAAGTGGTCCATTAAGTGTAAAAGATGGAGCAACATTAAGCATAGACGCTGGAACAACAATTAAAGCGGTTGCTGGTGGAACTAACGTTTATCTAGTAATTGAGCAAGGTGCAAAAATTAATGCAGTAGGAACTGCAGATGCGCCAATAAGGTTTACTTCAAATGCGTCAAACCCTCGCTCTGGTGATTGGGGAGGAATTCTTTTAATCGGGAAGGCACCGCTTAGTGGTGGTGGAACGGCTACAACTGAAGTTGTTGACCTTACTTACGGTGGAACGGACCAAAACGACAATTCTGGAGTAATGAAATATGTTGAAGCTTCTTACACTGGGGCTAGAATAAACGGTGATAAAGAATTTAACGGAATTACTTTTTACGGTGTTGGAAATGAAACAGTAATTGAAAACTTAGCAGTTTTTTACTGTGATGATGATGCCTACGAGTGGTTTGGTGGTACTGTAAACGTAAAAAACCTAATCGCAGTAAATATTAAGGATGATATGTTTGACTGGACTCAAGGATGGACTGGAACTGCAAAAAATCTTTATGGATTACGTGAATCTGACTTTACAGCAATTACTGAGGACCCTCGTGGATTAGAAGGCGATGGTAACCTAGATGGTAACTCTCCTGGTGATACTGGACAGTCTAACCCTACAATTGATGGTTTGGTTTTAATAAACGGATCTATCATTGAAATGGCAGATATGATTAAAGTACGTCGTGGAAGCGGACTTACTTTAACTAATGCCTATGTAGCATTTGCTAACGAAGATGCTAAAGCTTCAGACTTTATCGATCTACAAGACGGTAAGGGTAATGCAAATGGATCACTTGTAAACATATCAATTGTTGGAAATTCTTTAACAGGACTTGATATAACAGACGTAAAATCAACGGAAAATGCTGTTATTGAAGTGACAGACGGGACTACTCCAACCGTAAGTAGAGACCTTTTCAACTGGACAGCATACGATTTTGAATAAGTACTTGAATTAGCAAAATCCTAAGCCCAGTTTCAGTTGAAAACTGGGCTTTCTTTTTTTACAATTTTGAAAAAAAACCAATAATAAGGAATAGCTCAATTTAACCATTTGATAATGTCATGTTTACCATAAATAAACATTGAGTTCGTTTCTTTGGTTCAGCTTTAAGAGCAAATTTAAAATCGTTTTAGTTTTTGTCGACTAGATTTTAAACCGGGCTTCACTTAATCGTGAAGCCCTTTTTTGCTTAGTATTAAGTATTTAATTCCCATCCTTAACATTCAGGTAACATTAAAATCGGTTCTTTACAGCGACAAAAACTATAAAATCGATTTCTTAATGCCACACAAGTGCTTATTAATTAGCTTCTTGGTACTTTTCTGTTCAGTTGTGTCTGCTCAAGAAGAATCAGGCAATCCATTTACTTTTAAATGGGAAAACGGCTTTAAACTTACTAGCCAAGACAATCAATTCGCTCTAAAATTTGGCGGTCGAATAATGGTCGACCACGCTTATTTATTTCAGAGCAGCGAACTAAATGATAGTTTTGGACCATTAACATCAAAAAGCGGAACGGAAATTCGACGTGCTAGACTTTATTTTTCAGGAGATATTTATAAAAACACCTTTTTTAAGTTTCAAGTAGATTTTGCTGGAGATCAAGTATCGTTAAAAGATGTTTACCTCGGATTCAAAAATATTCCAATAGTCGGGAAAGTAACTGTCGGACATTTAAAAGAACCTTTTAGACTTTCTGCAATTAACAGTTCTAAACACACAACATTTTTGGAGTCTGCTCAAAATATAGATTTTGCACAAGGTCGTAATAATGGTATTCTTCTCTCAAACGATTTTTTAAACCGACGTTTATCGGCTCAGTTTGGAGCTTTTAGAAATGCCGACAACAATAGTAAGGATGTCTTTGCAGATGACGGTTATGTAATTGGAGGAAGAGTTACTGGATTAGTAATTAATAAAGAAGAGAAAAATCACCTTTTGCATTTAGGAGCAGCTTACAGCTATAGAAACCCAGAAAGCAAGGAATATAGCATTTCTGCAAGACCAGGTGTACACCTAGCTCCTAAGTACCTCGCTACAGGCCCTATTGAAAACATAAACTATGTTGGACTTACAAACTTTGAATCTGCATATGTACATGGAGCTTTTTCATTTCAAGGAGAGTACTTAACAGCATCGGTAAACACCTACTCCAACACATACAAATTTTCAAATTATTACGGAGAATTCAGTTATTTCTTAACAGGAGAAAGCAAGAAATTTAAAGGATCTAATGCCGGTTTTGACGGAGTAAAACCTAATAAAAATTTTAGTGGAAATGGTAAAGGCGCAGGAGCTTGGGAAGTAGCATTACGTTATTCTGAAACAGACTTAACCGATAAATCGGTGCTTGGTGGAAATCAAAAAGATATCGCCTTAGCACTTAATTGGTATCCAAATCCAGTAACGCGATTGATGCTAAACTATGTTTGGATGGATCTTGAAAATAAAGGCCAAGGAAATTATTTACAAGGAAGAATACAAATTGAATTTTAAATTTTCATAGTTAACAATTTGGTAACAAACACTCCTTTTTTAAATAGGAAATTTGCACCAATTTAATAATCGACAAAAATGGATAATATTTACTTATTAATGATTGTAGCACTTGTTGCTTTAGCCATAGCAGATTTAGTTGTGGGTGTAAGTAACGATGCTGTAAACTTTTTAAATTCTGCTATTGGCTCTAAAGCTATTCCGTTTAAAGGAATATTAATTATAGCCAGTTTAGGAATCTTTATCGGAGCCGTATTTTCAAGTGGAATGATGGAGGTCGCCCGAAAAGGAATCTTCGTCCCCGGGGAATTCTATTTTGACGAAATTATGATCATCTTTATGGCGGTAATGATCACCGATATCCTACTGCTAGATTTCTTCAATACGATTGGTTTACCTACATCTACAACGGTTTCAATTGTGTTCGAATTATTAGGAGCCGCAGTAATTATGGCGCTTATTAAAATTGGTCAAAACGATGCCGAAACAATCTCTTCACTTTCAAAGTATATTAACACCGAGAAAGCCGTTGAAATTATTGTGGGAATTCTCCTCTCCGTCGTCATTGCCTTTACGGTGGGGGCGATAGTACAATACCTATCTCGATTAATTTTCACCTTCCACATAGAGCAAAAAATGAAATATTTCGGAGCTATTTTTGGAGGGATTGCATTAACTGCAATTAGCTATTTCATCTTTATGAAAGGTTTAAAAAGCACACCTTTTTACAATAGTTTTAAAGGAATAGTAGAATCTAATACAGCTTTAATTATAGGTATAAGTTTTATTATCTGGACTATTTTCTCGCAACTGTTTATGATGGTTACCAAAAAAAGTATCCTAATAATAGTAATTGCCGTAGGGAGTTTCAGTCTTGCTCTAGCATTTGCTGGAAACGACTTGGTTAACTTTATTGGTGTACCAATGGCCGCTTACCATAGTTATATGGACTGGTCTACGTCTGGTGTTGAGGCTTCTGCTTATGCAATGACAAGTCTTGAAACTGCGGTACCCGCAGAACCATTTTTATTGTTTGCTGCAGGAGCAATTATGGTTTTAACATTATGGTTCTCCAAAAAAGCAAGAACGGTATCTGATACAGAAATCGATTTAGCACGTCAAGGGGATGGTCATGAAAAATTTAGCCCTAATATGTTATCAAGGTTTTTAGTTAAATCTAGCACCTATTTAGCTACATATTTTGAACATATCCTTCCAAAATCAATGCAGGAAAAAATAGATAAGCGATTTGAAAAGCCTGTTATTGAATTACCAAAGCACAAAGCATACGAGATGCCTGCTTTTGATATGATTCGTGCTTCTATAAACCTTGTTGTTGCAGGTATACTGATTGCTACTGCTACTTCAATGAAGCTTCCACTATCAACAACATACGTAACTTTTATGGTAGCAATGGGTACATCCTTAGCAGATAGAGCTTGGGGCCGTGAAAGTGCTGTTTACCGTGTTGCAGGTGTATTAAATGTTATTGGAGGATGGTTCTTCACTGCCTTCGTTGCATTTACCGCAGCAGGAACCTTAACTTATCTTATCTTTATAGGAAGAGGAGCTATGATTGCTGTACTTCTTCTATTAGCTATTTTATTGTTAGTAAGAAATTATATTTCTCACAAAAACAAGGCTAAACTTAAGATGAACAAAACAGGTTTAAAGAAAACCGAAAGTAAAACTGTTCAAGGTATTATTCAAGAAAGTGCTGAGAACATTAGTAATGTTGTTTCTCGCTCAAACAAGATTTATACCGATATGTTGCGAGGCCTTGCAAAACAAGATACTAAGAAACTAAAAAAGAGTAAGAAAGGTGTTTCAAAGCTAAATGATGAGGTTGAAGAATTACGAGATAATTTATTCTATTTTATTAAAAACCTTGACGATACAAGTGTTCGCGGAAGTAATTTCTACATCATTATCTTAGGTTATTTAACGGATATTGCTCAGTCGTTAGAATTTATTTCTAAAGCAAGTTACAAGCATGTTAACAACAACCACAAAGCACTTCGTTTCAACCAAATTAAAGATCTACAAGAAGTTGATAGACATCTTGAGGGCTTATTAAATGAAATTGAAGATATCTTCGACAAGAAAGAATTTGAACGTATTGGCCAAGTTTTAAATAGAAAAGAGGAAATTTATGCTAGTCTTTCAAATAAGATTGAAAAGCAAATTGCTCGAACCAGAACTGAGGAGTCTAGTCCGAAAAACACTACTTTGTATTTCAGTTTACTACTAGAAACAAAAGACTTAGTGAAAGCCTTGATGAACTTGATGGAAGAGTATCACTCAAGCTACAAGAAAGCGTAATCAATAGCTTTAAATTAAAAATCCCTCGGTAATAAAATTTGTTATTACGGAGGGATTTTTTTATTAAACTACTTTAGTAATTATTAATTTACTAAAACAGCGATTGTTGTTGCGAAGGATTTTCGTGTTCTAACAACCATTTCTTACGATGTAGTCCGCCAGCATAACCCGTCAAGGATCCATCACTCCCAATTACTCGGTGACAGGGAATAATAATCGAAATTGGATTTTTACCATTTGCTGAAGCAGCAGCTCTTATTACTTTGGGATCGCCAAGTTTATTTGCTATTTGCTGATAACTAAGTGTTTTCCCAAAAGGTATATTCAAAAGTTCGTTCCAAACACGTATTTGAAAATCTGTACCCTTTGGAGCAATTTTTACACTGAAGATTGAACGTTTACCTTCAAAATATTCTTGAAGTTGAGTAACCACATTATTTAGTTCTTTTGGAATAGTTTCTGAAATAGCTAAAGAGTCGTCATCCTTAAAAAGTATGGACGATATTCCTTCTGAATTCCCTACAATTTCTATAAATCCAATTGGAGATTCAATAAAAACTGTGTGCATTATTCCGACTTATCTTGAGGTTTGTCAATATCACTAATTTGAATTCCTATACGCTTAGCTCGTTTTTCCCAGTTCTTTCGGGCTTGTAGTTGCAAATCTTCAATATTATCACTCTCATCCATAATTTCGAGCCCTAAAAGTGTTTCTATGATGTCTTCCATAGTAACCACCCCAATAGTATTGCCAAAATCGTCCACTACCGCAGCGATGTGAACACGTTGTTTAATAAACGTCTCAAACAAATCTGGAATTGGTTTTTCTGCCGAAACCATAAATATTTCTCTCCTGATATCGCTTAATAACTTGTCGCCACGCTCTTCAACGATTTCTTCCAAAACATCATCTCTTAGTACAAAACCAGTAATGTTATGCGTTTTATCTTTATAGACAGGGATTCTTGAAAATCTTAGATTTTTATTTGATTCATGAAATTTTTGAAGAGTCATTTTTTCATCTTCTAAGGTTACAACAGGAAATGGTGTCATTACATCTTTTGCTTGTACACTTTTAAAAACCAATAGATTTTTAATTACCGTAGTCTCATTTTCTTCAAAAACACCTTCTTCTTCGGCAGCATCGGTAATCGCCATAAATTCTTCACGACTCATAGTGCTTACATGGGCTGACTTTCCAACCATTTTGGTAACTATCATCAATAGCCAAAGTATTCCCGTATATTTTAAAGGGAAGATTATTATCTTCAAAAACATAGCTGTAAAAGAGCCTAAACTCTTCCAGTATGTAGCTCCAATAGTCTTAGGGATTATTTCTGAAACTATAAGAATTAAAATTGTCATTATAGCTGAAACAATTCCAACTATATTCATTCCAAAAACTTCCACTTTATACGGTAGTTTTTCGGCTTGTACTCCCACCAAAATTGCACCAACTGTATGTGCAATTGTGTTGATAGTAAGTATTGCGATTAAAGGCTTATCTATATCCTTTTTAAAATTGGTGAGTGTTTTTGCATAGCCCTTTCCTTCTTTGGTTTTCATTCGTAAAAACGTAGGAGTGAAACTTAACAATGCTGCTTCTAAAATGGAGCATAAAAATGAAAATAAAATCGATAAAACCGCATAAACTATTAATAACGTCATATATAGATGAATATTTTTTTTGATAAAAATAAAGATTTATAAACGTTAATAACGATAAGGTCTTGTTAATTACATAAAAAAACCGCCTCATTGGGCGGTTTTAAGTAAATTATGTTTAAGAAGCCTTTAATAATGGTTTTAATGTAGTTTCCCAACGCTTGGCATTTTGCAAACTAATATATGGATCTGTACTTAGTTCTTCATCATCGTATTCATTGTAAAATGTTATTTCTTTACTGCCGGTGTTTTTAATAATTTCAAGCCCAACCCAATCTAAGGTTTTTTCTGTTTGCTTAATACTCTTCACTCGACAAGCTTTTACCTCCTCCATATTTACAATAGTAAAATCGGCTACTGGATTTTTCTTAGTAGAGTAAACCATTTTTTTAGTGTTAGGATCAACACCAATCACTACATTTCCTAGGATTTCTACATTGTCTAACTTAATTCCGTTTTTTTCAGAAAGGGAATTGATAGTTTTTTTCACTTTTCTGTCAAGTCCTGATGCGTTTACAATCATATAGCCTACAGGTACAGCTATCAACAATAATATTATTAGCCCAATTAGGGATGCACTTATTTCCATAATAAATAATTTTTTTGATGAATAAATTGAATAAATAATGGTCTGAAAATCAATTCAAACCAGACGAATTAATCATCAAAAAATTACCAGAAGAAATGAAATGGAAAGAGATATTGAAAAATGAGTTTACGTTTGTCCTTTAAAGAAAAAGAACATTTAATAACCGAAGAATAACAAGTATTTGGAAACTCTTTATTAGAATAAAAAAGCCCGGTTAATCCTGAATTCGAAGTTTCATTTTGGGTGATAGTTTGAGAAGCTTCTCCAATTGATACCTTATTAATTTCAAAAGGTTTGCTATTATCATCTTGTTGTAAATGGGAGACAACAACAGCTTTATCTATAGAAGAAAGTACTTCACTTGCAAAAGCAACATTCCCGAATACCAAAAAAACGGCAATCGTGGTTAAAAATGTATTTATATGTTGCTTAGCAAGTTTCACTCAACAAATGTAATCTAAAATTGAATTCGAAAATTTAAATTTTTGCTAATTATTAAAATTACTGAAATATCAAGAGCGATACTTTTTAGACTATTATTTATCTAAAAAATACCGCTCCAGAATGTGGAAATTCATATATAATACTCGAGTTATGATATAATCTTCACCACGTCCTTAGCAAAGTAACTTGCTATCATAGAAGCTCCAGCTCTTTTAATTGCCGTAACTTGCTCCATCATAACGGCATCGTGATTCAACCAACCTTTTTCGGCTGCAGCTTTCAACATAGAATATTCGCCGCTAACTTGATAAACTGCCACAGGAATATTTACCTCATTTTTAATTTCGCGAACAATATCTAAATAGCAAAGTCCTGGCTTTACCATAACAATATCTGCTCCTTCTTCAATATCCATGATGGTTTCACGAATAGCTTCTTCGCGGTTCGCAAAATCCATTTGATACGTTTTCTTATCCTTTGGGATATCTTTTAAATCGACTGGAGCAGAATCTAGTGCGTCTCTAAAAGGACCGTAAAATGCAGATGCATATTTAGCGCTATATGCCATAATTCCAGTATTGTGGAAACCTTCATCTTCCAATAAGGTTCTAATCTCAAAAATACGGCCGTCCATCATATCGCTAGGCGCAATTACATCGGCACCTGCCTGAGCGTGACTCAGTGACATTTCGGCTAAAACAGCACTACTATCATCGTTAATAATTAATCCTTCAGATACAATTCCATCGTGACCATAAGCAGAAAATGGATCTAATGCCACATCAGTCATTACAAGCATTTCAGGTACAGCATTTTTAACTGTTTTAATAGCACGTTGCATCAACCCATCAGGGTTTAATGCTTCTTTTCCGGTATTATCTTTTAATTTATCATCAACTTTTACGAAAAGCAAAACCGACTTTAACCCAAGTTTCCATAGCTCTTTTGCTTCTTTCTCAAGCAAATCTAAACTCAACCTATAGTAATTTGGCATTGAAGCAATTTCCTCTTTAACACCGTTCCCTTCAACAACAAAAAGCGGAACGATAAAATCATTCGGACTTAAAATTGTTTCGCGAACTAAACTTCTCATGCTTTCACTAGTTCGCAATCTTCTGTTTCTTCTTAATGGATACATATCTATTTAGATTTTAAATTTTAGACTTGAAATTTTAGATTGTTTGATAAATCTGAAATCGCAGATTTAAAAATCAATTCACAAAATTATTCTACCAAAAACCATATTTTATATAATATTTCAAACTCGTTAAAATACTTTATTTTTAGCGTTGCAAATTTACTACTATAATCTGAGCCATCCATAAATTGAACACGCTATCCTCATTCCTACTTTTTAAATTTAACTGGCGAAGCTATCAAGCGCGTTTTTTGGAAGATTTCGAAATGCATATAGAAGATAAGCATTTGCATGTAGTAGCACCTCCTGGTTCAGGTAAAACTGTATTGGGGCTGGAAATGGTGCGCAGATTAAACAAAAAGACACTCATTTTGTCCCCTACTTTAACCATTCGTAATCAATGGTACGAGCGAATGTTAGAATGTTTTGTAAACGGTGAACACTCAATTCAGATTTCTTTCAACTTAAAAAACCCAGATACACTTACCTTTTCTACGTATCAATCTTTACATTCTTTTTATAAGAATGAAATGGAAAGTTCAGATACTAAATTGCTTAATTTCTTTAAGAATTATGGAATTGAGAATCTTCTTTTAGACGAGGCGCATCATCTAAAAAAGGAATGGTGGAAACCCCTCATTAGCTTAAAACAACTGCCTGGTTCCACTGTAATTTCTCTGACCGCAACCCCACCATATGACAGTGAAGCAAATGAGATAGCCAACTATTTTAAATTGTGTGGTCCTATAGATATGGAAATCGGCTTACCAGAATTGGTAAAGGAAGGCAACTTATGCCCACATCAGGATTATATTTATTTTTCGAAACCGGATGAAGAACAAATTCGATATATTATCAAATATCGCGAGCAGATACAAGCCTTTGTTTTTTGGTTAAAAGCAGATGAAGAATTTAAAAACTTTATTTTAAAACATCCCTTTTATGCGAATACTGAAAATTTACTAGAAGCCATTTACGAACATCCTGATTTCTATTCGGCTATGCTTATATATTTAAATTCGATTGATATTAAAATTCCTTCCGAAAAAATTGAAATATTAGGAGCCAACCCAAAAAGTATAACCTTTCCTTCATTTACTTATGAGTGGATTGAAGCCTTACTACAACCACTTTTAGTTGACAACAGAAAGGTTTATAACGATAATGAAACTCTCTTAAATACCATTGAAAAGAAGCTGCAAAAAATTGGTGCCTTCGATAGACAACGGGTCAATCTTGTAGGCGAAGGCAATCTGTATCGTTCCCTTTCTCAAAGTCCTTCAAAACTTAGAAGTATTGTTGAAATCACGAGAATTGAGAGTGATAACTTAGGGAGTTCACTGAGAATGGTAGTTCTTTCAGACTATATCAGAAAGGAGTATCTCGATTTTAAATATGGCGATTCACTCACAGAGATCAATAAAATGGGGGTAGTTCCTATCTTTCAACATCTTCGAAACACCATAAAAAATGACGACACTTTAAAACTTCAAAAAAGCAAATTGGCCGTACTTACTGGCTCCTTGATTTTAATTCACAATTCGGTGGTGGATGAATTAACGGCTAAAATTTCTAGCAATGCTTTCACTCAATCCATTTTATGGGACACAGAGTATATTATTATCAAGCCAACGTTAAGCGGGAAAAAGCAAATGATACACGCTATAACACAACTTTTTGAAGAAGGGCTTATCCAAGTGATTGTTGGTACTAAATCGTTATTGGGAGAAGGCTGGGATGCACCAGCAATTAATACACTTGTACTAGCCTCGTATGTTGGCTCCTTTGTGACTTCCAACCAAATGCGCGGTCGGGCACTTCGCATAAACCCCTTAAAACCCAAAAAAGTCGCAAACATCTGGCATCTTGCCTGCGTGGATCCCACTAGTAAAATTGGCGGTGCCGATGTAGAAACGTTAACCCGAAGATTTGATGCCTTCTGCGGAATTTCTCTTGAAGGACAACCTTATATACAAAACGGTATTTCCCGTTTGGAAATAACCAAGACACTCTCAGAAGTAGATGTTTTAAATGAGAGAATGTGCTCTTTAGCATTAAACCGCACTAGCGTAATAAAAAGATGGGGCAAAGCGCTAGAAACGGGAAATATATTGATTCGAGAGTTGAAGTTAGATTTCGAACCCAAAACACCCTCCACAGAAGCGAAAAAGTTTTATTATAGAGATTTGGTGAAATACGCCTTTGTCGAACTTTCAGTTTTAATGGCAATTACTATTCCTGAACTTTTTCTAAAGAATTTTTTCACCTTAGTTTCACGTGGATTTCTTTATTTTTTCTATGCCGTAGGAAGCGGAATTGCTATAATATTCATTCCAAAAACTATCAAAGCGCTCAAATTATATCTTAAATATGGTAGAAGAGATAAACAGTTGAAAAAAATAGCAAATGCCTTAAAAGCAGCGATGATTGAAAAACAAATTATAAAATCTGCCGCAACCGAACTTGAAGTTGTAATTGAGAATATTAATCAAACGGAAATAAGCTGTTTCTTACAAAATGCTACAGTTAAAGAAAGCTGGCTTTTTACAGATTACCTTGATGAAATTATATCTCCTGTTGAAAATCCGCGCTATATTATTAGTCAATCTGGCTGGTTCAGAAATTTATTGGGGCTTGCGAATTATTACAGCGTTCCAAAGCTATTTGCCGAAAGGAAAAAGGATGCAGATGTTTTCTTCAAACATTGGAAAAAATCCAATGGAAAGGCAACCCTCACTTTCACTAGAAATGCAAAAGGTAGAAAACTATTGTTAAAAGCCCGCTTTCATTATTTTCAGCATGAGAACAACCTAAAATCAAAAAAGTCTTTAATATGGAAGTGACGGTAGTTCCCTGCAAAGATGAAGCAAGTACACTTGAAATCTAGGATTCTCTTGCAGAATCAATGATATTTATATCATCGTGAAAAAAACTAGCCCACAAAAAGCGTTTCTGGAGAAATAAGCAAAAGAACGAGGAGATTAAACCCAATCTTTAGGGCTTCTTAATACCTCAACGAGTTTTTCTTCTTCACTCCCCGCCTCTGGATGATGATCGTACTTCCATTGAACGTGTGATGGTAAACTCATTAAAATACTCTCTATTCGCCCGTTGGTTTTTAACCCAAACAAGGTTCCTTTATCGTGAACTAAGTTGAACTCAACATAACGCCCACGACGAATTTCTTGCCAAGTTCTGTTTTCTTCAGAATAAGAAAGATCTTTTCTCTTTTCAACAATTGGCAAATAACATTCTAGGAAACTATTACCTACTTCGGTTACAAAATTGTACCAATCCTTCATATTCATCTCATCGGTCTTCTTTAAATAATCAAAAAACAAGCCTCCAATGCCACGAGCTTCATCGCGATGGGAATTCCAAAAATAGTCGTCACAACGCTTTTTGTAAGTTAAATAAAACTCACTATTATGTTTGTCGCAAGCTGTTTTGCATACCTTATGAAAATGTGCTGCGTCTTCTTCAAAAAGGTAGTAGGGTGTTAAATCTTGACCGCCACCAAACCAACTGTCTACAATATTTCCTGTAGTATCGTACATTTCAAAATAGCGCCAATTTGTGTGTACCGTAGGTACCATTGGATTTTTTGGGTGAAGCACCAAGCTCAAGCCACAAGCAAAAAAGTCTGCGTCTTTTACTCCGAAATACGCCTGCATACTTTCAGGTAATTTTCCGTGTACTTCACTAATATTAACGCCTCCTTTTTCAAAAACATTTCCGTTTTCAATCACGCGAGTTCGGCCGCCACCGCCTTCTTTGCGAATCCATTTATCTTCTTGAAACTTCGCCTTACCGTCTATTGACTCTAAGGCTGAAGTTATTTCGTTTTGTAAATTTTTTATGTAGGCTACAAACTGTTCTTTCATAATTCACTTTTTAAATACCTATTAGGTCTTCGCGACCCTTTGAGTTGTTTTTTGATTTTCCAAAACTCTTAAAGTTTCTGTACTAGCTGCGGTTACTGAAAGCGGTAAAACCAAGATAATTCCAATTACAGGAATTAAAAGTACAAGCATAAAAACAATACCATTTCCTATTGCCAAACCTCGATTTTTCTTAACAAATTGAATACTTTCAGCGTATTTAAAATGACGCTCTAGCGTATAATCCATATTTCCGAAACCTGCGTAATAACTCTGTACTAAGAACAACAAAATTGATGAGGCTATACCAATTACAGGGATAAACCCGATAAGAATTATAGGTATGGTAATCATTATTTCCATCAACAAATTTCTCACATTTAGTCGAATTCCACGCCATAATTGCCCTGCATTGCTTGTATTTCTATGCGAGTGGTCTATGTTATCTACTCCGTATAAATGTTTTTCAATTTTTTCTGAAACAGGACTCATAAATGGGGCGCTAAGTGCCATTACAATATGTCTATACAGAATAAGCCCAAGTGCAATGATAATTAAGGCGCCTATAAATTCACTTATCGTGTTAAAGGTCTGTGCTCCCCATTCCCAAAACCATACTTTTGATATAAATGCCCCAAGATTATCACTTAAACCCCAAGCTGAAAACCCAATTAGAATTGCTGTAAAAAAACTAATTGCCATCGGTACTCCAAAGTACTTCCAAAGCCTAAGTTTACTTATCAGCTTGAAAGTTCCCACGTATGCCCTTATGCCTCTTAGAATGTTTTTAATCATATTTTTGAGTTTCAAACGTGACAGAATAACCCAGGTGATAGATTAGGATATATAGATCAATCTATCATCAAATTGGTCAACCTCTTCAACAGTTTCAATCTTTGCAGCTTCCTCTGCCTTTAGTTTTAAAAAAGCTACAATTTCTTCTTCACTTTTATTCTTTATTTCTTCATAAAAAATAATCCCCATTAAATTATTATGGATATCCACGGCTCTATCTAATGGTTTGTTAGGCGAGAAATCCTCGTGCCAATCGGTGAACTTTTTAGCCCAAGCTTTTGCTTTATCTTCATTCTTTCTCCACTTTAAACATCTTCGGATTATCAAAATCACCCAGAGGGCGTGCCTAAATGCATTTGCCGGATTGTTTAAATGATGCGTATTGCCATATTCATTTTGAGCAATAAGCATACAGTTTTTGGTGGCAAATATTGTTGGAATTCCGTAAAGCGGATTTCTAATAAAAAGACCAAGCAACCCGAAGAGTTGCTTGAAATCTAATCTATTAAAAATTCGCCAAAGCATTTAATCTTGTTTGTATTCTTTTACAGCTTCTATAAAAGCTCCTGCATTCTCAATTGGAATATTTGGCAAAATACCGTGTCCTAAATTTACTATATATCGATCTTTTCCAAACTCATCAATCATCTGTTTCACCATCTTTTTAATTTCAGATGGCGGACTGAAAAGCCTTGTAGGATCGAAGTTACCTTGTAATGTAATGTTTCCTCCTGTTAGGTACCTAGCGTTTTTAGGAGAACAAGTCCAATCTACACCTAAAGCAGAGGCACCACTTTTAGCCATTACATCTAAGGCAAACCAGCACCCTTTTCCAAATACAATAACTGGAGATTCATCTTTTAATGCATCAATAATCTGCTGAATATATTTCCAACTAAATTCTTGATAATCGGTGGGTGAAAGCATTCCACCCCAACTATCGAAAACCTGAACAGCATTAACACCCGCCTTTACCTTTTCCTTTAAGTATAAAATTGTAGTATCAGTAATCTTCTGAAGTAATTCGTGTGCAGCAACTGGTTGGGTAAAACAAAACTCTTTTGCTTTATCAAAATTCTTACTTCCTTGACCTTGCACACAGTAGCATAAGATTGTCCATGGACTTCCAGCAAAACCTATCAATGGAATTTCATCGTTTAGTTTTTCCTTGGTCATTTTAATGGCTTCCATTACATAGCCAAGTGTATCGTTAATATCTGGTACAATAACGCGTTCCAAATCTTTTTGAGAACGGATTGGATCTGGAACCCACGGGCCGATTCCAGGTTTCATTTCTACGTGAATATTCATAGCCTGTGGAATCACCAAAATATCACTAAATAAAATAGCAGCATCCATTCCGTAACGACGGATAGGTTGTACTGTAATTTCACTAGCGAGTTCAGGAGTTTGACAGCGCGTAAAGAAATCGTATTTCTCTTTAATTTCCATAAACTCCGGAAGATATCTTCCTGCTTGACGCATCATCCATACAGGTGGACGCTCCACGGTTTCTCCGCGAAGTGCTTTTAAGAATAAATCGTTTTTTATCATAGCATTATTATTATAAACCTAACAGATTTTAACCCTTTAGACCTACATACATTAAGTTCGTAACATTTTTACAGTCTTCGCTATTACACTTTCAACAACAGTTGCGTTTGAAACAACTACTTTGTCTGTGTAATTTTTAGCTTCTGATGCAGTTGTTGTGCCAATGCACACAGCCAAAGCTTCAGATTTATTTTCTTTATAATAACTTCTTACACCACTCGGACTAAAAAACATGATTGCATCAAATTGTCTTTCAATCTTTTTAAGTTGTAGGCTTGTGTTGTATACTTTTATTTCTTCGAAAGAGACATTATTTTCATTTAAAGCTGAAGGAATAACGTCACTTCTTATATTTCCACAGAAAAAATAAAAGTGATCGTTTTTATGATTTTCAACTAAATATGGCGCTAATTCCGAAGCATATTCAGTCATTTTGATCACTTTTTGACCATTTTTCTCTAAAAGAGCTTTAGTCTTTTCTCCTACACAATAGCAATTCCGAATTTTAATATTCGCTTTTTGAATAGCACTTACAGAGTTTTGACTTGTAATTATAGCATTCTCAATTTTAGAAGGCGCTATAAATTCAATAAAGCCAATCTTTATTGCGTTGTATTCTACCAGTGATACTCCAGCGTTAAGCAACAATTCCCTTTGGGAAAAGCTCAATTTTTTGGTAGATAGGACGCTTTTCATTACCACAGTATTAGCAACCTATTTTTTAGTATGCTTTTTAATTTCGGCCATTAATTCTTTTCCTCCATTAGATAGTATGCTTAAAGCACATTCTCTTCCAAATCCTTTATAATCTGATGTTTTTACACTTTTTTCAATTTCAAGCATATCTTTTCCATCTAATGAGAATAAACACCCTTTAAACATCACCTCATCGCCAACAATTTGAGCATAGGCCCCGATTGGAGCAGTACAACCACCTTCTAAAGTGTTTAAAAACTCTCTTTCTATATGGGTGCATATTTCTGAGACGGTATGATTAAGCTTTGATGTCGCTTCTATTGAAAACGGATCGTTCTCCATTGCAACTACAACCATTGCTCCTTGTGCTGGCGCAGGAATCATCCAATCTAAGTCGATGAATTTTCCTGGCAACACATTAATTCTTTCCAATCCTGCCTTAGCAAAAATTGCTCCCTCCCATTTATTGTCTTTTAATTTCTGAAGACGAGTATTTACATTTCCGCGTAAATCAACCAAATTATGATTAGGATATCTATGTAACCATTGGGCCTGTCTGCGAAGACTTCCCGTTGCGATAGTACATGGTTTTTCAAAATCTACCTCAGATTCAACTACTAGAATATCCTGTGATGTAGCTCTTTTTAATACTGCAGTTTGCACTATTCCTTTAGGTAAAAGAGTAGGTACATCTTTCATACTGTGAACTGCTATATCAACCACTCCGTTAATCATAGCCACATCTAACGTTTTAGTAAATATTCCAGTTATGCCCATCTCGTAAAGAGGCTTATCAAGAACTAAGTCTCCTTCCGATTTTACTGGTATAAGTTGAGATTTATAACCTAGATTTTCTAGTTTAGATTTTACAGTATTGGCTTGCCAAAGTGCTAATTCACTATCGCGGGTACCAATTCGAATGGTTTTTTTCAAGACTATGCAGTTTCAAGTTGGAAAACTCTTCTAATCAATTCAATACTTTCGGCAGAGCCTTCTTCGCCTTTTAAGTGATTGACAAAATGTGTAGTGATTTTTTGAATTAGCCTATCGCTGATAATATCGGCTTGTTCCTGATTAAAGCCTTCTATCTTTTTACTTTGATAGTCTATTTCACCTTCTTTAATTTCAGCGAGCTTAAGTTTTAAAGCTCTAATGGTAGGAGCAAATTTTCTGTTATCCGCCCATTTATTGAAATCTTTTTCAATTTCAGAAATAATCTTTCTCGCTTTTGGCAATTGTGATGCACGCTGCTCTAACGTTTCGTCGGTTAAAGCTGAAAGTTCATCCAAATGAACTAGCGTTACCAATTCATTTTCTAAAACATTTTCAGAAACGTTTTTAGGAATTGAAAGATCTAAAATTAAAAGTGGTCTTTTTAAGTATAAAAGTTCCTTTGAAATAGTTGGCTGTTGTGCGCCTGTTGCAACAATAAGAATATCAGTTTGCGCTATTTCACTTTGTATATCGGCATAATCCTTAACCACCAAATTGAACTTACCTGCCACTTTCTCAGCAGTTTCTTTTGTGCGATTTATAAGGGTAATATGATCGTTTTTGGTATGTTTTATTAAGTTCTCACAAGTATTTCTACCAATTTTTCCAGTTCCGAAAAGTAAAATATTTTTTTCCGAAACCGCTGTAACCATCTTCATAATGTATTGCACTGCGGCAAAACTAACAGATGTAGCTCCTGAAGAAATTTTAGTTTCATTCTTTATTCGCTTACTTGCTTGAATAACAGCATTTGCAAGACGCTCCATAAATGGATTGAAAATATCGTGCTTTTTAGACTCGCGAAAAGAATTACGCAACTGACTTATAATCTCAAAATCCCCTAAAATTTGACTATCTAACCCCGTTCCTACAGTGAACATATGCGAAACGGCGTCGTGGTTTTTATAAATATAAGCGACTTTCTCAAACTCTTCTACTGTCCCGTTTGTAAATTCACATAACAATTTAATTAACTGATAAGGATGCTGTGCAAAGCCATAAAGCTCCGTACGATTACAGGTAGAAATAACGGTAAGTGAAGGAATTCCATTTTCTTTCGCTTGTTCCAAGATTTGCTTTTTGGCATTATCATCAATACTAAAATGACCGCGTATCTCGGCATCTGCTTTTTTATAGTTTAAACCGATAGCATAAAAATGACCCTCAAGGGTTTCACCAGAATATGACTTTAAGTTATTTTTCATCCACAAAGTATATTTTAGAAATAGAAATTAAGGATGCCTAGCGTATTCATTTTTGTAGTATGTAAAAGATTTTCAGGCATAATTTTTATATCAAGGCAAATGTACAGTCATAGTATTGCAAAAAGTAACGCTAGCGGTATCTTTTGTATCGCTACGTGTTAAAATTAATCAAAATCTGACATTTATCATATTTAATGCCCTAATTTCGCGGTTTCCCAACAAATATAACATATTTCTATTTAGAACTGTTCTAAATAAATTAATTCAAAACTTAAATGAATATTCAAAAAAATACCGCTCAAAGTTTACATGATAACGGGGTAGGTTTTTATGAAGAAATAGCTATTGAACCTGGTTTTTTTATTTTAAAATTCAGCAACGAAACTAATGAAAACCAGATATATAAGCGAGAAGTAAGTTCAAACTTTATCCAATTTCACTTTTGCATAAAGGGAGCGGCATCATTTTCATTCAACAATGGAAACTACGTGTTACCTATAAAAGAAAATAATTCACTTTTACTATATAACCCTCAACGAGATTTACCATTAGACTTACACCTAACTCCTAACTCTTGGGTACTTTCGGTGTTGCTTCCTATTAATAAATTCCACAGTTTTTTTTCAACGGAAGCCGATTATATCACCTTCTTAAATGAAGAAAATAAAGACCGGAAATATTATAAGGACAGTCCAATTTCACCTTCTATGGCAATTGTGTTGAATCAATTGATGAATTACAACTTACACCCAACTATAAAACCTCTCTATTTTAAAGGGAAAGCTTATGAGTTGCTAAGTTTATATTTTAATCGCCCAGCCGATGCCGACATAGAGCAATGCCCGTTTTTAGCAGATGAAGTAAATATTTCAAAAATTAAACAGGCTAAGCAAATTATTATTTCTAGAATGGCTGAACCTCCAACTTTGCAACAACTAGCCGATGAAATTAACCTGCCAATTAACAGGCTAAAGGAAGGATTTAAGCAAATTTACGGCGATTCTGTTTTTAGTTTTTTATTCGACTATAAAATGGAAGTTGCACGCCAGCTGTTAGCAACAGGATCTCATAACGTAAACGAAGTTGGACTTAAAGTAGGGTATAGCACTTCAAGTCATTTTATCTCTGCATTTAAAAAGAAATTCGGTACTACTCCAAAGAAATTTTTAATGGGTCTTAATGTTTAAACATCCTATAAATGTCTATTGAAACTGAACTAGTAGAAACTATCTTTAAAAATCTCACTTTCACGATTGAAGAGAAAAATTTACTAGCGCAGACCTTTAAAAAACAATACCTCACTAAACACAGTTTATTGCTAGAAGCTGGACAGCAGGTTTACGATCAATACTTTGTTGTAGACGGATGTTTACGCACATATTATATAGACCCAGAAGGGAAGGAACACACGGTTCAATTTGCGATAGATGATTGGTGGATTAGCGATTATACCGCATTTTTTAGCAGCAGTAAAGCAGTTATGAATATTGAATGTATTCAGGATGCTACACTTTTTAAAATATCAAAGAAAGACATGGAATTGCTATATTTAAAGATTCCAAAGCTAGAATCTTTCTTTCGCGTAAAAATGGAGCGCGCCTTTGCCTCTTTTCAAAAAAGAATAATTTCTAATCTCGCCCAATCTGCCTCCGAGCGTTATATAAATTTTGTGAATTCCTATCCCAATATAGAGCAAAACGTAAAAAACTATCATATTGCTTCATATTTAGGAATTACCACCCAAAGTCTTAGCCGAATTCGAAAAGAGCTAGTAAAAGGCTGATTTATTACCATAGGTCAATTTTTTTGACAATTCTACCCGCTACCTTTGCTGATATAAATAAGTGAATAGAGTTTAAAGGCTATGAAGTAATTCATTAAACAGAATTTAATTCTTTTTACGGTGATAATCGCCGCGTTAACTTCTTCTTGTGGAAACTCACAAAAAGACGAGATAACAAATGAAGAATTAAAGTCATTAACACAAGAAAAGATGAAAAAGGTATTATTTGTATTAACAAGTCACTCCGATTTAGGAGATACAGGAGAGAAAACGGGATTTTGGGTAGAAGAATTTGCTGCTCCTTATTATTTACTTAAAGATAAAGGTGTTGAAATTACAATAGCCTCTCCTAAAGGTGGTCAACCACCAATAGACCCAAAAAGCGAATCTCCGGAATCACAAACTCCCGCTACGGTTAGGTTTTATAAAGATGAAGAAACGCAAGCCATACTTGCCAAAACAGTAAAATTAGAAACAGTAGATCAGGCAAACTTCGACGCCGTGTTCTATCCTGGTGGACACGGACCATTATGGGATTTAGCTGAAGACAAAAATTCTATTGCACTTATAGAGTCATTTTATAACAATGACAAAACAATTGCAGCTGTATGTCACGCTCCTGCAGTATTCAAGAATACTAAAAAAGGAGATGGCACACCTTTGGTTAAAGGAAAAAAGGTTACAGGATTTACTAATAGCGAAGAAGATGCTGTACAGTTAACCAATGTTGTTCCATTTTTAGTGGAGGACATGTTAAAAGAAAATGGAGGAGAATATTCTAAAGCTGAAGATTGGGCTGTTTATGCAGTTGAAGATGGACTATTAATTACAGGTCAAAACCCAGCCTCTTCAGAATTAGTTGCTGAAAAATTATTAGAAAAACTAAATAAGTAAAAGTTAAGAAAACCGTAGTTATATGAAATTAATTGAAGATTTGAAGTGGCGGTATGCTACTAAAAAGATGAATGGAGAAACCATTCCACAAGAAAAACTTGATTATATATTAGAAGCAGCACGATTGGCTCCTTCATCTTCTGGGCTTCAACCTTATAAAATATTTGTAATTACTAATAAAGAGTTATTACTTAAATTAAAGCCAGCAGCTTGGGATCAAAGTCAGATTTTGGATGCTTCACACGTTTTAGTTTTTGCTTCTTGGGATGGGTATACTTTAGACAGAATAGAATCTGTTTTCAATTACACAATGAATGAGCGTGGATTACCGCTTGAAACTATGGACGCATATAAAAACAACCTTTGGGGTATGTACGAACCACTAAGCCAAGAGTGGCATGCACATCACGCTGCTAAGCAAGCTTATATTTCATTTGGTTTGGCTATTGCCGCTGCAGCAGAGCAAAAAATTGACGCTACACCTATGGAAGGATTTACTCCTGAAACTGTAGATGAGCTTCTAGACTTAAAAAAACAAGGACTAAAGAGTACACTTATTTTAACATTAGGTTACCGCGATGAATCGGAAGATTGGTTGGTAGATATGAAAAAAGTACGTACTCCAAAAGAAGAATTTATAACTGAGATAAGTTAGAGTTTGATTAATTGTTAGTTTGTAAACCCCGATATTCAACGAAAATTGAACATTCGGGGTTTTTTTGTTTTATATTTTATATTTGAGCAATTGAGGCTTAAATAACACATAAGCTTTTCTAATATCGCCATAGGATTAATTACCAATATCACTCTTGAAGGTTCAACTTTAAAAGAGTAATTTTGTTTTTTTAAATTTAATATACAAATGAAAGGAGTTCTCCTAGTAAATCTCGGTTCACCTGATAGCACCGACCCGAAAGACTTAAAAAAATATCTTGACGAATTTTTGATGGATCCAAGGGTAATTGACGTTCCCTTTTGGCTTCGCTCTTTTATAGTAAGAGGTATTATATTAAATACTCGACCAAAAAAATCAGCCGAAGCTTACAAAAAGATTTGGTGGGATGAGGGGTCTCCTTTAATTGTAATTTCAGAGCGACTTCAAGAAAAAATTCAGAAAAAAACTACAATACCTGTTGCTTTGGCCATGCGTTATGGAAGTATGACCTTAAAAAAAGGGCTACAAGAATTGGTTGACCAAGGGGTGGATGAAGTTTTAACGATTCCATTATACCCACAATTTGCAATGGCTACAACCGAAACCATTGATGTGAAAGTGGAAGAACTAAAGAAGGAGTTTTTTCCGCAACTAGAGATAACTTCACTTCCGGCTTTTTACAATAAACCAGAATATATTGAAGTGCTTTCAAAAAGTATTGCCGAAAGTTTGGAAGGTGTAGATTATGAGCATTTGCTATTTAGTTATCACGGTGTTCCAGAACGACATATTTACAAAAGAGATATAACTAAAAGTCATTGTAAAATAGACGGTAGCTGTTGTGTAACAGATTCACCAGCCCACGAATACTGTTATCGTCATCAATGTTTTAAAACAACCGAATTAGTTGCCGAAAAACTAAACCTAAAACCAGGAACATATTCTAATGCCTTTCAGTCGCGTTTAGGTTTTGATCCGTGGTTAAAGCCACCTACAGACAGAACAATTGAAAGATTTGGATTGGAAGGAGCTAAAAAAATTGCCGTTGTAACCCCTGCTTTTGTGAGTGATTGCCTAGAAACACTGGAAGAAATCGCTATGGAAGGTGAAGAGATTTTTCACGAAGCTGGCGGAAAAGAATTCACAACTATACCTTGTTTAAACGATCGTGACGATTGGGTTGATGTTTTAACAGGCTGGATTGACCAATGGCGAATTGCAGATGTAAAAACGGCAATTGCCTAATTGAAAGTATATCTCTATATAAGGAGAATGTAATTTTCAGGGTAATAAATTTTCAGAAACTATATGAAACCTAATCAGTCTGATGCTCTTGGCACCGATGCTATTGGTAGCTTATTGGTAAAACAAGCTTTACCTGCATCAATCGGAATTTTAGTGATGTCACTCAATGTAGTGGTAGACACTATTTTTGTTGGGAATTGGATTGGTTCTATTGCCATTGCAGCAATAAATGTTGTTCTACCTGTATCATTTTTTATTGCCGCCTTGGGTATGGCAATTGGTATTGGAGGATCTTCTATTATATCTAGAGCTTTAGGTTCTAACAACAGAGCTAGAGCCCTTAAAACCTTTGGAAATCAAATCACACTAACACTTTTGCTTACTGTAGCAATGGTGATTTTTGGATTAATTTTTATTAACGATTTAATTCCAGCTTTCGGAGGTAAAGGCGACATATTTGAGCCTGCAAAAATTTATTATCGCATAGTATTATACGGAGTGCCCCTTCTCGCCCTTAGCATGATGGGAAACAATGTAATTCGCGCTGAAGGGAAACCAAAGTTCGCCATGATTGCGATGATTATTCCTTCCGTAGGAAACCTCCTTTTAGATTATATTTTCATTTACATTTTCGATATGGGGATGGCAGGTGCCGCTTGGGCAACCACTTTTTCATATTCCTTATCATTCTTTTACATACTTTATTACTTCTTGAGCGATAAAGCTGAGCTAAAAATAAACTGGTCACATTTTGGACTTGACCTTTCTATATTAAAGGAAATATCGGCTTTAGGGTTTGTAACCTTAGCAAGACAGGCAGTAGTTAGTGTAACCTATCTGTTAATGAATAATATCCTCTTTAACTTTGGCGGTGAAGCTTCAGTTGCAGCCTATGGAATTATTGGGAGAATGCTAATGTTTGCACTCTTCCCAGTTCTAGGAGTTACCCAAGGATTCCTACCTATTGCAGGTTATAATTATGGCGCAAATAAATACACACGCGTAAGAGAAAGCATTAACAAAGCCATATTATACGCAGGGGGATTAGGGATTCTAATTTTCATATTAATAATGTCGTTCCCTGTAGCTATAACCTCCGTATTCACTAATGATCCTGATATTCTTTCAGAAACCCCGCATTATATGCGGTGGGTGTTTGCTGCTACTCCTATTATCGCAATTCAACTTATAGGTTCGGCATACTTTCAAGCAATTGGAAAAGCAGTTCCCGCTTTACTGCTAACATTAACAAGGCAAGGTTTTTTCTTTATCCCATTAATATTTATTCTGCCGCATTACTTTGGTGAATTAGGGGTTTGGATTTCTTTCCCTGTGGCAGATATATTATCTACTATCGTTACTGGTTATTTTTTAAATAGAGAAATTCGAAAAACCCTCAAAGAATAAATATTAAAAGGTTACTTTTAAACTGTTTTTCTATACTATTTCAATGGAACAATACTACCTATACATAAAATCATTACACCTTATTTTTATAGTTACTTGGTTTGCTGGACTTTTTTATATAGTTCGCTTGTTTGTTTATCAAATTGAAGCTTCACAAAAACCTTCTCCTGAAAAAGAAATTTTAGGAAAACAACTCAACATAATGGCCTCTCGATTATGGAATATCATTACCTGGCCAAGTATGATTCTAGCCTTAATTTTTGGCTTTTGGCTTTTGGGAATGCGCATGTTTTGGCTAACAGACGCATGGATGCAGGTAAAATTAGCGTTTGTAGTCGCGCTTATTATTTATCACTTTAAGTGCCATCAAATTTTTAAACAACTTCAAAAAGGGATAATTAAACACACTTCAAATTCAATGCGACTCTTTAATGAAGTGCCGACCATTATTTTGTTTGCTGTTGTGTTTTTAGTTATCTTGAAAAGCGCCGTAAACTGGATTTATGGAACTGTAGGAATCATCGTTTTTTCTATGTTATTGATGATGGGATATAAAATGTATAAAAGAATTAGAGAGGAAAAAAACAAATAAGACTTATCAATTCTAAATTCTAGTTTAAAGCGGATTAATTATTGCTATCTTTCTTCTTCAAAATGATATAAGTGTACTTTTATAAAAAATCGCTACGTACTAGAATCTTTCTCTCCATGATTTTCTTAGTCATTGGAGCCTCAGTACTCATTGCTATTGTAACCGTTAATCAATATAAAACAGAAGCCGAAGATTATCACCGTGATCGATTGTTGCGTAAAGAATCGGCTATTCGTGCTAATATTAAATACGTATTAGACAATACTACCTATCCCGAAGAAACAAACCAAATTCCGCTAATTTTTAAGGATAAGATTTACGAAATAAAAGATATCCACGGACTCGAAATTTTCCTTTACGACCTCGATGGAAATCTTTTAAAATCTTCAAGACCTTCTTTTTTCAGAGATACAGTTTCACAAAAAATCCCAGACTTGGTTTTGGATAGGCTTCAAAACTCATCACATAAAAATTATATAAAAGCTTTTGAAGAAGGTGGACAAAAATACCAATCGTCTTACACCTACATTACCGATAGTTATTTTAAGCCCTTAGCGATACTTAATCTACCGTATATAGAAGACGACGACCTAATCAACAAAGAGCTTACAGATTACCTCTACAGACTTGGAATCGCCTATTTACTAATGTTGTTAGTGGCGATTGCAATGGCATATTTTCTTTCAAAATATATTACTCGATCTTTAAAGGAAATAAGTGAAAAGTTAGCAGAAACCCGTTTTGATACTCGAAACAAGAAAATACACCTTAGCGACACTCCTTCCGAGATTTCGACACTAGTAAATGCGTATAATAGAATGATTGACGAGTTAGAAAAAAGTGCCGCACAGCTCGCTGCTAGCGAACGTGAAACTGCTTGGCGTGAAATGGCAAAGCAAGTAGCACACGAAATTAAAAATCCGCTTACCCCTATGCGACTAACAGTCCAGAGTTTTGAACGAAAATTTGATCGCAACGACCCAGATATTGAACAAAAAATTGCTGAGTACACCAACACCATGCTTCAGCAAATAGATACTTTGAGCTCCATTTCTTCGGCTTTTTCAACCTACGCAAAAATGCCAGCGCAGCAAGATGAAACACTAAACGTAGTTAAAATCACAAAATTAGCCTTAGAGATTTTTACTGAAAATTATATATATTTCTTTTCAGAAGAAGAGGAAGTTCGCGTACTATTCGACAGAACGCAGCTAGTTCGGGTAGTTACCAATCTAGTTAAAAATAGTATTCAATCTATTGAGCAGAAAAACCCTGAAGAACCACGTATCGAAGTCACAGTAAAATCGGAAGGAACTAGTGTGTTTATACGCGTTACAGACAATGGAGTTGGCGTACCTAACCAAAACAAAGAAAGAATATTTGAACCCCAATTTACCACTAAATCTAGTGGGATGGGACTAGGCTTAGGAATGGTAAAAAATATTGTTGAGAGATACGGCGGAACAATATCGCTAACTTCGACATCTGAAAAAACCACTTTTGAAGTTTCATTCCCAGCAATACAATAGGTTTTTAGTAGCTTTGTGGTAACAACTTTTTTAAACTCAAGATCTAGCAGCCGCACATACTGAATTTCTTACCAATTGGCATCCGAAACAATTAGTATCAAGGTCTTAAACCATAAAAAAGTTAGTGAACAAAAGAAAAAAGATTATCTAAAAAAAATAGAATATGAGCTATCAAAACATACTTTCAGAAACTGATAATGGTATTACAACCATCACAATTAATCGTCCATCAAAGTTAAACGCTTTAAATCGTGAAACCATTCAAGAACTTCACACTGCTTTTAAAGAAGCAGATGAATCTTCAGAGACAAAAGTGATTATTGTTACTGGTAGTGGTGAGAAAGCCTTCGTAGCCGGTGCAGACATTAGTGAGTTTGCAGATTTTTCGGTAGCTGAAGGAGGAAGTCTTGCGGCTAAAGGACAGGAATTACTTTTCGATTTTGTTGCAAACCTAAGTACTCCTGTAATTGCAGCTGTTAACGGTTTTGCTCTTGGTGGTGGCTTGGAATTAGCTATGGCAGCTCACTTCCGTATAGCTTCAGACAATGCTAAAATGGGATTACCGGAAGTTTCATTGGGAGTAATTCCTGGATATGGAGGTACGCAACGCCTGCCTCAGCTAGTTGGTAAAGGCCGTGCTATGGAAATGATTATGACAGCGGGAATGATTGATGCTAACCAAGCCTTGCAGTACGGATTAGTAAATCAAGTAACTACTCCTGAAGCATTAAATGAGACTACTGAAAAGATTGCAGGAAAGATTATGAGAAACTCCTCTGTTGCAATCAAATCGGCTATAAAAGCGATAAACGCTAATTACGAAGACGGCGTTAACGGATTTAATGTTGAAATTGAAGAATTTGGAAACTGCTTTGGTACCGAAGACTTTAAAGAAGGAACACAAGCATTTCTTAATAAGAGAAAACCAGATTTTCCTGGGAAATAATACCAAACAAGATATTCAATTTAAAGCCTTGCAGAAATGCTAGGCTTTTTGCTTTTGATTCGGAATTCCCCCCCTGCTACCAATCGAAAAAACCTTAAGTTTTCATTGGAGAAATAATTTCAAATTATTATATTTATAACTCTCATTCAGAATCACATTAAGTGATAGCAACCTGCTAAAACAGGCGAAGGTGCTAAAGAAATGTGCCTACTTCCAGGAAAAAAATGTTCTCAACCCATTTATTACAATTTTAAATATTAAGTGTTTCTAGGCCTCTAAAAACGCAACGAATAACAAGTTCAAAACTGACAAGTTTTGACTGAAAATTAGATTAAAAATTTGCGAAATATAACCTACGCAAAATTTTGATCTGTGAGATAATTTTTAGAAATGAATAATTATTAACCTAAATATATTTATATGACCAACATTACATTTAATGAATTGCTTAACGAGCACAAACACCTTTTAAAAGACTCTACTTACGTAAAAGTTTTTGATTTTTATATAAGTGGAAATACAGATCCAGAAAAGCTTCAAAGTTTGTTATTTCACGAAGAGACTGATTGGATTTACGATTCAAGTTGGGACAAATCGGATAGGGCCAATGGAAAAAACCCAATGAGACAAGAATACACCGATAAAATGAATAAAAAAAGAATCTCATTAGGTGTCAGTCCGCTTACTGAAAATGGTTATAACCCAGATGAAACATCTAAAAATTTCTGTATTGCGATTATAAAAAACTCGCCAAAGCACAGCGATCTTTAGCATTATAAGTGAATTTTCGAGGTTCAGGATTTTCGTGAAAAGCAATCCTTACATCAAAGTTTGAAGTGTATCCAATGTAAAACCTGGATAGACTATCTGAATATAATATGTAAACACAGTATTCCATAGTATTACAAAACAAAAAACCCAGACGGTTGTCTGGGTTTGTTTGCTCCTCTTCTTGGGCTCGAACCAAGGACCCTCTGATTAACAGTCAGATGCTCTAACCAACTGAGCTAAAGAGGAATTTATGTCTTGCCTTTGCCAGCTTTTACTTGCTATTACAATCCCTTAGATTGCGTAGGCGGGTGCAAATATAAGCCTTTTTTACATTCATCAAAATAAAAAAATAAAAAAATTTAAAAATTTTAACTTTTTTACCTTTCTGCTTAAACTTGCAGGTTTCTATTATTCAAATAACCAGCGATATATGTCGTTTCCATTGGCGAAAAGAACTAATGCAATTAATATGAAAAATCCAACCATTTGAGCATATTCCATAAACTTATCGTTAGGTTTTCTGCCTGAAATCATTTCATATAATAAAAACATTACATGTCCTCCATCCAAAGCAGGAATAGGTAGAATGTTCATAAACGCTAATATAATAGATATAAGCGCGGTTGTTTCCCAAAACCTCACCCAATCCCAAGCTTCTGGGAAAAGGTTACCAATGGCTCCAAAACCACCGACCTTAGTAGCTCCTTTTTTAGTGAATACATATTTAAATTGCGATGCATAATCCTTCAGCGTATTGTAACCATAACCAAAACCGCCAACAATACTTTCACCTAGAGTATAATCCACCTTAGTCTGACCCACTTGTGAAATAACTTCTTTTCTAGATACATTAATTCCTATTATCCCTTCATCATTAGGCTTAACTCTTAAAGTATCTTGACCATTGTTCCTTTCAACAACTATAATATTTTCATCATTCTTGGATAGTAACTTTTGAAACTCATCATAATATTTGATGCTTGTTCCATTAACCGCAATAATTTTATCGTTCTTTAAAAACCCTGCTTTACCAGCGGGATGATCTGCAAGTACAGTATCTATTACAGTTGATGTTCTTGGAAGAAACGGAAAGTGAGTGTCATTCTGAAACATTTTTGTTCCAGCGTCATCAGGTACTGAAATTGTTTCAATAGTTCCATCTGCATGTTTTACCTCAACCGAGGAAACGTCGCGTAAAAACATATACTTGTTAATTTTCATAACATCTTCAAATGGCTCTCCGTTCACTTTTAAAATATGATCTCCATTTCGGAAACCGTATTCTTCAAATTGCTCTGTAACCGCGAAGCCTTGAGGAATATCTTCGTTGGTAGTAATACTGCTTCCGTTGAAATACAGAAGACTCATATAAATAACAAAACCAACAATAATGTTTACTGTAACCCCACCAAGCATAATAATTAAACGTTGCCAAGTTGGTTTACTTCGGAATTCCCATGGTTGTGGCGGTTGTGCCATTTGTTCCTTATCCATACTCTCATCAATCATTCCGGATATTTTTACATAACCTCCTAAGGGCAACCAACCGATTCCGTAAACGGTTTCACCAATTTTCTTTTTAAAAAGTGAAAATTTCACATCAAAGAAAAGATAGAATTTTTCAACTCTAGTTTTAAAAAGTTTTGCGGGAATGAAATGTCCTAGTTCGTGAAGGACAATTAACAATGAAAGACTTAAAAGTAATTGTATAGCTTTAACAGCAAATGGACTCATAATTTCTTGAATAGATATTTATTAAAACAGTCGCGATTTTAAACAGGACTCATAGTCAAAAATCGAACCAATTCTTCAATTTTTCTGAGCAGTGTGTATATAGCTCCATTGAAAAATCGCACAAAAGTAATCTTTTAGAGCTTGCAAAAAAAATAAGCGGATGTGTTACTTGTTATTAATTAATGAAATTAAACGGTATATCCTCAACAGCTTTTGAATGATACCAACTAATTTTTCACTATAGTTTTATTGATAACTCCTTTGGAAGTTTCTAGTTGAAAAAACAAAATTCCACTTGGTAAGCTTGAAACATTAATGCTTTCTGAATAAGCCTCAGCATAAAGCAATTGCCCCAAGGCGTTAAATATTCTAACTTGAGAAACTTGGAGAGATTCAGATTTATTCAAATTTATTTTGCCAGAGGTAGGGTTTGGATACAATACAATTTGATTTTCTAAAGTGAAATCATTAACCCCTAAAATTACTTGGTCATTTCTTGAAATAATATCGTTTTCAGGATCGAATTGAACATTTTGCACGGTAAAATTCACGGAAGGCTGAAAGTTTTGCCCATTAAAAGTATTATCAAGGACTATGTCTAAAGATTCACCTTGTGTACCTATCAATCGAAGGGGCACAGGAACTTCAAAATAAGATACAGAGGAATGACTTTGCGACTGATTTATTCTCACATTAATACTCCCAGTAGTTGTTTGATTCCAACTGATATTAAAACTTGGATACCCTTCGCCATAAACCCAATCATTAAAAAATTCGGAAAGGTTTTCGCCGCTTGCATTTTCTAGGTTTCTAATTAAATCAGGCGTTTTTGCGTATCCATAGGAAAGTAATGGATCTGATAAATAATCTTGTAAGCCTTGAAAAAATAATGCATCTCCTAATTTTTTTCTAAGCATATGAATTACCATTGCTCCCTTACTATAGGAAAGCCTACTGTTAAAAATTCGTCCCACAGTAGTAGTGTCTTGGGCAGGGATATAAACCGACCCATTTGGAGCATCGGTAATGTAGGAGGTTTGGTCTTGTTTCCAACTATTAAAAGCACCAGAGCCGTCAAGACTTTCTACTACCATTCCCGACATATAGGTAGCAAACCCTTCATTTAACCAGATATCTTGCCAGCTTCCACAAGTAACTTTATTTCCAAACCATTGATGCCCTAGTTCGTGAGCTATCAATCCACGAGAAAATCCACCCATAAAAGAAACCGTAGTGTGCTCCATACCTCCACCCCAACCGAATTGAGCGTGACCATATTTTTCTTGAGCATATGGATACGGCTCAAACTTGTCGGCAAAAAGATTCATAATATCAACCGTTACAGGAGTTTGGGTTTGCACATAACTTAAATCTTCTGGGTAAACATAATTTACAATTTCAAATGGATTTCCATTATTAGCAACAGTATGCGAATACACCGCGTAGTTTGTTACTGCAATGGCCACTAAATATGCTGGAATTGGATATTGATGACGAAAATGAGTGGTTTTATTATTTCCATTTACCGTCTGATTTATTTCTAAACCATTGGAAACAGCAATATACTCTTCATTTGAAGGGTTATATCGTGGTGTTGTGAGATATACATCAAGTAAATCTATTTTGTCTATTAAGTCTTGCTTACAAGGCCACCAAGCTTTAGCTCCAAAAGGTTCCGATAAAGTCCATAAAACAGGATCACCTTGATGCGTTGCTATCTCAAAAGATCCGAAGCCAGAACTTATCGGGTTACCGGAATAACTTATAGACAGTGAATCTAAAACACCTTGATTTTGAATTTGCGGTAGTGTAATTACAACCTCATCGTCGCTATTTTGGGTGAAAGAAAGCGAAACTCCTCTTTGTTTTACTTCTGATACAGTCATATTATCGACCAATTCAAAAACAATAGAACTTATATTTTCTTTTGCTTCAAAATGTAAAGTTACTTTGCCACTTATATAAGCTTGAGTAGGATTTACATTCAATTCTAAGCGCGCGTATTTTAAATCGTAATTGCCTGTATTCATATTGCGCTGTGGAGCAAAATGACCCCTTGCCGATTTTGCTTCAGCTTCACTAATTTCGTCCAAATAACGATTTTGTGAAAATGCGATAAAGGATATAAATAAGAAAAATGGAAGAACTAAATGTTTCATTTCTGTAATATTAAAATTGGTGAATGAATACCGCTAAATTAAGGTGTTAAATGTATTCATTTTGATAGTTTTAGAGCTTATTTTTGCGGTTTAATATAAATTGTCAGTCTAAAATCTTACGATATGCTTACTTTTTTTAAGAAGTATAAATTCTTTGGAATTGTTTTTCTTATCATTTCAATAATTATAATTGCCATTATATATTCTGTAATGAAACCGAAAGAAGTACTCCGCGTTTATCAACCTGCCGATGTTACTGCAGAATTGGTAGATACGACAATGCAATATGTTAAGAAATACCACACTATAGCCGATTTTAGCCTTATAAACCAAAATGGAAAAACGGTAACACAAAAGGATTATGCCAATAAAATTTATGTGGCCGATTTCTTTTTTACTACGTGCCAAACCATCTGCCCTATTATGACAGATCATATGGTAAAAATTCAAGAAGAATTAAAAGACGATGATGAAATTTTACTACTATCTCACACCGTTACTCCCGAAATAGATAGCGTGCCTCAACTTAAAAAATATGCCGTTGAAAAAGGAGTTAATGATGCAAAGTGGAATTTGGTTACAGGAGATAAAAAAGAAATTTACGACCTCGCTAGAAAATCATACCTCGCAGCAAAGGACGTTCCTTATGAAGAATACGATTTAATTCATACCGAAAATTTTGTACTTGTCGATAAAAAGAAACGCATCCGTGGATTTTATGACGGCACAGACCCTGAAGCTATCGAAACACTTCTTCACGACATCGAAGTTTTAAAAATGGAATATTCAGAAAAATAGTTTTGCAGGTTTTCCATAGAACCTTCTAAAAGCTTTCTCTTTCTACCTACGAGAAAAAATAAAGCAGCAGTGAAACCTTAAAAGACAGCTCAAATTTTTCTGATTCTTGAGTTCTTAATTCTGAATTAAAAAACTTACTTTTGCCTTGTTTAAATTCAATCTAAATAAATAGAAGTGCTAACAATCGCATCTTTAAAGAAAGGGCAACGCGGTATTATCAAAGAATTTTCTGTTGATATAGTTCCGTTGAAGCTATTAGAAATGGGCTGTCTTCCGGGCAATGAAGTCACTTTAGTTCAAATTGCTCCTTTTAAAGATCCATTGTATTTAAACATAAACGGAAGTCATTTAGCTATCCGTTTAGAAATGGCTTCTAAAATTGAAATTGAACTGATTTAACATCAAAACTGCATTCGCACCAAGTTAAGGGAGCTGAAATATGGCAAAACAAATTAACGTAGCACTTATTGGGAACCCAAATACTGGAAAAACCTCTGTTTTTAACCGGCTGACTGGAATGAACCAAAAGGTGGGAAACTACCCTGGAATAACAGTTGAAAAGAAAGAAGGTACCTGCAAATTTGGACGTAATTGTAAGGTTCATATTTTAGATTTGCCTGGAACTTACAGCTTAAACGCCTCTTCCTTAGATGAAAATGTTGTTATCGAACTTCTTCTAAACAAAAATGATAAAGATTTTCCCGACGTTGCTGTGGTAGTTGCCGATGTTGAAAACCTGAAGCGAAACCTTTTACTTTTTACACAAATTAAAGACTTAGGAATCCCTACGATTCTAGCCATTAATATGTCGGATAGGATGAAACGTAAAGCAATTACGCTTAATGTTCCCTTACTTGAGAAGAAATTAAACACTAAAATTGCCCTTATCAGTTCAAGAAAAAACCTTGGATTTGATTACTTAAAAGAATTGATTGAAAATTACAATCAGCTTCCTACTAAACCTTGCCTAAATGCATCTAATATTGCCCCTGAGTATTTTGATAGATTACAAAAAGCTTTTCCTAATCAGGATCTTTACAAACTTTGGCTTGTAATTACTCAAGATGTAAACTTTGGAAAATTAGACCGAAACGAATTGCAAGGGGTAGCCTCCTTTAAAACTGAATCAACAAGTAATCTAAAACGTCTTCAGCAAAAAGAAACTATCGCGCGGTATAAGTTTATTAATGAAACTTTAAAAGAAACACTACATATAGACACTGCCAAAGCGAAGGATTTAAGAAGTAGATTAGATCGGGTTTTAACCCATAAATTTTGGGGATATGTTATTTTCTTTGGAATTCTTCTGCTCATTTTTCAAGCAATTTTCGATTGGAGTGCGTACCCAATGGACTTTATAGACAGTTCGTTTGCTTCGTTAAGTGAATGGGCAAAAAACACATTACCTCCGGGCGATTTCTCAAATTTAATTGCAGAAGGAATTATCCCTGGTTTAGGAGGAATTGTAATATTTATCCCACAAATAGCCTTTCTATTTCTGTTCATTTCGATTTTAGAAGAAACGGGATATATGAGTCGTGTGGTTTTTCTTATGGACAAACTTATGCGACGTTTTGGTCTTAGCGGGAAAAGTGTGGTACCCCTAGTAGCAGGGACTGCATGTGCTATTCCAGCAATAATGGCCACGCGAAATATTGAAAATTGGAAGGAACGACTAATCACTATTTTAGTTACGCCTTTTACAACTTGTTCTGCTCGACTTCCGGTTTATTTAATAATTATTTCATTGGTGATTCCCGATACAAGGGTTCTCGGTATTTTTAGCTTACAAGGTCTTACCTTAATGTTTATGTATATTTTAGGGTTTGGCGCTGCGATTTTATCGGCCTATATTTTAGATAAAATTTTGAAAGTTAGAAGCAAGAGCTTCTTTGTAGTAGAAATGCCAAACTATAAAGTACCATTGGCGAAAAATGTAATTATCACAGTAATTGAAAAAACAAAAGCATTTGTTTTTGGAGCTGGTAAAATTATTTTGGCCATCTCTATTATTCTTTGGGTTTTAGCTTCGTATGGCCCAGGAGATTTTAACGATGCAGAAGAAATTGTAAAAAGTGAATACGCTTCTCAAAATCTATCGGATGATGATTTAGAAATGCATATAAATTCTTTCAAACTCGAGCATTCCTATATCGGTCACGTCGGCCACTTTATAGAACCAGCCGTAAGGCCTTTAGGCTACGATTGGAAAATAGGGATTGCCTTAGTGAGCTCTTTTGCTGCAAGAGAAGTATTTGTAGGAACGCTAGCCACAATTTATAGTGTAGGTAGTGATGATGAGCAAACTATTAAAAGCCGAATGGCCGCGGAAATAAACCCTGTATTGGGTGGTCCACTGTTTAATTTTGCTAGCGGAATATCCTTATTACTTTTTTATGCTTTTGCAATGCAATGTATGAGTACACTCGCCATTGTAAAAAAAGAAACCAATAGCTGGAAATGGCCAATGTGGCAGTTGGTTGTAATGACTATTATAGCTTATGTAGTGTCTCTAGCTGCTTATCAGTTTTTGAAGTAGTTTTCCTTTCCTACTAGCTCCTTCCCCTTTTTCAGGGGAAGGTGGCATCTATTCTGCAAAGCGGAAATAGATGCCGGAAGGGGTAAAGTAACAATTTTTAGAAATTAAACACCATGCAAACAATACTAGTAATAATAGCATTTTTACTTGCAGTTGGATTTTTAATTACAACATTTATTTGGAATCCTTTTAAAACAAATAAAACTTCAAAATATAAAACTGGAGATCATTCCGACTGCAGTAAATGTAGTTTTCATTAATTTTTGTTGAACAAGTGCTGCCTATGATACTTATAGGCTTTTCCGTATCTTTGTACTATGCAAACAATCTTAGTTTTAATCACGTTTTCTTTAGCAGCAGGCTTTTTGCTTAAAAAGTTTGTCTGGAACCCTATTTTTGAAGCACGCCAAAACTCTGGCAATACCTTAGACGGTGGAAAAACCAAATGTGGTAAGAAGGATTGTGGGTGTCATTAATTATTCTTCTCCTCACAAACCAACAAAACATAACTAGTATCTTTTCCAGTACTTTCAGATGTTGGATAAGGATTTAGCGTTAAACCATTAATTACAAATTTATCTGAAGTAAAAAGGTTGGTGTTTTTTTCTTCGCCAGGTCTTGTTTCACCAAAAATCAAGGTTACTTCCTCGGTTTTCCCATTTGAAGTTACTTCAGCTTTTACAATAGCTCTTCCTGCCCAAATACAGTTCACTCCTTCAGGACAACGAGAATCTTCAATCACTTCTAGAAATTTTACTGAAACACCTTTTAAAACTACCGTTTCACCTTCTGGTACCTTTACCCCTATTTTAGGAGTTTTAGGTGAATCTTGTCCAAAAGAAAGACTTGAAATAAGAATTAATATAGCAAATAGTGAGTTTTTCATAGTTGTGAAATTTATAATTTTTAAAGATAATTAAAAATATTCTACTTTTTGTTTTTAAAAGAATACCAATAATTACGAAGTTTTATGAACTTCCAGCCTTTTCCTATAGCCATTGAAAGCACTCGTACTTTCGAAATGCTTAGCCTCTAAACAAAAAGAAATCATCCTTTATGTTTTCAATTTTATCGTCTCTGTTAGTAAGGATATAATCTAGGGCTTTGCCTGTAAACTCCTTTCCTTTTTCAGTAAGCGAAACAATGTTGTTGTCAATAGTGATCATATTGTTTTTTAACGCTAGGTCCACCACAGATTTCGATCTAACTTTTTGCCAATTTATGTGCTCTTGCAAGTGATTTATATGACGTTCGCTCTTTTCTGTATGATTATTCAAATGCAGTAAAAAAGTAATTAACGAAACTTCTGTTCGTTGTTGTTTTTGTCTGTATAAAACTGAAATCAAACCTTTTTTAGGTGCGAATAAATAAACAAGTAGGAAAACAATTCCTAATACAGTTGTCATAGAACCCGATATAGAAGCATCCAATAAATGTGCCAACCAATATCCAGCTATTGCAGAAAACACTCCAAACACAACAGATAAAACCAACATTCTTTTTAAATCGTTGGTAAGTAAATAGGCAGTTGCTGCGGGTGCAATCATTAAGGCTACTACCAAAATAGCTCCTACTGCATCAAAGGCGCCAACTATGGTTACTGAAGAAACAGACATAAGTCCATAGTGCAATACAACCGGTGAAAACCCTAAGGCTGACGACAATCCTACGTCAAAAGTGCTCACTTTTAATTCTTTAAAAAACAGAATTAGAAGTGTTATAGAAACTAGTAAAACTCCGCCCATCACCCAAAGTGATTTTGGCCCCATATCCATTCCTGAAATCAACATTCTATCGAAAGGGGCAAAGGCAAGTTCTCCTAATAGAACAGCATCTACATCTAAGTGTATATCGTTGGCGTTTTTGGCAATTAAAATAACCCCAATACTAAACATAGTAGGAAAAACTAAACCTATGGCTGTATCTTCCTTCACTAAGCCCGTTTTTTGAATTACCTCAACAAGAATCACGGTTATGACTCCTGTAAGCGCAGCGAATAATATAAGTAAAGGCGAGTTTAAATCTTGAGTGATGAAAAATCCAATTACAATTCCAGGTAAAATTGAGTGACTAATAGCATCGCTTATTAATGCCATTTTCCTAAGAACTAGAAAAACTCCAGGTATAGCACATGCAACTGCGACAATAGCTGCGATTAGTTGTATTTCCAGCTGTGGATTACTCATCTTTTAATTGTTGGTTATACAAGTTTTTAGCTTCTTCAAATCCAATATTGGTCAAAGACCACTCTTGGCCTTTTAATGTTATCCATTCTTTTTCTTCCATTTTACGAAGGGAATTTTTAGAAAATCCTTGGAAATTATTCAAAATACGAATGGCGTGTGGGTGTGAAATATTTTGATGCGTTTTTGCAATATCGTACATAAACTGAAGTGTTTTCTTCAATTGTAAGTCATTTCTGTTTTGTCTAAATCGGATTTCTCTAAATAGAATTCCTCTACCTGGTGAGAAGATAAATGAAAACAATACGAATACTGCGGCTACTAATACAATTACTGGTCCTGTGGATAGGTTGTTTTGAGTTGCGCTAATTGCAGTTCCGAATATTCCTGCTAAAGCGCCAATTATAGCCGCTAAAATTACCATAGTGCCTAGACTATTTGTCCATTGTCTAGCAGCAGCAGCAGGCGCCAATAGCATTGCGCTCATCAATACCACTCCCACTGTTTGAAGTCCGAGAACAATAGCCAAAACAATGAAAAACGTAATAAGTGAATCGATAAATCGCACATTAAACCCTAGGGTTTTAGTGTAATCCATATCAAAAAGCATTATTTTAAATTCTTTCCAGAAAAGCAGAAGTATTATTAAACACACTCCTGTAACACCAATCATTATGAACACATCACTTTCAACTAGTGTAGCTGCTTGTCCAAATAAATATTTATCTAATCCTGCTTGATTGGCATTAGGTTGTTTTTGAATATAAGTAAGCAACAACATTCCAAAACCAAAAAACAACGACAACACCAATCCCAGTGCAGTATCACTCTTTAGGTGGGTTTTTGTTGTGATACCTCGTATCCAGAAAGTTCCTATCAACCCACAAATTAATGCTCCCAATAATAAAATGTAAGTGTCCTTTGAACCCGTAATTAAAAAAGCAATTGCGATTCCTGGTAAAGCTGCGTGCGAAATTGCATCTCCTAACAGACTTTGCTTTCGAAGCACTGCAAAACTCCCTAACATCCCGCAAATAGCCCCCAACACCGCAGTCCCCAACGTAATAGTTCGCAGGGTATAATCGGTCCAGAGTAGATTAAAATATTCACTTATTGACATTGGTCTTTGGTCTTTGGTCTTGTAATTTGAAAAATTAAAATTTACTTCAAATATTTTTGAAGATTTGTAGTCATTTTTGCTATTTGCGAAAGTGTTAATCGAGTCTCATTATTAGTTTCAGTAGTAATAAATTTTTGTCTGGTTGCAATTGTTGAACATACAACACATTCTTTAATGGAGCCTTGAGCGACATTTAAAAACCTATTAAACTGTGCATCTGTATCTCCTGCTCATTCTGCAATATTTAACGCAATAGACTGTGCTGCTCTTCGATATTGAGTTGTTAAACCAAAACGTTCGTCGTTAGGAAATTCCTTGGTAATTTTATAAACTTCATCAACAAAATCTAATGACTTTTGATAAACTCGCAATTCCTCAAAACTAAATTTTACTTCTTCCATAGTGAATTAATTAAAATTATCCTGATCACTAATATACATTCAACATTAAACTAACGACTAAAGACTAACGACTAAAGACCCTTATCCTCTATTTATTAACCGCCACCTTGTAATTAATCCCGTAGGTTTTTGTCAGGTTATCATCATTAAAAATATCTTTCACGGGGCCTGTTGCAATTTTCTTCACGTTTAAAAAAGTTACCCAATCAAAATATTCTGGAACGGTCTGTAGATCGTGATGAACTACAACGAGAGTTTTACCGGCTTTTCGTAATTCTTTTAAAATATTGATAATTGCAATTTCCGTTGTGGCATCCACACCTTGAAAAGGTTCGTCCATAAAGTATATAGAAGCGTTTTGAACTAAAGCTCGTGCCAAGAATATTCGCTGTTGCTGTCCTCCACTTAACTGACTAATTTGCCTACTTTTAAATGAAAGCATGCCCACCTTTTCCAAGGCTTCAAGAGCAGCTTTCTTTTCTTTTTGCCCAGGGCGTTTTATCCAACCTAAACTGCCATAGGTGCCCATCAACACAACATCTAAGGCTGTTGTAGGAAAATCCCAATCTACACTTCCTTTTTGAGGCACATAAGCTACAAGCTTACGTTGCTTATCGTAAGGTTTTCCGAAAATTGAAATACTCCCTGCAATGGGCTTTATTATCCCTAAAATAGATTTAATTAAAGTGGATTTTCCCGCACCATTAGGGCCAACTATAGCCATTAGCACACCTTCGGGTACCTCCAGATCTATATCCCATAGTACAGGTTTATAGTTGTAAGCAACCGTGAGGTCGTCAACACTTATCGCTAATTTTTCATTCATATTATTTAAATATTTAGGCCAATTCTTCAGCAAGATCAGAACATCGCAAGAAGGCCCGCGACGAAGTCTTGAACTACTTTTCTATACTTAAAGAATCCATTTTCATTGATTTCGTTTTCGTTTTCGATTTCGATTTCAAAACTATCGCAGCGCTTCCACTATTGTATTCACATTGTACTTAAACATTCCAATATATGTTCCTTCTTCGGTCCCTGGATTTCCAAGAGCATCACTATATAAAGACCCTCCAATAGTGACATCGTGATTTTTTGAAAGAACGGCTTCACGAAGGGCTTCAATAGTACGACGCGGAACAGAACTTTCTATGAAAATCGCTTGAACTTTATTGTTGATAATAAAATCTGATAGTCTTTGAACATCTTGCACTCCAGCTTCTGTAGCTGTAGAAAGTCCTTGAAGACCTACCACTTCAAAGCCGTATTTATTTCCGAAGTAATTAAAAGCGTCGTGAGCCGTCACTAATATTCTTTTCTCCTTCGGAAGGGTTTCAATCTTGTCTTTGACTTCAATTTCTAACGCATCGAGTTTTTCTTGATAAACCCGATTGTTTTCACTGAAATAATCTAATTTTTCTGGATGTGCTTCAGATAATACGTCAGTTACTTTATTCGCAAACTGCTTAAAAAACTGAATATTAAACCAAACGTGTGGATCGTAATTGGAAGCAAATAATTTGGAGGAAATCAATTCGTCTTTATTAATGAACTCCCCCAACCCGATAGTTTTTTTACCACTAGCTTCCATTCGCTCAAATACATCTACTAGTTTTCCTTCTAAATGCAAACCGCTGTAAAATATTATCTCGGCATTGTAGAGTTTTGAAACATCGCCTTCACTTGCTTTATATAAATGCGGATCTACTCCAGCGCCCATCAAACCCTCCACCTGAACGGCATCACCACCAATATTTTTCACTAAATCGGTAAGCATAGTTGTAGTAGTTACCACTTTAATTTTACCATTATCCTCCGCAGCATTTTTGCAGCCAAAGAGAAGTATAGCTAAACCGATTATTAAAATTTTCTTCATTATTTATAATATTTTTTGAGCTATTTTATATAGTAAACAAACTTTAACTTGTCTGTACGTACAGGTTATCGGCAATTGTTTTTGATATAAAGAAGTTTTCATTTTGAACTTCAATAACCATTGAGCCATCAAAAAATTCTTTACCCATTACCGTAATTCTTGTGCCTATACTGATATTTTTTTTATCTAAGTATTGCAAAAACTCCCCTGAGCTTTCTTTAACACCAACACAAATACCTATTTGATTTTTCTTTAATTCGGAAAGCAGCTTTTTCTCTGTTCGCTTCATTACTCCCTGCTCGTTTGGAATAGGATCCCCGTGAGGATCGAAGTCTGGGTTCCCCAAAAAATCGTCTAAACGATTAATTAATTCCTCACTTTTAATATGCTCTAATTGTTCAGCAATGTCGTGAACTTCATCCCAATGAAAATTGAGCTTTTCAACTAAAAAAACCTCCCAAAGTCGATGTTTTCTAATTACATCTGCAGCAATTTTTCTACCTTTTTCAGTTAGCTGAGCTCCTTTATATCGTTTGTAAACAAGCATTTTCTTTTCAGCCAGTTTTTGAACCATATCAGTCACCGACGAAGGTTTTGTTTCCATACTCTCTGCAATAGCATTAGTACTAACTTCTCCTTGGCTTTCTAGTTCTAAATGAAAAATCGCCTTTAAATAGTTTTCTTCCGCAAAAGTCATAACAAAATTAAGTT
Organism: Aequorivita sediminis; assembly: GCF_032080575.2. Classification (NCBI taxonomy): domain Bacteria; kingdom Pseudomonadati; phylum Bacteroidota; class Flavobacteriia; order Flavobacteriales; family Flavobacteriaceae; genus Aequorivita; species Aequorivita sediminis. The sequence continues at coordinate 60,364 of NZ_JAVLSO020000007.1, read as the reverse complement.
TATGCAAAGATATAATTTTTTTGGTTTAAAAAATATATTTAGATTAATCTAAAAGTTGTAGTCTAATGATGCTCATTTGCTTCTATTACACAGTAAATTCAAGTTAAAAACACTCACTGTATTCACTATCCAAAACATCAAAAATGTGTATATTGATTTTTTAATTTAAAAACTTGATCGACTTGAAAAACTCTTATTTAAACCTTGAATTAATCTCTTATAATTCAACTAATAATACCTCTAAAGACGCAGCAAAGGTTGTTTTCATTTCTGAAGAAAAACAATTGGAGAAGCACAATCTAAATTCTTCGTTATCGAAAAAGATTACTTCAATTTTCAAAAATGAAAAAGATGAAATTATTACCACATTTGAAGATTCACAAAGCTTTTGGGTGATTGCTACCACTGACGATGCTGAAAAAAATAGAAAACTCGGAATTTCTCTTTACAAAGCATTAGCAAAAGAAAATTCTGAAATTTCTATTCTGGAAGGCTTAAACAGTTTGACAGATAAGTCAAAAAACTCCTTTTTAGAAGGTCTACTTATGGGGAGTTATAAATTCAACCCTTACCTTAAAAAGAAAGAAAACAAAGAATTGAAAGTTTATGTTTCAAATGACGAATTTTCCGAAACCTCTCTCACTCAAGTAACTAATTTAATTAACGGGGTTGCATTAACTCGAACATTAGTAAATGAGCCGCCAAATAAATTGGATTCGGTTATGTTTTCTGAAAGAATAGCTGAAGCAGGAAAAAAGTACGGTTTTGACGTTGAAGTTCTTCAAAAGGATAAAATAGTGGAATTAGGTATGGGCGGACTTTTGGGTGTAAACCAAGGATCGGAAGTTCCTCCTACTTTTAACATTATGACCTATAAACCTAAGAATGCAAGTAATAAGCAACCGCTTGTTCTGGTAGGTAAAGGTGTGACTTTCGACACTGGAGGGTATTCCTTAAAAACGGGAGGTTCTATGTCTACCATGAAGGCAGATATGGGCGGCGCGGCAACTGTAGTGGGAATAATGGCTGCTATTTCAAAAAACGAGCTCCCTTATCACGTAATTGGACTTGTACCCGCAACCGACAATAAAATTGACGGAAAAGCGCTTTTGGTAGATGACGTTATAACTATGATGGACGGTACCACTGTGGAGATTCAAAACACAGATGCCGAAGGCCGACTTATCTTGGCCGATGCCCTAGCTTATGCTAAGAAGTTTAATCCTGAACTTGTAATAGATATGGCTACTTTAACAGGGGCCGCTGCCGCAATTACGGGGCCTTTTGGTATTGCGATGGCAGGAAACAAGCAGGATAAAATGGATGAATTAAAACAGAGTGGCGAAACTACTTATGAACGTCTTGTCCAACTGCCGTTTTGGAAGGAATTTGAAGAATTACTAAAAAGTGATGTAGCCGATTTAAAAAACATCGGGGGACCCATTGGCGGCGCAAGCACAGCCGGAAAATTCCTGGAGCATTTTACAGCTTACGACTGGATTCACTTAGATATCGCTGGCCCCGCATTTCTAGATAAAGAAACAGGTTCAAATCCTAAAGGTGGAACCGGTATTGGCGTGCGGCTTTTATATAATTTTATAAAGTTGCAAACTGGAAAAGCCAAGTAAACCATTGGCGATCTATTCTTTAGAGAGCATCAATAAATAGCACTTTTATACAATTTTGAAAAATGATGACGATAAAATAAAAGCTTTGCGATGGAGCTATGAAATAGTTGCCTCAGAGAAACTTGGTTCCATTAAAGATCGATCGTATGAAGAGCTAAAAGAAAAATTAGCTGGTTATTTGAACTCTTTAATGTTAAGCGATTATAATAAACTAATAGCTATTTTATATCGAATTGATATTTCACAAGAAAAAGCTGTGGCCGCACTTGCCGAAAATGCGGAAAAAGAATCTGCCGGAGAAACTTTGGCGCGTTTGATAATTGAAAGACAACTGGAAAAAGAAAAAACGAGGAGGAAATATAGAAGTTTTTAATTGTAGAGAATTAATTTCTATAAGCGAATGTTCGCTTTTAATAGAAGAAATCTCGGCAAAAGTTGATATTCGGATTTAAAAATTCCTGTATCGTCAATATTGATGTTTCTAAAAGTTTTGGTGTTCAACAGGTTTTTTCCAACCAATGATAAAGAAAGTCTGTTTTTTATGATTTGATACTTCCCTTCAAAGTCCATAAAGTAATAGGTATCATTATCTTTATCCAAATTTGAAAAATAATTCCTAGACGAATTCAAAGAGAGATTTAGCTTTTCCAATGGCTGGTACACTATATCCAAAAAGGTTCGGTTTGTAATATTTTTCTGTTTTATGGTGGTTTTGTATTCGCTATTAAACCATTCTGTTCCAATATGGAAATTGAGTGGCCCTATAAAAGCAGATCTTAATTCGCCGCCATAATTAAAGGTTGAAGAGCTTACCTTTCGCAAATTACCATTTACGCTATTCTGAAAATTCTGTTTGTTATATCCCAATTTCAGTTTTATGTTTGAAGCTAACCACTGGAGATAAATATTGGAATCTGTCTGGAAACTTATAAAATCCTTATCCTTTAAACGTATTAATTCATTTAAAGTGTAGTCTGGCGTAATCACCGATTTAGAACCGAGGTAATCATAATTTTTCACATAGATAAATGAAGTGTTCGCATAAAAAACACTTAATATAGTGCCTAAGGTATAATTTAAATAGAAGGTACTGGATCTTAAAGGTTCAATATTTTCCAAGCCCTTTGAAAATCGATTGTATTGGATAAGTACATATCCATTCTGAACACTTCTTAAGGAGGGGTTTTTGCTTTCATATTTAAAAAAGGAAAGAATGCGGTTGGTTTTGTTCAATTCCCAGTCTACAGTTATTTTTGGATTGATAAAGAATGGTGATGAATCAAGGTTTTGATCCTCAGCTTCTAGATGGTTAAAGTGCTTTGCGAAATGTACATTCCCCGTAAGCGCCACCGAACCCAATTTTAATCGATACGACGGTTCAAAAAAGATATTGAATTCTTTATATTTTGAATTATTCTGAAACTCTTCGGGTTTTTTATCAATACCGTCAAGCTTAAAAACAGAGTTATAGTCGTTATAAGTATAATCCAAGCCAACTTTTGCTTCCCACAAATCATTATTTGTTCTTCTAGTAAATAAACCGGCATCAAAACCGGCAGTATTTAAAGCCTGCCTACTTTCTTGGGAAACGCCGATAATTTGATTGTCATTCTGAAATAAATCCTCAAACAAAAATCGATTGTTCCCATAGTTTTGCGGATTATCCGAATGAACATAATATCCATTTATAAGCAGGGCTTCATTCGCTTTTAATTTGTTGATGTATTTAAATCTTTGATCTATTGTAAATGGATCTTCGTTTAAGTTTTCATTGGAAAGATCTGAGTTAAACTGGAGCGAAGTATTGGTTCGAGTACGATTGCCACTGTATTTTCCAGAATATTCTATTATTTCGGTTTTGGATTTGTCATAGGTTAATTGTGTGTTTGCAAATCCTGAGAATGTTTTTCCGTAAAGTCTATAATCTTCTGTGGTAGTAAAATCTCCTGTCGGTAAAAAATAGGTATCCGTAGATTTTCGGAAGAAATCGTTTTCGTCCCAATTTAAGAACCCGATGGTCTTTAATTTTAATTTTGGGCTTATGGTATAAATATCGCTTAGGGAGGCCATTTCGGCATTGTTGAAATTGGTACGCTCCTCGCCAACATCTGGTTTGTGATTTATCAAGTTAATAAATGATGCTGCTGTTTGAGCCTTCGCTTTACTGCCAAGTTCATTTGCTTCTCCAGATTCCATCATTTCTGCCAGTGCTGCAGTAGTTTCAACACCAATATTATTAAAATTGGTAAAACCGTAAAATTTATTTGTTTTTCTGAAAGAAATAATATTTGCACTGGCATCATATCTGTTTTCAAAACCTAGACCGTATCCAGGCTTAAGAGAACCGAATAATTTGTTTTTCACATCATTTTTTAAAGTAAGGTTTAATGCTACCCGGTCGCTATCTTCAATCCCTTTTAATAAACGATTGTTTGAGTATTTTTCATAAACCTCAACTTTATTAATTACTGAAGCGTCTAGGTTTTTTGTAAGTGTTTTATATCCTTTTTCAAAAAGATCATCGCCTTCTATCATTACTTTTTCAATCTCTTTGCCACCTACTTTTATTTTTCCATCACTTTCCACTGTTATGCCTGGAATATTTTTTAAGAGGTCTTCTACAGATTCTTCATTTCCTTTTTTAAAAGCGTCTGCCTTAAAAATAATAGTGTCTTTTTTTAGGGTTATCGCTTTATCGGTGTTTAAAATTACTTCGTCCAACATAAATGTTTCTTCTTTTAAAACCACGTTAAAATCATAGTTTTTTCCTTTTTCCAAAATAAAAGCTTGTGTCTTTTTTTTGAATGAAATAGAGCTAAAAGTGAGTTCAAAATTACCTTCCTCTTTTGTAAGTATTTTATAGCTTCCGTTCTCTTGAGTAGTTGTAAATGCAACTATACCCTCTTGATTCTGCGATTTTAAAAAAACGTTTACGAAAGGAATAGGATTTTGAATTGAGTCTGTTACCGTTCCCGAGATAATACTTTGGGAATAAGCAAAATTGCCCGATAACATTAGTATCAGGCAATTTATAATAAATATGAAATATTTCTTTATTCTTTGTCCCACTCGTATTCTAATTCAATACCATTTCTTTTGATTTCAGATGAAACAAGTTTTGCACCTTTAGGTAAGCGTGCACGCATCGCCTGTATAACAGTAGATGATGCCTTGTTAGATTTTTCAATAAACTCTCGATGTTCAAGAATAGTATCAACAGAAGGTTTTTGAACTTTACTCTCTGCATTTTTAAATGGTATTTGTATATGTTCTGAGCTAAAATATACTTCGCCTGTTAAATCATAAACTTCCAGAATCAAGCCTGGTAACCCACTAAATTTCCACGGACCGAAAGAGAGCGGTATTTCACTTGTAAACCAAGCTTCATAATTTCTGCCTCTGAAAGTTGTAGTAGCTTTTTGACAATTATAGCCAGATATACCTTTAAATTCATCGAGCAATACCCACTTTATAGAAGCGTTGTCATCATAAAGATAGTACTTTAGAACACTGTTATTATATATTGGTTCTCTACATGTTATTGTACGACTATGTAAATTATTATAATATAAATTTCCAATTTCATCCGTCCCTACTTTAATGTTTATTTCAACATTTCTATTATTTCCTGCATCTTCTTTTGTATTTTGATCTTTCTCGGTTTTATTATTACGTTTTAGCTGAGGTTGATAAATAGAAGCATCTTTAGTAAAAAAAAGATTATTCTTAGTTTTGTTAACTTGACCTCCACCAAAATTCAATACCGATGAATAGACAATTTTTCCTGTTTGTGCATAAGAAACCGAAACGATTAAAAAAAATAATAAAAAATATTTCATACTAGATATTTAGCATGGAAGTGTAAAAGTTTCTACAATCACTCCAAGTACCGTGATTAATTGTCGTAATAACGGTTACTAAAATTTCACAATTATCGGAAATTAAATTTTCTGTTTCTGTAATTAATTCAATCCGATCAGTTTTTTCATTGTTTTCTATTATAGTACTATTTGCTGCAAATGCTCCCAATGAAAACAAACAAATTGCTAATGTAAAAAATAATTTTTTCATAATGTTTAAAACTAAAGATTTATATTCAGTTATGTTGCAACTGTGTAAACATATCCTTTTTTTTTTTACAAAAACAAAAATATTTAACCTTTATTTGTGTGTTTTTCCCAAATAATGAGCGGTTTAACCTTTTTTAAAGTCCTTTTATCGATATAGATTCAATGATAGATACATGATTTTAACTTAAAACGATAGATCTGATTGGCACAGAATTATCAATTTGAAGAAGGTTTAAAACCCGAAGTCATTACTATTTGGATGAATTTTTGCAGTTTATTTGAAGTTACAATCCGCGCTCCTTCTGGATCTGCTCGTAAGCTTCTTGTACTTTTTTGAATTTTTCCTCGCCACCTTTTCGGTGGGCTTCATCCAAATGTGTAAGTTTATCGGGATGATATTTTTTCACCATGGTGCGGTAGGCCGTTTTAATTTCGGCAGCGGTTGCATTTCGGTCTATTTCTAGAATTTTATAGGCGCTGTCCGGATTTTTAAAGAACATCGCTTTTATACTTTCAAAATCACGTGCATGGACTCCTAAAAAACCAGCAATCCTATTTATTTCATTTACTTCGGCCGTTGAAACAGTGCCGTCTGCATTGGCAATACTGAACAAAAAATGAAGAATCTGCAATCTACTTTCATAACGCGTCCGTTGGCGTAGAAGCGTGCCGATAGTTTGGGCAGAAATCTCTCTGTTTTTAATTACTTCGTTAAAAACTCTAAAAGTGGCATTTGCCCGATCTTTCCCGTAAGCTTGAACAAAATACTGCCTTACAAAGTCTAACTCTGTCTGACTCACTTTCCCGTCGGCCTTAATCACTAATGAAGCTAAGGAAAGTAAGTTTAACTCAAAATCGGCTGGCGTAACTTGTTGGCGTGTAGATCCAAAAGAAGTTTGAAAAGTTTTACCTCTTACGCTTATGTTATCCAAGAGACTTCCAATAAAAAATCCTGCAATTGCACCTGGAAAACGGTATAAAAAATAACCTAAAATGGCTAATAACCAACGAAGCATAAACGTGAAATTTGTTTTTTTGAAGCGACAAAAGTACTGAATTAAAAAAACAAAACTCAAATTTCAAATAAAGGAAAACCACCAAACTTCAAAACCCAAAATCTAAATAAGTATAAGATTCTAAAAATATCACTATTTAAGATTTTCTAAACCTTTAAAGTTTCGAGCTTACAATTTGGGATTTTTTGGGATTTGGATTTTGTTATTTGGAACTTTTCTAGATAAGAATTAGTATCTTTGCATCAAAATTTTAATACACTTTAAATACAAATAATATGTACCCAGCAGAACTAGTAAAACCAATGCGTGAGGACCTAACTAAAGTAGGTTTTTCCGAATTATATACAGCAAACGACGTTGAAGAAGCACTAAAAAAAGAAGGAACTACTTTAGTAGTTGTTAACTCTGTTTGCGGATGTGCAGCTGCTAACGCTCGTCCAGGTGCTGCTATGTCTCTTCAAAACGATAAAAAACCAGATAACCTAGTAACTGTATTTGCAGGAGTTGACCGTGAAGCTGTAGATGCTGCAAGAGCACAAATGGTTCCTTTCCCTCCTAGCTCACCATCTATGGCATTATTTAAAAATGGTGAATTAGTACATATGTTAGAACGTCATCACATTGAAGGGAGACCAGCTGATATGATTGCTGAAAACCTTAAAAATGCATATAACGAATATTGCTAAACAGAAATACATCCGGTGATTAAGCTGAACAAACCCTTAACCATAGTTATAGGCATTTTAGCTTTGGGAGCAATAGCTTACAACTTGTATGAAAACCCTAGTGTTTCGTATTTATTAGGGAAGGAAGTAAATAACTGGCTTTATAGAGGCTTTTGGCTACTAATTATTATCGTTAGCGTTTATAATTATATTTATATAGACCAAAACACATTAAAGAACAAGTCGAAGTCCAAAAAATAAAGTTTTTCAAAAAGGAGAACTGAAAATAAGCGAATACAAAAACCGTCTTAATTAAGGCGGTTTTCTTACTTTTGACAACCAATGAAAACACTTTTAAAAATTATTAGTTATCCTTTTACAGTATTGTTTTACCTGCTTTTCGGTATTACAATATTGATTTTTCACCCTATTCAATGGGTTGCTTTTAATTGGTTTGGATACTCAGCACATAAAAAAACTGTCGATATTTTTAACTGGACAATCCTGCGTTGTCTGCACGCTGTTGGAACTAGATTTCACGTTGAGATAAGTGATAATATTCCTATTAACGTACCTATTATAATTGTTTCCAATCATCAAAGTATGTGGGATATTTCGCCGATAAGTTGGTACTTGCGAAGGTATCACCCTAAGTTTATTTCAAAAATAGAATTGGGTAAAGGAATCCCTTCTATTTCCTACAATTTGCGTCATGGGGGCTCGATTTTAATTGACAGAAAAAATCCGAGACAAGCTATTGTTGAAATGGTTAAGTTTTCAAAATATCTTCAACAGCACAATCGAAGTGGAGTTATATTTCCTGAAGGAACACGAAGTAAAACCGGAGTTCCAAAGCCATTTAGAAGAACTGGATTGCAAACCCTTTTCAAAAAAATCCCTGAAGGATATGTAGTTCCCGTTACTATCAATAATTCTTGGAAATTACAGCGCAACGGGATGTTCCCAATTCAAATGGGGGTTTGTTTAGAGCTAATTGCCCACCCAGCATTAAAAATTTCGGATTATGAAGTTGAGGCCCTAATCGACCAGGTGGAAGAGACTGTGGTGTCAAAGATTCATAAATAAAAGCTAGTGTTTTTTGAAAAGAAGCTAGACTCGCTCTGCCGCTAGAGCCTAGAAATTAAACTTAGAAACACTTAAATTATCGTATTTAAATGATGAATACGAAGAAAGCCTACAATCTCCTTCCCAAGATTGCTACCTATTGTTTACACTTTGATTAATTCTTAAAATAATGACTTCAACATCCATTTTCGACGACGCTTCAGTAGAAGAAATAATCCGCAATACAATTGCATTTGTTAAGGATGAATTGAAAGATGCAGAAGGCGGACACGATTGGTTTCATATTGAAAGGGTTTACAAAAATTCAATACATATTTCCGAAGGCGAAAAAGTTGATAAAATTGTAGTTGCCTTAGGAGCTTTGCTTCACGATATAGCCGACTCAAAATTTCACAATGGAGATGATACTGTTGGGCCAAAAAAAGCGAGAGAGTTTTTAAAAACCCAAAACGTTGGCGAAGAAATCATCGAGCACGTGGTGAAAATCATAGAAAATGTTTCATTTAGTGGAGGTAATAAAACTCAGAAATTCACTTCCCTAGAACTCGAAGTTGTACAAGATGCAGATAGATTAGACGCCCTAGGAGCAATTGGAATCGCTCGTACTTTTAATTACGGAGGTTTCAAAAATAGAAAACTCTACGACCCCGAAATAACACCAAAATTAAATATGTCTCCTTCGGAATACAAAGCCTCTAACGCTCCTACTATTAACCATTTCTATGAAAAACTTTTGCTTCTAAAAGATAGAATGAACACCGAAACCGGACGTAAAATTGCGATAGAAAGACACGTGTTTATGGAAACATTTCTGGCACAATTCTACGCAGAATGGAATGGTAAAAAATAAAACTATGTGTCCTCTGTGTCTCTGCGGTGAAATAATTACCGCAAAGGCGTGAATAACGCAAAGAAATGAAAAAACCTATCAAACTTGACGTCCAATAGGTTTTATAATTTCAGGATTTTTTTTAGTCTTAAGTCCTACGTCTTATAGCGCAGCGGTCTTAAGTCTACTTCAAGTGCTGAGCAAAAAAGCCCATCATCGCCTTATAAAAATCCAAGCGGTTCTCTTCTTTAGCAAAACCATGTCCCTCATCGTATTTTACCATATAAGGCACTTCCACACCTTTACTGCGTAAACTCTCAACAATTTGGTCGGCTTCATCGATGTTTACTCTTGGGTCGTTAGCTCCTTGGACAACGAAAAGTGGTTTCGTAATTTTATCTACGTGCAAAGCTGGAGAGATTTCATCCATAATAGCTTTTTCTTCTGGGATTTCTGGGTTGTACCAGATTTTGTATAACAACTCGCGATATTTTTCCCAGTATGGAGGGATAGTGCCCATAAAAGTATGAAGGTTACTAACTCCAACATAGTCAACTCCACAAGCATATTTCTCTGGAGTTTTTGTCATTCCTCTTAATACTGCATACCCACCGTGACTTCCGCCGTAAATTGCAACGCGATCTTTATCTACCCAGCCTTGAGCAATTGCGTAATCTACACCGTCTTCTACATCGTCCATTGCCTTACGTCCTATCTGACCAAAACCAGCTTTTAGGAATTCTTTTCCATATCCACCCGAAACTCTAAAATTAACGTGTAATGTGGCATAACCCCTGCTTGCAAATAATTGTGCTTCTGGATTAAAGCCCCAGTAATCTCTAATACCTTGTGGTCCGCCGTGAGGATTTACTATTAATGGCAATTTTTGACCTTTTTTATAATCTGCAGGTAGAGTGATGTAGCCATACAAGGTAAGTCCATCGCGACTTTGAAATTTAATTGGCTTCATAGTAGCCATATCTTCAGCTTTAAGATGTGGTAAAAGCTTGTATAATAGTGTCACTGTATCCTTTTCAACATCATAAATATAGTACTCCCCTACAATTTTATCACTTGTTACAGCAATCATATACTGAGATTCATCATCTGTTTTTCCTATGGTGAAAAATTGCTTTTCTCCAAATTCCTTTTTTAAACGAGCATATATCTTTTTATAGGTTTCGCTCACTGGTTTAACAACTGTTTTCTCCCCCGTGTAGCTGAAGTAATCTATTTCATAGTTTCTCTTTCTTGAAAGTGAAACACCCGAAACGTCAAATGTATCGTTACTGAAAAGTGTTTTAAGCTTCTTATTTGTTTTTAAGTCGTAAAGTTGGATTTCAATTTTATCGCCATCTAGGTTTGAAATTACATATGCGTCATTAGGATTTTCGGTAGCTGGGTTAAATGAGATAATTCCAAATGTATCTCCAAACTCTGTAAGCTTTACACGTTTAAATTCTCCGTCAATTTTATAAAGTAATTCCATATTTATACCATCTACAATTCTATTAATGGCACGTAAGTTTCCTTTTCTATCAAAATCGTAAGAGCTCACCGGAGGATCACCGGCTTTTACGGTGTAAAGCTTTGTAATTTCACCTGTATTAATATTAAGACGGTAAGGCTCCTCTTGCTGTGGATTGTCCTTGTTCATTTGAACAATTACGTGATCTTCATCTTCTTTTAAAGATTCTATGATGTTTACTTTAACTCCTTCAAATGGTGTTAGCTCACTTTTATTCGCCCCAGTTACATCCACACCATACACGTGGTGGTTTTCATCTCCACCCTTATCCTGCATGTATAGAATTCTGTTATTATTTGCCCAGAAATAACCGCGAATTACATCTTCATCTTGCTTTATAAGCAACGTTTCTTTTTGGGTAGCGGTTTCTTTTAAATACAAATCTCGTTCTCCTGATTCTCTTCGCTTTAAGTAGCTAATAAACTTGCCGTCTGGTGAAAGCTGAAAAGAATAAGCTTCAGGAGTTTTAAAATAATCTTCAACAGAATATTTAAAATTTCCTTTAGACTTTGCCGCTAGTTTCGCCAATTCCTCATCGGTTGACGGAAGCGCTGTATTTCCTGGTTTTGTTTTTACTGTTTTCTTCAAGGTTAATGGATATTTTTGTCCCATTTGTTCAAAAGTTCCTTCAATAGTTTCTCCAGAAACTACACCAGTATAGGTCAGACCCATTTTGGCGGAAGTAATGGTTACATTTTCATTTTGCAAAACTACAGAATCAAGTTCTATTCCGCTTGCTCCCTGCATAGGAACATCTAAGGTTGCGCTATATCCATCATCATTTGGAGAAATGTTGAAAATAAGCTCCATCTGCATTCCCTGAACTTCAAGAGTTCCGCTGTATGCTCCGTCTAATTTTTGCGCATTTACAGTTCCTACTAAAAATAGCATTGTAAGTGCGATTGAAAACTTCAATATTGTTGTCATAAGTGTTTGGTTTAAAATATTAGTTTGATTGAAAGGTAAATAATTACGCCTAGTATGACGCCAATTGCAAATTTTATAAGTTGAATTCGTCTTGTGGTCTTATTCTTCATCATAATTTATTTTTAGTGTTATAGTCGCCTTGCCAATGCTTCACAATCGAAATTGACCTACCATTGGTTTTAATTATTACTTGTGATGAGATTTCAGTTTTAGGATTTTGTGATTTCATATTACAAAGTTTTAGTTGTTAATTTCTAAAACAAAGCTGCAACACAAAACACTATAATAAAAGAGAAGCATCCCGAGATTTAGGAAAATAGGGATGCACTTAAAACGTGGGAGACACTTAAAATACTAGCGCCACGGTTTATTTCTGTTATTCTGAAGAGATAGGAATACCCCAACCCTATATTTATAAATTTCGGGTTGAAACGGAGCCTTTAGACGATATTCTTGATTTCTTTAATGTAAAAAGAAGGGTTTAATCCTGTATCTTTTTTGAAGTATTTAGTAAACGAATCTGCCGATTTATAACCTACTTCTTCAGCGATAGATTGAATAGAATACGACCTGAAAATCACATCGTTTTTAAGACGAAGTATAGCGTAATTGATGCGAAGATCATTGATATATGTATTGAAGTTTTTACCGTAATGCGAATTTATAACCTTAGAAAGATAAGAAGTATTTGTGCCTATTTTCTTGGCAATATTATAGGAGCTACATTCTTGCTTTAAGAAATATTCCTGCTTTTCAAGTTTTTTAAGACCATCTAAAATTTGTTGCTTAATGTCTTCGGGTACATCATTACTGTTTTTTTCTTCTAAATCCTCATCCTTCGTATCTATAATTTCATCTGATTGCTTGGCAGCTTCAATTTTGGCCAGTAATTGCTCGAATTTAAACTCATTTGCCTTTTTGTTTTTATAAAAGCGAAGTAAAACAAAGAGTAGAATTAGGATTACAACCGATGCGCTTAACATTAAATAATTAAGATAGGCTTGATTTTTTTCCTTTTCGGTCTTCAGCAAGTTGACCTCATTTAAAAAAGCTTCCCTTTCATTCTCTAAAAGTGATTTTTTGGCACTGTCCTTCAGTTCAGTCTGTTTTTCTTTTGAAGTAAGGTATTTTTCAAAATAGAAACTCGCTCTTTCAAAATTTCCTGTTTGTTTATAGGCTACCGCAAGTTTCTCATAATAATCTTTCATAAAGCCTTCTTCAACAGAAGTAACATTGTAATCGTCCAAACCCTTCTGTAAAATTTCGCTAGCCAAGCGATAATTACCTTCTGCCAATTCAATTTTACCTATTTGGTAAGCGTAGTTTATTTTTATAAGATCGTATTCTTTTGGGCAAACATCAAAATATTTGTGATAGAATTTTTTAGCCTCTTTAAAACGTTTTTCTGTATAAGCAATCTCAGCTTCTGCAGCATACGAAAAAGCCATATAGCATGTATCTAAATCCTTTTCAGAAAATTGTTTTATTTTAATGACATATGATTTTGCCGAATCTACTTTTTCCAGCTCGAGGTAAGAATTTGATAAGTAAAAACTTATCATGGCTATTTTGGAATTTATAGATCTTTGTGTGAAAGTTGAATCTACCGTTTTATTTTCAAAGAAATCAAGCGATTTTTTACGAATATTTATTGCCTTTCTAGTATCGCCACTAACATCAAGAACGGAAGCAATTTTATTATAAGCTATCTGTTTGTAAGAATCACTGTTGTACGTTTCAGCCAACTGAAGAAGCTCTTCATAATACTCCAATTGTGTTGAGACATCACTAACTACCAATTGCAAATCCGACAAATATGCAAGAGACTCCATTTCTTGTTCACGCAAGTTATGTTTTTGGGCAAAATGCATATTTTTTTCAGACTGTTCGCTAGACTCTTTAAACATCCTATTATGGTAATAGGAAACGGCAATAGCGTTTAGACCAACCCATTCATTTATTAAGTCATTCTCACGTTGACTTTTTAAAATATAAGCATTTGCAGCAGTGATGGTTTTATCTAGGTCGGTATATGAATATTTCTGTATTGTATCGTTAATACTATTGAAAGATAGATGTGAAAATTCACCTTCCGATTGAGAAAGTGAAGTTGATATTGAAAGTACTATTAAAATAGCAGAACAGAAAAATTTCATTTTTGCTGAAAGTAAGGCGTAAATATACTAAAGCAAACAGAAAATTTTTATAATATTGGTACAGATTACACAGCTTAAAAATTAGTTATTAAACTTTTATTTGTTAGAAATGAGATTAAAACAGCTTTAACTGTGGATTTTTAAGTTCTAGAAAGTGAGATGTATCTAACTTCTTTTTCGATTTACCTTTTAGATATCGATTTTTAGCTATTGCCATAGTGTTTTTAACTTGTTCGCTAATAGTTCCTTCTCCTTTAATACGTCTTCCCCAATTACTGTCGTTTAGACTTCCTCCGTGACATTCAGCAATTTGATTCAAAATGCGTTCTGCTTTATCGGGGATAGTTTTATAAGCCCAGTCTTTAAAAATTTCAGCAATTTGTCCGTTCAATCTTACAATAGTATAATTTACATCAACCGCTCCAAGTTCTGCTACTTTCTTAACTAGTGGTAGAATTTCATGACTGTTTAGTGAAGGGATTATTGGCGCCATCATTACTCTTACTGGAATGCCATTTTCCGATAAAACTTCAACTGCTTTTAAACGTTGTTTGATACTGGCCGTACGAGGTTCCAATAATCTTCTAGTGTCTTCGGAAAGCGAGGTAATAGAAATATTAACTTGAATTATATTCAGTTTTGCCATTTCCTTCAGTATGTCTAAATCACGAAGAATCAATGAATTTTTAGTGATAATTCCTGTAGGATGTTTCCATTTTAGCATCACTTCCAAACACTTTCTTGTTATTTCAAGCTTCCGTTCTAGTGGCTGATAACAATCTGTATTGCCGGAGAAAACAATGGTATCTCCTTCCCAATTCTTCGAAGTAACTTTTTCTTCTAGCAATTGCGGGGCATTTTTTTTAAATAAAATTTTTCGCTCGAAATCCAATCCGGCACCATACCCCCAATATTCGTGACTGTTACGAGCGTAGCAATACACACAACCGTGCTCGCAGCCTTGATATGGATTTGCCGAATATCCCATCCCCACATCTGGACTATTTACCTTGTTAACAAAACTATTTGGGAATACTTCAATATAGTTCGTCTTATTACCATCGGCTTGCTCTCCTTCTACCTCACAGAAATTTAAATACTCATCCAAAATTTCATGCTTATTTTCAAAAAATCTGTTTTGAATATTTTTCTGAGCTCCACGACCATTTAAAGTTTTTTTAGACATACTGAAGTTGAATTCTTAATTTCAAAGTTAAATACTATATTGGAATTTATCCGTTTTATCTTGGATTATTTCCATAAAATTTATATTCAAATCCTACTAACTAGCAGGTTATCCATCAATATTCAAACTAAAAAAACAGATTTGAATTGATACATAATGCTTTACTAGCAAAAATAACAATTCGGGTGAGGTCAATTATGACAAGGGTTTCGTTCAATTTTTAATTTTATAAAATCCACTTGTGTTTTATTAAAATCGATGTAAGTTTGATAGCAAAACCCTAATTCTCTAATTAAATAAACATCTTTTATGAAAAAAATTTTACTCCTTTTCTTTTGCTTTTACTACAATAGGTTTTGCTCAGAATATCGAAAAAGAGTTCCTTCTTTCTGAGTATCGTTCTTCGGATTGATTTGAGTATGAAAAATACACTTATAACTCCGATATGTTATTGAGTTCTATGGATGCACTTCTTATAGATGATAACGTTAGAGTTTAAGACACTTTAACTTACGACGCCGCAAAAAATGTTGTTAAACTAGATGGATACCAACAAATAAACGGCAATTGGACCCACGTTTATTATTTGGACTACGAATACGACCAAGATGGAAATCTTACAACCCGCAAAAATTACAATAGTTTCGGAGGCTCTACTTTTGAGCTAGGGGAAATTTATAAATATTTTTATAACAGTAAAAACCAACTTGAGTCTTGGGAGCTATACTTTAATGAAACAGATTTAATTGAAGTTGGCACCGTTACCTATAACGCCGAGGATAAAAAATTAGAAGAATTTGTAAAAGACACTTGGCAAACGGGAACTTTGAGCGACTCTTGGAAAATTGAATACACATACAACCCTGATGGTACGTTATTAAGCTCAAAACCATCAATTTGGGATGGAACAGTTTGGTATATACCTGGAGTAGAATGGTTTTCCTACGACGACAATAAAAACTGTATCAAGTGGGAACACAAAACTCCAAGTGGAAGTAGAGTTACAAATAAACATTTATACGAATACGACACCGATTACATAGTTGAACAACTAGTGTTACCTGTAAATCCAGAAGACAATGCAAAAACCAAAAGTTTAGTTGAAATGGTTAATAAACCTGTTCTTGAACATTGGTACACCGAGAATGATTTAGGTGAGTTAATTTACGTTTGTGATTATATCTATGATTATGAAGAACTTGGAACAATGGGCGTTTAAAATCAGGACTTATTTGCAATTGACTTGCGTTTATTCCCTAATCCTGCTACAGACCAATTTACTATTTTTAGAGATAAAAATATAATTACCGCTGTTGATATTGTAGACACAACTGGAAAAGTGGTTTTAAAAGAAACTAATCTGTCTGTGAAGGAAGCAACGTTAAATACTTCAACCCTTTAATCTGGTGTTTATTATATTAGAGTTATCTCCTCAAAAGGCATTGTTACTAATAAATTGGTGGTGCAATAATTAAATAAATTACAGGTATATATACTAAAAGAAGTTTAAGATCAAAAACACATTGTAAAGGTCGGGAGGTGTATTTCAACGCTTCCCGACTTTTCTTATTTAGAGAAATCTTAAAGATACTATAAAGTAATAGTTTTCAACTATATTTTAATTTATTTTTAAAACAAAAATTGCCGATGTATTACAGGAAAAAGCACGGAAGGGGGTTTACATATAAAGATGAGAACGGTAAAACCGTCAAGGATAAAGACCTAAGAAACTGGATAAAATCGTTAGTAATTCCACCTGCTTGGACAGATGTTGAAATTAGTGAAGACAAGGACGCCGACCTGTTAGTTACCGGCAGAGACGACAAAGAACGCAAACAGTACATATATCATCCAAATTATAGAGAGCGGCAAACTGCCGAAAAATTTGATCGCATCGTAGATTTTGCAGATCGATTGGAACATATGCGTCGCGTTACAGGTCAACATCTCCGTAAACAAAAGTTAAATCGTGAGAAGGTATTAGCTACAATGTTAAGATTATTAGAATCGGCATTTTTTAGACCAGGTAGCGAGACTTATGCCAAAGAAAATAAAACTTATGGCTTAACCACTTTAAGAAGTAAGCACTTGACCATTGAAGGCGATGAAATAATTTTTCATTACAACGGAAAATCAAATCAAGAACAGGAAAAACATATAGTGGATGGAAAGCTAGCCAAAATCGTCCAACAAATTGATGATATGCCAGGATATGAAATTTTCAAATATCTCGATGAAAATGACTCTATCGTTGATGTTAAAAGCGATGATCTGAATGCCTACATTCACGAAGTAATGGGCGAAAAATTTTCAGCAAAGGATTTTAGAACTTGGGCAGGCACCATGATTGCTGCAATTGCATTAGATGAACTTGGAGTTGTGGATAAAAAAGACCAGAAACAACTCGACAAAAATATTAAAGAAGCTGTGAATCGAGTTTCCGAGAGATTAGGCAACACCCCTTCGGTTGCAAGAAGTTCGTATATAGATCCACGTGTAATTGATAATTATACTCAAGGTAAAACGCTACAATATTTTGAAAAAGAAATAAACAAACTTCTTAAAAAAGCAGAAAACCTATCGAAAGAAGAAGTAGGGGTATTGTGTATGTTACGGAACCGTTTAAAAAACTAGTAAAATGCATTAAACCTTGAATAAAATAAAAACATATTTTTAATAAATCTGGTATCTTAACTTTCGCTTTGTTAATAATATTACTACTCTAGTGTTTTAAACGCACTAACCTCCACTTGTCTCCTTGTTTTTCGTAATTGTTAATAAACATTTGACAACAAATTGACCTTTCGATAAAATCACATTCATTTAATTTTCATCTTTATACTTTGAATACTATTTATAATTTTTAGTACGCATTCTTATGGAAATTACCCACGTTATTAAGAGAGATTTTACCACCAAACTCTTTCATTTACAAAAGATTACAGATGCAATTTTAAAAGCAATGTCCGCTGCAAATCACGGTGGACCTGAGGATGCAAAGCGCATATCTGAGATGGTTTATGAAGCTTTGCTAGAAAGAAAAAGCATGGATGGGAAATATATCCCAACGGTAGAAGAAGTTCAAGATTTTGTGGAAACGAAATTGATGGAAAGTGGATTTTTCGATGTAGCAAAAGGGTATATCCTGTACAGGAATCAACAAACCCAAAAACGAAAGCTAAACATATTCGAAAAGCGAGTAAATTTAAAGCCATACGAATATCCAGCGCTTTATGAATATGTTCCAGCTATTCGTCATTCATATTGGATTCACACCGAATTCAACTTTACTAGCGACATCCAAGATTTTAAAACTCGTCTTACCGACGTAGAACGCAACGCTATTAAAAATACAATGCTGGCTATTTCTCAAATTGAAGTAGCTGTGAAAAATTTCTGGGGCGATCTTTATCATAGAATGCCAAAACCAGAAATCGGGTCGGTAGGATCAACCTTCGCAGAAAGTGAAGTTAGACACCACGATGCATACTCACACCTTCTTGAAATATTAGGCTTAAATGAGGAATTTAAAAACCTAAAGAAGAAGCCAGTAATTATGATGCGTGTTCACTATTTAGAAACCGCACTTAAAAACGCAAAAAGTGAAGATAATAAAGACTATGCCGAATCTGTTTTACTTTTCTCACTCTTTATCGAGCACGTTTCATTGTTTTCACAGTTCTTAATAATCATGGCCTTTAACAAGCATAAAAACATGTTGAAAGGAATTTCAAACGTGGTTGAGGCTACTTCAAAAGAAGAGCAAATTCACGGCGACTTTGGAATTGATTTAATAAAAATCATTAAAGAAGAAAACCCAGATTGGTTTGACGAAGGCTATCACAATATGATTCAAGAAATGTGTAGAGAAGCTTTTATCGCCGAGAGCAGAATAATTGATTGGATTTTTGAAGATGGCGAACTAGACTTCTTGCCAAAAAATGTTGTAAACGAGTTTATCAAAAACCGTTTCAACAAGTCGCTTGAAAGCATCGGAATTGAAAAAATATTTGACATAGACGAAAGTTTATTAGCAGAAACCGAATGGTTTGACGATGAAATTATCGGTACCAAGCACGGAGATTTCTTCGTAAAACGCTCAATAAACTACAGCAAAAGAACCCAAAGTATAACCAGTGATGACCTTTTTTAAATGAACGAACTACACACCAACCTCGACACACAGACTACAACGTCAAATTCAGAAACTGACCACTTAGTAAACGCTAGAAAAGAAGCACTACACAATACAAGTGAAGAAAAACAAGGCTTTGAATGGCTTACAGAACACAGTCGTAACTTTTTAGCTTCTGGTTACCTTACACCAGGGGTAACTCCAGAAGAACGCATTAGAGAAATTGCAGATAGAGCGGAACAAATTTTAGAAATACCAGGTTATGCTGATAAATTTTATCACTATATGTCTGAAGGGTTTTTCTCTTTAGCATCACCTGTTTGGTCTAACTTTGGAAAAGAACGAGGACTTCCTATCAGCTGTTTTGGATCGCACGTTAGCGACGATATGGGGAATATACTTTACACCCAATCGGAAGTTGGTATGATGTCTAAACTTGGAGGAGGAACATCAGGGTACTTTGGAAAAATTCGTCATCGTGGAGCTGAAGTAAAAAATAATGGCCAAGCGTCAGGAGCTGTTCACATTATGCAACTTTTTGAATCTATGGTTGATGTTGTAAGCCAAGGTTCGGTAAGGAGAGGACGATTTTCACCATACCTACCAGTTGAGCATCCAGACATTATGGAGTTCTTAGAAATTGGTACGGAAGGGAACCCTATACAAGAATTAACACACGGGGTTACTGTAACCAACCAATGGATGCAGGAAATGATTGATGGAGACGAAGCTAAGCGTACTATTTGGGCAAAGGTATTGCAAAGAAGAGGTGAAATGGGCTATCCTTACATCTTCTTTAAAGACAACGCTAACAATTCGGCTGCAGATGTCTATAAAGATAAAAACCTGCCTATTTACGCAAGTAATTTGTGTACTGAAATAATGCTGCCATCTAACGATAATTGGTCGTTTGTATGTGTACTATCTTCAGTAAACTTATTACACTACGACGAATGGAAAGATACCGATGCCGTTGAAACTATGGTATATTTCTTAGATGCTGTAATTACCGAATTCATTGAAAAACTAGAAGTTTACCGTGACTCTGATAGTCGCGAAGACAAACAAACCTTCCTGTTTATGGAGCGCGCGTATAATTTCGCTAAGGACAACCGCTCTTTAGGCCTTGGAGTTTTAGGATGGCACTCGTTATTACAATCTAAAATGCTTCCGTTAAATAGCCAAGAAGCTTATAACTTAAACAGTGAGATATTTAGAGTTATTAAAGAGAAGTCGTACAAAGCTTCGGAAGAATTAGCTGAAAAATTTGGGGAACCAGAAGTACTCAAAGGTTACGGAAGACGTAATGCTACTTTAAATGCTATTGCACCAACAACTTCCTCCGCCTTTATTTTAGGACAAGTGTCACAAGGTATCGAACCTATCTGGTCTAATATTTATGTAAAAGATATCGCCAAGATAAAAACTACAATTAAAAATCCATTCTTAGAGAAATTACTTGAAGAGAAAGGTATGAATACTCTTGAAGTTTGGAGGAATATTCGCGATTACGACGGTTCTGTACAGCACTTAGACTTTCTAACCGATGAAGAAAAAGATGTGTTTAAAACTTATTCTGAAATCGATCAAATGGATTTAATTTATCAAGCTGCTAACCGTCAAAACCACATTGACCAAGGTCAGTCTTTAAACATTATTATCCATCCAGAAATGCCAGTTAAGGAGATTAATAAAATTCACGTAACTGCTTGGAAACTTGGTTTGAAATCACTGTACTACCAACACAGTATGAATGCTGCACAAAAGTTTGCTCAGAAAAAAGATTGCGCAAGTTGTGAAGCGTAAACTTCTTGATTAGCCAACTATTTTATATAAAAAAACAGGTTCAATTAATTTTGAACCTGTTTTTGTTTTTATTGATAACTTCAGCAAATGCCGATTAAAGACATTAGTACTTATCCTTCAAATTTGTAAGCATAATCTCTGTCATTTCATCCAATGAAATTTTGCTTTCCCAACCCCAATCTTTTCTAGCTTCGCTATCGTCTATACTTTGTGGCCAACTATCGGCAATATCTTGTCTAAAATCTGGTTCGTAAGAAATTTTAAATTCTGGAATGTGCTTTTTGATACTTTCAGTAACCTCTTCAGGATCAAAACTCATCCCAGCAAGATTATACGAACTTTTAACTTTAATATCTTCCTTATCGGCTTCCATAATGTTCACAGTCGCTCGAATAGCGTCATCCATAAACATCATTGGTAACGTTGTTTCAGCATTTAAAAAGCAAACATACTGTTTGTGCTTAAGTGCCTTGTGGTAAATATCTACTGCATAATCGGTAGTACCACCACCAGGTAAGGTTTTGTAGCTAATTAAACCGGGGTAACGAATACTTCTTACATCTACCCCATAACGCTTATTGTAATATTCGCACCAGCGCTCGCCTGTTTGTTTACTAATTCCATAAACCGTACTTGGCTCCATAATAGTGTGCTGTGGGGTATCATTTTTTGGAGTTGTAGGTCCAAAAACAGCAATACTAGATGGCCAAAATACCTTTTCTACTTTTTTATCTTTAGCTAAGTTTAAAACGTGAAAAAGTGAATCCATATTTAAGTTCCACCCACGCATAGGGAATTTCTCTGCAATAGCCGAAAGCATAGCTGCCATTAAATAAACTTCAGTTATTTCGTAACGAATTACAACCTCTTGTATGGCTTCATAATTGGTAGCGTCTAATATTTCGAATGGACCACTGTTCATAAGCTCTTCATCGCCTTCACGGATATCACTTGCAATAACTTTATGTGATCCAAATTCTTGTCTTAAATACATTGTAAGCTCTGTTCCTATTTGTCCACAGGCCCCAATAATCAGAATCCTCTTTTTCATCAATTTTCTTTTTATCAAAATGAGGTGCAAATATACGGATAATCAACTCTTTCCCTTTAAAAAAATTAACGTGTCATTTCGCTAATAACCAGTATATTTGTGGTTCTTTAATTTTTTATGAAGTTTATAATTCCAATTTTAATAGCTATTAGTTTCCTTTTTTCCTGTGGAAATAATTCTGAAGTGCAAAAAGCAGAATTGCCGAACACCAATATGTCTATAATTTTTGGCGATACAACCTATACATATCCTCAACTTATAGAACCGGCAAAAGAACAAGCTGTAAAATGGGGTGTTCTGGAAGATCTTATCCAAGAAGCAAAAAGCACTAACGGAAGCAACTACCGCGACTTACGCGAACACGCAGTAAGGCTTAGAGAAATTTCAGATTCTCTATTTAAAAAAATTCCAGATACGCTAAATACAAATCCAATAAATAGCAGGTTGTTAGTTCTAAAAACTAGATCAGAATTATTATACCAAACATCACATCAAGACAATATAGACTCTTTAAATATCCAAGAATCTGTAAAAGAACTAAACATTGCAGTGGAGAATTTAATCACTCACTTAAATGAGAAGTTTTTAAAAGACAAAATAGATTATCAAAGAAAAGAAGATGAAGAGAACGAATTAAAAAAGCAAGAGCGTTTTCGAGATTCTATATTTGAACTAGAGTTACAAGATAAAAAGAACTAGAAGTGTAACAATAATTCCGAATGAGCAACTTATTGCTTAGAA
Source organism: Aequorivita sediminis (assembly GCF_032080575.2). NCBI lineage: Bacteria > Pseudomonadati > Bacteroidota > Flavobacteriia > Flavobacteriales > Flavobacteriaceae > Aequorivita > Aequorivita sediminis. The sequence continues at coordinate 37,540 of NZ_JAVLSO020000007.1, read as the reverse complement.
AAAATAAATTAGCCCAATACTAATAATTTCAATTGAAGATGAAAACAATGGGCAGTTCTTGCTTAACATGCAAGTAAGCATCTTCCGCTAAAAACAAAAATCAATATAAATGAAAACAAAATTTTTAAAACCCGTTGTAGCTTTCGCGGTAATCGCAGCTGCTACAACCGCTTGTAAAGAAAAAACCGAAGTGGCGGTAACTGATACTGAGCCACACGGAATTATCTTAGCAAACATGGACACTACCGTGAACCCAAAAGATGATTTTTACAACTACGTGAATGGAAACTGGATGAAGAACAACGAGATTCCTGACGATGAAACTAGTTGGGCTGGATTTACGATTCTTCGTAAAAAGACAAGTAAAGACATGCTTAACATCTTGGAAAAAGCAAGAAAGAGCGGAAAATATGCTCCAGAAACCGACCAAGCAAAAGCTTTGATGATTTATGAAACAAAGCTTGATACTGTAGCAAGAGACAAAGCTGGAATCGAACCATTAAAACCGGCACTTGAAAAAATTGCGGCCATAAATACTATTGAAGACTTTCAAAAAGTAATGAGTGAAAATGCTGTTGAAGTTTCACAACCATTTTTAGGACTTGCAGCTTTTTCAAACCCAAGCAACAGTTCGATGAACTCTGCATATATCACTCCAGGTAGTTTAGGGCTTCCAGATCGTGATTTCTATACCAATACCGATCCTGCTTCTGTAAAAATTAGAGAGCAGTATATAAATCACATTACAAGAATGCTTCAGTTTTTAGGTGATTCGGAAGAGTCTGCCCGTAAACAAGCTGAAACTATTCTTGCTTTTGAAACAAAACTCGCTACGCCAAGATTGGATAAAGTTGCAAGCCGTGATTTTAGAAATTTCAACAATCCACGTAGCATAGACGAGCTTCAAAAAATGCTTCCTCAACTTCAGTGGAAAGAAGCCTTTAAAGGAATGGGTATTACCAAGGAAATGGATACTATTATCGTAATGCAACCGAAGTATATGGAAACATTGAAACAAATGTTTGCTAAACCAGACTTTGATACTTGGAAAACGGTAATGCGTTGGTCTACTTTAAACAACGCTACAGGAATGTTAACCACAGAAATTGAAAAAGCTAACTTCGATTTCTATGCTACAACTTTAAACGGAACTAAAACACAAAAGCCAGCAGATGAACGCGCACTTTCAACTGTTAATGGAAGTGTTGGAGAAGCTTTAGGAAAGCTTTACGTAGATGAAATGTTTCCACCGGAAGCTAAAGAGAAAGCTGAAAAAATGATTGCAAATGTAATTGCAGCGTATAAAGACCGTATTAATGCTTTAACTTGGATGAGCGATAGCACTAAGGTAAAAGCAAACGAAAAGCTTGACAAATTCACTGTAAAAGTTGGATATCCAGACAAATGGAAGGATTATTCAGACATGCAAGTAAAAGAAGGTAATACCTATTACGACAATATGATTGCAGTACAAACTTGGGGATTAAAAGATAACCTTTCTAAAATTGATGAGCCTGTAGATCGTACCGAATGGGGAATGAGCCCGCAAACTGTAAATGCTTATTTCAATCCATTCAACAACGAAATCGTTTTCCCAGCTGCAATCCTTCAGCCACCTTTCTACGATTACAAGGCAGATGAAGCTGTTAATTACGGTGGAATTGGTGCCGTAATTGGTCACGAAATTTCCCACGCTTTTGACGATAGCGGATCGCGATTTGATGCTAATGGAAACTTAGCAAACTGGTGGACAGAAACAGATCTTAAAAACTTTACCGAGCGCGGCGATAAACTTGCTGAGCAGTACAGTAAAATTGAAGTTCTTGACAGTGTATTCATCAATGGAAAATTTACTTTAGGCGAAAACATTGGGGATCTAGGAGGTGTGTTAGGCGCTTACGACGGATTACAGCGTTTCTTTAAAGAAAATGGACGCCCTGATAACATCGACGGATTTACTCCAGAACAACGTTTCTTTATGAGCTGGGCTACTGTTTGGCGTACCATGTCTCGTGACGAGGCGCTACGCAACCAAGTAAAAACAGATCCACACTCTCCAGGAATGGTAAGAGCTACACAACCCTTATTAAATATTGATGCTTTTTACGAAGCTTTTAATATTAAAGAAGGAGATGGAATGTACCTTGCACCAGAAGATAGAGTGCGTATTTGGTAGTTAATAAACTGTCTCATTGAGCTTACCTGCCTGTGCTGAGCGCAGTCGAAGCATTGAAATATTTTAAATTGAAAAAGGAGCTTTAATGGCTCCTTTTTTTATATGGAAGTTTTAAAAGCATAATCCAAAACTTTTTTCAAATTCTCAGAATCGACCTGTTTAAATTTTTCATCCACATTGCTTTCGGCAAATGTAGGTGGCTCCAAACTTAGCTCTTTTGCTTTCTGTATATAATATTCAGATTTTTTGGGATGGTATGGATTTACAGCATTAAATACAGTTCCAAAAGCGTCTTGTTTAATAATCTTTACTAAGATATTAATACAGTCGTCACGATGAATTAAATTAACCGGGGCATCTCCATCATTCAAATCTTTACGACCTGCCAGATATTTTGCGGGCTGTCTACTACCACCTATCAAACCACCAAAACGAACAATAGTAGTTTTTAATCCCTTAGAATTTGCAAATAATTGCTCCACCTGTCTTAATTGTTTGCCCGATATAGTTTCTGGTTGTGGCTCGTCCTTTTCAGTTACTTTTCCTTGGCTATCATCATAAACCGAAGTACTACTCACCAAGATTATTTTTTCAACCTCAGTTTGTTTTATCGCTTCTAGAAAATGCACCATTTTAAGTATATAGTCGGCGCCAGTGTTACGTCTTAATCCAGGAGGTATCATAATTATTAAATAATCGGAAGTCTTCAGTAATGCTTTAACAGACCCCTGCACACCTCTATCTGTAATTTCAACAGGATAGGCCTCTACTCCGTTCTTCTGTAACAAAGTAGCTTTTTCCATAGTTGTAACAGAGCCTTTCACCTTATAGCCTAATAAGTGTAAACGATAAGCTAAAGGCTGACCTAACCAACCAAGACCCGCTATGGCAATTGTTTTACTCATTATTTAAAATAATTTCAGGATTTATAGAAAGCGAATCTACAGTTTTCTTTTTTAATGAATCTACATTAAAAGTTCGCTTTACCACAATCGCATCAGTTATCACAAAGGGTTTAGGCATAGCATAATCAGGACGTTTGGTTATGTCGAATTCTGGGTTATCCATTAAATCGAATGAATATTCCATTACCTTAAAACCCACAGAAACATCCTTTTCAACAGAAAATTCAACTTTTAATGAATCATTTGGAGAAACATAGTAATTGATAAGGGCAGGGTTTTTGGTTCCTCTATAGCCTTTTGATAAACTAGATACAGGCATTTCTTTTCCATTAAATTTTAGTGAATTAAATGATGTACTTTCTTCACTATACAAATCTATTTTATTGACATTTCGTTTAGGGACAATTACGAGCGTAACATTTCTAAGGTTATTTATTAAAGTGTCATTTTCTAAAAAAACCTCAAAATCTGCAATATTTTTCTTTGGAGCTTCAGCTGCGTAACTGTAATTAAAACCATATTTACTATAGGGAACCTCAGCTAAATTTAAAGTATTATTACTAGGATTTTTACCAAGATATTGTTCAGTCCATTCGTCAATTTCTTTGTCGTAAGTAAGCCAGAAAGTTTTTTCATTATCTGCATCTTTATAGTAAACAAGACTGGTTGGCTTTCTCCTTTCCTCAGTAAAGTCACTTTTTGAATGCGCAACGATAAAGAAAGAAATAGCCAGTATAAAGCACAGTGCCGATACTAAGTTCTTCCATTTGTAATACGCAAAAACTGGAAGCATCAACCCGAAGAGTAATACAGTGAACACACAACTAATAACAAGCATTTTTAAGCCTAAACCAACTGGAAAAAATTGTATAAGGGGTGCGAAAATAAAGATAGCAGGCACCGCTAAAAATGCCATTGCTAAAAGATTTGGTCGTTCTTGACGAATCATTACAAAAAGCGAAAGAAGTCCGAAAAAAACAGGAATAATAAAAAATGCGGCTCCCTTTAAGATGATAAAAACAGCCAAATTAATCAAGAGCCAGAAAAATAACGGAGCCACATAAATGGAAGGTTCATTAAACTTTGTAATGAACTTTTTATAGACTGAAAATACGATTGCCAATGACAGCAATACAAAAAATGCAATATACCAATGCCCGTTATATGTAAATCCTTGTTGAATTTCGGCATATTGTGGATAGAGCGCTAGTATTAATTTCCATCCAAAAAACCCAATGAGGCCGCAACTAATTAATGATACTAAAAAGGGAACAAAACCTTTGGCAATTGCTCTTCCTGAAATTCTTCCCTTTTTAACACCATAAAAAATTAAGAATACAAATATCAAAAAAGCTAAAATGAGCATCGGTAATATCCATGAAAAGGGATAATTAATCATTTTCACCAAAGGGAAATTTAAATAAACATCATCCGTTTCAGACTTTATATTTGAAAGATCGGCATCGGCGAAATAATGGATTAACGGCAGTAAATAACTGCCTTGATGCATCAAACTATTCCAATCTAGGTGATACATATTGTCATTTGCCGTGTGATAGTTAAAGTGGCTATCTATAAAAGCGAAAAAGAAACTATCAATATCCCCATCTTCCCTAAAGATGGTGGAGTCGGTATCATTTGGCAACATTTTATAAACGCTATACATTAAGGAAGAAGCAACAGGAAACTCTGGATTCGCTTTGATAAATTCTATCACGAGTTGAGAATTTCCTCCATTTGTTTCCAAAATCATATTACTTGGACCACTCGTGCCACGCGCTTCAAAATTTAATATTAAACCTACATTTTTAGCCCAGGGATGTTCGTTTACAAACAGTTTGGCACCGTCCAATCCAATTTCTTCAGCATCTGTAAAGAGAATAATTATATCATTTTTTGGTTTTTTTCCATAAGCAAGGTAAGCGCGTACGCTCTCTAAGATAGCAACTACACCCGTACCAGCATCGCTAGCACCAAAGGAAGGTACAAGCGCGCTGTCGTAATGCGAAAGCAGCAAAAGTGCCTTTCCGTCTTCAGCACCCTTAATGCGAGCAGCAATATTAGTAGGCTTATTAAGTGTTTTTGATTGTGGATTTAAACTAAACCCTTCTTGAATATGAGGTTCCCTCCCCAACTTTCGCAATTCAGACAATAAAAACTTTCGAACGTCTGCATGACCTTGTGAACCTAAATAATGAGGGGTTTTAGCAATTTTTTCAAGAGGTATCAGCGCTCTATCTACTGAAAATTCGGTAGCCAATTTTACTTCATCCTCATCATACTTCGGCATTAATCCATAAAAACTGTAAAAAACCAATGCTATGATAAGAAGCAAGGATAGAAAAGCATTGAAGTGTTTCATAAATGTAGTTTTTGCAATTTAATCAGTGATGCCCGATATTACTTGGGAAATGAGGTGCTGAAAATTCTAATTAAATATTAAATTTACTTACCGTAGATAAATTTAATACTAACAAAAATAAGAACTTTAATGAATTAACAACTTACCTAATAACCAATAAACCACAACCCAATTAAGTAATACCGGCCACCTGCTGACTAAAAATAACTACTAAACCCCATATACCATGTAGCAGCCCTTTCGGCAGGATTGTTTATAATATCCTTTTGCCTCTCATAACGATAGTTTATTCTAAAAACTGTTTTTGGCGTTGGTCTAAAACTAATTCCTGGCGTTACAGCTAAAAGTTGATCCCCAATTTTAGTGTCTATTTCTTTAAATTTACCAACATTCCAATCTACATAATCAAGTCTCGCAGCAAGATTAAATGTGGCATCTTCCCACTCGAATATCTTATTTTTATAAACTGGTTGAACTACATCCATAAAAAACCCATGCTGTTTATTACCATATTGTGGCGTATAAGATTCTGGTGTTTCAACTTTCACAAAAGCTGCTTCTCCAACTATATACGTATTGCTAGCTTGAATTGTCGTATTCCAATCTATGGCAAAAACAGTTACCCGAGCCTTGTCTTCTACTGATAAACCATCCTCTTCAAATTTGTTGTATGCTCCCCCCATATACGAGAGACCAAGTTCTCCAATCTTTCTGTTTTTAATTGCCAATTTTCCTGAAAACATTGCTTTTCCGCTTAAATTTTCTTCGAATAAATTATCGCCATCTTTATAAGCGGGCAAATAAGTTTTATCTTCTTCATTGGAAATAATTTTACTGTTAAATCCATTAGTGAGGTAAGCTTCGTAACCAAAAATCCAATTTCCAGAATACGTTTTACCATAAACTCCAAATCCTGCGTTAGATTGGGTGGCCGCGAGCATATTTACTGCTACATCAGGGCGTTCAACAAACTCCCATTTAGGACCATCGTGATTTTCATTAAAAGCGCCTATTGGGTTCATAACAATTCCACCTCTAAAATTAAACATTGGGTGAAAGGCCACATCGAGTGCCGCAAATTCAATGGCTATTTCCTTCCCGCCGTTTTCAAATTCAATTTCAGTTAAAAATTTAATTCTTTCTGAAATTGAAGCCGCCATAAAAATTGTCAACCTTCTAGCTTGAAAAGACAGTCCGTCGGTAATTCCTTCTTCAATTCGATGCATCGTATTGGCCTCTAAATACCCACCTAAAGCTACAGGAACCTTCTCGAAGCTAAGTGACGGCCTGCTAAAAACTGCATCCATATTTAATTGACTTTCCTGTACCGATTGCTCGATACCCGATTTTTCTTTCTGAGCTAACGCAGTTTCCATATAGAAAAAAATTAGTAAGTATAGCCCTATTTTAAAATAGTTCGATGTATATATTTTCATCATCAATTGTTGTTTTAAATGTTTTTAGATTTTGTTCTGCGGGTCCTTCTAACACCTTTCCTTTTGTATCAAATTCACTACCGTGGCAAGGGCAGCTATACATACCGCCGCCTACGTTTAATTCGCATCCTCGATGTGTACATTTCATCAATGAGGCGATATAATTGCGTCCTTCTATTCTGTACAAACAAATTGGGAAATCTTGCGAAGCAGTGTTTACCATAACGAAATCTCTATAAACTTTACTTGATTTCTTGACAATTTCAAATTCAGAAAGAGGTACTACTATTTTGTTTTTAAAAGTTTTAAAAGAAGCATAGTAAATACTCTGACAAGAAGTTAAAATGGCAGAGGCAAAAGGTAAACCTACCAAAGCGACCCCACAGGTTTTTAAAAATTGTTTTCTGTTCATATTTACAGGGATTCTATAAATTTTATAAGTTGACTTTTTTCTTGTTGACTTAAGTTTTGATATTTATTTTTAGCGTTTTGAGCTTCTCCTCCGTGGAGTAAAATTGCTTCTTCAATACTTCTAGCTCTACCGTCGTGCATTAAATAATATTCACCACCTTGTGAATCTTTGGAAAGCCCAATTCCCCACAGAGGTGCAGTTCTCCATTCGGAAGAAAGCGCATATCCTTCAGTGTAACCGTCATCTAGCTCGGGACCCATATCGTGCAAAAGCATATCGGTGTAAGGGTGAAATTCCTGATAAGAAATAGCTGTAATTGGTGAATAAGAAGTTCTTAGCGTGGGTTTATGACAAGCAGTACATTGTGTGTTTTCAAATAGTGCTTTTCCAGCTACAACCTCTGGGTTATCTTGATTCCGAGGAATAGGTGCTTTAAGCGTTTTTAAGTAAAATACTACATCATTAATCGTTTTTCTATCAATTTCGGGTTGAACCTTATCTCCACTATAAGTATCAAAAGGTTCGTAATAGGAGTTTATTCCTATATCTTGATTATAAGCATCGGCAGTTTGATGAAGCAAGTCGTACATATTTGCTTTTTTTCCGAAACGTGTAATATATTTACCATTCTCAGAAATGGTTCCAGGTCGGTCCTTAACATAATCAGGTCTATCGTTCCAGTGAACTCTACCACTTATACCATCGCCATCTAAATCGTCGGGATCTGCCATCGACAATAAATCTTCATCTGAAACAGCATCGAGAAAACCAAGACCTGTAACAATAGGTGCTAGAAATTCGGCGTGTGGAGCCCCTGAAGGTAAGGTTTCAGGTTCGTAGCCAGGAATGGCCCTATTCTGTAGTTGTGGAGCTCCCATTTCTAAAAAGTTATTTATTCCAGGTAAATCCTGTCCGAACCGTGTAAATGATACAAAAGGATGCCCCTTCCCATCTCCGGCATGGCAACTTACACAGCTTGTGCCTGTAAAAATTGGTCCTAGCCCTGTTTCTTTAGTAAATATTTGATCGTTAAAAGCCTTATCGCCTTCTATAAAACGTATAGCTTCAGCTTGATTTAGATTTTCGACTGGACCATCGAGCAATTCGTATTCCTCAGGTTCTTGCGGACCTAATGCTTCACAAGAAAACAATAATGATATAAAAATTAGAGATGTAATTAAGAATATTTTAGTCTTCATTATTTTATTTTTTAGCCAAAGCTAAATAATTTTATTATACTACCAAAAATATATAATTATGTTACACTAAATATAGGTGATTCATAATAAAATTCTTTGAAAATATTTATGATGAAAAATGTTAATTATATAATTAAATGAAGCTTAGGTTGAATAGCGATCTTTAATTATTTTAAAAATTTGCTTATATTACAAAGTCGCAAAAAATTGATATTATGGGAATTAAGAATTTTATAGGAAAAAGAGCAAAGCCTCAGAGCTCTTCAGAAAAAATTAAAGTGTCCGATTATATGACACGAAATCTGATAACCTTTAAACCTGAGCAATCGATAATAGAAGTTGTTGAAGTACTTGTAAAGAAAGGAATTTCAGGAGGGCCTGTGATTAACAACAACAATGAGTTAGTAGGAATTATATCTGAAGGTGACTGTTTAAAGGAACTTAGTGATGCTAGATATCACAATCATCCTATGGAAGATGTAAAGGTAGAACTACATATGATTAAAAATGTAGAAACTATTGATGGCGAAATGAATGTACTTGATGCTGCCAATAAATTTTTAGAGTCGAAACACCGAAGATTTCCAATTTTAGAAAATGGAAAGCTAGCTGGGCAAATAAGTCAGAGTGATATTTTAAGAGCTGCATTGGAACTCAAGGGACAAACTTGGTAATATTTCAACGCAAACGAAAAAAGCCGTTCTCAATTGAGAATGGCTTTTTTTTAAAAATTAAACAATTGATTTATTGCTTAATAATTTTTTGTGTGTTCACTTGTCCATCAATAGTGGTATGAAGAATATAAGCTCCTACTTGAAGACCTGAAATATTTAATTCCGCAGAAGTATTGTTTACATCTTTAGACAATAATTTTTGCCCTAAAAGATTAAACAAGGTAACAGATTCAATATTTTGAGCAGCTTCTATGTTTAGAATATTATTCGCAGGGTTTGGATAAACGCTATATTGAGTAAGCTCATTATCATCAACACCTAATACAGGACTACAGTCACCATACCAAGTGTAAAGTCCATCAAAATTACCGTCCCAAATACCCCAAACGCCATTATTTCTTTGAGCTGCTGGGTTACCAACTGAATTACCTGAAGTCACACCCCAATAAACACTAGTGTTATTTGAACTTTTTGCTGATAATCCAATCCAATATTTTTTTGAACTATTTACATCACCAGTAAATTCAAACGCATCAACTGTCATATCTACCTTATAAACATTGTGAATAGATACATGAGAAGATCCTACTGCGTTCACATGATTAAGAGTTATTGCGTTTTCCGAACCAATTACACTACCCGGCATTCCATTATCGTCATTATAGTATGTTACATCTACCTGACTAATTGGCCACTCTGAAAACATATATGCGGTTATGTGCTCAAGTGTAAAGCTTTCATTTGCTTGTAAAGTTAAGTCATTGGCAACGTCGTATACCCCTCCTGTGGTTATGTTTAAAGCATCTTCAAATAACCAATTGTATGGTGGATTAAGTTCAGCACAACTTCCTTGAAGATTTATAGTACCATAAATCTGAACTGGTAGTCCTTGAGGTTCATTTACTCCAGCATCAACAACTGCTTGCCACGAACCAGATATATTTTGAAGTGCATTTCCCGTATTTGTTTCTCCTAACACTGAAATTGGGGGTGCCCATGGCCCAGAACCACCTGATCCCTCTAAACTGTACTCCACCCAATATGTTCCAGGTGATAATGTTAAGCCGTTGATGTTAGCAGTTATCTTTTGAATTTTTCTATCAGTATTCGATTGATCATCTTCTAAAACTCTATATACGCCAGAATCTTCGACAGTCTCTAAAACATTTGTAGATAAATCACCCCAAACTACTGAAGCTCCAGCACTTGGATCTCCATTATAAATTTGAACATACATTGCTGTAATAGAAGGAGGTAAGGTTCCTGTTTGATATGCATAAACATCAATTTTAGAAATATCAAAACCATCGTGTAAAATAAAACTTTCTGCTAAACTTTGGCTGTTGTTATAATTAACCCCAAATCCAAATAAATCCATGCCATTAGTTACATTCTCCAAAATACTTAAATCTGGAGCATCATTTATAAATGGACCACTAGTGTAGATAAGGTTTTCACCAAACTCCTCAGTGCCATCTGGTCTAGCTGCTGGCCCGTAGGAACCAAAATTTTTGACCTTGGTGTTATGGAAGTCAATAGAAATACTTGAGTTTTCAACTCCATTTGGGGACTCCCCTATTGGAGAGGTAGACGTTTCGTAATAAGCAGCAGGTAACACTCCATTTTGCTGTGATTGATTCGACTCTAATGTCGAACTTGCTGAATTACTTTGCGCGTTTATAATACCTAAGCTGGCAATAAAACACATGGTTAATGGTAAAATAATTTTTCTCATAATTGTTAATTTTGGTTTAATTAAGGCCGAAAAGTAGAGGTTAAATCGCTACAAATCAATGTTAAATGAGTAAACTGTAGTTCTCATTGAGTATTCTGCAAATTGAAACTAGCAGTTATTATGAAATATTTCTTGTTGAAAACTATAAAGTCAAAATTTCAAAATTCTTGGTAAATAAATTTACTTCTCCTAAGAGTCAGTAATTGAAAACTCGCATTATATAAGGGCTCTCTTCATTGTGACACAGAATTACAAAAACATTTATATGTTGAAATATTCGTTTACAAATGCTTGTAAACAACTATAAACGATAGTAAGTGTGTAAATACCGAATAGAATTTGTTTGTCGGTCTATGTTTGTACTGTCGAATAAAATGATGTTCGATAGTATCAATTGTTTAACTCGCCTGTAATTTACCTCAGGCAAAAAAAAATTAGAAATCATGAACGCACTTAGAAACAAAGTACAGTTGATTGGAAGATTGGGGCAAGACCCAGAAATTGTAACATTTGCCGATGGCAATAAAATGGCTAAATTTTCAATGGCCACAGATGACAGTTACAAAGACAAAGATGGCAACAAGGTGGAACGCGCTTACTGGCATAACATCGTTGTAAGAGGAGGACTTGTGAACGTAGTTGAGAACTATGTAACAAAAGGTCAAGAAATCGCTATAGAAGGTAAACTTACCAACCGATCTTGGGAAGACAAAGAAGGAAACAAACACTACATTACAGAAGTTATGTGTAATGAATTGTTGATGTTGAGTAAGTAGAATGTGTTGAAGCCGGTGCTTCGATACTATTATAATGAAAGGCGCTGTGGCGCCTTTCATTATAATCACTCAGCAACCTTCATCGATAACTTAATTTTCATATGGCGAAATCATATACATATATTTTATTGTGTAATGACAATAGTTACTATGTTGGTAGTACAAAAAATATTGACTTACGTTTTTGGCAACATTCGAATGGAATTGGAGGAGAGTATACTTCAGAAAGACTTCCAGTAAAGTTAGTATACGTGGAAGTATTTACAAGAATAGATCACGCATTTCAAAGAGAACACCAATTGAAAAAATGGACTAGAAAAAAGAAAGAAGCTCTTATAAAATCCGATGAACAAAGTTTGAAAGCCCTTTCAAAGAAAATTTTCAGAGAAAAAAACTAATTCCAAAAAAGAGGTCCCTGAGTGATCCCGATAAAATGCGTTTAAGTATTTTATCGGGATTGTATTGAAGGGCCGGCACAAACGCAAAATTATTATTAGTTTTACCATCATGCATTCCACTTCAGATTCCCAGCAGACTCATATACTATCCTTATTAAAATCTCATTTTGGATACGATGAATTTCTTCCCAATCAGGAAAAAATCATCAATAGTGTTTTAAACCAAAACGATACTATTGCTATTATGCCTACTGGGGGAGGTAAATCATTATGTTATCAACTTCCAGCTTTAGCAATTGAAGGAACTGCAATTGTAATTTCGCCTTTAATCGCATTGATGAAAGATCAAGTAGATGCATTAAAAGCGAATGGAATTTCGGCTAATGTCTTTAATAGCTCTCAGCCTCAGGAAGAGCAGCAAGAGGTTTTAAAAGATTTACAAAACGGAGTTTTAAAACTGTTATACGTAGCACCAGAAAGTCTACCCTTACTCAACTATTTGTTGAGTACTATAAAAATTAGTCTTTTTGCTGTAGACGAAGCGCATTGTATTTCAAGTTGGGGTCACGATTTTCGACCTGCGTATACCCGACTCAAAAGTTTAAAACAACAGTTTCCAGAGGTTCCTCTAATTGCGCTAACGGCAACAGCCGATAGACCTACACAAGTAGATATTGCAACACAACTCGCTATTCCTAATGCCAATAAATTTATTGCGTCTTTTGACAGACCTAATCTTTATATTGACATACGTCCAGGGCAAAATAGAAATAAGCAAATTTTTAATTTTCTTGCCAAAAGAGGTAAGCAGAGTGGTATAATTTATTGTTTAAGTAGAAAAAGCACAGAAAAACTAGCTGCAACGCTTAACGCAAAGGGTTATAAAGCTGAAGCTTACCATGCAGGGCTCACTTCGGAAGAACGCAATAAAGTTCAAGACAACTTTTTAAATGATCGATCCCCTATTATTGTTGCAACTATTGCTTTTGGAATGGGAATAGATAAAAGTAATGTACGGTGGGTTATTCATTATAATATGCCTAAAAACATTGAAGGCTATTATCAAGAGATAGGACGAAGTGGTCGGGATGGATTAGCAGCACATACCTTACTTTTTTACAGTTTTGCCGATGTTATTATGCTTCGAAAATTTGCTGAAGGCACCGAAACCAAAGCTTATCAATTAGCAAAATTAGAACGTATGCAGCAATTTGCTGAAGCTTTAAGTTGTAGAAGAAAAGCACTTCTAGGGTATTTTGGTGAGCATATCAGTGAAGATTGTGGCAATTGCGATATCTGTAAAACCCCACCAAAGTACTTTGACGGAACCTTAATTGCACAAAAAATATGCTCTGCAGTAGCACGTTTAAAAGAACAAGAAGCTATGGGGATGGTTCTAGATGTACTGCGTGGCGCACAAAATGCTCAAGTATATGATAAAGGGTATCAAAACATCAAAACCTTTGGTGTTGCAAAAGATATCGCGTGGAGAGACTTGCAGCAATACACTATCCAACTATTAAATCAAGGAATATTACAAATTCACTTTCACGAAAACGGCAGACTGCTGCTAACTCCGCTTGCTAAACAAGTTCTTTTTGAAGGGAAACAGGTACAATTAGCAAATGTTGTTAAAGAAGTAGAAAAAGTAAAAGCAGAAAAAACAACAAGAATAAGAGCCGATCTTTTTGAGAAACTGAGAACTCTTCGTTCTAAATTGGCACAAGAAGCAAAGATGCCTGCCTATATAATTTTTAGCGATGCCAGTTTAGAAGATATGGAGCATAAGAAACCGAGAAATCGAGAAGAATTTGCCGAAGTATCTGGTGTTGGAGAAGCTAAACTTGAGAAATATGCAGATGAATTTCTTAAAGTTATTAATCGGCATTTAGATAGTTTAGAAAGTAAATTACCAACTCACGAACGCAGCTATAAAATGTTTGTAGAAGAGAATCTTTCTCCTTCAGAAATCGCGAGTAGACGCGGACTTTCTGAAGATTCCGTTTATGGTCACTTTATCAAATCACACGAATCTGGTGCAGACATCGACCTTTCCCTATTCATTTCTTCAGAAGAAATCCAGAAAATTAAAAAAGCAAAAGATGAACTTGAAAATCCTGATGCTTTAAGGCCATATTTCGAATACTTTAAAGAGAAAATACCTTATTGGAAAATAAAAATGGCCTTGTACTTATAATGTTTTCAGATTAAATATAAATTTCTTGTGCTAATCTAAAAGTATTTGCGTGAGCCTCAATTATCGTTTTTATATCAGGTGAATATCCTCCTCCCATACTTACTTGTAAAGGTATTTTTAAATCTTTACACATCTGCAAAACATACCGATCTCTCTCTTTACAGCCGTTAATAGTGCAATTTAACCTTCCTAATTTATCCGATTCTAAAATATCAACACCACTTAAATAAAAGATAAAATCAGGACGCTGTTCATCAATCAATCTTGGTAAAGTATTTTTTAAAATTCTAAGATAAACTTCATCACCACTTCCATCAGCCACGGCGATATCTAAATCGCTTTTTTCCTTTTTAAATGGATAATTTCCGGCTCCGTGCATTGAAAAAGTAAACACCGAATCATCATTCTGAAAAATTTCAGCAGTACCATTTCCTTGATGTACATCCAAATCTACAATCAATATTTTTTTTGCTAATCCTTTTTTCTGAAGATATCTAGCTGCAATAGCTTGATCGTGCAGCATACAAAACCCTTCCCCGTGGTCGGTATATGCGTGATGGGTTCCGCCAGCAATATTTAATGAAATTCCGTATTTTAAAGCATATTCACTGCCGTCAATAGTTCCTTGTGCTATTAGTTGCTCCCGTTTAATAAACTCTTCAGACAAAGGAAAACCTATTTTTCTAGCAGCCCTTCTGTCGAGAGATAGGTTTTTCAAGCTATTATAATATTCTTCAGTATGAACGGCTAAAATATCCTCTTTAGAAGGCATTGATGGCTCAAAAAAGTCTTCAGCTTTACAAGTTCCTTCGTGAAGTAATTGTTTCGGCAGAAGCTCATATTTTTCCATCGGAAATCGATGCCCCTTTGGCAAGGGATAGCTAAATAAGGGATGAAATGCAATTTTCATCATTGAATAATATTTTGTCTAAAACGCTATTTTAGATAGTTTCAGGGTTTTTTATTTCTTTACCAATGATAGGAATCTTCTTAGTATAGAATGTTATACGTATTCCGAAAAGAAGAATTATTCCACCAATAATCATTTGAAAAGTAATTTCTTCATTAATAAACATCCACGCAAAAAGTGTCGTTAATACAGCCTGACCTAATAAACTTACGGATACTCTTGTAGCACGCATGTGTTTGGTGGCATAGCCCAAAAGTAGCCACGCTGCTAATTGACATACTAGACCTTGAACTAAAAGCGATAACCAACCCATTTCGGTAAATCCGGTAAAAGGTTCATTCATTATAAAACTTAACACCCCTAAAAACACGGCAGAGCTAAGTGTGCTTATTGTAATAAATGGAACAACTTCTACTTCATAAAGTACAAATTTGCTCACCAACATATATACTGCATAAAATACACCTGAGAGTATTGCAAATACAAATGCAAGATCAAAGTCTAAATTCACAAAAAAGTGAAATCCTACTAAGGTTATCATCCCCATAATGGCAATTAAAGTGCCTATCCAGAAATTCCGAGTCGGCTTATTCTTCAAAAAGAAAAACGCACCTATCCCTACCCAAACTGGGGAAAGATTTGTAAGCAACGTTGCTTGTGTAGCAGTAGATTGCTGTATTGCGATATTCCAAACAGTAACGTCAAGTGCAAATATAAATCCGCAAAGCACAGTTAATAGAAGCATTTTTACCGAAGGAACTTTTAATTTTCCTGAAAATATTGCAAATGGAACTAATACAGATGCCGCAATTGCCATTCTATAAAAAGCAGAGATTATAGGAGGCGACAATTTAAGCTTCACCAAAATTGGGAAAATAGAAATACAAATGATTCCTATGACAAGGGCAATTCTAGGCTTTGTCATAAAAGTAAAGTTGAAGGTATTAATAAAGCCGGCAAAATTAGTCTATATAAACCGATAAAAGTCTGTTTATAAGTTGAAGAATTTAAAATTTAACGTAAAATTAATTACTTGTGAAGTTTAAGCTGAATTCGCTTTCTTTCTACATCTACATCAAGCACTTTTACAATAATTTGTTGGTGTAAATGAACATACTCACTAACGTCGGAAACAAATGTATCTGCCAAATTTGAAACGTGAATTAAACCACTTTCTTTGATTCCTATATCTACAAAGCAACCAAAATTTGTAATGTTATTTACGATTCCCGGCAACAGCTGCCCTTCTTGTAAATCGGTGATGGACTTTATATTTTGATTAAAAGTAAACACTTTCGCTTCTTCGCGAATGTCTAATCCCGGTTTTTCTAATTCTTTAATAATATCTTTTAAAGTAGGAAGTCCAACTTTATCGGTGACGTATTTTTCTAGTTTTATTTTCTGAAGAAGGGATTTATTTCCTATCAAATCTGAAATATTTATTCCTTCATCCTTAGCCATTTTTGAAACTACCGAATAACTTTCAGGATGCACAGAAGAATCGTCTAAAGGATTTTTACCATTTTTAATTCGAAGAAATCCCGCTGCTTGTTCAAAAGCTTTTCCCCCTAACCGAGGGACTTTCATAATATCTTTACGAGATGTAAAAGCACCGTTTTCTTCGCGATAATTCACAACGTTTTCAGCTAATTTCTGACCGATTCCCGAAACGTAGCTAAGTAAAGGAACACTAGCGGTATTTATATTTACACCTACCGCATTTACACATAATTCCACAGTAGTATCCAATGAACTTTTCAGTTTCGTTTGATCTACATCGTGCTGATACTGGCCTACTCCGATAGATTTTGCATCAATTTTTACAAGTTCAGCAAGTGGATCTTGCAAGCGTCGCCCGATAGAAACTGCACCACGAACGGTTACGTCGTAATTAGGAAATTCATCACGAGCTATTTTGGAAGCTGAATAAATAGAAGCTCCTGCTTCACTCACAACAAAAACCTGCATTGGATTTTTAAACTGAATGCGCTTAATAAATTGCTCTGTCTCTCGTGACGCTGTTCCGTTTCCAATTGCAATTGCTTCAACTTTATGAGCATCGGCAAGGGAACTAATTTTTTTCATTGCTCCCTTTATGTCGTTTTTTGGAGCGTGTGGATAAATGGTTTCATTGTGCTGTAATCCACCTTGAGCGTCGAGGCATACAACTTTACAACCCGTTCTAAATCCAGGGTCAATAGCTAAAACACGTTTTTCACCCAAAGGCGAACCAAGTAATAATTGCTTTAAATTTTTAGCGAAAACGTTGATTGCAGTTTCATCAGCTCTTTCTGTTGCGGCAGATAATGCTTCATTAGAAAGCGCTGGAAACAATAAGCGTTTATAACTATCTTCAATCGCCAATTTTATTTGTTTTGAAGCCGCGTCATTCGTTTTTACTATTCGACTTTCAATTTTTGAAAGCGCAATTTCATCATCGATTTCAACTTTATTTCGAATAAATCCTTCCGAAGTTGCGCGTAGAATTGCTAGTAACCTATGCGATGGAATTCGATTTAAAGGTTCGTTCCAATCAAAATAATCACGGAATTTCTGCGCCTTTTCATCATCTTCAAACTTCTTTACAACTTTTGTTGAAATCGCCGCGTAGCGCTCCAATTGATTACGAAGCATATTCCGAATATCGGTACGCTCGTTAATCCATTCAGCAATAATATGGCGCGCCCCTTCCAAAGCATCGTCTTCGGAATTCACATCACCCTCTATATACTTTGAAGCAAGCGAAGAAATTTCTGAGCTTGATATACTACGAGTTTGCGCCATTATAATTTTTGCCAATGGTTCTAAACCATTTTCGCGAGCTGTGTCTGCTTTGGTTTTGCGCTTCTTTTTGTAAGGCAAATACAAATCTTCTAAAGTAATTAAATCTGCAGCCTCTTCAATTTTTTTCTGAAGTTCAGCCGTAAGAACGTTCTGCTCTTCCAAAGTTTTAAGGATAGCAGATTTTCGTTTTTCTAGGGCCTCAAATTGTTCTTTAAACCTTACAATATCCCCAATCTGAACCTCATCAAGATTACCCGTCAATTCTTTTCGGTAACGCGAAATGAAGGGAATAGTACAGTCTTCATTCAAAAGCTTGATGGTGTTCTCTACGCTCTTACGAGGAAGTTGGGTTTGGGAGGTAATAAAAGAAATTAAAGAATCTAACATATTTACATTTCTATAATTCGTAAAGTTTTTTCTTTTAAGTTATAATATGAATAGTAAACTTTTCCATCATTAATAAAAATGTCTTCCGCCGATTCGTATTGAATACTCTTTTTAAATTTTTGAATTCTATCAAAAATATTCTCGCTATCTTCTCGAGCCACATAATTAAAAGCAGCATCAAAATGTGTGTTGAAAAATGTTGATTTTGTTGAAGTATAGCTAGAATAGGAATGATACGTAGGTTCTTGATATGCAACAATTGGCATACCACCAGCAGTGGAGCCTGTAAAGCCATAACCACCACCCATCATTATACCGCCTCCACCACTGGACGATTCTTTAAATCCTCCAATTGTGAAGTAATAAAGGTCGCCTTCTTTATAGCCAGTCAAACCTATATTTCCAGAAGATACCTTTCGCAAATACTGAGAAGTTTCTTCCAATTCGCGACGGTTTACGAATGGAACAAATGTTTTACCATCCTGAATTATTGGTGAATTTTTAAATTTGATTGGTTGGTTTCTCTCTATATAAAATTCTTTTAAAACTTCACCAGAAAAGCTTTTTACAGAGATTTTCATTTCATTGTCGCTGCTTCCTAATTGAAACAATTTGTTATCCAAAACATAAGAATTGTGCTTTTTAAAATCGCCAACTCTTCCTTTCGGATAATTATAAAAGGCCTCTTCCATATCTAGACTCTCTAAGTCTATTTTATAAAAAATTGTTCTAAGGCTATCTTCATCTTCAATAGTTAAATAAACTAATTTATTGTTTTGATAAAGCTTGTTATTTTGAGCCGTTTGCTCAATTGCATTAGGAACGCGATTATCAATTTTGGTAACATTTGATTTTAAACTACCAAACAATTGCTCTCGTTTTAAAAGTTTTTCTTTGCGATTCTCATTAACCTCTCGTTCGGGATTAAATGGTTTTAAACCAACTAACTTTAAAAAATCTTGTTTTCGACTTTCAATTTGGAAAGATTTTAATGTCAAAAATCCGCCCTCTCCTAATTCTCTTATAATAAAAACATTGTCTTTCGTTCCAGTAAATACAAACAATTGATTGTTATAATGAACCGTCTCTAGATATTTTTCATCCTCAAAATCAAATTTGAAATCCTTTTCTGAAACTTCTTTAGAGTCAAAATCAATTCTAATTATCGTGAATTTTTTCTTTGAATTATTTGAAAACAAAATTTCATAAGTATTACCAATAATTTTATAGCCTAATATATTCTCGTGTTTTGGAGGGTTGAATATTACGGCGCTTTTTTCAGTGAAATCTTTATCGAATAGATTAGCGAAACCCATTTTATTATCAATCATAACAATCACCAAATCCCCGTTCGTTGTATTCAAAAAGTTAAACCCTTTCTTTGTTCTTGGCAACATGGCAGTTTTATCATCAATTGTCAATGATAAAACTTCCTTTTGAGCAAAAGAAGTGAAAAAGCTTAAAAACAAAAGAATTAGAATTGGAGTTTTAAATGTCATTTTTTGAAATTTCTCGAAATTTTTAATTTATAGTAGCCCCGTTATCAACGCCCTCTTCCCCAGGATTCACAAAAACAAGTTTCCCCGCTGCGTCTTCTGTCAACAAAATCATTCCTTGACTTTCCACTCCGCGAAGTTTTCTTGGTGCTAGATTTACCAAAACAGTAACTTTTTTACCAATAATCTCTTCCGCATTAAAGCTCTGAGCAATCCCTGAAACAATAGTGCGTATGTCAATTCCAGTATCAACCTTTAAAATTAAAAGCTTATCTGCTTTCGGCATTTTTTCGGCTTCAATGATTGTACCCACTCGCATATCGAGTTTCATAAAATCTTCAAATTGAATTGTTTCTTTCTGTGGCTCTACTTTTTTATTGTCAGCAGCCTGTGCTGAGCTTGTCGATTCATTCATCTTTTTACTGGCTTGTAGTTTATCTAATTGGGCTTGAATTTGTTCGTCTTCAATTTTGCTAAATAGCAATTCGGCCTTGTTTATTTTATGACCAGGTTTTATAAGTTCTGATTTTGTTGAAACGTCGTTCCATTTAATAGACCCTTCGACGGAGCCTGTCCTGAGCGAAGTCGAAGGGCTCAGGGTGACATTAAGCATGTTTTTCAATTTATCTGAAGTAAATGGTAAAAACGGTTCGCTTAAAACAGCCAAAGCAGAAGCTATCTGCAATGCAACATACATTACTGTTTTGGTGCGATCTTCATCAGTTTTGAACGTCTTCCAAGGTTCTTCGTCGGCTAAATACTTATTTCCTAAACGAGCTAAATTCATCATCTCCGCTTGAGCTTCGCGGAAACGGTAACGCTCCAACGAACTTGCAATTACAGCAGGATATGCTTTTAATTCATTTAACGTCTGCTCGTCAATCTCAGAAAAAGTTGATGGTTCTGGAACTATTCCTCCGTAATATTTATCGGTTAAAACCATTACTCGGTTAATGAAGTTTCCGAAAATGGCAACCAACTCACTGTTGTTACGAGTTTGGAAATCTGCCCAAGTAAAATCGTTGTCTTTTGTCTCAGGTGCGTTTGCTGTTAAAGTGTAACGCAACACGTCTTGCTGATTTGGAAAATCTTCTAAATACTCGTGTAACCAAACTGCCCAGTTTTTGCTAGTTGAAATTTTATTTCCTTCAAGGTTTAAAAATTCGTTTGCCGGAACGTTTTCAGGAAGAATGTAACTTCCTTCCGCTTTTAACATCGCTGGAAAAATAATACAGTGGAAAACGATATTGTCCTTTCCAATAAAGTGAAGCATTTTGGTTTTATCGTCCTTCCAATAATCTTCCCAATTTTTGTTTTCGCGTGCTGCCCATTCTTTGGTTGCTGAAATATAGCCGATAGGCGCATCAAACCAAACGTAAAGTACTTTTCCGTCTGCTCCTTCTACTGGCACAGGAATTCCCCAATCCAAATCACGAGTTACCGCGCGAGGACGTAAGCCATCGTCTATCCAACTTTTACACTGTCCGTAAACGTTAGTCTTCCAATCTTTTTTATGGTCTACTAGAATCCACTGTTTTAGAAAATCTTCATATTCATTCAATGGCAAAAACCAGTGTTTTGTCTCTTTTAATACAGGCACATTTCCTGAAATTGCACTTTTCGGATTGATTAAATCTGTAGCGTTTAAACTAGAGCCACATTTTTCACATTGATCGCCATAGGCTTCCTCATTCCCACATTTAGGGCAAGTTCCTGTAATATATCTGTCTGCAAGAAACTGATTAGCTTCTTCATCGTATAATTGCTCGGTAACTTCTTCGGTGAATTTGCCGTCTTCATATAGTTTTTTGAAAAAATCTGAAGCGGTTTTATGGTGAATTTCAGCAGAAGTACGCGAATAGTTATCAAAAGAAATCCCGAATTCCTCAAAGCTTTTTTTGATGATTCCGTGGTATTTATCCACTACTTGTTGAGGCGTAATTCCTTCTTTTTTTGCTTTTATTGTAATTGGCACGCCGTGTTCATCACTACCGCAAATAAATGCGACGTCTTTGTTTTGAAGTCTTTGGTAGCGTGCATAAATATCAGCTGGCACATAAACACCTGCTAAATGGCCGATATGAACGGGACCGTTTGTGTATGGTAAGGCTGCGGTAATTGTATACCTATTTGGGTTTTGTTCCATAATTTTTTTTGAAAGTACAAAAGTACATATAAATGTAGTAATTTGTGGTTTTAAATCGATTCATGATAACACCAAATACACTTCAAAAAGGTGATACAATTGCGATAGTATCTACCGCTCGAAAACTTAAAAAAGAAGAATTACAACCAGCACTTAAAATTTTAGAAAGCTGGGGATTAAAGGCTGTTTTAGGAAAAACTATTGGAGCCGAAGAAAATCAATTTGCTGGGAATGAAGAATTAAGAGCCGAAGATTTTCAGCAAATGCTCGACAATCCAAACATCAAAGCTATTTGGTGTGCCAGAGGTGGTTATGGTACTGTTAAAATGATTGATATGTTAGATTTTTCAGCATTTCAAAAAAATCCAAAATGGATTATTGGCTATAGTGATGTTACCGTATTACACTCGCACATTCACAATTTAGGAATTGAAACCTTACACGCACAAATGTGCTTAGATATCGAAAATAAAACTGAGGAAGCAAGAGAATTAATTCGGAAGGTTTTATTTGAACAAGAATATTCAATCGCTTTTAATGTTAATACTTACAATAAAACTTTTCTACAAAAACAGCAGCTAAGCTCGATTCAAGGCAAAATAGTTGGCGGAAATCTTTCTGTGCTTTATTCGCTCTGCGGAAGTAGTTCAGCAATAAATACTGATGGCAAAATTCTTTTTATTGAAGACTTAGATGAATACCTATATCACATTGATAGAATGATGATGAATTTGAAAAGAAATGGAATGTTGGCAAACCTTAAGGCACTAATTATTGGTGGAATGACAGATATGCACGATAATACAATTCCATTTGGAAAAACTGCTGAAGAGATTATATTAGACGCAGTAAAGGATTATAATTATCCTGTGTTTTTCAACTTTCCCGCTGGGCATATTAAAGATAATCAAGCGTTGATTTTTGGGAGGGAAGTTAAATTGATCTATGAAAACGATCAGGTGATTTTAAACTTTTAAAAAATTCAAGTCCGTTGTCAGGTTGAGGGTAGTCGAAACCTTTTTATAATCAAGATTTTCAAGTTCTCGACTGCGCTCGAACAGACATCACCATTTATTACTCAGAATTTCAATGTATTCATGTTAAAGGCAAATAAAATACTTGAGTTTGTAACTATTAATTTAAATACATTTAGACTATGTAAATTGGTATTCAAATTCAATTGCAGATTTTCTTATTTGGTCAGATTCTAACTCATAAGCGTCTTACACTCATTAAAACACACCAAACTCCATAAACCTTTGAAATTCTGCAATATGGTTTTGTATTTTTAAGTGTTTGATTTAAAAATTACTAACCAATATAGAAAACAGTTATGAAAACTAAATTATTATTTCTAGCTACGCTATTATGTTTACTTGTGGCTACACCACTTTATTCACAAATAACCAAGAGAACGAAAACAAAAGATGCTACAAACCAGAAAATTACCACTCCTACTAATAAAAAATTAGCAGATACTAATCAAATTATGGTGGTTAATCCTGATAACAGAAAAATAGTTCCAAAACGGGAACGAGTGATACACGGCCGCATCGATCCTATTACCGGAGAACAGATTCCTCCAACTAAAAAAGGACCACCAAGTAAAGAGTTTGCTATTATCTTTCCTCATATCTCACAACAATATCCAAATTCCAACTTTTATGTTTTAGGAGAGAGTGTATCGGGAAACACTGAAGGACATATGCCCAAAGTACAACTTCACGGCGAAGGTCCAGCAGGACGTACAGTAGAAGTAAAGATGTTTAGGGTTGATCAAAACAATAGATTGATTCAAGATTGGACTCCGATTCGCGAAAAAATAAGTCCAGATGGATTTTGGGGAGCGAGTATACCTTGGGGCACATATGAGGATGAAGGAAAAAGCGTGAAACTCAAATTATTAGTTCGACATTCCGGAAATAAATCAGATATAATAACATTGTTTGTAGGCAGAGAATAGTTGTGGGCTAATTTGCAGAATAAAAACAAATAGCTGAGGTTAAAAAAATCATCTTTTAAATTGCTAAATGAAATTTTAAAAGTTGAAACTTGAATTTTAATTTTTCAGTAATTTTAGCGTATTATGGCCAATCACCATGAACTCGGAAAAATAGGGGAAGAAATAGCCGCTCAATACTTAATAAAAAACGGCTACAAAATTCTACGTCGTAATTTCTTTTTTGACAAAGCTGAAATTGACATTATCGCCCAAAAAGAAGAAGATACCGTTGTAATTGTTGAGGTTAAAACTAGAAATAGCGACTTTTTTGGCGACCCTCAGAATTTTGTTACTCCGGGAAAGATTAAAAACTTGGTGAAAGCTGCAAACGAATATATAGTTTCAAATGAACTCGATGTTGAAGTTCGTTTCGATATTATTGCTATTTTAAAAAACAAAAAGACCGAAAGTTTAGAGCACTTCGAAAATGCTTTCTATCATTTTTAATGCCTACAAAACTTGCCTACTTTCAAGTTGTAAAAACTATGAAACTCATAGATTACCTTACTGTTTTTTGTGGGCTTCTAAAGTATCAATGATACCAAATAAAGTATTTTGACCTTGAGGCTTTCCGATGATCTTTGTATCCTTATCCAAAACGAAATAAGTAGGAGTTCCTGTCACATTATAATCTAAAGTAATAGCTGCGCGGTCCTCATCCTTTCTCAATACGTGGATAAAATTACTGAGCTGCTCTGTCGTTTGCTTCCAAGGTTCATCCTCCATTTCTAATCCAACAGCTATCACTCTAATTTTATTACTATTTATAGTATTCATCTTTTCATTCAAAAAAGGCATTTGTTCCATACAATGAGGGCAGTCTGAACTCCAGAAAGCCAGGACATAATATTCAGCCACGTCTGTGGAATAAAGTGTGTTTTCGTTATCGTTTTCATCCTCCCAACTAAAGTTTGAGACTTTAGCTCCAACGGAAAGGTTTTTAAATAAGTCTAATTTTTTAATTAGAACAGTATCATCATGTGAGGTGGCAAGGTCTGTCAAATAATTGTCGGCTAAATAATTGGCAGCGTTGTTTTTGTTTTTATCAACTAAAGATTGCCAAAACCCCGCTAACACTGTTTTTTGAAATTCAGAATCGCTGTTTTTAATTTCGAAATATATGTCATTTATAAGAGAGCGATAAAATGTAGAACCTTGAACTAAAGTGAATTCTTCGTAATATTTTTCAATAATTTTTAAAGGAAAAGAGGAGCTTTGTAGTTGCATATCCTCAAAGTCAAAATTGCTAAAGAAATTTGTTTTCTTCTCTCCGTAGTATAAGCTTCTATTTTTAAAATCATTTGGGATATAGGGCTTATTAGCCTTGACGAATAATGAACCAAAAGAATTTTTTGATTCATTCTCAGCCCTATTTTGAATATCTATTTGTTTTCTAAGAAGCGTTTTAACGTCTTTGGTATTTGAACTTTCAGAAGTCAATTCCGAATTCAATGCATTTTCAATAGCATCCATTTCTTTTAAATACTCATTAAGGATTTTATTTTGAGAATCTGTGAATACTACACCAGTGGTTTCAGAAAAAGTAAATGACACCTCTTCATTTCCATCATATATAAAATCAAAATAGTTGTTTTCTTCTGGTAAATTATAAACCAATCGGTAACTTCCTTTTGAAAGTGAATCGAAATTCAATTTCAACTTTCCATCATTTCCAATTTTGGTGTCTTGTGCATAAATTTTACCTGTTGGCGTTAAGCGGTATAAAATAGCAAAATCAAAGTCTTCCTTTGGAGAAAATTCTCCTGTCATAGAATCTTGACAATAAAGAAAGAATGGACTTAAAAGAACTAGAAGTAATATTTTTTTGATCATGATAGTTAATTAATTAACAAAGCTATCAATCTTTTGATTGGAAAAATAATCTTTGCAAGTTAGTAGGTGGGGATTACTTTTTATTATTTCTGTAACTTTAGAAAGTAATATTCAATCTTTAATTTCACTGATAAAAATGCAGATATGAACGACGACATAATTCAGGCAATAGAAAAGCAGAAAGAAAACCCGAATTTAAAGTATCGATTAAAAGTTCGCACAGAAGTATTTACAGATCTTTTATTCTTAACACTCTTCGATTCAGAAACATCGGTTTCTAAAAACCTACAAATCTTGGAAGCAATGTTTGAGGAATTGTCTGACATTGCCTGTTGGAAGCCTGAAAAGCCTTGTAGAAAAATGTGGAGAAACTATGTTGAAAAGCTTCCTGAAATTTTAAAGAAATTAAACAAAGATGCTGAAGCATTTTTAAAAAATGATCCTGCGGCCAATTCTATTGAGGAAATTTATTTGTCGTACCCTGGATTTTACGCCATTGTAATACACAGGTTAAGCCACGAGTTTTATAAATTGAGAATGCCATTAATTCCAAGATTAATGAGCGAATATGCGCATCATATTTCAGGAGCAGATATCAACCCTGGGGCTCAAATTGGTGAGTCGTTTTATCTAGATCACGCTACTGGGACTGTTATTGGAGAAACAACGATAATTAAAAATAATGTAAAAATTTACCAAGGCGTAACTTTGGGAGCGCTATCAGTAGCAAGAGACTTACGCAACATAAAACGTCATCCTACAGTTGAAGATAACGTAGTAATCTATGCTAACGCAACAATTTTGGGTGGTGAAACTGTAATTGGAGCCAATAGTATAATTGGAGGTAATGCTTGGGTCACCAAGTCTATTGCACCAAATTCACTAGTATCAAATATAAGTCAAGTAAGAGTTAAAACAGCAGAAAATGTATAAAAAAATCGTAGATTTTATAGGAAACACTCCACTGATAAAAGCAACCCGTTTGGTAAACAATCCAAACATTACTCTGCTTTTAAAATTAGAAGGACAAAATCCTGGTGGTAGCGTAAAAGATCGTGCCGCTTACAATATGATTAAGTCGGCATTAGATAGAGGTGAAATTGATAAAAACTCTAAACTAATTGAAGCTACTAGTGGTAATACAGGAATTGCTTTAGCGATGATTGCGGGGATATTTAAGTTGAGTATTGAACTAGTTATGCCTGAAAATTCTACCAAAGAGCGAGTTCAAACTATGCGTGCCTATGGAGCAAAAGTTACATTAACCTCAGCCGATATTGGAATTGAAGGCGCAAGAGATTATGCAGAAAGAAAGGTAGCAGAAGAAGGTTATTATTCTTTCAATCAATTTGCAAATGATGATAATTGGAAAGCCCATTATAAAACCACCGGTCCAGAGATTTGGAATGATACCGACGGTAATATAACGCATTTTGTTTCGGCAATGGGAACAACAGGTACAATTATGGGAGTTTCTACATTTCTAAAAGAAAAGAATAAAGACATTCAAATTATAGGTGCACAACCTACCGATGGAGCTAAAATCCCAGGAATTAGAAAGTGGCCAGAAGCTTATCTACCAAAAATATTTAATCCAAAAAAAGTTGATCAAGTTATTGAAGTTAGTGAAGAAGAAGCTACAAAAATGACGAAACGCTTAGCGGAAGAAGAAGGCGTTTTTGCCGGAATGAGTAGCGGCGGGAGTGTTGCAGCTGCCTTAAAACTAATTGAAACTATAGAAAGCGGAGTTGTGGTAGCGATAATTTGCGACCGTGGAGATCGATATTTATCCTCTCCACTGTTTGATTAAACCTCAATTTAATTTCAAACCTAACTAGTTTTAAAAACCTGTTAGGTTTGAAATACTAATCTTTAAATAACTCCATTGCCTGAAGTGCTTTATTAACAGAAGTAATATTTTCAAAAGTTAAAAGCAATCGCAAGCCGTTGCGAGTTTGCTTTTCTTTCATAGTTACTTTTTGTGGATGACTTTGAACATATTGAAGCACTTTTGTAAAAGTTGGACTTTGATAAAAAGCACTTTGTTGGTTTGCAATAAAATACCCAACCATTTTATTGTTTTTAATAACCAATCGCTCTAAGCCCATAGAAATAGCTAGCCATTTCAACCTCACGCTGTTTAACAAGTCTTCAGCCTGTATTGGCAGCTCTCCAAAACGATCAAGCAACTCCTTTTCAAATTTTTGAAGTTCATTCTCGTCTTTGAGCTCATTTAACTTGGTATAAAGATTTAGTCGTTCGGTAATATTATTTACATAATCATCAGGGAAAAGCAATTCAAAATCCGAATCGATTGTAATTTCCTTCACAAATTTCTTATTACTCAACGGAGCTGAAGAATCTTCGTAGAGATCTTTAAATTCTTTTTCTTTTAGTTCTTCAATGGCTTCAGATAGAATCTTTTGATACGTATCAAAACCAATTTCATTAATAAATCCACTTTGCTCACCTCCTAGTAAATCACCCGCACCGCGAATTTCTAAATCCTTCATCGCGATGTTTATTCCGCTTCCCAATTCTGAAAATTGCTCTAATGCAGTGATTCGTTTTCGTGCATCGTCAGTCATCGCAGAATAGTCTGGAGTAATAAAGTAACAGAATGCCTTTTTATTACTTCTACCCACTCGCCCACGCATTTGGTGTAGATCTGAAAGACCAAAATTATTAGCGTTGTTAATGAATATAGTGTTCGCGTTAGGCACGTCCAATCCACTTTCTATTATTGTGGTAGAAACCAATACATCAAATTCATTATTCATAAATCGAAGCATTAGGTCTTCTAGTTTCTTACCATCCATTTGCCCGTGACCAATACCGATTTTAGCATCAGGCACCAACCTTTGGATCATTCCAGCAACTTCTTTAATGTTTTCTATTCTGTTGTGAACAAAGAAAACTTGTCCGCCTCGCGAAATTTCATATTGAACAGCATCGCGAATATTCTCCTCACTAAAGCGAATAACGTGCGTCTCTACTGGATAACGGTTTGGCGGCGGAGTAGTGATTACCGAAAGATCACGTGCAGCCATTAAACTAAACTGCAACGTACGCGGAATTGGCGTTGCCGTTAATGTTAGTGTATCTACATTTTCTTTTATAGTTTTCAGTTTATCTTTAACTGCAACTCCGAATTTCTGCTCTTCATCTATAATTAGCAATCCCAAATCTTTAAATTCAACCGATTTATTTACTAACTGGTGCGTTCCAATTACGATATCTAAACGGCCATCCTTTAATCCTTCCAAAACTGCTTTCCTTTCTTTCGCAGTTCTAAATCGATTTAAATAGTCCACTTTTACTGGCATTTCTGATAACCTTTCAGAAAATGTTTTAAAATGCTGAAACGCCAAAATAGTTGTAGGCACTAAAACAGCAACTTGTTTTCCGTTATCAACCGCTTTAAATGCAGCTCGAATAGCTACTTCTGTTTTTCCAAAACCAACATCACCACAAACCAATCGGTCCATCGGGCGTTCGTTTTCCATATCTTTTTTAACGTCCTCGGTAGCAGAACTCTGATCTGGAGTATCTTCATAAATAAATGAAGATTCCAACTCTGCCTGTAAGTAACTATCAGGATCATATGCAAACCCTTTAAGGGTGCGTCTTTTTGCGTAAAGCTCAATTAAATTAAAAGCAATTTCCTTAACTCGGGTTTTGGTTTTTTGCTTTAGCTTTTTCCAAGCATCGCTACCCAATTTATAAATTTTGGGCTCTTTACCATCTTTCCCGTTGTATTTTGAAATCTTGTGAAGACTATGAATACTCAGGTATAGAATATCGCGTTCGCCGTAAAAAAGCTTGATGGCTTCCTGCATTTTTCCTTCTACTTCAATCTTCTGTAAACCTCCAAATTTCCCTATCCCGTGATCGATATGAGTAACATAATCCCCCACTTCAAGGTTGTTTATTTCCTTTAACGTTATCGCTTGTTTCTTGGCGTAGCCATTCTTAAGTTGAAACTTATGATAACGTTCAAAAATTTGATGGTCGGTGTAGCAAACTATTTTCAGATCATCATCAATAAACCCTTGAAACAAAGGAAAAACAACTGTTTCAAATTGATTTACATTTTGCTCGGCATCCTCAAAAATGTCGTGAAAACGTTTTGCTTGCTGTTCGCTACTGCAAAAAATGTAGTTTTTATATCCGTTATCGGTGTTTTCATTCAAATTATCAATCAGCAAATTAAATTGCTTATTAAATGAAGGCTGTGGCTTGGTTGAAAATATTACCGAAGACACTTTCTCTAATCGATTAGCATCCTCTTTTAAATTTCTTCTTCCCTTTACGTTTAATGTAACAGTTGTAAACTCTGTAAGTTGCCCATTCAGCAATGTAGAATCGCAAAATAACTCTGAAGGCTTTGCTCGTTTTATTTCAGAATCGATTGCGTTAAAAGCTTCGGTTGCTTTTTTGAAAAGATTATCTATTGCACTGCTAAAAAGTTCTTCATTTTTTAGAAAAACCACTGTTTTAGAAGCAATATATTTTAGAAAAGACTCTCGGTTTTCATCGATTATCTTGTTTTCAATATTTGGAATTATTGAAATTTTTTTTATTTGTTCTAATGAAAGCTGTGTTTCCACATCGAAGGTTCGAATACTATCTACGTCATCACCAAAAAACTCAATTCGATAGGGTTCATCATTACTAAAACTGAACACATCTAAAATTCCTCCGCGAACCGAAAACTCACCTGGTTCCGTAACAAAATCTGTTCGTTTAAAACGATATTCAAACAAGACTTCGTTTACAAAATCAATTGAAAGCTGATCGTTTACCGCTATTTTTAGGGTGTTTTGTTCTAATTCCTTTCGAGTA
This sequence comes from Aequorivita sediminis, assembly GCF_032080575.2. Lineage (NCBI taxonomy): Bacteria > Pseudomonadati > Bacteroidota > Flavobacteriia > Flavobacteriales > Flavobacteriaceae > Aequorivita > Aequorivita sediminis. Next base: position 6,867 of record NZ_JAVLSO020000007.1, on the reverse strand, counting down.
ACAACTTTTTCAAAAAGTGCCTCGGGATAAGTGACGATAAATGCCGGTTTTTTTCGAGAATTAATTCGGTTTAAAACCTCACTTCTCAATAAAACATTAGCGTTATCCGTTTCTTCTATTTGATATGGCCGGCGATAACTTCCAGGATAAAAAAGTACATTTTTATCACCCAAAAGGTTTTCCAAATCGTTAAGGTGATAAGCGGCTTCCTCTTTATCATTCAAAATAAAAAGAAAAGGCAAATCGGTATTTTTAAAGGCTTGGGCCAAAACCATCGAAATGGAAGAGCCAACAAGGCCTGATACTGAAATTGCTCGTTGCTTTTGGGATATAGCTTCTCCTAGTTTTTGCGTTTGCAAAGACTGAGAATACAGTGAAGTAGCGAATGTTTTGCTCATTGAACGGCAAATTTAATCCAAACCTATCAGGTTTTCAAAAGCTGACAGGTTTTAATTTCAACTTTATCATTTTAATAACATACATCCCTGAAATGAATCTGTATTTTTAGAATTAACTGAAACAACATCCCATAAGTTTAAATCCTTAGGTGTTTAAAAATTTAAGTAATGGCGTTTAAAGAATACGATGTTTTTGTAATAGGAACTGGCACGGCGGGTAAAACTGTAGCATACGATTGTGCTGCCGAAGGAATGAAAGTTGCAATCGCCGACAACCGTGAATTTGGCGGAACTTGCTCTCAAAGAGGATGCGACCCTAAAAAAGTTTTAGTTGGATTTACCGAAGCCATACAACTTTCAGAAAACTTGAAGGGTAATGGTATCACATCTATTCCTAAAATTGACTGGAGAGATATACAAAAATTTAAATCGAAATTTACTGATGCTGTTCCTGCAGTGACTGAAAAAGAGTTAAAAAAAGCAGGAATTTCAATGTATCATCAATCGCCAAAATTTTTAGATGAAAACACACTATCGGTAGAAGGGAAAACTGTAAAGGCTAAAAAAATAGTTATTGCAACAGGGCAAAAACCAATGGAACTAAAAATTCCCGGAAGAGATTATTTAAAAATTAGTGACGATTTTTTTGAGCTAGAGGAATTACCAGAAAACATGGTTTTTGTAGGCGCGGGATATATCGGGATGGAATTTGCGCACATTGCGGCTCGTTGTGGAGTAAAAGTTACCGTAATTGAATTTTCAGATAGACCTTTAGGTCCTTTTGAAGCCGATATTGTTGAACACCTCACAAAAGCTTCAGAAGAAATTGGAATTAAATTTATTTTTAATGCAAAGGTTACTGAAGTAGAGAAGCTTCAGAAAAACTATAGAGTTTCATTTGAGGTAAATGGTAAAGCTGAATCGGTCGATACAAGAATGGTCTTTAACACCGCCGGTCGCGTTCCTTCTATAGACGAATTAGATTTAGAAAAAGGAAATGTAGCATTTGAAAAGGGAGGAGTTTCAGTAAATGAATTTCTTCAAAACACAACTAATAAATCTGTTTATGCTTGCGGTGATGTTTCGGCAAGTGGGTCACTTCCGTTAACCCCAACATCTTCTCAGGAAGCTCGAGTTGTTTCTTTAAATATTAGAAATGGGAATAAGACTAAAATGGATTTCCCGCCTGTGCCTTCTGTGGTTTTTACAATTCCTCAGGTTGCCACTATTGGAATGACTGAAGACGAAGCAAAAGAAAAAGGCTATAACTATGTAGTAGAATACAAAAGCGTTCCTAAATGGTTTAATGCAAAACGTCTAAACGACAAAGTTTACGCCTATAAAACTATTGTAGATAAGGATAGAAACATCGTCCTTGGCGCCCACATAATTGCTACTGGCGCTGGTGAAATGATTAATTTGTTTGTGCTGGCTATTTGTGGGAAACTCACCACAGAAAATCTTAAAGCAATGATTTTTGCTTACCCTACTTGGGGGAATGATATTAAAGGGATGGTTTAAGGGAATAGAAATTAGAAGATGAAGATGAATTGAAGATGAAGATGAAGAAATAATCCATAATTATGAAAACCCTTATATTTAAAGAATATTTACCGCAATTATGCCAAGTCAAAATAAACTCATTTCGAAGAAGAAACCCACTTACCCTATTACTGATAGGTTTTTAAAGTATTTAACCCGTCACGGGAGAACCATTAAAATTCCTATTTACTACGACGATTTATTGCGATTTCAGGGGTCTGTTTCTGTATATGATAAAAATGGAAAAGACACGCTTTGGGTAAGAGTTTACTATTCTGAATTTGAAACAGAAGAAATAAATGAGAGCTTAAAAAAAGTATACTCCATTCTACATTCCGATGGAAATGAAACTATTTTACCTTTCTTAAATATTGATAGTGTAGATTATTGCACCTTTGGAAATTCTAAACCATTTCGAATTAAAGTTCGTAATATTCTTAACGATAATTATCTCTATATCTACATTAAAAAAGCAGATGCTTCCCGAATATACGGCTTAGAACTTGAAGATTTACTTTCGCCAAACCACATTAACTTTTTAGTGAGAAAAAATACTTTAATAGAGGAGCATATTTCAGGAATTCCTGGTGACGAATTTATAAACAACCATTTGGATGAATGTTCTAAAAGAGACAAACTTGAGATAGCCAAAGAATTTGTAAAATTCAACGAACGCTGCTTTATACGTTTATTAGGAGATATGCGATCTTACAACTATGTAATGGTACTTACTCACGATTTTGACCGAATTCAATATAGAATTCGCGCTATAGATTTTGACCAACAATCTTATGAAGGGAATGCAAAGGTTTACAAACCTCAATTCCTAAAAGAAAACAATAAGTTAGTTGAAATGACCATGGAACTTCTTCAACAAACGTCAATAGACCAGTATATTAGTGAGGAAAGATCATTGCTAGCAAAACGAGCTACAAATGAGAAAAAGAGATTAAAAGCCTTGATAAATTGCATGAAAGAAGACACTATTTCACCTCCCGAAAAGATTGAAGAATTAAAAATGGATCTTTTTGAACTTACAGGTGATGTGAACTTTAAAAAAGCAATTAATATGGGGCAGGTATTGGAAAGCGCATTAGCCTTTGTAATTCGTAATTACAAAAATGTAAATCCATATATCATACGAAGAAAAAGACAGCAGCGCCCTCAACGTTAATGTAAAACACAGTATTTCTAGCTTATTTTAACACTTATTTATCCTATTTCGGGTTTTTGAAATATTGTTAATTCTTTCGTTTTATTTTCATATTAAAGCATAGCCTTGTTTATCTTTATAGCCTTACGTATATCCTTATAAAAAATAATTCATGAAGATAAAGAAAGTTTTGGTGGCTAACCGTGGTGAAATAGCCATTCGAGTATTGCGAGCCTGTTCAGAAATTAATTTGCAAACAGTATCTATCTATACTCTTGAAGACCGCTATTCACAACATCGCTATAAAGCTGATGAATCTTATCAAATAGGTGAAAATGACCAGCCTTTAAAACCCTACTTAGACGGAAATGCAATTATTGAACTTGCCAAGTCTAAGAATGTAGATGCCATTCACCCCGGGTATGGCTTTTTATCTGAAAACTCTGAATTTGCTCGAAACTGTGCCAAAAATGGAATTATCTTTATAGGTCCAGATCCAAAAGCTATGGACGCTTTAGGAGACAAAATTACTGCCAAAAAAATTGCCGAAAAGTGTGGCGTTCCTATTATTAAAAGTAATGACAAGGAATTATCTTCTTTAAAAATTGCCATTTCCGAAGCCAAAAAAGTAGGCTATCCTATTATGCTGAAAGCTGCCTCTGGTGGTGGTGGACGCGGAATGAGAATTATTCGCACTGAAGACGATTTAAAAAACAATTTCGATTCTGCAAAAAGCGAATCGCTTAATGCTTTTGGCGACGACACCATGTTTCTCGAGAAATACGTTGAAGATCCTAAGCATTTAGAAGTTCAAATAGTAGCCGATAACCACGGAAATATTCGCCATTTATACGAGCGTGACTGCTCGGTACAAAGGCGTCACCAAAAAGTTGTTGAAGTTGCTCCCTCTTTTAATGTTTCCCAGAATGTAAAAGATGCGCTTTATAAATACGCAATTAAAATTGCAGAGGAAGTAAATTACAATAACGTAGGTACAGTTGAGTTTTTAGTTGATAAAGATGACAACGTTTTCTTTATTGAAGTGAATCCACGAATTCAAGTAGAACATACGGTTACCGAAATGGTAACTGGAGTAGACCTTATAAAAACTCAAATTTTTATTGCGGGAGGTTACAAATTAAGCGATAAACAGATTAAAATTTACGGTCAAGACTCATTAGCAACTTATGGCTTTGCTATGCAATGCCGTATTACAACTGAAGATCCCGAAAATAATTTCACCCCAGATTACGGAACCATTACTACCTATCGCAGTGCTGGCGGAATGGGAATTCGTCTAGATGCCGGTAGTATTTATCAATCCTATAGCGTTAGCCCTTTTTTCGACTCTATGCTTGTAAAGGTTTCTGCCCACGGACGAACATTGGACGGTGCAGTGCGTAAAATGTCACGCGCACTTAGAGAATTTAGAATACGCGGGGTAAAAACCAATATTCATTTTCTTCAAAATGTAATACACAACGAAACTTTTAAAGAAGGGAGAGCTACTGTTAATTTTATTGCCAACACCCCTTCTCTATTCGAAATAAAACTTCCACAAGATCGTACTTCTAAAATTGTAAATTATTTAGGAGAAGTAATTGTAAACGGAAACCCAGATGTAAAAACCATCGATAAAAACAAGGTTTTTAGAACACCTAAAGTGCCAAAATTTGATAAAAGCCAAGAATTTCCAAAAGGCACAAAAGATATGCTCACGGAAATGGGTCCCGAAAAATTCTGTGCTTGGCTAAAAGATGAAAAGAAGATTCAATATACAGACACAACAATTCGCGACGCGCATCAATCATTACTCGCTACCAGGATGCGTAGTTATGATATGCTGAAAGTAGCTGAAAGTTTTGCCAAAAATCACTCAAATACATTTAGTATTGAGATGTGGGGAGGTGCAACCTTTGATGTTTGCCTTAGATTTTTACATGAAAGTCCTTGGACGCGATTACGCGAACTTCGCAAGTTGATGCCAAACATACTTTTCCAAATGCTACTTCGAGGCTCGAATGGAGTTGGTTACAAGGCATATCCTGATAATTTAATTGAAAAATTTATTGAAACCTCTTGGGAAAACGGAATTGATGTTTTTAGAATTTTTGACTCATTAAACTGGGTTAAAGCAATGGAGCCAAGTATTAACTATGTTCGAAACAAAACTGGCGGAATTGCTCAAGCAGCAATTAGCTATACAGGTGATATTCTTGACCCAAATGAAAGCAAATACACCGTAAAATATTATACACAACTTGCAAAAGACTTAGAAAATGCCGGGGCGCATATGATTGCGATTAAAGATATGGCTGGTCTTTTAAAACCTTATGCCGCTGCAGAACTGGTGGCTGCATTAAAAGACACAGTTAAAATTCCGTTGCACTTGCACACTCACGACACTTCATCAATACAATCTGCTACCTACCTAAAAGCTATTGAAGCGGGAGTTGATGTTGTAGATGTTGCTTTAGGCGGACTTTCGGGGCTTACCTCTCAGCCAAACTTCAACGCTATAGTTGAGATGATGCGCAATCAACCTCGAGAAAACAAATTTGATATCACCAAACTAAACGAGTTTTCTAATTATTGGGAAGACGTTCGCGAAATGTACTATCCGTTTGAATCTGGACTAAAGGCAGGAACAGCAGAGGTTTACCAACACGAAATTCCAGGCGGACAGTATTCAAATTTACGTCCGCAGTCCGAAGCACTTGGTTTAGGCGATCGTTTTGATGAAGTGAAAAAGATGTACGAGCAGGTAAATAGAATGTTTGGCAACTTAGTAAAAGTAACGCCAAGCTCCAAAGTAGTTGGAGATATGGCTATTTTTATGGTTACAAACAACCTTACTCCAGAAGATGTTATGCAGCGCGGCGAAGACATTTCCTTCCCAGAATCTGTAATAAACTTCTTTAAAGGGGATCTTGGACAACCACTTGGAGGGTTTCCAAAAGAACTTCAGAGGATAATTTTGAAAAACAACGTAGCGTATACCGATAGACCGAATGCACATCTAAAGCCAATAGATTTCGAGGCAGAATTTAAGGTTTTCAGTAAGAAATTTCAACAAGGCTTTACAAGACAAATTGAGTTTGAGGATTTCCTTTCTTATAGTTTATATCCACGTGTTTTTGAAGACGCACACGAAAAATATAAACTGTATGGCAATGTTGCTATTCTTGCTACTGAAAATTTCTTCTACGGAATGAAACTTCGCGAAGAGGCTATTATTGAATTAGAGCCAGGCAAGTCTATTATCGTTAAATTGCTTTCGGTAGGAATACCTAATGAAGATGGAGTACGTATAGTTTTCTTTTCGGTAAACGGGGAAAACAGATTTATTCAAATTAGAGATAAATCTATTAAGGTAGAAAAAGAAGTTCACGTAAAAGCCGACACTCAAGATCCAAATCAGTACGGTGCACCTTTACAAGGAAGCTTATATAAAGTATTGGTGAAAAAAGGACAAAAAGTAAAGAAAAACGATCACCTCTTTATTATTGAAGCTATGAAAATGGAATCTTCAATAACTGCCAATAAGGATGGGAAAGTGAAGTCTATCACCCTTAAGCCTGGAACTATGGTAATGAAGGACGATTTAATTGTAACACTTGAGTAATATTGAAATCGAAGTCGAAGTCGAAGTTGAAGTTGAACTGATATATGGATAAATAGCAATGCAATTTTAATTGTCATGGTTTGCTAAGCTTTGTGCTGAGATAAACAAGAGCGATTCTTGTAGGGCTCAACTTAATTGGAATTGAAACC
>NZ_JAVLSO020000006.1:0-133025 GCF_032080575.2 Aequorivita sediminis | reverse complement strand
TTAAGATACAAATAACCAAGGCAGCATCTAAAGAGAGTGCAATGAGTTTTCAACAAACTTATTAAGTTTTGAGACAGTCTGACGGTCTCGTATAAGAATAGTAGCGGATTTTACGCACTAATTTTTCGGTTAAATACAGACCTTTTTTTATATTTACTTACTTTCGTTTTAGCGACTAAACCGCTATTATTTTTATACATTGTTGGCAACTGGCTTTTTTTCAAAAGTCTAATGAATAGAAGAAATTATCTATAAATTCCCAATACATATTTTCTTTTCCATTTATTCCCATTTCTCCGTCTTCTGCTTTACATATCAACCTTAAAACAATCTCTTTTGACTTTTCTTCTTTATACAATTGATATACAATATCCATTGTTACTTCAGAGATTGCTGGTGCTTCATCTCTAACAGATTTAATCTTAAACGAAATCAGTTTTTTGTATTCTAATTCACGTCTTATTTTTCCAGCTTCTGCACCAATATTTATTTCCTTATCACTAAACCTATGAACTAGTTTAGCAATATTGCCGTAATTTTTATTTTTCCAACTTTGAGCTATTTCAAATGCGGTTTTTTCTGGACTATATTTATTAAAGTTTAATGGCTCAACTTCTATGTTTACTCTAGGTTTCCAATTGTCAAGTTCCTTCCATCTTAAATCACTTTTAACTTTCCATTCTTGATGTTCAATTATAGTTTTCTTTAATTCTTTCCAACTTTCACTTAAAGTCAATTGTTTTTCTGGAATTGGCGGGTTTTCTTTTTCTTCTTTTAGTGCTCTTGCCCAGTCATTAACTGCAAATAGTGTCGACCAACATTTCCCTACAACATATTGATTGTCAAATTTTAAATCTCTACCGTGTAAAATTCCATTTCTATAAGGTAGAAATATTTCTTCAGCGTTGGTTTTTTTTCTTGAAGCATTAAAAATATCTTTAATAGCTGTCAGTCCGCTACTGTGAGATGCAATACTATCCCAAGCTTTTAATTCGGTGTTTTCTGAAAAGAAACCTTTACTCTTACTTATATCATTAACTGCTCCATCGATTATTGTTAGTAATAGTGGAACGCAAGAATGAAATCTTCTTTCAAGTGTGTCTTTATATGCTTTCTCAATTAGTTCAAAACGTATTGAAAATGCAGGTAAAACTCTGAATCTATGTTGTAACCAATTAATTTCTGTTGATGTGAAATGATTTGATAAAATTGTTTCTGCTTTTTCAATATCGCCATTATCAGCTAATTCAACTGCCTTTTCCATTAGTGGCGAATTCATAGATTCGTGTGAAATCCATCCTAATTTGGCAAAATGTGAATTGAATCTATCTGGTAATGTAGAAAGATGCTCAACTTCTTTTTTTAAGTCAGGAATTTTAGAAAAGGCTTCATTTAAGCTTTTGTTTTTGATACCAAAAAATGAAAGAATTTTTACTATTTTACCAATTGCATTAGCTCCTTGAACATCTTTTCTGATTTTTGAATAAGATGGTAAATCAGCTATTTTATTTTTCTCTTCCATTTTATTTTTATGAGTTTTTATTGGTCATAATATCCACCTTCTCCCATATTAGACCAAAAGCTATATTTAACAAACTTATTTCTTCTTTTATTTTCTGGAATTTCTTGAACTGTTTGTTGCATAAGTGTTGGAATAAAATTTCGACCAGCTAAATGCACGATGGTAATTTCACAGATATAAATAAAGTTTGGAACTAGAAATTTTAAAAATTCCGACAATGATTGCCTTTCTAATTTACTGCCTTTAAAATCTAATTCAATACTTGGTGCGATAACGTCAGAGTTTGGTGCTAATTCAAAATCATAAATTTCAACGCCTTTAAGTTGATGGTCTAAAGCGTTTCTTAAATTTCTTATTAGTTTCATAAATTCTAAAATCTTACCGAGAAACTCGGTGAAACTGTCTTTTTCGCCATATTTCTCCTCGATAATTTTGTATAGCTTTGGAAAATGAGATTGTTGAGTTAATCCGTCATTCGGATAAAAAAGAGTAATTATTTTCATCAATGTCTGCTCAATGTGGTCAGCTTTTTGAAAAATAGTTGTGCATCTATTTTTGGCATTACCAATCGATGGAATTGAATAACTAACAGGTTTACTTCTTTTAGATTCGTACTCTTCAGTAACCTCTATTTCCTTATCTAAATAGCTCTGAATTTCAGTATCTAAAATTGATAATTCTTGAATAAGGTCTAAAGTTAGAGTTAATGCTTTTTCTGTATCTATTGTATTTTCAAATTTGCCTTTATTAAATAGAATGTTTGCAGTAATAAAAACTCTTGAAACCATTTCAGATTCCGAACCTTGGTCAATTATCAGTTTATGAATGTTGTTTGGAAGATTAATATTTGTTCTTTCAGGGTCAACGTCATCAGCCATCATAAATTCATAAATAGACCTTTCTTTGAGTACAATTAGTCTTTCGCCAATTTTTATCATTTGTTCAATTGCTCCATCTTCCTTGGTTCCGATTTCTGCATTTCCTCCCGAACTTCTTTTTCTGTCTATAGGTCTATTATCTTTCATTTATGTTCAGATGTTTTTTAGCTTGTTGCCAACACGTAAATATACGCAATTTCGTAACATACCCCGAAAAACACCAAATTTTTTACCCAACTACCAATACATAAGACTTTATACAGTTTTTTCTATGCGTTATTTTGTATATCTTTAGACGTATATCACTAATTTTCAGATTGTTTGATATACAAAATGACGATACGCTATGGACCTGAAAAACTATAAATTCGAACCTGGAGCTCATAAGAATAAACCCGTTATTTGGGTTAGATTTCCATACCATTTTCATCTAAAAAATGCCCTAAAAAAAAGATTTCCATCAGCTAAATGGAGCCAATCCAATAAATCTTGGTATCTATTAGACACACCTGCCGTACGAGAAGTGCTATACCTACCTAAAAAAAACAATAAAAATAAATTGCTGTGTAATATTCATCCAGTAAATCAGCAAGCTATGTTACACTTTGTAAACCAATTAAATCTTAAAGCTTATAGCGAGAATACAATTCGGGTTTATTGCACAGAGCTCAAGCATTTATTGTTATTGCTAAATAATTATCCTGTAGAAAAACTTACTCCAGAGAAACTTAAGTCATATTTCCTCTATTGTTTAAAAAATGAAAAAATGAAAGAGCGAAAATTAAATGGGAAAATAAATGCAATTAAATTTTATTTCGAACAGGTCTTACACCGCGAAAAAATGTTTTTTGATATCCCAAGACCTAAAAAGCCGGCAACCCTACCAAAAACATTAACTCAACGAGAAATTTCTTTACTTTTTAAACAAGTTACAAACATCAAACACCTCTTAGCATTACAACTGTGCTACGGTATGGGCTTGCGAGTAAGTGAGGTGGTAAACCTTAAGTTAGAACATATTAATTCTAAAGATGGAATAGTGCTGATAGCTCAAGCAAAAGGCAAAAAAGACAGATATGTCCCGTTACCAAATTCCATTTTGCCATTATTAAGGAAATATTACTTTCAATATAAACCCAAAAAATACTTACTAGAAGGTAGGTTTGGTGGGCAATATTCTAAAGGAACTGTACAAACGGTTTTTAGAGAGGGCTTAAAAAATGCAGGAATTAATAAAAGTGTAGGCCTACACGGATTAAGACATAGTTACGCTTCGCATTTGTTGCAAACCGGAACAGATATTAGGTTAATTCAAGATTTATTAGGACACTACAGTATTAAAACAACGATGATTTATACCAACGTAACTCAAAAACAACTCAATAAAATTAAAAGTCCCTTGGATAGTTTAAATTATTAACCTCCTTATTGCTATAAAGGGCGTCTTTTAAAAGATGCTAAATAAAATATTGAACTTGTTATTTTTTTCTGTGTTTCCAACGTTTATGCGACCATAGATAATGCGCTGGGTTTTCACGAATTTGTGTTTCTAACATATCAAAAAACATACGGGTAATTTGAAAGTCTTCATACGTTTTTGGATGATCTGCAATAGGAACAAATGTGGCGGTGTAATACCCGCGCTTTACTTTTTCAACTTTTAAATAAAGCACTGCAAAGTCTAACTTTTTAGCCAATTCCTCGGTTCCAGTAAACATAGGAACATCTATCCCCATAAAAGTATCGCGATACTTAAAGGCATTCAGTTTAGGAGATTGATCGGAAAGGATGTAGGTGAGCGTCTTTATTCCTTTTTTCCATTTTCGGAAAAGTACTGGAACTATTTTTTTATTACTTACAATAATACCTCCAAAATGCTCCCGAGTTTTTTTAACCAAATCGTCAAATTGTTTATTGTCTAACGGTTTGTAAACAGCGTGAGCTTGATGTTTCATGAGTTTGTTTAGAATGCCACTCCATTCCCAATTTCCATAATGCCCAGCCATTAATAAAATACTTTTATCACTGTTGTAATAGCTGTCTAGTATTTCAACATTGGTTACTAGAAAGCGCTTGCGGATTTCTTTTTCTGAAATGGTAAAAGCTTTTATGGTTTCAAAAATAAGATCGCATAAATGCTCGAAAAATGCTTTGGTGATTTTATTGCGTTCTTCCTGTGTTTTTTCGGGAAAAGCTAAGGCTAAATTTTCTTTTACTACTTTCTTACGATACCCGACAATGTAGTAAACCAATATAAATAACGCAGTTGATTTTATGTACAAAATACGCATTGGCAATTTTGAAATAAGCCATAGAATAGGGTAAACGAATATATATAGAATTCTTTGCATAGGTAATGAAACCGCAAAATTACTCAATTTATTTCTTGAAAGTGTGCATCGCAAATAGGAAATTAAAAGTAATTTTTTAATTATTCTCACCCCTTTTATCATTTCGTAACGTAAGGTAACTTCATCACTATCTATAATCTCGCTTTAAATGAATGCAATCTTAGTGAATCTATAGATTTGTCGGTAATTGTTGAAGGTAATTTAGATTTATAAATAGCTGCCAATAAATTCACAATTCGGCTTAAATACTCCTAATTTCACCCTTGGTTTTCGTATTTTTGACTTCAAAATATTCAAATATATATATGTTAAACTTAGACATCGCAACAATTGTAATTATCGCTGCAAACGTAATTATATCAATGAAAGGTTTTAACGACATGACCTTTTTCAATAAGTATAAATTCAATATTTCGGGGATACGTCACGGAGAGCAAATAAGAATGTTTAGCTCGGCATTTTTACACGCAGATTTTTCGCATTTATTATTCAATATGCTTACCCTATACTTTTTTGCTCCCGTTGTAATTAATAGTATTGGTGTAACTTCCTTCGTAATTATTTATGTTGTAAGCTTATTAGCAGGGAATTTACTTTCGTTTTACTTTCATAAAGATGAACCTCATTACAGCGCAATAGGAGCAAGTGGTGCAGTTATGGGAATCTTGTATTCCGCTATATTATTTCATCCAAATATGGGGCTCTATTTATTTTTTATACCTATTGCTATTCCAGCTTGGTTATTTGGTGTGGCATATTTGTTGTATTCTATCTTCGGAATGAAAAAAAGACTAGGAAATGTAGGTCACGATGCGCATATAGGTGGAGCTTTAGGAGGTTATGCACTAACACTAATGTTTGTACCTAGCTTATTTACTACAAGTTTGTGGATTGTTGTTTTGCTTGCTGTTCCCTTAATTATTTTATTCATTATGCATAAACTTGGGAAAATTTAAAATCTCAACAGTTATTAAACTAATTCAACAAAATATGAAAGCACTTCAAACCATTTTAATTTTAGCATTAACAACAACCGCAGTTATGGCTCAAAATACACTTCCACCTCCAACTATAGATGTTACAGGCGAAGGTATTGTACGTGTTGTTCCCGATGATGTAACAATCAATATTCGTGTAGAAAATACAGGTGAAAACGTTAAATCGTTAAAAAAGCAAAACGATGCCATTGTAAACGACGTTATTAAATTTTTGAAGAAAATGAACATCGCAAATAAAGATGTTCAAACCCAATACATGAATTTAAATAAGAATTACGATTACAATACCAAAACATATACGTTTGCTGCAAACCAAGCTATCTCGATAAAGTTACACGACCTCTCGCAATACGAAACTATTATTAGTGGTCTTCTAGATACGGGCGTTAATCGTATTGATGGCGTTATGTTTTCGTCCTCAAAAATAGAGGCATTAGAAAGTCAAGCACGTAAAAATGCAATCGAAAATGCGTCGATGAAAGCCAAAGAATACGCGGGCGTTTTAAATCAAACTGTAGGAAAAGCAGTTTCAATTAGTGAACAGACAAATGCTGGACCTGGGCCCATTATGTACAAATCTGCAATGATGAGCGATCAAAGTGAAGGAGGGCAAGAAACAATAGCTCCTGGCGAAATGGAAATAAAAACTACAGTAAATGTTAGTTTTCTTTTAAACTAAACAGAAAAGGTAGAAGGAAAGTACCTCAATAAAAAAGCCTCGAAAACTAATGTGTTTCCGAGGCTTTTTTAGTATTTAATTTCTATAGAAATTATTCTCCACCTAGTAAGGTTGAAATTTTAGCTTCTAAAGCTGCACCTCTAAGGTCTTTATCTATAATAACTCCATTTTCATCCAGTAAAAAGGTTGCTGGAATAGCACGTATATTGTATTGCTGCGCAATAGGATCTTGCCACCACTTTAAGTTAGAAACGTGATACCAATCCATTTTATCATCTTCGATAGCTTGGAGCCATTTGTCTTTCTGAGTGTCTTTATCTAAGGAAACACTAATAATGTTTAATCCTTTTTCGTGATATTTATTATAAACCTTTACTACGTTAGGGTTTTCTACACGGCATGGTTTACACCAAGAAGCCCAAAAATCAATTATAGTATATTTTCCTAATGCATCTTCCAACGACATCATTTCGCCTGTAGGAGTAGGAGCGCTAAAATTAGGAGCTTTACTACCAATACTCGCTTTCTTTAAAGACGAAACGTTGTTTTTAAGGTCGATAACCAACTCGTTTTCGGCTAGTTTTGGGTTCAGATTGTCGATAAATGTTGAAGCCTCGCTTGGGTTTAACTCCTTTTTGCTAACCATTTCAGAAATTAGCATCACAGCAAAAATCGAATTGTTGTTTTTACTTAAGAAATCTTTTTTGAATTCAATTTCTTCATTCATCAAGTTTAAGTTTTCACTTTGAACCTGTGTAATGGCAGCAGTGTCATTTTCTTGTTGTGCAGCACGGTAACGCTCCATTTGTTGCTGCTTAACCTTGTTTAAAGAAACCATCTTGTCAACAAACTCACTATAAGCTTCATTTTCTTTTCCACCGCTCACTCTTGAAGCTTGTAAGCTATCTTTGTATACTACAGCTTGCATATCTACGTTTTCAGGAAAATATAAAACAGACCCGTTTACACCATCTATACGTAAAAAGTTTAGGTCATAACCTTCACTCTTATTATAAGTAGCCGAAAACTTTCCATCGGTTACCGTTAAAGTGTCCACAGCTTTAGGCTGTTTATTTTCTAAAGTAAATACATAAATTTTGTCTCCATCTTCAAACCCAACAGCATCACCTTCAAACGTGTAATCATTGCTAGCCGAATCGTTACAAGAAACCAGTGAAATTGCAAATAATAAAGCAAATATAAATCTCATAATACTAATCTATTTTAATTTTTGGCAAAAATACAGGTTTAAAACCTTAAAGAGATAAATACCTATTCATTTTGGTTTTAATTAACATACCGTAATACTTTGCTGTAGTTTATTCAATTAAAACGAGTTGCTATATTCAATTATAACAACTCGATATTGTTTTTAAGAATTGGATTGGTTGTAAATAAAAATTCAGGTTTTTCTGAATTATACCGCAACACTATACTCACGTAAAGCGTCGTTAAGCGATGTTTTTAAGTTTGTACTTTCTTTGCGTTTCCCAATTATTAGCGCACAAGGAACTTGATATTCACCTGCTGGGAACTTTTTGGTATAGCTACCAGGAATTACTACCGAACGCTCCGGAATATAGCCTTTTGTTTCAACAGGAGATTCTCCTGTAACATCTATAATTTTTGTTGAAGCAGTAAGTACCACATTTGCTCCCAAAACAGCTTCTTTCCCTACGCGTACCCCTTCAACAACGATGCAGCGGGAGCCTATAAAAGCATCATCTTCAATAATTACCGGGGAAGCTTGTAAAGGCTCTAAAACCCCTCCAATACCTACACCACCACTAAGGTGAACGTTTTTACCAATTTGAGCACAGCTACCAACTGTAGCCCAAGTATCTACCATGGTACCTTCATCAACATACGCACCAATATTAACATAACTAGGCATTAGGATTACCCCTTTCGAAATATAAGCTCCATGGCGTGCCACAGCATGAGGCACAACGCGAACTCCTTTGGCTTCATACCCAGATTTCAATGGAATTTTATCGTGATATTCAAAAATTCCAGCTTCCATAGTGCGCATTTTCTGAGTAGGGAAGTAGAGAACAATAGCTTTTTTCACCCATTCGTTAACTTGCCACCCATCGGCTACAGGCTCTGCACAACGCAATTTCCCTTGATCGCATAAATTTACAACTTGACGGATAGCCACAAGTGTTTCAGATTCGGTTAGTAAGGATCGATCGTCCCAAGCTTTTTCTATAATCGTCTTTAGTTCGGTCATTATATATAATCGTTAATAATTTTAATTTACTTTTTCTCTTTGTTAATTCATTAGTAGTTAGTTTAAACTCATAATTCATAATTCATAATTCATAATTCATAATTCATAATTCATAACTCATAACTCATAACTCAACTCCAACCTCCAACTTCTCACATCTCACCACTCACCCCTAATACCACAAATATACTCTTCATAAATCAAAAAAACGGCTCATAATAGTATAGTAATTCACAAAGGCTTATTTTTGCCGAAGTTATGGGAAGAATTTTAGCTTTAGATTACGGTAGTAAACGCACGGGCATCGCCATTACAGACGAGTTGCAGCTAATTGCTTCAGGTTTAACAACGGTTCCTACTCCCGAATTAATCGATTTTTTGAAGAAATATATAGCTTCAGAGAAAGTTGAATTGGTTTTGGTAGGCGAACCTAAACAGAAAGATGGCACACCTTCCAATATAGAAGTGGAGATTCAGAAGTTTTTAAAGAAATTTTCAAATATCTTCCCCGACTTACAAGTTAAACGTGTGGACGAACGTTATACTAGCAAAATGGCGTTTCAAACTATGATTGATAGTGGTCTTAAAAAGAAGCAACGTAGAAATAAGGCGCTAGTTGATGAAATTAGTGCAACAATAATTTTACAAGAGTATTTATATAATAAATAGCTTTGTAAGCTCGCAATTTATCGCACGCTCACCATAATAATGAATTAAAATAATAATAGATATAGAGAATGATTTTACCAATAGTAGCTTACGGCGATCCAGTTTTAAGAAAGGAAACCGAAGAAATAACAAAAGATTATCCAAACCTTAAGGAGGTAATCGACAATATGTTCGAAACAATGTATGAGGCACGTGGTATTGGTCTTGCGGCACCACAGGTAAATTTACCGATTCGTCTATTTATTGTTGATGCCACCCCTTTTGAAGATGACGAAGATCTTACTGAAGAGGAGCAGAAATATGTTTCAACATTTAAGAAGGTATTTATCAACGCTAGAATTTTAGAAGAATCTGGAGATGAATGGGCTTTTAATGAAGGGTGTTTAAGTATACCAGATGTTCGCGAAGATGTATTCCGCCAACCTGAAATTGTAATGGAATATTACGATGAAAACTTCAAAAAACACAAGGAGTCTTTTAAAGGAATGGTAGCGCGAATTATTCAACACGAATACGACCATATCGAAGGGATTTTATTTACCGATAAACTATCTCCGTTAAAGAGAAGATTAATAAAAAGTAAGCTTGCGAATATTTCAAAAGGGAAGATTAATATCGATTACCGAATGAAATTTCCAAATGCAAAAAAGAAACGCTAACTCACTTGCGTATCTAAACCAAACCAAAGATATTTGTAACCATTAAAAAATAAAGGAATTTTATGAGCTTAGAAAAAGTGTTATCAATCTCCGGTAAACCTGGATTATATAAATTAAAATCCCAAACAAGAGCTGGCTTTTTAGCAGAGTCGCTTTTAGATGGTAAAACAATTAACGTAAGTGGCCGCCACAATGTGAGCCTGCTTTCAGAAATTGCTATATACACACTATCAGCAGAGGTTCCACTACGCGAAGTCTTTAATAAGATTGCAACAAAAGAAGAAGGAAAAGAAGCTATTAGTCATAAATCTTCTAAAATAGAATTAGAAGAGTACTTCTTTAGTGTATTACCAGACTACGATGAAGATAGAGTGTATGCCAGTGATATTAAAAAGGTACTACAGTGGTACAACCTTTTAGTTAAAAATGGTCTTACAGATTTTTCTGAAGCAAAAGCTGAAAATAATGAAGAAGACAAAGATAAGGAAACAGTAGCAGCAAAGCCTAAAAAAGAAACAGCTGCAAAAGCTGCATCTCCTAAGGCTGCAAGTGCGAAAGCGTCTTCAGCAAAAAAAGGAGGAACAGCTAAAAGTACAGCAGCTCGTAAGAAATAATAGTTTGTTATTATTTAAAAAGATTATAGAATTTTATAACGGAAGTCTTAAAATCCAATTGGGTTTTAAGACTTTTTCTTTTAGTAAGTATTAATCACTCGGTATTTTATTATAAACCATAACTTTATAGTCTCTGTAATATTTAGTATTTAAGCATTGCTATAAACTTGCTTTATTCATTATTACATTGAAACTTAATTACACCTCATTTACAATGAAAAATACGCGTCAAGACCAACTTAAAGCTTTCGATAGATTGTTAACTATAATGGACGAATTGCGAGAGCAATGCCCTTGGGACAAAAAACAAACTATGGAGTCGCTTCGTCATTTAACCATAGAAGAAACCTACGAACTTGGAGATGCCATTCTAGATAACGACCTAGATGAAGTAAAAAAAGAGTTGGGAGATGTTCTTTTGCACATAGTTTTTTATGCAAAAATTGGAAGCGAAACAAACGATTTTGACATTGCCGATGTATGTAATGGTATATGCGATAAACTTATAGCACGTCACCCACATATTTATGGCGATGTAAAAGTTGCAGATGAAGCTGAAGTAAAGCGCAATTGGGAAAATTTAAAATTAAAGGAAGGAAAAACAAGTGTTTTGGAAGGTGTTCCTAAATCCTTACCCGCAGTAGTAAAAGCCAGTAGAATACAAGAAAAAGTTGCGGGTGTAGGCTTTGATTGGGAGGAACCCCAACAGGTGTTTGAAAAACTGCAGGAAGAATTAGGCGAATTGCAACACGAAATAAACGAAAACAATCAGGATAAAATTGAAGCCGAATTTGGTGATGTACTCTTCTCTATGGTAAATTATGCTCGATTCCTAAACGTAAATCCCGAAAATGCATTAGAGCGTACAAATAAAAAGTTTATTAAACGCTTTCAATATCTAGAAGGGAAGGCTAAAGAGATGAACAAGTCTTTAAAGGATATGACGCTTGCAGAAATGAATATTTTTTGGAATGAAGCTAAACTCCAATAACCACTATAGCATAACTGATAAATAAAAAAAGATTTAATCTTTCTCAATTGAAATGATTAAATCTTTTTTTATGCTTAAAAATTTAAATTTTAGTCTTCTCGAACTTCTTTAATTTTTGAAAGCTTAGCCTTCCAAACTTCTAATTGTTCTTTATGACGATCAATGTTTTTGTGTACTTCTACAACCATAGGATTGTCGTCGTCTACATGGCGGAAGAAACCTAAGTTATTTTCTAACTGACGGATTTCATCTTTCGTTTCTTCAATCTTTTTAGAAATAAAGAAGTGTTCGTTTTTGAGTTTGCGCTCGTCATCCCTATTTACAAGCGTGTTTAGCTTATTGTCGAACTTGATAAGCTCCGCTTCTTTTTTACCTAAATCAAGCTTTTTGAAAAGTGCATCCAGTATTTTATTAAACTTCTGCTCAATATTACGCTTGTTATAAGGTACACGACCAATTTCTTTCCAAGCAGTAATGTTGTCTTTTATAGCCTTAATATCGGTTTTATGGTCTCCACTTAATTCAAAAGTAGCGAGTTTAGAAAGCATTGCTTCTTTTGCTTCATAATGAGCAACCTCTTCTTTATTTGCTTCATTTTTCTGAGCGTGAAGTCGGTCGAAATAGTGATTACACGCTTTTTTGAACTGCTTCCAAATTTTATCGCTGTATTTTCTTGGTACGTGTCCAATATTCTTCCAGTCATTCTGAATTTTCTTCATTAACTGGGTTGTCGTTTCAAAATCTTCGCTGTCTTTATTGTCTTCAGCAATTTTAATAAGCTCGCGCTTCTTTTCAAGATTTGTAAACTGCTCTTTCTTTTGGTTTTTATAGAAAGAGTTTTTCTGATAATTAAAACTGCTAGTAGCATCCTTAAAGGACTTCCAGATTTCCTTGTTGTTTGCTCTTGGTACACGACCGGTATTAAAAAAAGTATCTCTTAACTCTTGAACCTTTTTAATTGAGTTTTGCCAACCTTGGTGACTAGATTTCGTCTCTTCGGTTGTCTTTTTTATTTCCTCGATAAGTTGTTTTTTCTTATCTAGGTTGCTTTCAAATTCTTTTTCAGCCTCGGCTAAATACGCTTGACGCTTATCGTGAATAACTTTTGTAGCTTCGCTAAACTTATCCCAAACTTCATCGCGATATTCCTTAGCAACTGGACCTATATCTTCTTTCCACATTTTGTGAAGCATCTGTAACTCACGGAATGCCTTGTTTACATTTGCTTCTTGTGCAAGTTCCTCAGCTCGGGTAATCAACTTTAACTTAGCATCTAAATTGTGTTTGAAATCCATATCTCGGAATTCACGATTCAGGTGAAGATAATCGTAAAAGTTTTCTACGTGGTGGTGGTAAGTATTCCAAACCGTATTGTATTTGTCTCTCGGAATTGGACCTGCAACGTGCCACTTTTCTTGTATTTCTTTAAAGTGCTTGTAAGTGGTGTTGATGTTTTCTTCAGCACCTAAAAGGCTTTTTAACTCCTCAATCAATTCCCAACGCTTATCTAAGTTTGCTTGAAGATCCTTTTTAAGGGATTTGTAATAATTGTTGCGCTTCTCCTTGTAATCGAAATAAAGTGAATTAAATTTTTTCTTTAATGGAGTAGTATAATGGAAGTCTATAATGTTTCCGCCCGCAGCAAGAAAATCTTCTTTCTTATGCTCTAATTCCTCATTAAACTGATTGTTAAACTCTGCGCGAATTTCTTCAACATCGTGCTTTAAATCTTGAATCTTCTTCGTGTTCAATAAATTTTCAAACTCTGCAATCAACTCTTTTTTGGATAGCGTACTGTAATCTTTTTGTGCCTCTTCTTCTTTAGTTTCGTCTTCCTCCTCATCTTCTGAAGAAGCTACTTCCTCTTCATCTTCAGTTTCAATTTCATTTTCGTCCAGATCAGCAGTTGCAGGAGATGTTTCCTCTGCATCTGTATCCGAAACTACTTTTTCTTCTGTATTAATCTTTTCAGCTTCTACAGGTGTAACCGCTTCTTTTTCAGATAGAGCTTCATTATCTGGAGTTACCTTTTCATTTTCTTGATTACTCAATGGAGTAGATGTTTCCTTTGGCATTTTTTCGTCAGACATTTGTTTCAATGTTTAGGTTCATTTATCTTAGAGGTTCAATATACTAACAACTCTGCAACTTGCAAAGCACACAAGGCTTTTTTGAAAGTTTTTCCTTAAATTTTATGAATTCCAGATCTCCCAAGCTTTTTCAGCCTGAAACTCTAACATTTTTAATCCGTTAGAGATTCTTGCGCCTTGAAGTTTTCCGCGTTTTAGAAATTCAGTTTCTGCAGGATTGTATATCAAGTCGAAAAGCAAGTGTTTTTTTGAAAGAAACTCGTAAGGGATACTAGGACAAGCAGTTATATTAGGAAAAGTGCCTAAAGGCGTACAGTTAATAATTAAACAGTGATTTTGAATGATGTTTTCATTAAGATCATCATAGCTTAAATTACTCAATGTTTTCTTTCTACTTACAAATTTAAAGTCGAATTCTAGCTTTTCAAGAGCGTACGCAATTGCTTTTGAAGCCCCGCCAGTTCCTAGGATTAGTGCAGTTTTTTGTTGAATAGGTAGAAACGCTTCCAAAGACTTCTGAAATCCATAATGATCGGTATTAAATCCTTTAATCATTTTAGATTCTGACACTTTAATGGTGTTTACAGCTCCAATTAACTTAGCCTCTTCATCCAAGTCATTTAATAAAGGTATTACCTCCTCTTTATACGGTATTGTAACACTTAAACCAACTAAATTTGAATTTTCAGAAATGATCTTAGGAAAGTCATCTATTGAAAGAATATCAAAGTTTTCATACGTATGATTCAGGTTTTCATTTTCAAACTTTTCGGTGAAATAAGTCCTTGAAAATGAATAACTAATGTTTTTTCCAACCAATCCGAATTTAGACATTTTATTGTTTTTTATAATTGTCGTACCAATCTAAGCTTAATACAATAATAACCCCAACTACCATAAACACAATCGCCAGTATAGTTTCCATTCCAAAAGATTCTGGAAAATAGCGAGTATATCCTGTAATAATATCTCTTCCATTTGCGTCAACAACAATATTCCCTAAATTATCATAAACGTATTTTTCTTCCTTCCAAGGCCAAACAACGCCTAATGAACCAGCAATGAAGCCAATAATAACTGCGTAAGTAGCTTTTTTAAATCGTTTTAATACATAGGCCAATAAGTGCGAAAGTGAAACTAATCCTACTAATGAGCCGATAGAAAAAACAGCTAAAACTTTAAGTAATTCAATGCGGTGCGGATCGTACAGCCAACTAAAATCTCCTTGAAATACATTGGCAATTGTGTCGAAAAGTGCATTTACTGAATCTACTAGAAGCAGTACATAATTCCCGAGGAGAATTAATATAAACGATCCCGAAAGTCCAGGCAAAGTCATTCCTGAAACGCTGATGATCCCGCAGAAAAAAACAAATAGTAGATTGCTGTTTTCTTTGGCAGGTTCTAAAAAGCTTATGGCTATTCCAGCAATCACTCCAGCCATAAGATAGGCGATGTATTTTTTGTTCCACTCACCAAAATCTTTTGCAATAAAGTAAATAGATCCGATTATCATTCCAAAGAAAGCACTCCAAACGTAGAGCTCGTAGTGAACGATAAGGTAATCTAATAGTTTAGAAATACTAAAATAGCTGATTACCATTCCAGTAATTAACAATGTTAAAAACTGACCATTTGTATAGCGATATAAACTCTTAAATCGACCACCGATTAAGAGTTTAAAAGCATTTTTGTTTATTTTTTGTAGCGAGTAGATAAACTCTTCGTAAAAGCCAGCTACAAAAGCAACAACACCCCCCGAGACCCCTGGCACCTTATTGGCAGCACCCATTCCTAGCCCTTTTAAGACTAACCAAACTTTATCAGAAAGGGAACGGTTTTCGTACATTATCGGGATATGTATTTTTAAATTTTAACTCTCAGAAGGATTTTGTTTTTTTACGGCTACACGTTCAAGTAAAAAAATGGTTAAAAAGCCTATGATAGCAAAAGCTATAGCCAATATTACTTGAGGATTTCCATCAAAATTTTGTGGAAGAATACTCCGCTCTAAAAACGGAACTTCTTCTCCAGCGTGATTTAACCTGTATTGAAGTACCTCCTTCCAAGGCCAAATTTTGTTTAAAGCGCCAATCATAAATCCAGTTAGCACTGCTAATATTAGGTTTTTATGATTTTTAAACAACCAGTTTAACACTTTAGAAAATATTTTTAACCCAACTATAGCACCAAGTCCGAAGATCAAAATTTTCCCTAAGGAATTTAAAATTAAACTTGTGTCTAGAGTAGAAATACCTTCTGTAAGTTGTGTGATAATCCCGATAACTGTGGTATAAGCGCCCATTAGCAAAAGAATAAAAGCTCCTGATATTCCAGGAAGAATCATCGCTATAATAGCAATAAAACCAGCTAAGAAAAGAAACCAAATACTATCTGGCGATCCTATTGGCTCTGCAATGGTTACTAAATAGGAGAGGACTGTAGCAATGATTATTGCTACAACTACCGCAAGCCTCCATTTGGTAATTTGTTTCCCCACGTATAAAATACTTGCGATTACTAAACCAAAGAAAAAAGACCACACGGCAATTGGGTAAAACTCCAACAGCCAAGTAATTAATTTTGCAAGCGATAAAATGCTTATAAGTACTCCTGAGAATAGGGCCAGT
Source organism: Aequorivita sediminis (assembly GCF_032080575.2). Classification (NCBI taxonomy): domain Bacteria; kingdom Pseudomonadati; phylum Bacteroidota; class Flavobacteriia; order Flavobacteriales; family Flavobacteriaceae; genus Aequorivita; species Aequorivita sediminis. The sequence goes on along the minus strand of NZ_JAVLSO020000006.1, from coordinate 116,711 downwards.
AAAAACGAAAGATTATAGTGTTTCCAAGCTTTAGAAAAACCTTCTTTTTTCCAAATTTTAAAGAATCCTAGGTCTAAGTTGTGAATGGTGGTTATCAACTCTTCATAGATACCTGAGATAAAGGCAATAGTGCCTCCTGAAACACCGGGAACAACATCGGCAGCGCCCATCGCTAAACCTTTCGCAGTAACTAATAAGTATTGAATGAAATTTCTTTGAGGCATAATTTTAAATTGCTAAAGCCCCAAAAATACACAAATTAAAGAGAAGGATTTTTGTGTTGTTTGATTATTTCTTGAACCCTTTTTATTTCTAAAACTGAAGGAAATAACTCTTCAAGTATCATAAAAAACTCGGGTTCAGTTTTTAATGCATTTTTTAAATGAAACGCACCTTTATCATATTCGTTTAAAATAAAATACAATCCAGAAAGTCGGTATTCTAATTCAGCGTTTTCTGAATAAAATTCAAGAGCCTGATTTAAATTGTTTACGGCTGCTTCAAATTCGCCCAACTTTGTTAAAATATCACTACGCGTTAACCAAGATTCTAATTCATAATTCCCTAATTCTAAGGTTTTACGAAATCCAACTTCAGCTTCCTCAAAAAGACTTAGTTTGTTGTTGATTTTGGCGTAACGTTTCCAGTAAAGTACATTTTCACTGTCTATATTGATAGCTTTTTCGATATAATACAATGCTTTTTGAAACTGCTTGTTTTTATAGTAATAATCAGTAATGGCTATCCATCCCTTATCTAATAAGGAATCTTCTTCAACACATTTTGTGAAAAACTGTAAGGCCATTTCATCGTTACCCAATTTTTCATAACACTTTCCAATGCGAAGTAGGGCGTAAGAGGTAGGGTCGTCTAACCCTAAAGTAATGGAATAACTCTCAATTGCTTCCTTATATCTTTTGAGCTTTTCGAGTACTCTTCCTTTTTCAAGGTAAGCGCCAATAAATCTATCGTCGCTAATAATAGCGAAGTCAAAAGCTGCAAGTGCTTTTTTATAATCTTTTAAAGCGAAATATTGTTTCCCTACTTGATGCCACGCCACTTCGCAATAAGGATTTTTGTTTAAAAAATCATTTAAATAATCTATTGCTTGCCCATATTCTTCGAGATATTCGAAGCAATAAATAATGTTGTAAAGTGCAGAGTAATCCTGTTCGTCTTTTTCTAAACACTTCATAAAATATCGCTTGGCATTTTGGTAATCTTCCATAAAAAGATATTCCATACCTAGCAATGAAAGTACATCGCTTTCATCTGTTGTGATGTCTAAAGCTTGCTCTAATAGCGAAATTGCTTCCTTGTGTTGATCTCTACGAGAGAAGATATTTGCTTTCTGAATGTAAATTTCCTCGTTGCTTTGCTCTAGTAAATAAAGTTCATTTAAAAGCTCTTCAGCAATATCTAATTGATTTTCGAAAATGTAAATTTCGATTTTAAAAAGCTTTAGGTTGGTAGAAGTAGGGTGCTGCTCTAAACCTAATTTAGTAGCTTTTTTAGCTAGTGCCATTTTTCCGTTTGCAAGGTAATAATGCACTATTTCTTCAAATTCCTCGGAATCGAAAAACAGTACGCTGTTGGTTTTCAGCATCGATTCGAATTTCTCAAGGGCAAAGTTGTTATGCTCGTTTGAACTTAATTGCATACGCTCGTTTTAACGGTTGTAACTATTTTAAAGATAGTAATGATAATTTAAGTTCAATTGTTATGCCGAGTTTCTTGTTAACGAACTTATCAACATGAAAATTAAGGTTTAAACATCTGAAAACCAATAAAGTAGTTTACTTTGCTTTCGATTGAATTGAATCTAAAACTTCTAAAATTATATTACAACCCTCTGTAATTTCGTCATCGCTAACTGTTAGGGGAGGTGTAATCCGTATGGCTCTGCCTTCGAAAAGTAGCCAGAAAAGAATTAATCCTCGGTCCTTACAAGCGAGGATAACTTCGTTTGCAATTTCTGGGGTTTCTAGCATTGCTGCAAGCATTAGACCTCGTCCGCGAACTTCTGTAATCAATGGGTGATTTAGTAGTTTTCTAAACAGCTTTTCCTTTTCAAGAGTTTGTTGTATAATATCGGTTTCAATTAACTCTTGTAGAGTTGCCAAGGCAGCTGAAGCAATTACTGGATTACCTCCAAAAGTAGTAATATGCCCTAATTTTGGATTGTCTTGAAGTAACGTCATCACTTCGTGTGAAGTCGTAAACGCACCAATTGGCATTCCTCCACCCATGCCTTTTCCCATAACCAATATGTCTGGGGCTATTCCAAAATGTTGAAATGCGAAAATTTCTCCTGTGCGACCAAAACCTGGTTGAATTTCATCCAAAATTAACAAAGTGCCAGTTTCGTCGCACTTTTCACGTACTTTTTTCAGATAGTTGTTTTCTGGCTGAATAAAGCCTGCTCCCCCCTGAATGGTTTCTAAAATAATAGCAGCAGTTTCTGAAGTTATTTTTTCAAGGTCTTCTTCGTTATTAAATGTTACAGGAAAGCAATTTGGTATTAAAGGTTTAAAGGCGTTTTTGCGCTCTTCGAAGCCCATAACACTCATAGAACCCATCGTGTTACCGTGATAGGCGTTGTTTGCGTATAAAATTTGCGTTCTACCCGTTGCGCGTCGCGCTAATTTTAATGCCCCTTCTATGGCTTCTGTTCCGCTATTTACTAAATAAGTGGTGTTTAGAGTTTTAGGTAAATTTTCGGCGAGTAACTTTGTAAGCGCCACCGCTGGGTCTTGAATGTACTCTCCATAAACCATGACGTGAAGATATTTTTCTGCTTGATTTTTAATAGCCGAAACCACTCGTGGATGACAATGGCCAAGCGTACATGCTGAAACTCCAGCGACAAAATCTAGATGCTTTCCTCCAGATTTGTCGTAAATATAACTTCCTTCTGCACGAGAAATCTCCATCGCCAATGGGTGAGGAGTGGTTTGTGCTTGATATTTGAAGAAATCGTTTTTCATGGTATTATGAATATTATGCGTAATTTAATTCTATAGACTTGCCTTTGGTTTTGTAGAAATTGAATGATACCAAAAGAATTTGAGAACTTTAAAAAAAAGAAATTTATTTTCCAATAACCAAAAACTTCTAACTTCTAACTTCCCACTTCCAGCATCCAACTTCCAACTACTCTTCTTCTTTCGTTTCTGCTTTAGGGTCGTCTGGGCGGGTTTGTAGATCCTTCGGACTTAATTTAGACTCTTTTGGTAGCTCAAGTTCATCTTCGGGTATATTTTCAAAAAACTCACCTTCGTCGTAAGGCAACGGAATTCCTTGAATTTTAGGTAAAATTGAGGCTGGTTTACCCTCAAATAAATCTTCCACTTTTAGTAAACGTTCGTCACCTCTCCATATAAAACCGGGTAAAATTCGAGCGTTTTCAGGAAGCATGGACGGTGGATAGACCTTGCCTGTTGCTTTTTTAATAAATCTAATTCCTGTAATTTGCTGTTGCTCTAAATACAGTTGTATCGAACTCGAAACAGTGTTGTTTATCCCTACTAATTCCTCTTTATCATCTCGAGAATAATAGATTACTTGAGTGTTTTTATTGATGTTTACAGTATCCAACTCATTATTTGTAAAAAGTCCGATAAGACTCTCTCCTTTTACTTGATTGTACCCTAAACTATCTTTCTGAACTAAAAATGCATTATTAAAAACTTTTAATGTGTCTAGTTTATTCGTCAATGTGTCTGATAAAATATGAATGGTGTCACCCGTCATTTGATTTTCACCACTCCACATCACAGGATTTCGCAATAACTTTGTGATACCTCGCTTTTCATTTACGTAAATAGAATCGCACTTGCCGCTAGTAGGTTCATCGCCTTCTTTGCCAGGTTTAAACATTCTTGCTTTGTAAAACCCTTTTAAAATTCTATTCTCAGGTTTTCCTGTTACTTGTAATGTGTCGGCATGAACGTAAATAGAATCATTGTCACGAACTGTAATTGCAACAGCTCTTTTGGTTATAAAAACAGAATCTTTGGCGCGAAAAACCTCTGCGTAATGTCCGCGGATAAAGCTTTTATTTATAGTGTCTATTACTTTAATATTATTGGTTGCAGAAGCAAAACTTTTATTTCGGTCGAAATAAATACTATCGCCATAAAGCGTTCTATTTTCGTAATCTACTCTAGAATTTTTTACGAAATAACCTGTATCCCCACGTGTATCGTAATATCCTCGCTCGCAATATACAGTGCTAGTTTCACTTTCTATAGTTGATGGACCGTAGAGGTAAGCATCCCCAGATTCGGAATAAAAGTCTAATTGATTACTTTTTACCGTATATTTTGGATTGACAATTTTTACGTCTGATAAAAACTGATACTTCTGACTTTCTGCAAAGTATCTTCCAATTCTACTAGTTAGTACACTAGAGGTGTCTTGTACGGTTCCTCCAGATCTGTAAAAAGCTTGTTGTTTAACTCTATCGAAATAAAGGGTGTCTGTTTTTAGTGTAGTTTTTGGTTCAGTAAGCACTACATCACCACTTGCAAAGGCAAACTGAGTATTTCCGTTATACTCAGCGTATTTGCTATTCATTGAAATGGTATCGCCCTGTGAAATTCTTACTTGCCCGTAAGCTTTAACGAAGTTGCTTTTTAAATAAACAAAAGCTTGGTCGCACCACATTTCTACACCTTCATGAACAATATAAACTTGTCCCGATTCGTCTTTAGTGTAGATGGCTGCATTTGGAAACTCAGGTCGAATTTCTAGATAACCAGATTGTATATCAACTTTCTGTTTTTCCTGTGCCGAAAGATGTATTCCGAAGAAAAGAAAAAGTAAAATATATGCCGATATTGCTTTCAAATGCTGCTTTTATTTTAATTGTTCTCCGCTTTAAACTCAAATACCTACAAGGTTATAAATACCTTGTAGGATTATGTATTTGAATGGTATAATGTTTAAAAGCTAATTCTTAGTCTCTAAGAATTGTTTGTTTTCTATCTGGACCTACAGATACTATCTTGATAGGAATTTCCAATTCTTTTTCAAGGAAATCTATGTAGTCTGTTAACGCTTCAGGTAACTGAGATGCCTCACTCATCTTAGTTAAATCGGCTTTCCAACCTTTCATTTCTGTATAGATAGGAGTTACATTTTCAGCCTCTACGTTGTAAGGTAGGTGTTGAATTGTTTCGCCCTTGTAATTATAGGCAGTACAAATTTTTAATGTGTCAAATCCACTTAAAACGTCGGCTTTCATCATGATTAATTGTGTAACACCATTCACTTGAACAGCGTATTTTAATGCAACTAAATCTAACCATCCACAACGTCTTGCACGCCCCGTAACAGCTCCAAATTCATTCCCAATCTTTGCCATTTTCTCGCCCACTTTATCAAAAAGTTCGGTAGGGAAAGGCCCACTACCAACGCGGGTTGTATATGCTTTAAATATTCCGAACACATCCTTAACTTTGTTAGGAGGTACTCCCAAACCAGTACAAGCACCAGCAGCAGTGGTATTTGAAGATGTTACAAAAGGATAAGTTCCAAAGTCGATGTCTAATAACGAACCCTGGGCACCTTCAGCTAAAATTGTTTTTCCATCTTTTTGTGCTTGGTGTAAATATTCTTCACTATCAATAAATGTTAGTGTTTTTAGTGTTTCTATTGAAGCAAAAAATTCTGATTCAAGATCTGCTAAATCGTATTGAACATCAACATTGTGAAAAGCAATTAACGCCTCGTGTTTATCTGCTAATGCGCGATACTTATCTTTCCAATTGTCTAATTCTAAATCACCAATACGAATTCCGTTTCTGCCGGTTTTATCCATATAAGTTGGTCCGATACCTTTTAAAGTAGACCCAATTTTTGCCTTTCCTTTAGAAGCTTCAGAAGCTGCATCAAGCAAACGATGTGTTGGTAAAATGATATGTGCTTTTCGTGACAAGATCAAGTTTTTCTTGTAATCGATATTGTATTTGTCAAGCCCTTCAAGTTCTTTTACAAAAACAACTGGATCGATAACAACACCGTTACCAATTACGTTCATTGCGTTTGTGTGGAAAATTCCAGATGGAATTGTTCTTAAAACGTGTTTAATGCCGTCAAATTCTAAGGTGTGGCCTGCGTTTGGCCCGCCTTGGAAACGTGCGATTATATCATAGTTTTTTGTAAGTACGTCGACAATTTTTCCCTTGCCTTCGTCGCCCCATTGTAGTCCAAGTAGTAAGTCTACTGCCATAATTTTTTAAGAATTGTCCGCGTCAGAATTTGTTGCGGGTTTTTTATTTCCGTAGAAATATAGTGAATGGTTGGTTATTTCAATATTAAAAACTTCTTCAATAGTTTTTTTAATGCTTTGTATTCTAGGATCGCAAAACTCAATTACTTCGCCATCCGAAAGAATAACATGATCGTGATTGCGGTCGAAATATGACTTTTCATAATGCGCTTGATTTTGTCCAAACTGATGTTTGCGAACCAAACCACACTCTAAAAGTAATTCAATAGTATTGTAAAGCGTAGCACGACTTACGCGATAGTTTTTATTCTTCATATTTATATACAACGATTCAATATCAAAATGGTCGTCGTGGTCATAAATTTCTTGAAGTATAGCAAAGCGCTCTGGCGTTTTACGATGTCCTTTTTCCTCTAAAAAACCCGTAAAAACGTTCTTTACGATAGCCTGATTATTTAAGTCTGTTTTAATGCTCATAATAAGGATGCAAAGTTACTCAAAATTTAGATGTTCTATTGTGGAAATTAAAGAAAAAGAAACTTCGAGTATTTGGCACTATAAATATCAGCTTATTAGGCCCAAATACGTGATTTATACTAAAGTTTTCAATTCTTGAAACTCCTTTTTTATTCATTTATTTTACTTATTCCCTGGAAACTTTGTCAATTCCATTAATCTTTTTAATGTTATCCATTAAGTTGTTAAGGATGGTCCTGTTTTTAACTATAACAATAATTTTCCCTGTGAAAACGCCATCGTCACTATCAAAATGAACACTCTTCATATCGATATTAAGGTTGTTTGAAATAACCTTAGTAACATCATTTACAAGTCCAATAGTATCTATACCACTAATGTTAAGTATTGCCTTGAATTCACGCTGAGTAGAATCTACCCATTTAGCGGGCATTATTCTGTAGCTATAATTGCTTTGTAATTGTAAAGCGTTGGGACAGGTGGTTTTATGCACCTTTATACCATCGGTAACGGTTACAAATCCAAAAACATCATCCCCGGGAATTGGGTTACAACAATTAGCTATTTTGTAATCTAACTTGTCTTCGTTTTTACCAAATACTAGCTGATCGAATTTTTCAGTAATCTCTTCTTTGTGGATATCATCTGGCCTGTCTGGCTTTCGGATTTTATTTTTAAAGAAACTGATAAAGGCATTACTTCTAGATGAAGCAAAATCTTTCAGCTTCTGATTGTCGATAATTCCTGCGCCAACGCGGTAATATAAGTCCAGGCTCGTTTTTACCTTGAAGAATACCACCATTTGATTGATGGTGTTTTCGTCAAGATTTATTTTTAACGATTTTAATTTTCGCGTTAATATCTCTTTTCCTTCTGCAGCAATTTGTTTCTTCTCGTCTTTTAAAGAAGATTTAATCTTTGAACGCGCACGACCGGTAGTAGCATAGTTTAACCAGTTGGCCGTTGGTTTTGCATTGTCTGAGGTGATTATTTCTACCTGATCCCCACTTTTAAGTTGATGACTTAAGGGTACTAACTTTCCATTCACTTTTGTTCCACGGGTATGCATCCCGATTTCGGTGTGAATGTGAAAAGAAAAATCTAAAGCAGTTGCACCCTTTGGCAGGGAATATAAATCTCCTTTTGGCGTGAAAACGAAGATTTCTTTTGCGTATAGATTTAGTTTAAATTCTTCAACAAAATCTACAGCGCTTATTTCTGAATTTTCTAAAGTATCTTGTAATTTATTGAGCCAATTCTCTAAACCACCATCGTCTTTCTCTTTGTTTTTATATTTGTAGTGAGCTGCGAAACCTTTTTCAGCAATTTCATTCATACGTTCACTTCTAATTTGTACTTCTACCCAACGCCCTTTAGGTCCCATTACGGTAATATGAAGGGCTTCGTATCCTGTTGATTTAGGTGAGGAAATCCAATCGCGCAAACGTATTGGGTTAGGACGGAAATGATCAGTAACTATAGAATATATTTTCCAGGCTAAAAATTTTTCGTTTTCAGGTTTACTCTTGTAGATAATACGAACGGCAAACTTATCGTAAACCTCATCAAAAGTTATGTTTTGAGCCAGCATTTTCCTGCGAATAGAGAAAATAGATTTCGGACGCCCTTTGATGTCGTATTCTAATTCTTCGGCATCTAAGGAATTTTTTATAACATTGTTAAAAGCATTGATATAAGCATCTTGCTCTTCTTTGCTTTCTTTAATTCGGCTTAAAATATCGGCGTAAACATCGGGTTCAGTAAACTTAAGACCTAAATCTTCAAGTTCTGTTTTAATGTTATAGAGACCAATACGATGTGCAAGAGGCGCGTATATATAAAGTGTTTCGGAAGCAATTTTACGCTGTTTATGCGGCGGCATGCTATCCATGGTTTGCATATTATGAAGCCTATCCGCAATTTTAATGATGATTACCCTAATGTCTTCATTTAGAGTAAGCAACATTTTACGGAAATTCTCTGCTTGCATAGAAACATCTTCCGAAAGTGATATGTGGGCAATTTTTGTAAGTCCATCTACAATACGAGCAACCACTTTGCCAAACATTTTTTCGATATCCTCTACAGTGTACTTTGTGTCTTCCACAACATCGTGCAAAAGTGCTGCTGCGATAGAGGTGGCGTCTAAACCAATCTCCGAGGCAACAATTTTTGCAACTGCAATAGGATGAAAAATATAAGCCTCACCACTTTTACGGCGTTGCTCTTTATGTGCATCTACAGCAAGGTCGAAAGCGCTGCGAATCAGTTTTTTATCTTCCTTGGTTAAGGTGCGATAACTAATTTTTAGCAACTCTTTATACTGCTTTGCAATTTCTTTTTTTTCTTCTTCTATGTCTGCTTCTGTCATACACCTAAAAGTATTGAAAAGTATTTAAACGGGCAAAAAATATAGGGGATTGTGATGATTATAATTTGAGGATTAGTGTCAATATAAATCGTAAAAATTGGGTTGTAATTCTGCTCAAAATTACCCTTTAATTTAAACATAACAATACTAAAAACATAGAGCCACTCAATATTGAGTGGCTCTAAATTAAATATATTATAGAAACTTAATTCTTAATAACTTTATAAGTTCCTATTTGACCCGCTACGGTTACTTGCATTATATAAGTTCCAGAGTTTAGATCTGAGATATTAATATTTGAAGTAGTAGCACCCATTTTAACGTCTTTAACTTTTTGACCTAATAGATTAAAAATGGAAACAGATTCAATATTATTTATAGATTTCAAGGATAGCGAACCTGAAGTTGGGTTAGGAGAAAAATTAAATCCAGCTAACTTATTATCGTTTACGCCTGCAACAACATCACCGTAAATTAAAAATGGTAATCCTTGTGGAGTAAATGTTCCGCTATCTTCAAGAGCTACCCAGCTACTAATTGATGCTTGATATTGTAATGCGTTTCCAGTTGTTGTTTCTCCTAAAATTGCTATTGGTGGAGCCCAAGGCCCAGACGAACCTGAACCTTCAAAAGAGTATTCTATCCAGTAAGTTCCAGCTGCAAGAGAAAGTCCTGGTGTAAGTGCAATAACAGTTTGAATTTGTCTAGATGTATCTCCAATATTGGTTTCTGAATATCTGTTAGCTTCAGCGTAAATAGCCTCATCAATAATATTTGTGGTTAAGTCACCCCAAATTACATTTCCTCCGGCACTTGGGTCGCCATCGTATACTTGTAGGTAGACCGCAGTTATTGAAGGAGCGCTAGAGCCTGTTTGATAAGCAAACACCTCAATAGAGGTAATTTCTACTGGTTCTGGAAAAATTACGTCGTCTGCTACGCTATTTCCACTGCCAAATTGTGCGCCCGACCCTAGAGTGTTCATACCTAAGGTAACAGATTCTAAAAGACTTGCGTTAGGGTTGCCAGCCGTATTCCAATACGGACCGTTATCGTATAACAAGCCATTAGGAGCCATGTTGTTATAATAGGTTCCTGTAAATGGTATGGAAACATTAGTGTTTCTCGGACCATTGTTTACAACTCCTGCGTTTTCACCAACTGTGGTTGCGCTATTATTGTAATAGGCAGCAGGTAATTCTACAGTCTGAGCTTGGCTCAAACCGATTGCACAAAACGAAAAAAGTGCCAAAAAAGTAATTTTCTTCATAATTAGGTTTTTTAAATGATTATTTAATGTTTTAGTTTAATCGTACTAAATGTATTCATTATTTACACATAAACAAATAGTAAATGTGTAATTTTTTAAGATATTATTTGATGATATAAAAACAACCTAATATTGTAAGATGAAGGTTGGATTGTATTATAAATAGTTGATTGTGAATAATTTACATGTTTTATTGATAGCTTTATATGATTTAGATTTGCGGTACAATAGAATAACCTTATAGTTTTTGAGAGAGGTCTGTGTAAATACTTTTAAATTAAATTCATAATAAGGTTGAAATAAAGAAATATCTAATTGATATCGATCGAAATGAGAGCTGAATATTTCTTTTTAAAATGTTTTAATTGAAGTGTAACTAGTATTATTTAAAGAGTACAATTAAGTATGCAATCGCAATTGTAAATATGAAAATTGAATGGATTTTTCTTGGCTGTAGTTTGTTTATTAAACGTGATATAGTTAGAGGTAGTTTAATGTTAATAGTGTTTAACAGGGGATAAATTAGTTCAAACTATGAAATGTAATTCCAGATATTTCGATATTTCACTAGTTGTGCATAAGTATTTTTAATAGGACGGTTTTCATCTGAAGCGAGATTTGAATCTGCTTTAAGCGTTTGTAAAGCGTAACTGCGTGCTATTTTTAAAATTTCGGAGTCTTTTACAATATCTGCGATTCGAAGATTTAATACACCACTTTGTTGTGTTCCCATCATATCTCCTGGACCGCGAAGTTTTAAATCTACTTCGGCAATTTCAAACCCATCGCTGGTGCGAACCATAGTTTCTAAACGTGTCTTGGCATCGGAAGAGAGTTTATGGCCCGTCATTAAAATACAATAACTCTGTTCGGCTCCTCGGCCTACACGTCCTCTTAATTGGTGTAACTGCGAAAGCCCAAATCGTTCAGCACTTTCAATAATCATAACACTAGCGTTGGGAACATTTACTCCAACTTCAATTACAGTGGTGGCAACCATGATTTGAGTCTCGCCTTCAACAAAACGGTTCATTTCATAGTCTTTATCTGCGGGTTTCATTTGTCCGTGGACAATAGAAATTTGATATTCGGGCATAGGAAACTCACGAGAAATACTTTCGTATCCATCCATCAAATCTTTGTAATCCATGCTCTCACTTTCTTGAATTAAAGGGTAGACAATATACACTTGTCTGCCCTTCGAAATTTCCTCCTTAATAAAGTGAAAAACCTTCAGTCTATTAGCGTCAAAACGATGTACAGTTTTAATGTCTTTTCTACCGGGTGGAAGCTCATCAATTATGCTAATATCTAGGTCACCATAAACGCTCATTGCAAGAGTGCGAGGAATAGGGGTGGCAGTCATCACAAGTATGTGTGGTGGGTACTCATTTTTATGCCATAATTTGCTGCGCTGTTCAACTCCAAAACGATGTTGTTCATCTACAATTGCAAGCCCTAAATTTTTAAACTTCACCTTATCTTCTAGAAGCGCATGGGTGCCAATTAAGATGTCTATTTCTCCATTTTCAAGTTTTTCGTGAATTTCTCTCCTCTTTGAAGTTTTAGTTGAACCTGTAAGTAGTTCTATATTGGTATTCAGGTTTTTACACAACTCGTTCAACCCTTGGTAATGTTGAACTGACAAAATTTCAGTTGGAGCCATTAAGCAAGCTTGAAAACCGTTGTCAAGTGCTATTAACATTGACATTAGCGCAACTATAGTCTTTCCAGAACCTACATCTCCTTGTAAAAGACGGTTCATTTGTGCGTTGCTGCCTAAATCGTTGCGAATTTCTTTAATAACGCGCTTCTGAGCATTGGTTAAATCGAAGGGTAAATGATGGTTAAAAAAGGTGTTGAAATTCTCACCTATTCTATCAAAAGTATAGCCCTTAATTTTAGATTTATGTACAAGGTTTTTTCGTACTAATTGGAGTTGAATATAGAATAATTCTTCAAACTTTAATCGGTATTGAGCCCGTGCCAAATGTGTCTGACTTTTTGGAAAATGAACGTTTAAAAGTGCTTCCTTTTTTGACACTAATTTCAACTGTTCTAAAAGAGGTTTTGAGAGGGTTTCAAAGAAGGCATTTTTACTCTCTAAAAACAGCTGTTGCATCAGTCCGTTTATTACTTTATTTGTGATACCGCTATTACTTAATTTTTCGGTAGATGGATAAACTGGTTGCATGGCAGATCGAATACTTTTTTCGTGTATTTCGAGCAACTCCATTTCTGGGTGTGGCATTGAAAAATTTCCATTGAAAAAATTCGTTTTACCAAAAATCACATAAGGAACATTGATTTTTATATTGTCTCTAATCCATTTTATTCCTCTAAACCAAACCAATTCCATTTGTCCGGTTTCATCTCTAAAAGTGGCAACTAGTCTTTTCCCTCGTTTTTGCTCTACTGTTTTTATATGTGTGATTTTCCCAACAATCTGTACCTCTGCATTGGTTTGTTGCAATTGAGAGATTTTATAGTATTGCGTTCTGTCTAAATATCTATTAGGAAAAAGATTTAGCAAATCCTGAAACGTATGAACCCCTAGCTCTTTTTTAAGTAAAGTAGCGCGATTAGGTCCAACGCCTTTAAGATAATCGATAGGGGTTTGCAAGAAATTTGCATTCATAAAGTTCACTAGGTATTATGGGGTAAAACTAAATTAAAATTAATTTTTGAAGGTTATAATTATAAATTTGTTACTATATTTCAGCTAATTTAAACAATCTATTTAATCAAATACGCTAGAAATTATTATAAACAACCTAGGAAGAATGATTGAGTATTTCGTCTTCCCTCAAAACCAATTAATCAATGAAAAAATTCTACATTTTATTTCTCTTGGCAATCACAATGCAGGTTTCAGCATTTGCACAAACCACATTAGAGCTTTCTACGAGGCTTACGGAGGATTTCCCCTTGGAGATGCCTACTTTACGAGCCTACCCAATATATTTAAATGCTGAAGTAGAAGAACCAGATAGCGTTATTGAAGTAAACTTAACCATAAATGGTGAAGAGTTTCCTGCTGAAATAGAAACTGGATTTTATTACTATTTATGGGAGCCTAGTAGTTATGGGAATCACGAAATAGTGATGACGGCAAAAACTGCTCAAGGTGAAGAAACAACCTTAACTCGTAATATTACTGTTACAAATACAGTAAACTCACAGGTGGTAAGAAGCTTAGAAGATGTAGTAATTGAGTTTACAGGCCAAAATGATAGATGGTACTATGGAACGCACACTTTTCCACAGTTTGTAGGTGCCTACAACGATATAAATGCTATTTTAGAAGTAGAGTGCCCTAGTATTCCAGGTGGATGTGATGATTGGGACAGATTGGCTTACATAGATATTAAAGCACCAGACGGTAACTGGATTCAACTTATTCGATATATTACACCGTATCGTGTAGCATGCGACCACGAACTTAACGTTACAGATTATATGTCTTTACTTCAAGGTGAAGTAGAAATTCGTGTGTTTATTGATACATGGGGAACAGGTGGATGGCAACTTACTCTAGATGCTGAATATACTGCAGGTACGCCTCAATACGCTTACAGCAATGTAGTAGAGGTGTGGGACGATGCCTATTCTTTTGGTGATCCTGCAAACTTGCAACCTGTAGAAACTTTTAATGTAGAAATCCCTGTAGGAGTTCAAGCTTCACATTTAAGAGTTTCTAATACTGGACATGGTTGGGGAGGAAACAATACTTCTAATGCTGCAGAGTTTTTTAATGCTACGCACTATTTTGATATAAACGGAGAAGAAACTTTCACACAAAACCTTTGGAATGCTTGTAACCCAAACCCTGATGGCTGTACAGGGCAACAAGGAACTTGGAGTTATCCTCGTGCTGGATGGTGTCCAGGGGCAATTGCACCACCAGATGTTTACGATTTAACCTCTTATGTTGGTACTTCTTTCGATTTGGATTATCGTTTCCATCCTACATATCAAGATTACTGCCATCCTAACAATCCAAACTGTGTTTCAGGACAAACTTGTGCAGATTGTAACGATGGGTATAATCCACATTACTACGTAGATACTCACATTATTAATAAAAGTAACCATCCGATGGTTTATGGAAACACCTTAGGTATTAATACGGTAGATAATACTAAGGTTTACGACCTGAGTATTTTTCCAAACCCATCTAAAGGTGTATTTCAAATTAATACCTCTTACCCAGAATCTACTACAAGATTAACGGTAAATACTATAGAAGGGAAAACAGTTAAGGCGTATTACTTTAAGACTCTTGCAGAACTTAAAAACTTTACGTTTGATGTTACTAGTCTTTCGAGTGGAGTTTATTTTATCAATCTTGAAAATAGTTACGGAACAGGAGTAAAAAGAATTATTTTAGAATAGAATTTTAATTCTCAGATTATTAAAAAGGTTATTTTTGAATATCAAGAATAACCTTTTTTTATGCATTATTGTTTAATTATTAACACCACCAATGTCTCACAAAGATTTTTGTTTTTACTATTTTTTGTAATCGCAGCTACCCCTAAGTTGCAAGCCCAGCAGACCGATGTTGTAGATTTCCTGAAGATTGATGCTTTAATTGAAGCAGATGCTGTTACCAAAAAAGTATCGGGGAAATTAACTGCGAGGTTTAAAGTTTTAAAAGCAACAGATTCCATATTTATGGATGCTGTAAATATTCAAATTAATGAAGTTGTAACTGAAGAATTTAAAATAGCATCTAATGAGAAGAAAGTTTGGTTTGTTGGAAACTTTAAAAAAGGAAATACTTACATAGCAGATTTTAATTATGAGATGAAACCCAGACAAACTCTTTATTTTTTTGGGAATGAGATTTGGACACAAGGTCAAGGAAAATACACTTCGCATTGGTTACCCAGTATAGACGATGTAAACGATAAGATTGAATTCGATTTAAAAATTAAAGCACCTAAAAACAAAATTGTAATTGCAAATGGAAAATTACTACAAATTGAAAATTTAGGTGATAAAAATAGTTGGAGATTCGATATGAATGAGCCGATGTCTAGCTATTTAGTAGCCTTCGCAATTGGAGATTACAATAAGATGGAGCAGTTTTCAGATTCTGGAGTTCCAATTGAATTGTACTATAAACCGAGCGACTCACTAAAAGTTGAACCTACTTATCGATACAGCAAACAAATATTCGACTTTCTTGAAATTGAAATAGGGGTATCATACCCTTGGCAAAACTACAAGCAGGTGCCCGTGCGAGATTTTTTATATGCAGGCATGGAAAACACCACTGCTACATTTTTTTCAGAAGCATTTATTGTTGATAAAATTGGCTTTACCGATAGAAATTACCTAAACGTTAACGCTCACGAATTGGCACATCAATGGTTTGGAAATTTGCTGACCGCCACAGCAGATAAGCATCATTGGTTGCAGGAAGGTTTTGCCACATATTACGCACTATTAGCAGAAAGAGATATTTTTGGCGAAGATTATTATTACTGGCAATTGTATCAAACTGCCGAGCAATTAAAAGAAATGAGTGATGAAGGTAAAGGAGAATCGCTATTAAATCCTAAGGCGAGTTCACTTACATTTTATCAGAAAGGTGCATGGGCACTTCATATTTTACGTGAGCGAATAGGGGACGAACCGTTTAAACTTGCCGTAAAAAACTATCTTAAAAAATATAAATTCAAAAATGTAGCTACCGAAGATTTTTTAAATGAAGTAAAAATGGTTTCTGATGTTGATATTAAGGATTTCGAAGCGAACTGGCTGCAACAAACAGCTTTTCAAAGTGAAGATGCGTACCAGGCTTTACTTAAGTCTCCTTTTATAAAAAAGTACTTCGAAGTTTCAGCATTACGAGTGATGCCTCTTTCAGAGAAAAAAAATCAGTTGCGAACTGCACTTACTTTTCCAAACGATTTTATTGGGCAGGAGGCCGTTTATCAGTTGATGGATGAACCTATTTCAGAAACACTTCAACTTTATAAGAGAGCTTTTGAAAGTAATAACATCTACGTAAGACAAGCCATTGCATTATCGTTACAAATAATTCCAAATGAACTTCAAAAGGAATTTGAAGGACTTTTAAATGATGATTCTTATGTAACCAAAGAGGCTGCATTGTATAAACTATGGATGCAGTTTCCAGACCAAAGAGCTGAGTATTTAAATAGAACAAAAGACGTAATTGGATTTCAGAATAAAAATGTAAGGCAATTATGGCTAGCTTTAGCAATAATCACTGAAGGGTATAATTCTTCCGAAAAGCTAAATTATCTGAACGAATTGAAGCGTTATTCATCTACAACTTATAGTTTTGAAATTCGCGAAAAAGCGTTTGAATATATTAATGAATTACAACTTTGGGATCGTGTAACGCTTGCGAATTTGGCTGAAGCTTGTGTTCATCCCACATGGCGATTTTCAAAATCTTCCAAAATATTGATGAATACTGTAGTGGAAAGCCAATCGTTTAATACCGAATTAAAAAGTATAGAAACAAGTATCTCCAAGGAAGCTGCTGAGTATTTAAAATCATTAAAGATATAAAATGAGGGCATTAGTTATTTCGGGAGGAGGAAGTAAAGGAGCATTTGCGGGAGGTGTTGCACAATACCTTATGGACGAACTTCATGAAAAATACGATTTATTTGTGGGCACTTCTACCGGTAGTCTACTAATTTCACACTTAGCATTAAATAAAGTAGATAAAATTAGAGATGTTTTTACTTCTGTAAATCAAAAAAGCATCTTCAACAGCTGCCCGTTTATTATAAAAAAAGACAAACTAGGAGGGAAGCAGATAGCCATAGATCATTACACGGTTTTAAAAAATTTCATAAAAGGAAAAAAAACTTTTGGAGAAAGTTTGAATCTGCGTAAACTCATTGAAAAAACCTTTACAGAAGATGAGTTCGATATTTTAAAAGCTTCATCTAAAGAAGTTGTTGTTACCGTTTCTAACCTTTCATTGAATCAGGTTGAATATAAATCTATATCCGATTTCGATTACAAAGATTTTTTAGATTGGGTTTGGATTTCGTCAAACTTCACACCTTTTATGAGTCTTGTAAAAAAAAATAGCTGTGAATATGCGGATGGTGGCTTTGGGAGTATGGTTCCTATTGAAGAAGCTATAAACCGAGGTGCTAAAACTATAGATGTTATAATCCTTGAAACCGAGGTAACTTACTATAATCGACTGCCTTCTAAGAATGTGTTTTCGCTTCTTACCAATATGCACACATTTATGGCAGATAGAATTGAAAAACAAAACATCCGTATTGGGAAATTTGTCGCTGCAAATAAAGGGGTAATTATAAATATTTACTATACGCCTACTGTGTTAACAACTAACTCTTTAATTTTTGAAAAAGACAAAATGGCTAATTGGTGGAAACACGGTTATGAGTACGCTCATCATAAAAATATAGCATTAAGTGAGCTCCGTACTAAAGACAATTAAACATTAAACAGACTTATTTTTTAAATTCCAAAAAAAATGGGGGGGAAACCCCCTAATCTTTAAGTGTATTCCCCAATTTTTATGGTTAATGCAATTTTAGTTGGTTATAAATCAATATAATTGAGTTATATTCACTAATCGTATTAAAATCATCTTTTTACATAACCATAACCAAATTTATTATGAAATCTATTTTGAATTATCGTTTAACCATAATTTGTGTTTTTTGCTTATCCTTATTTAGCTGCCACGAAGGCACAACTACTACTGAACCGCCTTACGAAGGACCTCCTAAAGGGCATATAATTACTGTAGAGCGTGCTAAAGAAATGTATGATTCTTATTCTCAAAGACGCGTTACAATAATAAAAAAATACGAAGACAGTATTAATCCTACACCAGAGTCATTTGGGGCAACGCGATATGCTGAATTCGACTTAGCTACTATTAAGCAGTATATAGCCTTTATAGAACACGAAGCTAATAGAGCTAAAGTGGACGTAAGCACTTTGCGATTTTATTTATCTAATTATCCAAATAGCAATAATTATCCAAATGGTGATGCCGTAAAATACCCTAGGCAAAATAGCATATTTGTAGTGCCAACTATGGATCACAATGGAAAAAACGTAGGTTTCTCAATTGAAGAAGCAGAAGGTAGATACACAGCTGTGCCTATTAGAAAAAGAGATGGCGGTAATAATGATAAAGATGGCGTAGTAAATGAGGCCGGATTTTTTTCATCAAATACAACTACATTACAAGTTAATACCACAAGTTTAATACTTAATGACGGAACAATAATGCCCCCACCGATTCTTGGGTCCGATGACTTTGGAGACAATAACTAATTTAAATTCAGTTTTGTGGAGGCAGTAGTAAAACCCCTTGAATATATATTCTTGACATTATACTTGGTTGTGTTTGTCATCTCTATAATTCGATTCCCACTCTATAAAGACTCTCCTCTAAAGTACTTTCCGTTAATTTTATTATTTACGGTAATTACAGAGTTTTTAGGGGGGTATATTAGAGATATTATCGGAACGTCGAATTTAATAATCTTTAATATATATTACTTTTTTTACTTTACCTTATTTCACTATGTATTTCTAAAAGTTATTGAAGAAGAACATTTTAAGAAGTATATAAAAGTGGGGATAGTTTTCTTTTGGTTATTTTATCTTCGAGATTTAATAGTAGTAGATATTTTTAATTATTCCTTTATTGCCTCATATATAGTAGGCGCAGGAGTATTAATTTTCTGCATAATTCTATACTATATAAGTGTTTTACAATCCTCATTGGTTTTAGTAATTAAAAACGATTTATTATTTTGGGTAAGCGTAGGCTTGTTCTTGTTTTACATAGGCTATCTTCCTATAAAAATTATGAGAACGTTGTTTTTTGACCTTACAAATTTTTATTTAATCTTACTTATCATTCAGTTTTCACTTATTATTGTGATGTATTTATTTTTTCTTATCGGATTTATATGGATGAAAAAGAGATAATTGTACTAATGGCAATAGCGATACCTGTGACTTTGGTTATCATAGTTATTGTGCTTTTTAGTGTGTTCTCTAACAGGAAAAATAAATTACTGAAAGAACAAGAAGAAGCAAAAAAGTCATTTGAGCGCGAATTAGCCGAGTCGCAAATTGAAATGCGAGAAGAAACATTAAGAAACATTAGTTGGGAGTTACACGATAACATTGGCCAGCTAATGACTTTAGCCAAAATACAATCTCAATTAGCTGTAGATAAACCTGAGTTATTGCCAGAGGTCTCCGATACTATTGGCCAAGGGATAAACGAACTTAGATCGCTTTCAAAATTAATCAACCCAGAAGCTTTAAAAAGCTTGAGTTTAGTTGAAGCTATTACGCTCGAAATAGAGCGATTTAATAGATTAAAATTTATAATTTCAACATTAGAAGTAAACGGAGAAGTAGTTCCTATAGAAAGCAACAATCAGGTTATTTTGTTTAGAATCTTACAAGAGTTCTTTTCGAACACAATTAAACATTCTAAGGCTTCTAATTTATCAGTAACGCTTGATTATAAAGATAATCAATTGATTATTTACGCCAAAGATGACGGAATTGGTTTTGATAAAAATGATGTTTTCTTAGGAATCGGTTTGAAAAACATGAAAACTCGTGCTGAACTTATTAATTCAACTTTATTGATTAATTCAGAAAGAGAACAAGGGACTACTTTACAATTAAGTTATAACTTTACATAATGTAAGTTTATAAGTGTAATCCTTAATTCTAAAATTTATGAAGTATTCGGTGGTAGTTGTAGATGATCATTATTTACTTTCTCAAGCAATAGGAGGAATGGTTCAAGGATTTGAGAAGTTTGATGTGCTTTATTTATGTAACAATGGGCAGGAATTATTAGATAAACTAAAAGACCCAGATAATATTCCCGATATAGTATTGATGGATATTAAAATGCCTATTTTAAATGGTATTGAAACCACAGAGATCATTAATAAAGAATATCCTCAACTAAAAGTTCTTGCGCTGTCTATTGAGGAAGATGAATATACTATCTTGAGAATGCTTCGAGCGGGGGCGCGTGGGTACTTGTTGAAGGACACCAAAAAAGAAATTCTCGAAGAAGCTCTGATAAAAGTAATAGAAGAAGGAAGCTATTACACAAACAATGTATCGAAAATCCTTACAGGCTCAATCGAAAATGACGTAAAAACTGAAATTAAAGATAGAGAGCTGGAGTTTATAAAATTAGCTTGTACCGAAATGAACTATAGAGAAATTGCAGATATTATGTGTTGCAGTTACAAAACAGTAGAAGGGTATCGAGATTCTCTGTATAGAAAATTAGGAATAAAAAATAGAATAGGCCTTGTGCTTTTTGCAATTCACCATAACCTATTTACTCCTTAAAACAGTTCAGATACCTCTTTTTTAACGTATCCCATGGCTTTTTGTGAAGGAGAAACTTCCTCCATAAATTGTTGTAGTAAATATTCTCTCATTTTATCCACATCTCCATCCTTCACGTGCATGTTTCCTTGTCTAATAACGTTTATAGTAGCATTTTTAGCCGCTTTTACAACATTCCAGCATTCAACACTTACGTAAACTTGCTGCGTTAAGTTGTGGTCGAATTCCTGCTCTATATTCTGAACTAATAGCTTCTCGTATTCATCTTTAGCATCCGAAAATGGCTTTACACGTACAAGTAACTTATTTAAATCTATACGCTCCAAAAATAATGTAAGGCGTTCGTAGGCTTGTAAACGAAGCGGTAACACCTGTTTTTGAGCTTCCTTTTGAATTAAATATCTTCGCCTTCCTTCTTCATTGGCAGTATGTCCTTTAAAAAAAAAATAAGCCACAACACCTACTACAGCAGCAGGGAGTAAGTAGGCAAAATAACTAATAATTTGTGTTGCTTCGTTCATAGTGTTTTTTTAATCAGAACAAACTTAATCGTTTTATGAAAATTGACAAGAGATATATTGTTATAAAAATGCCTCAGGTTTTACTTTTTTTAAATTTATAAATATTGGTTAAACTTGTTAAAACAAAATTCATGAGATATCTAGTTATTCTTTTTACATTGTGTATTGGATTCGTGCTAAGTTGTAATACCAAAAAGGAAGGTAATAACGAAGTTGTAGTTTCTGAAGAAACTATAGCAGCATCGGAGCAATCAAATCCGAATGAGCAAGAATTTATTAATGAAGCGAATCATTTAGAATACGACCCCTCTGAAACACTGTACTTTAGTCATGCTTTTATCTATAAGTATACCGATAAAGATGACTCGAGAGAATTTTGGCTATACCACAATCTCGAAAATGGACAATTGCTATATGTGCCAGAAGATGAAATGATAGATTTCGTTATAAGTGACCCAAAAGGTAATTATTACTTTTTTGGTAATGACGGTCACGGCAATGATATGGTAGATGCTCAATTTGTAGAATGGGTTGCCAATCCTGAATTTTATGATGAAGATGAAACGTATCCAATTTCAGACCAATACGTAAAGCTGATTCCTACAGGAAAGAAAAAAGTACTTAATGAATACGCTAAAATAGATGGGAAAGAAATTATTTCAGAAGAATATAAATGGGAGTTTACTAAAATGAAAGGGGAGCAGTCTACTTTTATCACGAATACAATTCCAATTAATTTTTATCAGGTATATGGATTTAATAAATTAGATGGTGATATATCGCTGCCGTACTCTTCTTTAGACTTTGTAGGAGTATTTGGTAAGAATCAAACCATAACTGAATTTAAATCTGGAACAATTAAAGTTGAACTCTTATCCTATGAGTTTAACCCGTATTTTGTGGAAGCTGCCAAATATCAATATGTCGAGCAACTGCCAAACGGAGATTGGCAGGAGAAAGCTTTACCGCTTTTAAAACCTAAAAAATAATAAAGAATTAGGAAAACTAAAAGTGGCACTAGTGTTTCTCTAGAACTGTCTATTAGTTATGCACTAAGTATCTTCCTCAAGAGGTTACTTATTTTTGTTTAAAATTTGAATGATAATTTCGGGTTTAAAACGCTTATAATGGCTAATTTCACACTTTGAAAAAAAGCAAAATTTTGGAAAAGTATTTAGAACAACTTAATGATGCTCAACGTGCGCCAGTACTGCAAAAAGACGGAGCGATGATTGTTATAGCAGGTGCTGGATCTGGAAAAACTCGAGTGCTTACATTTCGAATTGCGTATTTGATGTCGCAGGGAGTTGACCCATTTAACATATTAGCACTAACGTTTACCAATAAGGCCGCTCGCGAGATGAAAGGCCGTATTTCTAATATTGTTGGAAGTAGTGAAGCTAAAAACCTGTGGATGGGAACTTTCCATAGTATATTCGCAAAAATTCTTCGTTTTGAAGCAGATAAACTAGGATACCCTTCAAACTTCACAATTTATGATACACAAGACTCACACAGTGTGATTCGATCTGTGATTAAAGAAATGAGTTTGGATAAGGATGTCTATAAGTATAAACAAGTCTATTCCCGCATTTCATCTTATAAAAACAGTTTGATTACAGTAAAAGCCTACTTTAATAATCCAGAGCTAATGGAGGCTGATGCAATGGCTAAAATGCCGCGACTTGGAGATATTTACAATTCATACGTCGATAAGTGCTTTAAAGCAGGAGCAATGGATTTTGACGATTTATTGCTTAAAACAAATGAGTTGTTAACCCGCTTTCCAGATGTATTGGCTAAATATCAAAACCGATTCCGCTATATACTTGTAGATGAGTATCAAGATACAAACCACAGCCAATATTTAATTGTAAGGGCACTTTCAGACAAATTCCAAAACATTTGCGTAGTTGGGGATGACGCACAGAGTATTTACGCTTTTCGTGGTGCGAACATCAACAATATTCTAAATTTCCAGAAAGATTATGACGATGTAAAAGTATATCGACTAGAGCAAAATTATCGTTCTACAAAAAATATAGTAAACGCTGCCAATAGTGTAATTGAAAAAAACAAAACCCGTCTAGATAAAGAAGTTTGGACAGATAATCTAGAAGGTAATAAAATACTCGTAAATCGAACGATGACAGATGGTGATGAAGGCCGATTTGTTGCAAGTTCGATTTTCGAAAACAAAATGAACCATCAGTTAAAAGAAGGGGATTTTGCAGTTTTATATAGAACAAACGCTCAGAGCCGTGCCATTGAAGATGCTCTGCGCAAAAAAGATATTCCTTATAGAATTTATGGTGGATTGAGTTTCTACCAAAGAAAAGAAATTAAAGATGTTCTGTCGTATCTAAGATTGGTTCTCAATCCAAAGGATGAGGAAGCGCTTAAACGCGTAATCAATTATCCTGCTAGAGGAATAGGAGGAACAACGATGGATCGTTTAATTATTGCCTCAAATCATTATAATCGTTCGATTTTTGAAGTGATGAAAAATATTGATAAAATCGATTTAAAAATTAATTCTGGAACAAAATCTAAGTTGTTAGACTTTGTTGCTTTAATTGAGAGCTTCCAAGTTTTAGACCACAATTACGACGCTTTTACCATTACCGAGCATGTAATTAAAAAAACCGGCCTATACCAAGAATTAAAAAAAGACGGTACACCCGAAGGAATTGCTCGGATTGAAAATATCGAGGAATTGCTAAACGGGATGCGGGACTTTGTGGAAGAGCAAAAAGAAATTGCCGATGCTACAGGTTCGCTTTCAGAATTTATGGAAGATGTAGCCCTGGCAACCGATTTGGATAACGACAAGGGCGACGACGACCGAGTAGCACTTATGACGGTGCATCTGGCGAAAGGACTAGAATTTCCATATGTTTATATCGTTGGGATGGAAGAAGACTTATTTCCAAGCGGCATGAATATGAATTCTCGTAGCGAACTAGAAGAAGAACGACGGTTGTTTTACGTAGCGCTAACAAGAGCCGAAAAACAAGCTTATCTTACGTATACCCAATCTCGCTATAGATGGGGGAAGTTAATAGACGCCGAACCAAGTAGATTTATAGAAGAAATTGATGAAAGCTATTTGGAATACTTAACTCCAATTACTGAAAATCGATATAAACCGTTATTAAATGCAGATATTTTTGATGAGGTAGACCACAGTAAACTTCGACTTAGAAAGCCTACTGCAGGTAAACCACCTACAGGTCCTACAGAAGAACAATTACGAAAATTGCGCAGGCTAAAACCTGTTACAAGTGATACAAATAAAAATTTTAGCGCTGAAGATGCAAACCTAAGTATTGGAACTATGGTGGAGCACGTTCGTTTTGGAAAAGGGAAAATCTTAAAAATTGAAGGAGTTGGTGCCGATACTAAAGCCGAAATAAACTTTGATAATGGAGGTCTTAAAAAACTACTTTTACGCTTTGCCAAGCTCAAGGTTTTAGATTAATTATTCTGAAACTTTGAGGTAAGTATTTATGTAGCTGCTTATTTGTTCAATCATATTTTCAATGTCACTTTGCGCCCAATCGCCATGGCCACCATCATAAACGGTAAAGTTATGGTCTATTCCTGCACTATTTAATGCAGTGTTTAAAGTTTCACCGTTTGATAAGGGTACAAGTGTGTCTGTATTTCCATAAAACAATAGGGTAGGACTAGAGGTGTTAGACACCTGTAATGCAGGGCTTAATACTTCTGAGTAATTTGTTTCAGGAGGGTATGCAGTTTCATCTACTAAGGCAGCCAAGAGAAAGGGGAAATTCGGATTGGAACTGTAAAACTCATCTGTAAAATCTGTTGGCCCTACGATATCGGCAATCATCTTTACTTGATTATCTGTGTCATAAACATAATCGTACATAAGCGAGATATGTGCCCCTGCACTAGCGCCAATAAGGGCAAATTCAGGGAAAATTTGTAATGTTTCCTTTTCTGATGTTAACTTATTTATTACTTCATCAATGTTTAAAAACTGATTTGGAAACGCAGGAGTGTTGATATCAGCCAACACATAATTAATATTTACTATTGCGTGATTTGGATGTCGTTGCTTTATCTGCGGAATCAAGAAATCCATATCTGCTTTATCTCCTTCAACCCAGCCGCCACCGTGGACCAAAACAATTACTTTTGTTTTATCTTCCGAACGATTTGCTGGAAGATAAAGATCGTATTTTTGTTGTGTATGGTTACCATAAGATACATTTAGTAAAACTAGCTCATCTTGTGATAGTTCAGGGCTGTCATTGTCCTTAGAACAAGAAACAATGGATAGTAGAAGTAAAGAAAACAGTAAAAAGAAAAAGTTCTTTTTCATAAAATTAGGTTTGTTGTTTTCTATAACGTAATTATTTTATCTTTATGTTAAGTCAACACTCGATTAGTTGTTATTTCTTTAAAATTGGATTATATTTAAATTAAAATACCGCGCTATGGCTGAATTCATTAAAATTTACGAAGAGAATCCGAATCCCAAGGAAATTAAACGCGTTGTAAAAATCCTTCGCGATGGTGGTGTTATTATATATCCTAGTGATACCGTTTACGCACTTGGTTGCGATATAAAAAATAATAGAGCGATGGAAAGGGTAGCTCAGCTAAGAGGGGTAAAACTTGAAAAGGCTAATTTTTCATTCGTATGTGAAGATTTGAGTAACCTTAGTGATTACGTAAAACAGATTGACACTTCTACATTTAAGTTGCTGAAGAGAAATTTGCCTGGTCCCTATACCTTTATTTTACCTGGTAATAATAACCTTCCTACAGTGTTTAAAAAGAAAAAAGAAGTGGGAATTCGCGTGCCGGATAATGCGATTACTCAGGCAATAGTTCATGAATTGGGTAACCCTATTATTTCTACATCCATAAAAGATGAGGATGAGGTGATAGAATACACAACCGATCCTGAGCTTATATTAGAGAAGTGGGGTAACTTAGTTGATTTAGTTATTGATGGCGGTTATGGTGGTAATATTGCGTCTACAGTGATTAATCTTACCGGTGATGAACCAGAAGTTATTCGTGAAGGGAAGGGGAGTCTCGAACTTTAAACAATTAATCTTTCTTAAAACACTTGTTATTTTTGTAACAACTGCTTTAATCCGCGATAAATATTTTGCTCTAGTATATCCATTTCACCGTCTACTAAAAATAATTTTTTAATACTTCTAAAGGCTTCATCAATTTCCTCTTTTGAATAATTGAAGCGTTTAATAGTGGCATGTATCTTTTGGATTTGCTGATAATCGTTATCGTTTTCAAATTCTTTTCGAATTTTTTCAAACTTTTTATCTCCTACTCTAGATTTTATATATTCCTTTTCTTCCTTAGAAACACTAAAATCTGCATGAGCACAGTATAGCAGTATATACCCTTTAAGCTCTTCGTGAGTCCAAGTTGTAGTGAAATCTTCCATGGCAATTCAATTTAATAAATTAGTACTATACAAGATACAAAATATAGAGCAGGATTTCCAATTATAAAAAATAAAAAACCCAGCCTGTTATGGCTGGGTTTAGCTTTAAAGGATTATAGAAAGATTAACTTCCAGAAGCCTCAAGATTTTTCATTTCTTTTTCAATCATATCGTAGAATTGATCGATTTTAGGAAGTACTAAAATTCGAGTACGTCGGTTTGTAGCTCTGTTTTCTGCAGTTGTATTAGGAACTAAAGGCACATATTCTGAACGACCTGCAGCAACTAAACGTCCTGGTTCAACTCCAAGTTTTTGAAGCTCTCTAACGATAGCTGTAGCACGCTTTACACTTAAATCCCAGTTGTCTAACAATTCCCCTCTTTTTCTATAAGGAACGTTGTCTGTATGTCCCTCAACCATAGCTTCAAAATTAGGCTTGCCATTGATTACTTTTGCAACTTTACCTAAAATTTCAGTAGCTCTGGCAGAAATTTGGTAGCTTCCACTTCTAAAGATTACCTTGTCTGATAGTGAAATATAAACTACACCTTTTTCAACATTTACTTCAATGTCCGGGTCGTCTATACCAACTTCTTTCTTAAGACTTGTAACAAGTGCAAGTGTTACACTATCTTTCTTGTTAAGTGCATCTTGAAGACGGCTAATTTTAAGATCTTTTTCTTTTAAGCTCTCTAAAGACTTTTCAAGGTTGGTAGCTCCTTTTGAAGTTAACATTGTAAGTTCTTTTGAACTTTGGATAAGATCGGCATTAGTTTGTCTCATGTCAGCCAATCGCTCTTCAAGTTGCTTTGCACGAGCATTTAAAGCTGCTCTTTCAGCAAGACAGTCGTTTAATTTAACTGTTGCAGTGTTTAAAAGATCTTGGGTGTTTTTTTGTTTGGCTTCAAGCTCAGTGTACTTCTTTTTGGAAACACAAGAAGTGAATACTAAACCTGAACACATTGCTAAAATCAATAGTTTCTTCATAGTTTGTAAGTATTATGTTTAGATTGTTGTTTTACAATTTTGCTAACAACAAAAATATTAAAATAGGAGCCTAGGAGGAAACGATTAACAATACTTTAGGTTAATGTTCATCAAAATATTGTCTTTTCTTTATAAAGTATTGATAAACAATAGACTTTATTTCGAAATAGTCAAAATTTGAAGCATATTCTCTGCGTTTTGTAATAAATTTGGGAAGTAAGCCATAAAAACTAAAGTGAGCTTTTACAATCGCAATACAATGTTTTGGTTTTCCTTTCAATAAAAATTGAATACCTGCAACCCCGTCCAATATAAAACGTACTAAAATAGTAAAGATAACCTCTGTACCTTTTACATTCTTTATTAAATTCAGTAGTGAATTTCGGAAGTTATAAAAGGTTTTTTTAGGATTTACAGCATCTAATGTTGCACCGCCCACATGGTATACTTTAGATGCTCCTATATAAAATATCTTTCCGCCATTAGAATTTAAACGCCAGCAAAGATCAATTTCTTCTTGATGTGCAAAGTAATCTTCATCGAGACCTCCTGCTTTCCAAAAGGCATCAGACCTAACAAAAAGACAAGCCCCAGAGGCCCAAAAAATTGTAGTAGTGTCATTGTATTGCCCGCTATCTTTTTCCAAAGTGTTAAAAATACGTCCACGACAATAAGGATATGCATACTTGTCTATAAAGCCTCCTGCAGCGCCAGCATATTCAAAATACGCTTTATTTTTATAGTCTAAAATTTTTGGTTGGGCGGCAACAATTAAAGAATTGCTTTCAAATTGTGAAATTATAGGTTGTAACCAATTCTCTGTTACTTCTACATCGCTATTAAGAAGTACAAAGATATCTTCAGAAAGGGTTTTTAAAGCATCATTGTACCCTTTGGCATAGCCACCATTTACACTGTTCTGTATAATTTTAACCGTAGGAAAATTATCAGAAACGTAAGTAACCGAGTTGTCAGTAGAGGCATTATCTGCTACATAAATCGTCGCTTCCTTTGAAAATGCAACAACTGAAGGAAGAAATTTTTGTAATAAACTCTTTCCATTCCAATTTAAGATGACTACGGCTACTCTCACGTTGTAAAGATAGATTTTTAGGGCGTTTTTATAAATTTATTTATAGTTCGGAATGTCTTTTAGGAAAACATAGCGTTCGTTTTCATAATCCATTTGGCAGTAGTAATGCTCTAACCCATTGGTAACCATTAAAAAACTCGCATTTAAAGCCAGATTGTATCTAGCAATCTGATCGAAAGTGATTTGAGTAATTGGTACTGAAGGCGCCTTACATTCCACAATCAGAAATATGCTCCCGTCATTGTTAAAAACCACAATATCATAACGTTTGGTAGTATTGTTCAGTTTTAATTGCTTTTCAACATTTATAAGACTTTTTGGAAAGTTTTTTTCTTGTAAAAGGAATTGAACCACATGTAATCGCACCCATTCTTCGGGAGTAAGTACTACGAACTTTTTTCTAATTTCATCAAAAACCAATGTTTTATTTTCGCTACTTTTGAAGCGGAAGGAATACTGTGGAAAATTTAATTTTTGCATTTGCAAAGATTCATAAATTAATATTCAAATTTCAAAATTAGATTTCTTCTGCTTAATATCTTCAATTGTTAATCGTAAATCGTCCAATGCCACTCGACAAAGTAAAGTCTATTATAACTGATATAAAAAACGGAAAAACCAAACCTATCTATTTTTTGATGGGAGAAGAGCCGTATTATATTGATGGGATATCGAAATATATAGAAGCAAATGTTTTATCTGAAGATGAAAAAGGGTTCAACCAAATGGTGCTTTATGGTCGTGATGTTTCTGTTGATGAAATAATCAGCAATGCCAAACGCTTTCCGATGATGGCAGAAAAACAGGTTATTATTGTTAAAGAAGCTCAAGACCTATCTCGAACAATTGAAAATCTTGTCCCTTATGCCGATAACCCACAACCTACTACAATATTAGTGCTTTGTTATAAATACAAAACCTTAGATAAACGTAAAAAGCTCGCAAAAACCATCGCTAAAAATGGAGATGTCTTTGAAAGTAAAAAACTTTACGACAATCAAGTTCCAGATTGGATTAAGAGAGTTTTGGCGGGAAAAGGGTATACCATTACTCCCAAAGCAGCCCAAATGCTAGTCGAATTTCTTGGAAACGACTTAAGTAAAGTAAATAACGAATTAGAAAAGCTTCAGTTAATACTAAAACCTGGAACACAAATTACACCTCAAATAATCGAAGAAAATATTGGAATAAGTAAGGATTTCAATAATTTCGAACTTCAAAATGCAATAGGATCTAAGGATGTAAAGAAGGCATTTGCAATTATTCAATACTTCTCACAAAACCCGAAAAACAACCCGCTGGTAATGACAATTGCATTACTGTATAGTTTTTTCTCAAAATTATTGAAATACCACGCGCTTTCAAACAAAGGTGAAGCAGCTAAAGCATTAGGGGTGCATCCGTTTTTCGTAAAAGATTATCAAACAGCAGCCGCCAATTACCCTATGAAAAAGGTGAGTGCAATTATTGCAGCAATTCGTGAAATTGATATGAAAAGCAAAGGGGTTGGTGCAGCAAACGTTCCGCAAGGCGACTTGCTAAAGGAATTGCTGGTAAAGATTTTCAACTAACTTTTATCCATCAATTCTAAATAGAACAGCTTATTTCTTATCTACAGAAAACTTTCCAGGACCTAATAATGCAATTGCAATAAATCCAATTAAGAATAATATAGCCTTTTCTTTTACTGCAAAAGGGTCATTTGAGTGTACTACAAAAGCTGCAACCGCCATTGTAATAATTACGGGAATTGAAGATAGACGAGTTTTAAATCCAATAATAATTAGAATTGGGAATATTACTTCGCTGAGTACAGCTAAAATTAAAGAAGCCGGTTCTCCCACACCAATAGGGTCTCTAAAAGTTAAATCTCCAGCAAGTAGGTTTTGCAACTTTGGTAAGCCGTGAGTAAGCATCAAACCACCGAAACCTAAACGTAATAGCAGTAAGGCAATATTGTTAAAACTAGATTTATTCATTTGTTTTCTATTTAATAGATGCGAATATAAAAAATTGAATCTAGAAAGCACTAATTCAAAAAATTGGAGCAGCACTTTTTTAAATGTATTTTTGCGAGCCAAATAAACAGTGAATGAAAAAAATTAAGGCTTGGTTTGCTGCCGCTAGATTACGTACCCTTCCACTTTCGGTATCGGGAATTATCATTGGAGCAACCGCTGGAATAATTCAGAGAAATCGTATATTACAGTCTCAAGCTGACCTCGATTTTGGAGGGGTAGAATACTTAATTCACTCAACTGTATTAAGTTCTCCTGTTTTTTGGCTAGCGATTATGGTTACTGTTGGCTTTCAAGTTCTGTCCAATTTTGCAAATGATTATGGCGATGGCGTTCGCGGAACTGATGCTAAAAGAGAAGGCGAAAAACGAATGGTTGCTTCGGGAATTATTACACCAAAACAAATGAAAATTGGAATGTTTGTGGTGGGAGCAATTACTTTTTTATTGGCAACTTTCTTAATTTTCTTAGCCTTCGGAAATGAGAATTTTATAATTTCTTTTATATTTTTTAATCTAACTATTGCATCTATTATAGCAGCAGTAAAATATACAGTTGGTAAAAAAGCTTATGGATACTCGGGCTTAGGAGATATTTTTGTGTTTTTATTCTTCGGATTGTTAAGTGTATTAGGTAGTTATTTCTTATTTACACATAATTTAAAATGGGAATTACTGTTGCCAGCCATAGCCGTAGGTTGTTTTAGCACAGCAGTGTTAAATTTAAATAATATGCGCGATATTAATAACGATGCCGCTGCCGGTAAAAATACTTTAGTAGTAAAGCTTGGTATTAACAAAGCTAAAATATATCACACCTTCCTATTGATTTTTGGAATGGCTTGCGCTATTATTTACACGGCATTGAATTATCGAGAAATATTGCAATATGTTTATGTTATTGCTTTTATTCCTTTTTTATTAAACGTTAAAACAGTGTTTAATAATAGAACTCCAAGATTGTTAGACGCCGAATTGAAAAAGGTTGCCCTAGGGACTTTTTTGTTTGCTGTCTTGTTTAGTATATTTATGTAGAAAAAACACATATTATGAAAATCACATATTACGGACATAATTGTTTAGCCCTTGAAATTAAAGGGAAGCATATAATAGTAGATCCTTTTATTACTGGAAATGAACTTGCAAAAGATAAAGTAGACATTGATTCCCTTAAGGCAGACTACATTTTACTTACTCACGCACATCAGGATCATACTCTAGATGCTGCCAATATTGCTAGAAGAACTGGGGCGATAATTGTAAGCAATTTTGAAATTGCAACTCATTATGAAAAAAAAGGAATTGAAGTTCACCCTATGAACCACGGTGGTAGCTGGAAATTCGATTTTGGAAATGTAAAATACGTTACAGCAATTCACACAAGTTCTTTTCCTGACGGTAGCTATGGTGGACAACCTGGAGGTTTCGTTATTGAGGGCGAACACAAGAATATTTATATAGCAGGTGATACAGCCTTAACTATGGATATGAAATTGATTCCGCTGCGAACTAAATTAGACTTAGCAATTCTACCTATTGGAGATAATTTTACAATGGGTATAGACGATGCTATTATTGCTAGTGATTTTGTTCAATGTGACAAAATTCTCGGTGTTCATTACGATACATTTGGTTTTATAGAAATAGACCACGAGGAAGCAAAGCGTAAGTTTTATGACGCGAATAAAGATTTAATGTTATTCGAAATCGGGGAATCTATCGATTTATAATCCTAACCTTTCCCTAAGCACAGGCAAGGGGTTGATTAATGATTAAAGCACATTTCAAAAAACATATTTTAAATTTTAAACGCCCGAGTGGAACTTCTCGAGGCGTTTTAAATACTAAAGAAACTTTTTACATTATCCTTAAAACTGAAAACAGTTTTGGAGTAGGAGAGTGTGGTATCTTAAGAGGTTTAAGTATTGACGACCGCCCAGATTACGAAGAAAAACTTCAATGGGTGTGCGATAATATTGATGTGGGCAAAGATAAGCTTTACGTAGCTTTAACAGAGTTTCCATCAATTCAGTTTGGGGTTGAAGCTGCTTTCAAATCTTTAAACTCCAAGAATCCTTTTGAAATCTTTCCTTCAGAATTTACGCGTGGAGAAAAAGCTATTCCCATTAATGGTTTGGTTTGGATGGGAGACAAAAGCTTTATGAAAGAACAAATTTCAGAAAAGCTAAAGCTAGGCTTCACTTGCATTAAAATGAAAATTGGAGCTATTGATTTTAAAACTGAAATAGAACTTTTAAAAACCATAAGAAAAGAGTTCTCACCACAAGAAGTAGAACTTAGGGTAGATGCGAATGGTGCATTTTCTCCCAAGGAAGCTTTAGAAAAGTTAAAGGTATTATCAGATTTAGAATTACATTCTATCGAACAACCAATCAAACAAGGACAATGGCAAGAAATGGCGCGTCTTTGTGAAGATACACCGCTTTCTATAGCTTTAGATGAAGAGTTAATTGGGGTATATTCAGAAGAAGAGAAACAGAAGTTACTCGACACAATAAAACCGCAATACATTATCCTAAAACCTTCATTAATTGGTGGTATTAAGGGAAGTGATATTTGGATTCAATTAGCGGAAAAATACAATGCAGGCTGGTGGATTACCTCTGCCTTAGAAAGCAATATCGGTTTAAATACAATTTCACAATACACTTTCACAAAAAACAGTAAATTGCCTCAAGGTCTAGGAACAGGTAGTCTATACACAAATAACATCGACAGTCCTCTTAAGGTTGCAGATGGAGCTTTGCATTACGATGCAGAAGCAGAATGGAATTTTAAGTTTTAATAATCAAATCACTTTCATAAAAAACAAACTCTTATAAAATGTATATAAAACAAGCTTTTAATTTTCTTCACGACTGGTGGCGTTATTTAGTAGGATTTATAATTATTTTCATTGCAAGTCAACTAGGTTCAATTCCATTTTTGATTGCTGTAATGCTGAAAGTAATGACTGAAGGTGGAGATATAGAATCGGTACAAGATCCTGGGGTTTTGATGACGGTATTAGATTCAAACTTAACCTTTTTCCTAATGTTGTTAAGTTTTGCTGTAGGCTTAGCGGCAATTATTTTGGTGGTGAAATACCTACATAAACAACCTTTTGTAACCTTAACAACTTCACGTAAAAAAACCGATTGGGGAAGGGTTTTCTTTGGATTTGGGCTAATTACAATAACGACTTTAGTAGTTACATTACTAGATTACAATAGCAATCCTGAAGATTATGTTCTTCAATTTGAATTGGTACCATTCTTAATTTTAGCATTAATTGCAGTGGTAATGATACCCTTACAAACAAGTTTTGAAGAGTATCTTTTTCGAGGGTATTTAATGCAGGGTATCGGTGTTATTGTTAAAAATAAATGGATTCCTTTGATTGTAACATCTGTTATTTTTGGTGCGCTTCACTTAGCAAATCCGGAGGTTGACAAACTAGGGAATGTTATAATGATATATTATATTGGGACTGGGTTTTTCTTAGGAATAATGACTTTAATGGATGAAGGAATGGAGCTTGCTCTCGGTTTTCACGCAGGGAACAACTTAATTACAGCACTACTAGTAACCGCAGATTGGACGGTGTTTCAAACCAACTCAATTTTTAAAGATGTTTCCGACCCCTCTGCTGGTTTTGATGTAGTTGCCCCGGTATTAATTATCTACCCAATTTTCCTTCTTTTAATGGCGTGGCGCTACAAATGGACGGATTGGAGTGGAAAACTATTTGGTAGGGTTGAAGAGCCAATTGTACTTGAAGAAAATGAAACTAATTCAACTTATATAGATTAGTGAAACACTTGCTACATCCAAAGTTTAGAATAAACGGCCAAAATTTTTCTTCTAAAGAAGTATTGAAGCAGCACGCTAAGCATTTACTTGATAGCAAAGAAGAAGAAGAGGTAGCAATTGGAAGTTTTATCTTAGAATGGCTCGATGCAAACGATTTTATTGCTGTAAAAACTTCAGGGTCAACGGGTTCTCCTAAAATAATTAAACTTCAGAAGGAACATGTTTTTAACAGTGCCACTGCAACTGTAAATTACTTCAACTTAAAAGAAAACTGTAAGGCATTATTGTGTCTTCCAGCAGCTTATATTGCAGGAAAAATGATGCTTGTTCGAGGAATGATTGCAGGCTGGAATTTATATACCCGAGCCCCAGTTAAGAACCCGTTGGAAAATTTAGAAATAGACTTCGATTTTACAGCCATGGTGCCTTATCAAGTTTTTCATTCGTTGGAAGATTTGCATAAAGTAAAGAAGTTAATCATAGGTGGGGGAGCAGTTTCAGTTGAATTAGAAAAAGAATTACAACTTCAGGATACACTAGCTTTTTCAACATATGGCATGACAGAGACCATCAGTCACGTTGCAATCCGAGCATTAAACGGAATAGATATGTCTAAAGCTTTTAATGCGCTCCCTACAGTAAAGTTTTCTCAAACTGCTGATGGATGTTTGCAAATATCAGCTCCAAAAATTTCAGAAGAAGTAGTTGTTACCAATGATGTAGTAAATTTACTATCACCAACATCATTTATATTCTTAGGGAGAAAAGACAACGTTATTAATTCTGGAGGTGTAAAAGTTCATCCTGAAGAAATTGAGGAAAAATTATCACGATATATAGACATTCCATTTTTTATCGCTTCGGAAAAAGATGAGGCATTAGGAGAGCGAGTAATTATGGTTGTTGAGGCTGAAAACACTTTAGGACTCAAGGATTTCTCGGAAGCTTTAACATCGCTCTATGCATACGAAAAGCCTAAAAAAATTTATACTGTTCCACAGTTTATTTATACTGATACTTCAAAAATTAAAAGAGTTGAGGTTTTACAGACTTTAAACAAGGGATAAGCTAACTAAGAGTTTTCATAATTTTTAATAGCGCACCTTATTTTGTTTCTTCATCTCCTTAACTTCCTTTTTAGCTTCTTTTTCGTGAAAATTCCCTCCTAAATAGGGACAATTTGCAAGTGTTTTCATACTTTCAAAAGGCACCGGTACCTTGTGATACATAAACGATTGGGCGAGTGTTTTAATAAGGTTCTTGTCTCCTACGGTAAGATCTACATCATCCATAGTAAATTGTGCAGGATGCTCGTACCCACAGGCATGAGTCATTTCTAAAAGTTCTTTTCTAAAGTTTTTAAAATAGAAATGCGCTCTAACCGATTTATCTTCAATATTTATACCGCGTTGCAACCATTTATTTTGTGTTGCCACCCCTGTAGGGCATGTATTGGTATGACATAACTGTGCTTGAATGCAACCAACGCTCATCATAGCTTCACGAGCAACGTTTATCAAGTCTGCACCCATCGAGAAAGCCATAGCAGCCTTTGCTGGAAAACCTAGTTTACCGCTGCCAATAAAAACTACTCTATCACATAAGTCGAACTTTTTAAAAATCTTATAAACCTCAGCAAAACCAAAGAGCCAAGGAAGCGATACATGGTCTGCAAAGCTAGGAGGGGCTGCACCCGTTCCACCTTCACCACCATCAATTGTAATAAAGTCTGGACCTTTACCTGTCTCCTTCATTATTTTAGCCAACTCTTCCCATTCGTTTAACCTTCCAACAGCCGATTTTATTCCTACAGGTAAGCCAGTTTCTTGAGCGATATCCTCTACAAAATCAACTAAGGCTTTTACACCTTTAAAAGCTGAATGTGTAGGAGGAGACAACACATCTTTTCCAATAGGAACGTGTCTTATTTCAGCAAGTTCTTCTGTAATTTTAGCTCCCGGAAGCACCCCACCTTTCCCTGGTTTTGCACCCTGAGAAAGTTTTACTTCTATTGCTCGAACCTGTGGGTTTTCATTCACCATTTTAACCATTTTCTCCATCGAGAAATTGCCATCATCATCTCGAACCCCAAAATATCCTGTTCCGAAGTGAAACATTACATCGGCACCAGTTTTATGGTATGGCGATAATCCGCCTTCACCTGTATTGTGATAGGCATAAGATAGTGCACAACCTCTGTTTAATGATTCTACAGCGCGTGCCGATAAAGAGCCAAAGCTCATGGCAGAAACGTTTATAATAGACGTTGGGCGGTAGGGCCTGCGGCGTTTATTA
This sequence comes from Aequorivita sediminis, assembly GCF_032080575.2. Taxonomy (NCBI): domain Bacteria; kingdom Pseudomonadati; phylum Bacteroidota; class Flavobacteriia; order Flavobacteriales; family Flavobacteriaceae; genus Aequorivita; species Aequorivita sediminis. The sequence continues at coordinate 79,796 of NZ_JAVLSO020000006.1, read as the reverse complement.
TAGGCTCCCATAACTTTGGCGCAAGGTAAAAAGTATGGATTTTTGTAATTCGGATTGTCTTTTTCAACCTTGTAAGGTAATAAGGCGTTATTTATAAAAATATAATTAGGTTCGTAAATATTACGGTCAGTACCAAACCCTTCGTAGTTATTTTGATTTTTTGCCGAAGCATAAATCCAACCTCTTTCAATTCTATTAAAAGGGAGTTCCTCTCTGTTGTTAGCAACTATATATTGTCTTAATTCAGGGCCAATACTTTCGAGCATGTAACGAATATGACCGACTATAGGAAAGTTGTGACTAATAGTATGACGTTTATTAAAGAAAACATCACGGATGGCGATTAATGATAAAACTATAAGTACCCAAGCCCACCAAGGGATGTTCGACAAAAACTCTAATATTTCATTCATCATTTTTGCTTATTAAATTTCAGGTTTAGAAAAGAAAGTTAATTAATTTTAAAACATAAAGGTATCAAATTTAAATGTTGATTTAGTAAAGTTATTAAGCATATTTATATGAATTTAATAAAAAAACCGTGTTAGAAATATCTTTTTTCTAACACGGTTGCCAAAGTAATATCTAAAGTTCTTATTAAGCTTCTGGATGATTATCGGTCGCTTTCATCAACCAAGCATCAAGCATCCAGCTAATTTTTTCGATGTGGCCAATAAAACCTCCAACCATATCGATAGTTCCTTCGTCATCAGCGCTACTAGCTTTCTCCACTACCTTACGCATCTGCTTTAAAAGTTTCCCATGATCGTCAAGTAGAATTTTCACCATTTCAACATCTTTAGTGTTTTCAGAAGATTCTTCTAGGTTACTCATTTTAATATAATCTGAAAGATTACTTGTAGGTTGAAAACGTAGGGTTAAAATTCTTTCTGCAATTTCATCTACTTTCAATTTGGCATCGTCATACATTTCTTCAAACTTTACGTGAAGTTCAAAAAAGTTACTTCCAACGATATTCCAGTGGAAATTACGAAGTTTTTGATAGTATAAATGGTAGTCTGCTAAAAGGACATTAAGTTCTTTTGCGATCGTTGCAGTTTTCTTTTTATCTAGATTTAAATAACTCATATTTCTTAGTTTTAAGGTTTCCTCAAAAATAAGAAAATATTGCGCTGAAATCAATGTTTTAGAGGGGTTTAGCTTTATTTTAACGATAATGTTCTAAGTGATTTCTTTTAAAACCTTTTTAGCGCGTGCTTTATATCCTGCGCTTTTATTTGGGATGTTTTTTAGTAAAATTTGCTTCAATTCGTCGTGTATCCAATTGCTTTCCTTTCCTAATAAACTCAGACACGTCATGGCATGCACTTGACAGGCTACTTTTTGTTCTGTAATAAGCCAATTAAAACAGCATTCGGTCATTATTTCTCGCTCATCGATATTTAATGAAATAGAAGAATGATGTAAATTATGCTCCTTGCAGAGTATCTCACATATTTTTGCGCTCGCTCTTAAAGCAGAACTGTTTCTTATTTTGGGTAACTCTTTAAAAAATATATTTTGATATTCACTGAAAAGACTTAATTCTCTTTCACATATAACTTCTAGTACGTAAGCGGTTTTAACCAATAGCGAATTATTAAAAGAAAAGTATGTATGCAGCGTTTGTGGTAAATATTTTGGGTTATTAATTAACCAATCTGCAATTTCTTCTCTCTTATTTCGACTAGTGTCAACTTCTGATAGTTTAAGCTTTAAAATATTTGAAAGCACAAGCGAATTTATTTAAAACTTAAGATTTAAGCATGACTCACAGACATTTTACTTGGATGATTTCTGAAATAATCCATAGTGTTGTAAAGTTCTAGAATGATGCGTGTACCTAAAGGCTGCCCTTGATCGTCCTTTTTATCGATAATCTTAAAATTAATTTTTCCATCATTAGTTTTATTGTAAAGTTCGATACGCTCCTTAATTATTCCCATCCCCATACTATTATGGCTTTTGATGGTGTTAATTTTATTTTTATTATCTCTCCCAGCGCCATTATCATCAATAATTATTTGTGTAATGTTTTCATCGATTTCTATATGAATGTTTAAGAGTTTCTTTTTACGAGGGCTGGCTAATAAGCCATGCCAAATAGCATTTTCTAGGAATGGCTGAATTAATAATGGCGGAATTAAGACATCTTCAAGGTCTGGGTTCTCAACGCCCGAAATAACATAATTAAAGTCATTTGAGAATCTGTTTTCTTCGAGCTTAAGATAGTTTTCGGCTAACTCTAATTCATCTTGTAGCGAGATAACTTGTTGTTTTGATGTTTCAAGTACCATTCTTGTGTAATGACTGAATATTCCTAAGTATTCAATAGCTTTACAGTTCTGTTCACTTTGTATAAGATAGGTAATAGCATTAAGACTGTTAAATATAAAATGAGGATTAATTTGAAGTCTAGTTACAAGAATTTCCGCTTGTGCCAAGTTTCGTTCGTAAATAGTAACCATTTTTTCTTTTTCAGCCTGATTTAACCGCTCATTAGCTGTTTTTCTTATTCGGTAATTTCTATACTGCATAAAAAAGATAATTAATATCGCACCTAGTGCAATTGCTAAAAGTATAGTGATAATCTGCCTTCTCTCAAGTTCATCTTTCTGAGTATTCAAAAGTACTTGCTGTAAAGCTTTATCCTTTTCTAAAAATTGAATGTGACTTTCTTTTTTTTCTAAATTGTACTCCTGGGTAAGAGCTTCAATTTTTACGTTTTGCTCATTTATCTTTATACTATCCTTATAAATCTGAGAGAGTTTAAAGTTTGATAATGCCGATTTATAATCTCCTCTTTGTTCAGAAACTTCAGAAAGCTTTAAAACATTAGTGCTTATCATACCTAAGGCATTTAAACTTTTAGAGAGTTGTAAGGATTCATTATAATAGTCTTCGGCTCGTTTTAACTCACCTTTCTTTAAATAAGTGTTCCCTAAATGGGAAAGAATTTCTGCTTGTCTGTGGATGTTTTTAAGTGCCTTGTATCCTTCGGCAGAAGTTTGAAAATAAGTCACAGCTTTATTTAAATCCTTTCCTTCTTTTAACTTAGAAATCCCCATATACTCATAAGTAATAGCTATTCCAAATTCATCTTTTCTATCTTGATTTAATTTTAAAAGTTTATCCAAGTATTCATTAGCAGTTTTAAAATCACCTTTCACGATATAATAATCGCTAATTGAAAGATAATTCATTGCAACTCCTAAATCATTGCCTATTTCTTGTTGTGCTTTTAAAGACCGTTCAAAATATGGTAAAGCTTCATTTTCTCGTCCAGGAATATTGCTTAATGTGTTACCAATTCCGTTAGTAGAAATAGCTATGTTTTTTAAGTTATCTACGTCTTCGGCAATTTTTAAAGCTTGCATATAATAGAGAAATGCTGTGTCGTTTTTGTGATTGTAACGGCCCGCAACACCTGCATTGTTCCCCATTATCATTTTGAAAATTGGGTCTACATCCTTATTTTTTATTAATTCAAAAGCTCTAGTGTGAAGTGATAGTGCTTGATCATAACGTTGATGATAACGGTACAACAACCCAAGATTGTCTAAAGCTCTGGCGTATAAAACCGTATCATTTATTCGCAATGCTCGATCTACTGCTTCTTTAGCGTGAAAGTATTCCAACTCTAAGTTATGCTGCTTTTTATGAATTCCCTTAGCTAAATTAATTTCCGCCAAAACTTTTAACGAATCATTGGTTTCATTTTCAAAAACTGTTTTTAAGCTATCAATACGAGAATTGGATTGTCCAAAAATTTCATTAGAAGTACATAGGAATACTATGGCAAACAGAAAAAATGTTATGCATTTTATATTACATACCAAGGGGAGTGGGGAAGTTATATATTGTTTCAAGGGGTGTAGGTTTATATTCTGAAATTTATGAAAATAGAATAATTCTGAGGTATGTTTTTATTGAATATTTAGGGGGTTTAAGCTGTAAAGTTAGAATGTTTGAATTATGTTGAAAAATACAAAAAAAAATATTTTAACAACTATAAAACAGAAAATCTTATTATGATATCACGACATACTCGCAAGTTTCTCTACAACTTTAGGAACACCGGTAGAGGCTTTTTCGGCATGAACTGTGATTCTTTTAGTTGGATTTATTGAAGGTTTGGGGTCTATAAAATATATTTGAGCATCAGGTTTGGCATATTGTATTAAGCCTGCAGCGGGATATACTTGCATAGAAGTCCCGACGATAATTATAGCATCGGCGTCTTTAATAATCTTGGAGGCAACTTCAATCATAGGAACCATTTCGCCAAACCAAACTATATGTGGACGAAGTTGATTATTGTTTTCACAACAATCACCTATGTTTAAATCGTCTTTCCATTCCAAAATTAAATTTTCATCAACAGTGCTTCTTGCTTTTAGAAGTTCGCCGTGTAGATGAATAACGTGAGTACTCCCGGCACGTTCGTGAAGATCGTCTACATTTTGAGTGATAATTGTTACATCGTGATGTTTTTCTAGTTCTGCCAACGCAAGGTGGGCGCTATTAGGGGATACGGTCTGCAACTGCCTTCTACGTTGATTGTAAAAATCGAGTACTAAAGCAGGATTACGCTTAAATCCTTCGGGTGAGGCTACTTCCATTATATCGTGATTTTCCCATAATCCGTTGCCATCTCTAAAAGTTTTTATGCCACTTTCTGCACTTACTCCAGCTCCTGTTAATATTACAATTTTCATAATCTTTGACCCGCAATAACGGGGAGTTTTATTACTTGAATTCGTTACTAAGTTATTTAAAAATATGAATATAAGAAACCATCAATAAAACATTTACTTTTATCTTCGCAGATTTTAAATGGAATTTGAAATCTAAGTTGAAAAGTTGATTTTAATTCACAAACCTATAAACCCAAAACTCATTAACTTTACAAATCGATTAATGAGCGCAATCGAAGTATGGATTTAGAACTTTTAAAATACCTTCAAACTTATCTTACAGAAAATCGAAAAGAGCGCTTTCAGGAAGTGCTATCAGAACGCACTCGCCACTTTACGGTAGTCACCGAGGATGTGTACCAACTCCATAATACCAGTGCAGTAATGCGTACTTGCGATGTTTTTGGTATTCAAGACTTGCATGTTGTAGAAGAAAGAGTGAGTAAGCGCATAGATAAAGAAATTGCGATGGGGGCACAAAAATGGGTTTCTTTTAAAAGACATAATGCAATAAAAAATTGTATTACTGAGTTGCAAGATTCTGGTTATCAAATAATTGCTACTACGCCACATAAATCTTCAATGATGTTACACGATTTTGATGTGACTAAAAAAAGTGCTTTTTTCTTCGGAAAAGAAAGTGATGGTTTAAGTGATACAGTGATGGATGCGGCCGATGGTTTTTTAAAAATCCCGATGTACGGATTTACCGAAAGCTTAAATATTTCCGTTTCTGCTGCAATTATCTTACAAAGTGTGGTTACAAAACTTAAGCAAAGTAATATTAGTTGGCAGCTTTCAGAAGAAGAAAAACGTGAAATAGAACTTGAATGGGCCAAAAAAACTATTAAGTCTTCAGATGAAATTATTGAACGCTATAAAATGGCTAAATAAGAAACTGTAAATTTTAAATATCGTAAATCATAAATCGCAATTCCTTTATTAATATGAAACTCGTCTTCGCTACTCACAACAAAAATAAATTTGCAGAGGTTAAAGCACTTCTACCGCATCATATCGAATTATTAAGCTTAGGCGATATAGGGTGTAATGAAGATATTGAAGAAACTGCCGACACCATCGAAGGAAATGCTATTTTAAAAGCAAATTACGTTCGCGATAATTATCATTTAGATTGCTTTGCAGATGATACTGGATTAGAGGTGAAATCGTTAAATAACGAGCCTGGGGTTTATAGTGCTAGATACGCCGGAAAGGATAATAACTCTGAAGCAAATATTAAAAAGCTTTTAAATAATTTAGCAGGTAAAATGGATAGAAGTGCAAGGTTCAAAACTGCAATAGCACTTTCAATGAATCACACAGAAGTCTTATTTTTAGGAATTTGTGAGGGTAAGATTACAGAAGAATTACGTGGAGATTCAGGTTTTGGCTACGACCCAGTTTTTCAACCTGATGGCTTCGATAAAACTTTTGCCGAAATGACACTTCAACAAAAAGGTGAAATAGGGCATAGAGGAAAAGCAATGCGTCAATTAATTCATTATCTAACCGAATAAATGCCGATTTTATTGGCGGTAGAAAAAAGTTTTGTGTAAAATATTAAATATATCCCAATAAATATTGTTAGTTAAAAAGTAAACACTACTTTTGCGGCCTTGAAAAATCATAGCATAAGGCTATTGATGATTAAGAAATCCTCAGGGTGAGGAGTGTTATAGTGAAGCTGTCCGTTTTTATTTTATATGTCCAGTCGCTTCTCATTAGCACGCATATAAAAATTTATTTTACAAAAAATGACAGCATTTAAAGCACTCGGCTTAGAAGAGAATCTTCTAAAAGCCATCGAAGACTTGGGTTTTGAAACCCCGTCAGAAGTTCAAGAAAAAGCAATTCCAATTTTATTAGACCGCGAAACCGATATGGTTTCTTTGGCACAAACGGGAACAGGTAAAACCGCAGCTTTTGGTTTTCCTATGTTGCAAAAAATAGATGTAAACAGTCGTACTACACAAGGGCTTATCCTTTCACCTACACGTGAATTGTGTTTACAGATTACAAATGAAATGGTGGCTTACGGTAAGTATATGCCAGGTTTAAATGTTACTGCTATTTATGGTGGTGCAAGTATAACCGATCAAGCGCGCCAAATTAAAAGAGGTTCGCAAATTATTGTTGCTACTCCAGGTCGTATGAAAGATATGATTGGTCGTGGCTTAATAGATATTTCAAAAATTGAATATTGCGTTCTTGATGAAGCAGACGAAATGCTTAACATGGGCTTTTTCGAAGACATCACCGAAATTCTTTCGCATTCACCTAAAGACAAGAGTACATGGTTGTTTAGTGCTACAATGCCTAAAGAAGTATCTACAATTGCCAAAAAGTTTATGCATACTCCAGTGGAAATCACTGTTGGTACAAAGAACGTAGGTTCAGACCAAGTAACTCACGAGTATTATCTAGTTAATGCAAGAGATCGTTACAACGCTTTAAAACGTTTGGCAGATGCAAATCCAGAAATCTTTTCTGTAATTTTCTGCAGAACAAAACGCGATACTCAAAAAGTAGCTGAACAACTTATAGAAGATGGGTATAACGCAGCTGCAATTCACGGAGATTTAAGTCAAAGTCAACGTGATACAGTTATGAAATCGTTTAGAAATCGTCAAATTCAAATGCTTGTTGCAACAGACGTTGCTGCACGTGGAATTGATGTAGATGATATTACGCACGTTATAAACTATCAACTTCCAGATGAAACTGAAGTGTACACTCACCGTAGTGGTCGTACCGGACGTGCTGGTAAAACAGGAGTTTCAATAGTTATTGTCTCTAAAAGTGAAGTTAGAAAGATTAGATCTATTGAAAAAATAATTCAAAAGAAATTTGTTGCTAAGGAAATTCCATCAGGAATGGAAATTTGTGAAGTACAAATGTTTCATTTAGCAAATACAATAAAAAACACTGAGATAAATCCTGAGATTAACGCTTACCTTCCAAATATAAACGAAGTATTAGCAGATTTTTCAAAAGAAGATTTAATCAAGAAAGTATTTTCAGTAGAGTTTACTCGTTTCTTAAATTACTACAAAAACAGTAAAGATTTAAATATCTCTGGTGGAGAACGTAATTTTTCTGAAGATGGAGGAGATAGCACTCGTTATTTCTTAAATGTTGGTGGGAAAGATGATTTCGATTGGATGAGCTTGAAAGACTTCCTTCGTGATTTATTAAGCCTTGGTAAAGACGATGTTTACAAAGTTGATGTAAAAGACAGCTTCTCATTCTTTAATACCGATACCAAGCATCAAGAAATGGTGATGAGTGTATTTAAAGACTTTAAGCTTGATGGCAGACAGATAAACATTGAAATTTCTAAGGACACTGGTCGCAGTGGAAGTGGTCGTAGTCGCGGAAAGAAAAGAAGCGATAGAGGCGATCGTAATGATAGCGGAAGAAGAGGTGGTTTTAAGAAGCGCAGCAGCGGTTTAAGGAGCGATAAACCAGCTTTTAAAGGAAAAAGTAGAAGAAGTAGCGAGCGCCCAAATACAAAAGGGACTGGCGGAAGACGTAGAAGAAACGCTTAATTAATTCATTATACTGAATTATTGAAATTTAGCAACGTCTTAACGACTATATAATTATATTTACGGGCCTTTTAAAAGGGCCCGTTTTTTATTTATTTAAACTAAGCTTTTGGCATAGAGCGTGTACTGATTAATTATGAGGTTTACCATCCCTAAGGTTAGCTTCATAAAAATGTTACTTTAAATTACAGTGTTTACCATATTAGGGTTTGGATAAACATTTATTTGTCTTAGTTTGTTAATTGTTATTTTTGAATAAGACGAATGCAATTTTTACTATGAAAAAAAATCTCTTACTAATTCTTCTGTTTTTTGTTTCAATTTCATCATTTTCCCAAGAATTACACGATATAAAAGGAGTTGTAATGAATGATGCAAACGATAAAATTTTAGAAAATGTAAATATCGTAAACCTTAATCAGGTAAAAGGAACTACTACTAACGACAAAGGGGAGTTTGCATTAAAAGCAGCAGTAAACGATACATTGTATTTTTCTTATCTAGGATTTAAATCACTTCGCGTTCGTGTTACAAACGATTGGCTTAAATTCGGAGACATAAAAGTAAAAATGACTGAACTAGGTATTGCGTTAGAAGAGGTAGTTGTAAAACCTGTTCAGCTAACGGGTTATGTGGAGATTGACGCTAAGTTAATACCTGTCTATGACAATTATCGCTATAGAATTTCAGGGTTGAGTACGGGTTATGAAGGAGGTAGTAATCAACCAGGCGCTGTAAGCAAAGTTTTAAGCTCTATTTTTAATCCGGCCGACTTTCTCTATAATGTGTTTGGAAAACGGCCACAACAGATGCGGAAAATGCGCAAGATGAAAGAGGATGATGAAATAAGAAACTTGCTTCAAAGTAAGTTCGACCGTGAAACCTTAATGGCCGTACTTCAGTTAGAACGTGTTGATATTGATGAGATATTAAATAAATGTAATTACTCCAAAGATTTTATTAGAACCGCAAATGACCTTCAAATTTTAGATGCAATTAGTGGTTGTTATGAGGAGTATAAAATATTGAATAGGGATAAGTAGTGTTTAAATTGAAATTGAAATAGAAGATGAAGTCGGCTTTCGGCCTTGTTCAACTACTTCAATCTAAAATTTAAATCCATTTATTGGTTATTTCTTTTATATCTCTGTGTTCCTTTGTAGTTCTGTATTGTTTAATTTACGGAAGTTTTCTAAATTTAAGAAAATACAACAATCATGAAAGAAATCATTAATGCGCAACGTAACTTTTTTAATACTCACGCTACAAAAGACATTCAATTTAGAAGGGCTCAGTTAAAAAAACTTCAACAAGCTTTAGAGCAAAATGAAACCCTGCTTCACGAAGCTATTTACAAAGACTTCAAAAAATCTGAATTCGATAATTACAGTACTGAACTATCCCTGCTTTACAAAGACATAAAGGAAGCGCGAAAAATGATTTACAAATGGGCGCGAAAAGAAAGTGTGCCTACTGGAATTCTCAATTTCCCAGCTTCAAGTTATATTATTCCCGAGCCTTTAGGAGTATCATTAGTTATTGGGGCGTGGAATTACCCTTATCAGCTTTCCATTGCTCCTGCAATTGCTGCAATTGCCGCAGGGAATACGGTAATTTTAAAGCCTAGTGAATTACCGACCAATACCGCGGCCGCTATGGCCAAAATTGTAAAGGAGAATTTTGATCCTGCATTTTTTACAGTGGTAGAGGGTGGAGTGCAAGAAACTCAAGAATTATTAAAACAGAAATTCGATAAAATATTTTTTACTGGAAGTACAACAGTTGGTAAGATAGTTTATAAGGCTGCTGCCGAAAATTTAACTCCAGTAACTTTAGAGCTTGGAGGTAAAAGCCCTGCTATTGTTACAGAGAATTGTAATTTAAACGTTTCAGTAAAGCGTTTGGTTTGGGGAAAATTCTTAAATGCAGGCCAAACCTGTATTGCTCCAGATTATGTTTTGGTTCATAATAGTATTGAGCAAAAATTTCTTAACAAGCTAAAAACAGAAATTGAAAGTCAGCATTTTGCTTTTGAAAATGATAATTTTCTTCAAATAATCAATAATAAAAACTTTGATAGGTTAGTTAAAATGCTCGACCCTCAAAAAGTATTTTACGGGGGTGAAACCAATCGCGAATCGCGCTATATTCAACCTACTGTATTGCAAAATGTAAGTTTTGACGATGCAGTGATGCAAGAGGAGATATTCGGGCCCATACTTCCTGTAATTACCTATGAAACTATTGAAGAAGCTATTGCCAAGGTAAATAGCTTGCCAAAACCCTTATCGTGCTATGTATTCACAAAAAGCAATACAATTAAAAAGAAAATTTTAAAAGAAATCTCTTTCGGTGGTGGAGCAATTAATGAAACAGTAATGCACATCACAAACGAAAATTTACCATTTGGAGGTGTTGGTTTCAGTGGAATTGGTAATTATCACGGGGAAGCTGGATTTAAAGCTTTTACCCATTATAAAAGTATCATGGATAAACCAACTTGGTTTGATCCTTTTATAAAATATTATCCTCATACAAGCTTTAGATTAAAGCTGATGCGCTGGATTATGAAGTTTTAAGAGCGTCTCTTTGACTTCACGCTTACCTTTTACAAGTAGGAAGAAACTCATTTTGAGCAATCTCATTATTATTGCTTATCTTTTGTATTATTTAATAAATTAATATATGAAGTTGCGATTAACGCTATTAATGGTTCTTTCTGTTATGATGATCTCTGCTCAAGATTTTACTAAAAAAGCAATTAAACTAGACAATGCTACTAGTTTAGACCCACTCATTGCTGCTGCTGGGAATAAAAAGTTGGTTTTGCTAGGAGAAGCCAGTCATGGCACCCATGAGTATTACATATGGCGCGATAATATTAGCAGAAGGCTTGTAGAAGAACACGGTTTTAATTTCATTGCCGTGGAAGGTGATTTCGCTAGTCTCTATAAATTAAACCAATATGTAAAAAATATTGAAGGTTCAGGAAAGTCGGCAAGAGAGGTTTTAATGCAGCTCAATCGCTGGCCTACGTGGATGTGGGCAAATGAAGAAGTTGTAGCTCTTGCTGAATGGTTACGAAGGTATAATGATAATTTGCCGCAAGACAGGAAAGTTGGTTTTTACGGAATGGATGTTTACGACGAATGGATTTCAAAACAAATGGTGTTGGAGACACTTAAAAAAACAGATGAAGCAAGCTATAATTTTGCAAAACTCCAGTACAATTGTTTTCATCCTCATAAAGGCGATAGTTGGCAATATGCACGTGCCGTAAAAGAGGGAAAACCAGATTGTGAAGCTGCAACCGAAAGGGTAGTTTCCTATATTAGAAATAATCGTGAAATTTTAGAAGACCTTTCAGACGACGAATATTTTTATTTGCTTCAAAATGCAATTGTAGTTCATAATGCTGAAGAATTTTACCGTGAAAGTATAGCCTCTAAAGATGCTGTTTCTTGGAATTCTAGAGTTTTTCATATGCGAGAAACAGTAGGCGATTTACTGGCGCTCTATGGTGAAAATTCTAAAGGTGTGGTTTGGGCCCACAACACGCATATTGGCGATGCTTCGTTTACCAGTATGCGAAATACGGGTGAAAAAAATATCGGACAGCTAAAACGAGAAAGTTTAGGAAAGAACAATGTTTTTCTAATAGGTTTTTCTAGTTACAAAGGAAAAGTAATTGCTGGTTCAAGATGGGGCGCTAGAATGGAAGAAATGACGATTCCTAGAGCTTTAAGAAGTAGTGTTGAGTATAAACTTAAGAAAACAGGTTTGGATGCTTTCTATCTTATTTTTGATGAAGAAGATAGAAAGGAAGAAAATTTAAAAGTTATGGGACATCGTGCGATAGGAGTGGTGTACAATCCTCAATTTGACAGGAGGCAGTTTGTGCCTACTATTGTGCCACTTCGTTACGATGCGTTAATTTTTTTCAATGAAACAAAAGCTTTGCAGCCCTTGCATAAATAAAGGTGCTACTTATTCAAATTCTTAAATCTTTGCAACAGCGTAGGGTGTGAATAGTGTGCAAAAACATACAGTGGGTGCGGGGTAAGGTTACTTAAACTATTCTTCGAAAGTTTTTTTAAACCTGAAATTAGCGGTTCTGATGCGAATGTGTTTTTAGCATAATCATCTGCTTGGTATTCAAACTTCCTACTTAGGTAATTCATTATTAAACTCGTAATCCCGGAAATGGGGCTATATAACACTCCAAATGCTACCAACCCAATGTGAAACGAAGGTTGAGAAACATTTAATGCTTCAGAAAGTAAAGGATTACTAATAAATAAAGACAATAACCACAAAGTAAATCCTGTGGTTAAAATGGCAACTATTAGGTTGATAATAATGTGATTTCGTTTATAATGACCCACCTCGTGAGCGAGGACGGCTACTATTTCTTTTTCGTTTAAATCATTAATTAATGTGTCGTAAAGTGTTACTCGTTTCTCGCTTCCAAATCCTGAGAAATAAGCATTTGCTTTGGTACTTCTTTTACTTCCGTCAATTACAAAAATTTTATCTAATGTAAAACCAACTTTCGACGCGTATTTTTCAATTTCTGAACGCAGTGAGCCTTCTTCTAAAGGAGTTTGTTTGTTAAATAAAGGAACAATAAAACGTGCATAAAATAAATTCATCAGCACAGTAAAAACAGTTATAATTCCCCAAGCATAAAGCCAAAAATTTTCTCCTGTGGTTTGATAAAACCATATGATTGCTCCTAAAATTATGCCTCCAAGTATTGCACCCATCAGCCATCCTTTCAGTTTATCTAAAAAGAATGTTTTTCGTGTTGTTTTGTTGAAACCATACTTTTCTTCAATTACAAAAGTACTGTAATAGCTAAATGGAGTACTTAAAATATCACTAGCAAGCATTATAATTCCAAAGAAAACCAAGGCAATTAGAATTTCATTGTTGGAAATAGAACGCGCCAAACCATCAACATACGCGAAGCCGTCAAAAAAGAAGAATAAAAGCGTGGCTATCAATGAAATGGTTGAAGTAAGCAGTCCGAATTTATAACGCTCTGTTTTATATCGTTGGGATTTTTGATATTCTGTTTCATCAAAAATATCTTGTAATTCGGTAGGAAGAGAATCACTAAAGTGTTTTGCATTTAAGTAATCCAACGCCTGGTCAATAATAAAACTGACAATTAATATCGCTATTATTATATAGAAAAGAGTTTCTGGATTCATAATTTAAGTTCTAAATTTTAAGCACCAAAATCCAATAAAAGTCATTAATTAAAACTCTGACTTTGTTTGGGATTTAGGATTTGGACTTTTGTGATTTGCGAAATTTACTTTAAAAAATTTCGTTGTCGTTTAGCTTCAAATATAAGGATTCCGGCAGCTACCGATACATTCATGCTGTCAATTTCCCCTTGCATTGGAATGATGATGTTTTGATTACTGTTTTCGAGCCATTCCTCACTTAAACCAGTTGCTTCGGTGCCAACCACAATTGCTGTGCTTTCTTTAAAATTGCAGGTGTGATAAGGAACAGATGCTTGTAAGGCAGCACAATATATGTTGATGTTGTTTTCTTTTAGAAATGCGATAATTTCCGAAGTACTTCCCGTCGCAATGTTATTTGTAAAAATACATCCCACACTACTGCGGATAATATTTGGGTTGTACATATCAGTTTTAGGGTTGGCGATAATTACAGCATCAACATTAGCAGCATCGGCAGTACGAAGAATTGCCCCAATATTTCCAGGTTTTTCGGGAGCTTCAGCAATTAAGATTAAAGGTCCTCTAGATTCGTTCGAGGAACCGTTATTAAGCGAGTTCGAAATCGTTAATGTAGAAAGACTTAAATCTTTTACCATTGCTATTGCCAAAACTCCTTCCGTTGAACTTCGATAAGCTAGTTTTTCATAGACCTCTGAAGTGATTTCTATGATTTCAGTGTTAGTACTTACAGATTTCTTTAGCGTATCAAAATCTTTTTCAGAAATAATTTCAGGACAATATAATAAGGTTTTTAACTGATATTCTCCTTTAACTGCAAGTGAAATTTCACGTAGTCCTTCTATAAAGAAAAGACCTGTTTTTCTACGCTCACGCGATTTTTCTTGAAGGAGAACAATCTGTTTTATCAACGGATTTTGAAGACTTTTAATTGATTTTTGCATTTTGCAAAGATAAGCTACATATACTTATGTGCAGTCCCTAAATTTATACGTATTCCGAAACTAATGTTGAGGTAATTAGCCCCGTTAAAAGTGTCTTTTAATTCCTTAGGAACTTTCACATTCATAAAATCATGACGTAATTTCGTAGAAGCATAAACACCTAAATAGTTTGAGAATCGGTAGCTAAGCTCAGGATTTAACCAAACTGCAGTCGCGGTATCGCTAAAATTGTCACCTGTGGCGTGATTTCGATAGGTTGAATACCCAACACCAAGTCCAATGCTAGCGTCAAAATCTCCTATGTGCTTTTCATAATTAACCATTCCTCCAACTACATAATTATTGGATCGAAAGTAGTTCCCTATTAGCTCGGGGTTGGAAACATTAGATTTAAAAAAACTAAAATATGGGCCAACATAAAAGTCTTTAGTTGTTTTAATTTTAAAAGAAAATCTCGCCCCCATTTTTAAATCCAAACCATTATTTGCAAAATTATCACCAAATGCAATTGGAAAATATGGGCCAAAACTGATATTGCCAATGTTCTTACCTGGTCCTAAGGTGTCTAATTTAGTAGTCTCTGTTTGCTGTGCAAAAGCGGTTGATGAAATAAATAACACCAACACTAAGGTTCTAATATTCAAAAACATAAGTGTTTTCAGGGTTTGTTAGTGGGATGGAAATTGTTTGTTCAGGCCCGTCATTCAATTTGTAAATAAAATCTACAGTTGTACCTAGCTGACTTTCTACATTTATATAAATATCTGAGTATTCGGAGTCTAAAAATCTAAATTCAAAATCCTCATCTACACATTGGTTTAAATCATTGCCATTTAAGTCAACTTTGCAAATAGCAGAATCATAATTAAGTTTGAATTCAAGAGTGTTAGAGTCTCCTGGAATGTTGTTGATATGAAGGTTTAGTTTTGCGTACTTGTTTAGCTGAATAACTCCTAGATTATATGTTGAAACATTACGATTATTGCTTTCGTCGCCAAAGGCTTTGGCAGAATAATCTATATTTTCAATTAGCTCGGTATCATAGGAGTGATGCCAGATTTCGCCAAAGGGTTTTGAGTTAACCGCTATATAAAAATTATAAGGTGGTTTGGACATAAGGGAAGTGAATTCAAATTGTCCGTTTTCATCACTTATAGCTTCGCCTAAAATTGCATTTCGGGTTGTTTGAGAACGTACCGAAATATTTGGTATAGGGTTGTTGCTGCTGTCAACAATGGTTCCTGTAACCAAAACACGTTTATCATTCATTATATCGACCTCACAAGATTGAAAGAGCAAGACGATACCAAATAGTAAGTATTGAAATAGATGTTTTCTTCTCATAAATAAGCAATTTTCAATGCGGCAAGAATAATAAAAATCACCTAATTATTATGGTTATCACTCAGAAAATAGTCCTGATTTAAAATTTTTATCAAGTTAATCGTCTTATTTAATTATTATTTAAAGACAGGAAAAGGATTATAAAGTTCTCCCTTCAAAATAATTAACCACCAAAGCCACCATGTAATTATAACTTTTTATACCATCACTTTGGTTATTTGCTTTTAAGAAATTATCCCAAAATACTTTTGAAAATGTTTCCAAAGGGTTTTCATAGCTTCCCCAAAAATCTTGCATTTCTCTATAACTTGCTAAAATTCCTGGGTTGATGGTTTTTGTTAATTCAAAAAAATCAACTTCACTGTTTCTAAACACATCGCTTAATAAATAGCGAAGTGTAAATATGTGACCAGCGTATTGTATATAAGTGTCGTTGTTGTAAAGGGTCGCTAAAGTTGCTATAAAATTGGCTTCATTTTCGGCAGCATAACCAATTTGATGCGCTTCTTCATGGCACGCAACCACAGGGAACTTATAAGTTTTAATTAAATTGTTTACTTGTGCTTCTCCAGAAAATGGATTTAGATATCCACTATACCCCATATACGTTAGACCTAAGCTCCAACCGCTATTTTTAATACTTCGAGGAGAGTAGGCGAGTTGAGGGAATTCTTCTTCTAAATTAACATAACCGTTTGTAGATTTTTGCAGAATTGTTTTTTGGGTATAGGGAACCTCCACTTTTAGAGTATTACCTCCGTTTAATTCACTGTGCAATCTATTACTCTTTTTAATAAATTTTTTAGTTGTTTCCAGTAATTGCTCGTAGCTGTAATCACTTTCTAATTGTAGTGATTTATGAAGTGGTAATCTGTAATAATTGAAAGCCCAAAGTATGTGGAACATAAAATATACTACCGAAACTGCAGCAGTAATGTCTATTAAAACTCGAAATGGTTCAAAACGAAGTCGGTAATAGTTTTTGTAAACCCATCGTAGAGCAATAATAGCAATCAGTAGATAAAAAACGTCTCCAACAGAAAATGGAACCCACCCGAACAGGTAGCGAGAGATTTTTGAAAGTATTGGATATAATCCCAAACTGTAATACTTCTCTACAAATTCTGGAAAATTCTTTAGAATTTGAAGCAGAAATATCTGTATTGGTAGAAGCAGTGCAATGATTAGTAAAGTTCGTCTTTGCATAATTCAAACTTACAAAGGAATTCTTTCTCTACATAATTTTTATAGCGGATGAAAAACGGTAATTTTGTGGAAATGTGCTTCGTATTCACGGATAAATTAAACCTACAAGGAGCCCTGTAAAAATGTGGGGAGTACTTCGGAAGATATTCGTGGATTCGCGGCAAGAATTTTTCACAATAAAAATTATTAAATATATGAACCAAGAAATAAGAAACTTAGAGCCTAAGGCGCTTTGGAACAAATTTGCAGACCTTAACGCTGTACCGCGACCTTCGAAAAAAGAGGAGCGTGTAATTGCTTTTATGAAAGACTTCGGAAAAAGTCTTGGATTAGAAACCATAGAAGACGAAGTAGGAAACGTAATTATCCGCAAGCCTGCAACTAAAGGAATGGAAGACCGAAAAATGATTATTTTACAAAGTCATTTAGATATGGTTCACCAAAAAAACAACGACACAGAGTTCGATTTCGACAAGCAAGGAATTGAAATGTATGTTGATGGGGATTGGGTACGCGCCAAGGGAACTACACTTGGGGCAGACAATGGTTTAGGAGTTGCTACAATAATGGCGATTCTTGAAAGTGACGATATAGAACATCCAGCAATAGAAGCGCTTTTCACTATAGATGAAGAAACAGGAATGACAGGTGCAAAAGGCTTAAAAGGAGGCATCTTGAAGGGAGATATTCTTTTAAACTTAGACACAGAAGAAGATGATGAAATAGGAATTGGGTGTGCTGGTGGAGTAGATATTACTGCTACAGGCGAGTATAAAAATGTTGAAGCCTCTAAAAATGGGCAGTCGTATATTATTAGTGTAAAAGGACTAAACGGTGGTCATAGTGGAATGGACATCATTAAAGGTCTTGGAAATGCAAATAAGTTGATGAACAGATTACTTTTTGCTACTAATGACTTTATGGAATTAGCAAATCTTGAAGGAGGTAGTCTTCGAAATGCAATTCCACGTGAAAGTGTGGCACAGGTTGTAGTTACAGATGAATCGAAATTTCATGCTGCATTCGAAAGCATGAAAAATGATATTCTTGTAGAATATAAATCATTAGAAGAGAATCTTTCAATTACTGCTGAAAAGAGCGATAAGGCTTTTGCTAAAGTAATGCACAGCGAATGTCAGACTAAGCTTTTAAATGTTATGAATGCTGCACATAACGGTGTTTATAGAATGTCTCCAGACATTGAAGACTTGGTTGAGACTTCAAATAATATTGCAAAAGTAACTGTTGCAGGTGGAAGTATCAAAATTGAATGTTTAACTAGAAGTTCAGTTGAATCTTCAAAAGCGACTTTAGCAAATGCTTTAAAATCGACTTTTGAACTAGCAGGTTACGAGGTTAAGCTTTCAGGTGACTATCCTGGATGGGCGCCAAATATGGATAGTGCTATTTTAAAAGTAATGGACAGTCTCTACGAAAAAATGAATGGTGAAAAAGCTAATGTAGCCGCTTGTCACGCAGGATTAGAATGTGGTATTCTAGGTCAAAATTATCCAGGGATGGATATGATTTCTTTTGGCCCAACTATTAGAGGAGCACATTCTCCTGATGAACGTGCAAGTATTTCCTCAGCTCAAAAATACTGGGACTTTACACTTGAAGTAATGAAGAATATACCTAAGAAATAGCTTTGAGTCGTTTCGCTACCTAAATTATTTAAGAATAGGGTAGAGTTATAGCTTATTTAGCGCTTTACAATTGATATAAATAAAAAAGAGGAACTGATTTAAAATCGGTTCCTCTTTTTGTATTTAGCAAGATTATAATTTACTTCACAATCTCTACAATTTCAAGTTCGAAAATTAATTCAGAATCAGCAGGGATAACTCCTGGAACTCCTCTTTTACCATATGCTAAATGAGAAGGGATAAAGAGTGTAGCTTTATCGCCAACTTTCATATTTAGTAATCCTTCGCGGAAACCTGGGATTAATTGGGCGTCTTTGCTGTAATCTGTTGGTACTGGTATATATTGTCCAGCTGCTTTACGCATTTCATCTACCATTTCGTATTGCTCAGCATTTTTTAAAATATTCGAATCGAATAATTTCCCGTTTGTCAAGTAACCAGCGTAGTTCATTAAAATTTTGTCGCCTTCGTTAGGTTGTTCTCCCTCTGACTTTTCGTTGAAGTAAATTTTTAAACCTGAAGGAAGAGAATCAGCTTTAGCTTTTAGAGCATTTAATTCCTCTGCTTTGGTAGATGCAATTTTGTTAATGCGCTCTTCTTTCTCTTTTTTCTCTTTTTCTATTTTACTCATCTCTTCAGTAAAATAAGGTACTTTCACCTTTCCTTTATTGATGATATTTACTTTTTCAATAATTACTGGAGAAATTGGTTTATCACCAGGTTTTTCTGTTTCTACTACCCCAATGGTGTCAACAATATCTTGCCCAACTACAATCTCACCAAAAATAGTATGACGACCATCTAACCAAGGCGTTTCTTTTAAAGTAATGAAAAACTGACTTCCGTTAGTCGCTGGGCCTGAATTAGCCATTGCTAAAAGTCCTTTTCTGTCAAATCGAATAGTGTCGGTAATTTCATCTGGAAATGCGTAGCCAGGGCTTCCTGTACCATCACCTTTCGGGTCTCCACCTTGAATCATAAAATCTTTTATAACTCTGTGAAAAGAAAGTCCATCGTAAAAGCGCTTTCCTTTGTAAATAGAATCAACCATTCCGTTAGTACCTTCGGCTAATGCTACGAAGTTAGAAACAGTAAGTGGAGCAGTTTCATTTTTTAGTTTAGCAACAAAAGTTCCTTTATTAGTAATAAATTCAGCATATACACCATCATCTTTTAATTCGGGGTATTTCTCTTGACAAGATGCAAATGCAAGCGTAAGTGATAATAATAGAAATGATAATTTTTTCATAAATAATTAATTTTCGTTTGATTGTTCAATTGAGTGTAAAGTTACAGTGCTCTGCACAGGAATATTAGTGCCGAGTTTTTGTTCGATCCCATAATAGCCATAGGCTTTATAAGAAGGAAAAAGGAAAGTTACTGTTTCACCTTCCTTCATAAGTTTTATGCCATCACGTACACCAGAGATGAGTTCTTGATTGCTTTGGTCTACTTTATATTGCTGTAAACCATTATCTTTTTCTGAAAGAATCATGGAGCCATTTAGGTCTTTAATGTCGTATGTGAATTTTACAATATCTCCTGGATCAGGCATATCTGAGGATGAGGTATCGCGTTTATTGTAAAAATACCAGAATCCACTTTCCGAAGTAATGTAGTTGTGAGTTGAGTCTTTTGCGATTATTTTTTCGATATAATCTTTTTCCTCCTCATAAAGTTTTTTATTCCTTTCTGCAGATTCTTTTATAAATGTACCAGACTGACTTTGTATAGGCTTCCTGGCTTCAGGGCTTTTACAAGAGGTGATTAAAGCAGAGAATAACAATATGTGTATTAGCTTATTGAGCATTTGCAAGTTCGTTTTTATAACGTGGCAAGATACTAATAAATTCGTTTATGGTTTTGTTAAGGTCTTGCGAACTTTTTCCGCCGGCAGCATTAATATGTCCACCACCACTGTAATGATTACGAGCAAAATCATTTACTGAAAACGTTCCTTTACTTCTAAAAGAAATTTTTACAATACTCTCTTGTTTGTTTTCAATGAATATTACAGCGAAAACAATACCTTTAACCGACAATGCATAATTTACAAATCCCTCGGTATCCCCTTTTCTAAAATTATTTTCGTCTAATTCACTCTGCGTAAGTGTAATGTAGGCGGTGTGTAATTCTGGAATTAAATGCAAGTTGTTTAGGGCAACGCCTAGCAATTTCATTCTTTCGGGGCTGTTATTGTCATAAACATTTTGATGAATAATAGCACTTTCTGCACCCGTCTCAATCAATTTTGCTGCAACTCTATGTGTAGTAGGAGAGGTTGACGAAAAACGAAATGATCCGGTATCGGTCATTATTCCAGTATATAGATTGGTAGCTACTTCTTTTGATAACATTTCAGTACCATCTAAGGCATCAATAAAATGGTAAACCATCTCTGCAGTAGAGCTCATTTTAACATCGCTATATGTTGCTACAGCGTAGTCTGAAGGTTGTTGGTGATGGTCTATCATTACAAATTTTGCAGAAGATGCTTCCAAAACCCCCTTAAGTGGTTCGCCAACTCTACTTAAATCGTTAAAATCTAGCGTGAAGATTATATCAGCTTGATTTAACGTCTCAGCACTTTTTTCAATCTCCTTTTCATAGATTAAAATATCATCTGCTCCGGGCATCCACTTTAAGAAATCTGGAAAGTCATTAGGCATTAATACAGCTGTATTATGTCCTTCACTTTTCAGAAAAAATGAAAGGCCTAAACAAGAGCCAAGCGCATCCCCATCAGGGTTTCTATGGCCGATGATTACTATGTTTTGAGGTAATTTCAGTAGGTTTTTTACTACTTCTGTTGTTTCTTTATTCATAGGGCGCGAAGATACGACAAAGCCTTTTAACCTTAAAGAATCGAATATAGTTAATTAATGGTGAAAATCCTGGTGAAATGATTGAACTATATCTAATTATGTGTGCTAAGTGTCTAAACAAAAAGCATAGGCTTTGAATGTTGAAAATAAAATACCTATTTTTGCCGAAATTTAAAAAACACAATGAGAACAGACAGAACATTTACAATGTTAAAGCCCGATGCGGTTGAAAAAGGACACATAGGCGCAATTCTTGAAAAAATTAACGCTTCAGGTTTTAGAATCGTAGCGATGAAACTTACTCATATGACTACAAATGATGCTAAAGCATTTTATGCAGTACATAGTGAGCGTCCATTTTATGGCGAATTAGTGGAGTATATGACACGCGGTCCAATCGTTGCTGCCATTCTTGAAAAAGAAAATGCAGTTGAAGATTTCCGTACATTAATTGGTGCTACTAATCCAGCAGATGCTGCTGAAGGTACTATCCGCAAAATGTACGCTGCTTCAATTGGCGAAAACGCAGTTCACGGAAGTGATAGCGATGAAAACGCTGCAATTGAAAGTGCTTTCCATTTCTCAGGACGTGAAATGTTCTAAGTATTTACTAAATATTTATATTGAAAACGCCTTCCAAATTTGGAAGGCGTTTTTATTTTTAGCTTTATACTTTGCCTTATCTTAAAATCAACTTTTTAATTAATTCTCTTCCCAGCTCTTCATTGAGAAGTTTAACAATTTTGTCTTTTCCGTAACTGAGCTCCTCACGCAATACTGAAGAAGAAAGTTGCACGTATAATGTCTCACGATCTAATTTAACGTCGGAAGTGTATTTTACAATTGCGTGCCCCATAACAGCTACCCAAGCTTCTTTAGCGTTTACCTTGTCCAAGCCTTTATCAAGCTTGTTTTTACCAATAAACTCTTTTAAAGCATCTCCAAGTGATATATTTTCTGCGTATCGTTTAGCCATTTTTCAATTTTAGAAATGTGAATTTTTAGGTATATCATTTACTATTCAACTTTTGTAATCAATCTACAATGTCAAATTTTTTAAACCTATTATAGGTGTAAGTTTTATTATCTCTGTTTTTTAAAACCAAGGTGCTATCTTTTGCTTCAACTACTGTTTCTTTCCACTCGTCGAATGAAGTTTTGTAGTGCATGATTAATTGGTTTTCTTTAATATTTAAAGTAAAGTCCTCTGTCACACCATTTGTGTTAAAGGTTCCATCGATTTTTGGAGAAACCTTTGTGCGAGTTCCGCTATCGCCATTTATCTCAATATAGTCTATTATGGTGTTTACACCAAAGTTTTTAACTTCTCCGTCTGGCATTTCTACCGTGTTTATTTCCCAATAACCGCTAAGATTTTGCTTTTGTTCCTTTGGATTTGGTTTTTCACAAGAAAATAAAACGGTAGTTAGTATTAACAGTATTATTCTAAAATTCATTTTTTCTTAAGTTTAAAGCTGAAACATTTTATACGACTGATGTACTTTTTTTATTACCTCCTCTGTGCGTTCGGCATGTGTATCACTGATGAAAAGCTGCCCGAAGTTTTCCTTGTCCACTAAAGTAATTAAATGTTCTACACGGGTTTCATCCAGTTTGTCAAAAATATCATCTAAAAGTAAAATAGGATTAGTTTTAGTGTGGTTTTTTATAAAATCGAATTGCGCAAGCTTTAATGCTATTAGATACGATTTTTGTTGCCCTTGTGAGCCAAACTTCTTGATAGGATGTTCGTCAATTTCAAAAATTAAATCGTCTTTATGAATTCCAAAGTTGGTGTACTGTGTTATTTTGTCTTTTACAATATTTGTTTGAAGAAGCGTTAGTAAATCATTTTCCTGTAATTGACTTTGATAGACTAAATTTATGGATTCGTCGCCACTGCTAATCGACTTGTATCTGTTCTGAAATATTGGAAAAAATTCTTCTAAAAATGCGGTTCTTTTTCCGAAGATTGATGTTCCGTAATTGTGAAGTTGCTCATTGTAAATGTCAATGGTATCTTGATTAAAGGTGTTGTTGGCGGCAAAATACTTTAATAGGGAGTTACGTTGTGATAATACTTTGTTGTACTTCAATAGAGTTTGTAAGTAATCTGGATCTCTTTGCGAAATAACACCGTCAATAAACTTTCTACGTGTGTCGCTTCCTTCAATAATTAAATCTCTATCAGCGGGTGAGATGATCACTAAGGGTAGAAATCCAATATGCTCACTTAATTTCTCGTATGCCTTTCCATTTCTTTTAATGATCTTTTTTTGTCCTTTCTTGGCACTTACAACAATTTTTTCCTGACTTTCTTTTCTGTCGTAAAACCCTTCAACTACAAAAAACTCCTCTCCGTGTTTAATATTTTGAATTGTAATAGGATTGAAATAACTTTTTCCAAAGGAAAGGTGATAAATAGCATCTAGAACGTTAGTTTTTCCTACACCATTATTACCTACAAAGCAATTGATTTTAGGATCAAATTCGAAGGATTTGGCTTCAAAATTTTTATAGTTAAGTAAGGATAGTTTTTGTAAATTCATATAAAAAATTGACTTAGGATATTTAGGCCTACACGATGTTTTTAGTGCTTTTTAGAACTATTACAGAGGTGATTTTTAATAAAGATGTAAAAATACAAGGTTTGACGTGATTTTGTCTAAAGACTAGTGTTCTTTTGTTTAAAATCTATTCTAAAAGGTTTATTATTGCTCGTTCATGGCGCTTGGAGGTCTATTAATAGTAGGATTTAGTATTAATAAAAAATAAGAAATATTATTCCTTTTAAATTCCATTAAAAATTTTATTTTTGCGCCACTATAATCAATAACTATGGCAACGTACAAAAAACGCGGAGGCAAACCTAGAACTAAGGTTGAAAAAGAAGAACAATTAGAAGACGGCAGCACAACTGCAGAAGTATTTAATACCCTTGACGAAGGCGCATCTAAAACGGAAGCGTGGATTGAAAAGAACCAAAAAGGTATTTTAGGTTTCATTATCGTAGTAGCTGTATGTGTTTTAGGATATTTTGCTTACGACCAGTATATAAAAGCTCCTAAGGAGGCAGAAGCGATGAACGAATTGTTTCAAGCACAAAACTATTGGGAACAAGCTTTAACTGCTCCGGCTAAAGACTCGCTGTACAATCTTTCACTTCAAGGAGGTGAGGGTAAATATGGTTTTATAGATATAATTGAAAACTATAGTGGAACAAAAGCGGCAAACCTTGCACATTATTACGCAGGAATGGCTTACCTTAACACTAATAAATATCAAGATGCTATTGCTCAGCTAGATAAATTTAGCAGCAAGGACGATGTTTTAGCTCCTTTAGCTAAAGGTGCAATTGGTGATGCGTTCGCTCAACTAAATCAGAATGAAGACGCTTTAAAATATTACGAAGAAGCTGCAAAAATGCGCTCTAATGAATTTACTACGCCTCGTTTCCTACTAAAAGCTGGAATTGTAGCGATAGCTTTAAATCAGAATGACAAAGCATTAAAGCACTTTAAACAAATAGCGGATGAGTATCCGAATTCAACTGAAGCTGCAAAAGCCGAAATTTATACCGGACGTGCAGAAGCAATGAAATAAAAAATGGCAACAGAAAATACAAATTTATCGGCTTACGATAAAACAACAATCCCAAATGCGAAGGACTTTCGATTTGGGATTGTTGTTTCAGAATGGAATCACAAAATAACAGAAGGAATGTTTCAGGGCGCTTTCGATGCTTTGAAAGACTGTGGTGCTATAAACGAGAATATAGTTCGTTGGGATGTTCCGGGAAGCTTTGAGTTAATTTACGGCTGTAAACGTATGACTCAGAGTTATGATATGCTTGATGCAGTAATTGCAATAGGTAGCGTGATTCAAGGAGAAACTAAACATTTTGATTACGTTTGTGAAGGCGTAGCACAAGGAATTAAAGACTTAAATGTTCAGGGAAATATACCTGTTATTTTCTGTGTTCTTACAGATAATACTATGCAACAAGCCATAGATCGTAGCGGCGGAAAGCACGGGAACAAAGGAACTGAAGCAGCTATTGCAGCAATTAAAATGGCGCAACTTCGCAAAGATTCTAAATTTTAATATTTAGTAATTATACTTCGAATTCGCTCAATTCTCAAAATTTAAGATTCCAAATTTAATTTTGTCAGGCTAAAAGCAAGCGAAGTGTGTAATGTACTACGCACTGCCAATGAGCACGTAATATACCATTGGTACAGTAATTGTTCAAAAAACATTTAAATTCAGAATTGAATTGAGTAACTTTGAGGCACGACAATTATGGGACTAATAGGTAGAAGAAAAAATAAGAAGTATAGTTATAAACCACGTCATTTTGAATATGACGGAGAAGGTAGCCCTTTTTCAATAGGTCATAAGTTTGATCAATACAGGACTACTGTCGGTGAAAACACAGGGATAAAAGCTAAATTTAGAACTGCTTGGGCAGATTTAAGACAGTCTTCAGATAGAAAAACCAATTTGAGACTTTTGGCTATAATCGCAATTCTTGTGCTTATTTTCCTATTTATTATTGATTTCGATTTATCCATTTTCTACGCATAGATTTTAATGTCAGACATTATTCAGTTATTACCAGATCACGTTGCTAACCAAATTGCAGCTGGGGAAGTTGTTCAACGCCCTGCTTCGGTAGTAAAAGAGTTATTAGAAAACGCCATTGACGCGAAAGCTACTGCTATAACACTTGTTGTTAAAGATGCAGGAAAAACACTTGTACAAGTTACTGATAATGGGGTAGGGATGAGTGTTACCGATGCGCGATTGAGTTTTGAACGCCACGCGACTTCAAAAATTAAATCGGCTGAAGATTTATTTAACTTAAATACAAAAGGATTTCGCGGAGAAGCTTTAGCTTCTATTGCTGCAATTGCACACGTTGAATTAAAAACGAAGACTGCAGATTCAGAAATTGGAACGCATTTAACCATTGAAGGTAGCAAAGTAATTTCACAGGAACCAGCTGTTGTCCCAAAAGGCACAACTATTTCGGTGAAAAATTTATTTTATAATATACCAGCCAGACGAAATTTTCTTAAAAGTAATACTGTTGAAACGCGCCATATAATCGACGAATTTCACCGTGTAGCTTTGGCACATCCTAGCGTTTCTTTTCATATGCTTCACAATGGAAGCGATGTTTTTAATCTTCCCTCGTCAAATTCGCGTCAACGAATTGTAAATATCTTTGGAAGTAAGACGAATGAAAAACTTGTACCGGTAAGTGAAGAAACGGAGATTCTTAAAATAGAAGGTTTTGTAATGAAACCTGAATACGGAAAGAAAAGTAGAGGAGAGCAGTTTTTCTTTGTAAACGACCGTTTTATAAAAAGTCCATATTTGCATCACGCGGTAAATTCAGCATTTGAAGGCTTGATGAAAAACGATGTTCATCCAGGGTACTTTTTGTTTTTAGAAGTAGATCCACATTCTATAGATATCAATATTCATCCTACGAAAACCGAAATTAAGTTCGACGATGAGCATTCTATTTATGCAATGCTTCGCGCAACTGTAAAACACAGTTTAGGACAGTTTAATATTGCTCCTGTGCTCGATTTTGAAAGAGATAAAGGGTTCGACACCCCTTATGAATACAGTAAAAAAGCACCAACAGCACCCACTATAGAGGTTGATAGAGATTTTAATCCCTTTAAAGAGAAACCTAAACAAGCAAATATAAAATTCCCGTTTAGCAGAGGTAAAGAATCTTCTTGGGAGTCGTTATATGTCGGACTAAAAGGTGAAAATGCAACCTCTAGTTTCGGCACCACGCAACAAGGCGAAGAGAGATCGTTGAGTGCCGTAGAAATGGAGTTTGAAAGTGAAGAAGTGACGGGAAGTCTTTTTACTGAAAAAGAAACTGAACGCGGACAAACAACGTTTCAACTACAGAATAAATACATAATAAGTCCGTTAAAAAGCGGAATGATGGTAATTCATCAAAACCTTGCGCATCAACGAATTCTTTATGAGGAATTGCTGAAGAATATAACCGTTAAAGAAGCGGTTAGTCAGCAATTATTGTTTCCACTTCAGCTTAGTTTTTCTAAACCTGACGTAGCTATTATTCAAAAAATACGGGAACAGTTGGAGAACACAGGTTTTATTTTTTCAGAGTTAAAAGATGAAACTATTGAGATTAGCGGAATTCCGATATTGATACTAGAAAGCCATGTTGTAAATTTGCTAAGTCAGCTTATTGATGATATAAAAGAGGAAGTGCCGGATAGTGGTTTCAGTCAGAACGATATGTTGTCTAAATCGATGGCAGCAAGTATGGCAATTAAAACGGGGGTTTCTTTAAATAGCGAGGAGCGTGAACATTTAATAAACCAATTGTTTGCATGTAAGGAACCGTCTGTAAGTCCAACCAATAAGCCAGTTTTCATTACTTTAGGTGTAAATGAACTGGATAAGAAGTTTATGTAGAATTAACCTTTAGAGGTTTAAATAATTTTACCGAGGTATATTAAGATGCGGTGTTTTAAAACACAATGTTATAATTATAGGTAGTAATAATTATGGGAAGAATAACAGATACAGTAAAATTTCTATTAATCCTGAATGTGATCTTTTTTATAGGAACACAGTTTACGGGAGGAATAGCGGAGAGATTATTCGCATTATATTATTTCGAAAACTCTAATTTTCAATTTTGGCAGCCGGTTACATCAATGTTTATGCACGGTAGCTTTTTCCACATTCTTTTTAATATGTATGCCTTATGGGCTTTTGGCTCTCCTTTGGAAATGCGTTGGGGGCAGAAGAAATTTCTGTTTTTCTACTTTTCTGCAGGAATAGGTTCGGCGTTAATTTATACCCTTGTAAATTACTTCCAACTTCATAGTGGCATGGATGATTTGTTAAGTGCGGGGCTAAGTCAGCAGCAAATCATGGATATCTTGGAAACTGGAAAGTATAACACTGCAATTTTAGAGTATGTGTCTCAGGACACAATTCAGAGTATGTACAATATATATAACGGAATTGCATTGGGTGCTTCTGGAGCAGTATATGGAGTGTTAGTGGCTTTCGGAATGATGTTCCCAACAGTAGAGCTGATGATGATTTTCCTACCTATACCCATAAAAGCAAAATATTTTATCCCAGGTATTATTGTTTTAGATTTAATATTTGGAATTACAGGAACTCAAACAGGTATTGCACACTTC
Source organism: Aequorivita sediminis (assembly GCF_032080575.2). Taxonomy (NCBI): domain Bacteria; kingdom Pseudomonadati; phylum Bacteroidota; class Flavobacteriia; order Flavobacteriales; family Flavobacteriaceae; genus Aequorivita; species Aequorivita sediminis. Next base: position 51,150 of record NZ_JAVLSO020000006.1, on the reverse strand, counting down.
GCACATATTGGAGGAGCGTTATTCGGGTTTATAATGGCTTGGTACTGGAAGAAAAATAGTTTTGATAACCATCGCTGGAATTAATTATGGCAGCAAACAATCTTATAGATAAATACAAGTCGGCCAATATACTGGTGAAGCTTATCGTGATTAATGCAATTGCATTTTTTGCAGTTTATCTTGGCTCTTTCTTTTTAAACACTAGTCAATTTTATTTTTCTCGTTGGTTTGTTTTAGGTGATGATATTGGAAGTCTTTTAACTAAGCCTTGGACTTTAATCACTTATGCTTTTTTGCATTTCGGGTTTTTACATATTTTATTTAATATGATATGGTTGTACTGGTTTGGACAATTTGTGCTGAACCTGTTTACAGGTAAAAGATTGCTCACGGTATATTTGTTAGGAGCACTTTTTGGTGGTCTTCTATTTGTAATAGCTTATAATCTTTTTCCCGTTTTTAATGAAAGTAGAGGCTACTTGATTGGGGCATCTGGAGCGGTTACTGCTGTAATGATATTTATAGCTACTTACACTCCAAATACTGCATTCCGATTATTTAGTTTTACAATCAAACTTTGGCATATTGCCCTATTTCTTTTTGTGCTAGATTTAGTTAGAATTCCAGCTGGAAATGCAGGAGGGATTTTAGCTCATGTAGGAGGAGCGGTATTTGGTTATATTTATACAGCTCAGCTTGCGAAAGGGAATGATATTGGGAAATGGTTTGAGAATTTTATGGATTGGATAGCTAATCTTTTTAAGCCAAGAACGAAAAAACCGTTTCGAAAAGTTCACCGTACAACACAACCAAAATCTAAGCGTTCTAAGCCTAAAGAATCAAAGTCTGATTATCAAAAAAAGATTGATGAGATTTTGGATAAAATAGGTAAAAGCGGTTATGAAAGTCTAACAAAAGAAGAAAAAGACTTTCTTTTTAAAGCCGGGAAAGAAGACTAATTCCATGCGAAGATTTATCAATAAAATGATTTTTTGGGGCAACTTGCTTGCGGCATTTCTATTATTGGTATCTTTTGTTTTACCCTACCTGCCTCCCAAGGATTTTCCAATACTTTCTTTACTAAGCTTGGTGGTTTCGTTGCTAATTATAGTTAATATTATTTTTGCTATTTATTGGGCAATACAGTTTAGAAGAAGATTTTTTGTGTCGTTTATCGTTCTTTTTATTTCATATTTCTATTTCAATGTGTTTTATGAAGTTTCATCGCAAGTTGATGCTTCACAGTATGAAAATAGTTTGAGTGTTTTGTCGTATAACGTACGACTTTTTAATGCCTACGAGAAGAATCTAGACGATGAAGCCATTGATATAATGACCGAAATCCTCTCTGAAGAAGATCCCGATATAGTTTGTATTCAGGAATTTTATAAAGACAATAAAATTGACTTTTCAGCATACCCGCATAAATTCGTTCATTTTAAACACAACAAAGCAGCTTTGGGTCACGCTATTTTATCAAAATATCCAATAGTAAAAAGAGGATATTTTGATTTTTCGGAAACTTATAATAATGCATTATATGTGGATATCGTTAAAGGTAAAGATACCCTTAGAGTTTATAATTTACATTTACAATCTTTAGGGATTGTACCTCGTGTTAGTTTTTTACAAAAAAATGATAATGAGAAGTTGATGAAGCGGGTCTCTTATGCATTTAGAAAACAGCAATCACAAATAGAAGAAATCAGGGCACATAAAGCTAAAGTTTCTTATCCTATTATTATAGCAGGCGATTTCAATAACACACCTTTTTCTTATACATATAGAAAATTAAAGGAAGGTATGCACGATAGCTTTAGAAAACGTGGGAATGGTTTAGGTACAACCTTTAACTTTGAAAAATTTCCAATGCGTATTGATTATATTTTTGCTTCAGAAGAATTGGAAGTTCTGTCGTTTGATACAATGAAGAAAACCTTCTCCGATCATTACGCTATCCGCTCTACTGTGGGTTGGTAGTCTTTTAGCTTTTGATGTAATTCTCAAAAACTTCGGCATTCTCTAAATACGTAAGTGTGTTTGGTCCTTCATTAAACAGTAAATCTAATACCGATAAATTTGGTAAAAATGCATGATTTGCTTCGTGAACTTGCGTGTATTTTTCACATTTAAATGCCGACTTTCTCTTTGCGTTAACTAATATACGTAGGTCATTAATTTCGGGTTCCTTTTCAAATTCTATAGTCTTTGAAACTTCCACATCTATTCCTATTATTTCACAGAGGATATCAAATATATTTAGATTGAACTCCATTAAGCTTTTCACCTTTTCGGTAAATATAGGTTCTAGGTCGTCTTCATAAAACTCGAAAAAAGGAGAGGTGCGATAAGCGCTTTGCAAACTCTTCCAATGATGTTCTTGCCAAGGAAAATCGTTTTCTACTAAAATATCCTTAGTTTTTTGACGATTCCCGTTTTTGCTGTGCTTAACTGGAATGTTCAGCAGTAATTTCCCGTTGCTATGCGCAATATATGTCCGATTTCGGTAGGTTTGCTTTTGGTAGTTATCCTCCACTTCAAAAACTACTTTTTCAACTTGCGCTACCGCAGCCATTTGTTCGATAGTAGGAAAATATGATGGGTATAAGAGGATTGTTTTCATTTTAAATAATTGAGCGTTTCAAAATTAAAAAAGAAAACCATACTCAAAACAAAATTGATTGACATAGTTTTAAATAGTGTAAAGCTTTTAGGCTTTCACTATAATTTGAAGTAATAAAAAATAAACCTAAACTAACAACCGGAGTGTTATCTAAGGGTGGAACTTGAAACCATTTTCCCTACCTTTGTAAAAATCTTTTAAATATGCTCATAATTGGCATTGCCGGAGGAACCGGTTGTGGTAAAACTACAGTAGTCGATCAAATTGTTTCAGAACTTCCAGAAGATGAAGTATGTATAATATCGCAAGATTCGTATTATCACGACACAAGTCATTTAACATTAGACGAACGAACTAAAATAAACTTTGATCATCCACAAGCTATTGATTTTGAATTGCTAGCTAGTCATTTAAAAGAACTTCGCGCAGGAAATTCGTTTGAGCAACCAGTTTATTCGTTTATAGAACATAATCGTACAGGAGATACAATTACTACCTACCCAAAAAAGGTTATAATTGTAGAAGGAATTCTAATATTATCAGATCCGGATATACGAGATATGTTTGATATTAAAATATTTGTACATGCCGATAGCGACGAACGATTAATACGCAGATTAAAACGCGATATTGCTACTCGTGGTCGTGACTTAGAAGAAGTTTTAAACAGGTATCAAACCACACTAAAACCGATGCATCAGCAATTTATCGAGCCTACAAAAGAATATGCTGATATAATTATACCAACAAACAAATACAATACGGTAGCTGTAGAAGTGATAAGAAGTATAATAGATCATAAAATAAGACTTAAAGAATAGTGGGTATTTCAGAACTTAGGAATAATAAATTCGTGCGGTTTGTAATTAACAAATACGTACTAATTCTTGTTGTGTTCATTATTTGGATGTTGTTTTTCGATGCGAATTCCTATCTAACTCATCACGAATTAGACAGTGAAATTAATGCGCTTGAAGACAATGCTGAATTCTATCAAAAAGAGATAGAAAATGATAAAGCATTTATAAAGAAGATGCAAGACAAAGAGGAAATGGAAAAATTTGCTCGAGAAAAGTATTATTTGAAAAAAGAAAACGAAGATATTTATATTATCGAAAATCCAGATAGTATTAAAAAAGAAGAAAAGCGATGAGTGAGTTTCTATTTGAAGAATTTGACGAAGTTTCAGCTAAACAGTGGAAACAGCAAATTCAATTTGACTTAAAGGGCGCCGATTATAACGAAATATTAGTTTGGCAAAGTCCTGAAGGAGTACACGTAAAACCTTTTTATCACCAAGATGATTTTGATAATGAGTTTTCTCCAATTCCAGGGCAACCCAAATTATGGAAGATTGCCCAAAAAATATTTATCGATGACGAGCAAATAGCTAATAATATTGCTATTGACGCAATTAAGAGAGGTGCAAATGCCATAATTTTCACTGCAAATGAAGATTTTGATATTAAAGTTGTTTTTAAAGATTTTCCACTTGAGAATGTCTCTGTTTATTTCAACTTGAAATTTCTTTCAGAAACATTTTACACCAAACTTTTCAAGTTTTTTGCAAATAAAGAAGCTGCAGTATATTACAATATTGATATTATTGGAAATTTAACGCGTACTGGGAATTGGTTTCATAACTTAAAGAAAGATCACGAAATTTTAGAGAGTGTTATTAAGAAAAATTCTTCATTAAACCTCTTGTCTGTAGATACAGCTGTTTACCAAAATGCTGGTGCTAATATCGTTCAGCAATTGGCTTACGCCTTGTCTCACGCAAATGAATATCTAAATCACTTAAGTATTTCAGAAAATTCTGAAGCTAATTCTGAGATTTTAAACAAGGAAGAGGCTCAAAACTTAAATATAACTTTTCAATTAGCTACAGGAGCCAATTATTTCTTTGAAATTGCAAAAGTCCGAGCTTTAAGAAAGCTTTATAAAGTTTTAGCTAACGAATACGGAGTTAAAGAAACCTGCCACATTGTTTCTACACCTTCAAAACGCAATAAAACGCTTTACGATTACAACGTAAATTTATTGCGAAGTACCACCGAATGTATGAGTGCTGTTTTAGGCGGTGCAGATACAGTTTGTAACTTGCCTTACGATGAAATTTATCATAAAAGCAATGAGTTTGGTGAACGCATTTCGCGAAATCAATTACTGATTTTAAAACACGAAAGTTATTTTGAAAGTGTAAGTAATCCTGCTGATGGAACTTATTATATCGAGCAACTTACAACTGAATTAGCTGAAAAAGCATTAAAACTGTTTAAAGATATTGAGAAAAACGGTGGTTTTCTGAAGCAGTTAAAAGAAGAAACAATTCAGAAAAAAATTAAAGAATGCGCTGAAAAGGAACAGCAGCTTTTTGAGAGTGGCGAATTAAAACTATTGGGAACGAACTATCACATTAATAAGAATGATAGAATGAAAGGGGATATTGAGCTTTTTCCGTTTGTAAAGCACAATCCGGTAAAAACCTTGATAGTTCCAATCATTCAAAAACGTTTGGCCGAAAAAGTTGAACAAGAAAGATTAAGCAATGAGTAGAAGAGATATACAACATATTAGCCTGGATAATTCAGAATTCAAAATCCAGAATTCAGAATTAAATGAGGATACTTCTTCCACAGCGGAGAATATTGAATTAAAAAAGAAATACAGCAAGGAGGATATTGAAAGACTTCAGCATTTAAACTTTGTAGCGGGAATTACTCCAAATCTTCGCGGGCCGTACTCTACTATGTATGTGGGTCGTCCTTGGACAATTCGTCAATATGCAGGTTTTTCTACTGCAGAAGACAGTAATGCTTTTTATAGAAGAAATTTAGCTGCAGGTCAGAAAGGACTTTCAGTAGCTTTCGACCTTGCTACACATAGAGGATATGATAGCGACCATGAAAGGGTAGAGGGTGATGTTGGTAAAGCAGGAGTGGCTATTGATAGCGTTGAGGATATGAAAATCCTTTTCGATCAAATTCCTTTAGATAAAATGAGTGTTTCGATGACGATGAATGGTGCTGTTCTACCAATTATGGCATTTTACATTGTCGCTGCCGAAGAACAAGGTGTTGCGCCAAAGGAACTTTCGGGAACTATTCAAAACGATATTTTAAAGGAGTTTATGGTGAGGAATACTTATATCTATCCGCCTACACCTTCGATGAAGATTATCAGTGATATTTTTGAATTCACTTCTAAAAATATGCCTAAGTTCAACAGTATTTCTATTTCTGGATATCATATGCAGGAAGCAGGAGCTACGGCAGATATTGAACTTGCATATACGTTGGCCGATGGATTGGAGTACATTCGAACAGGAATTAAAGCAGGAATGGATATAGACACTTTTGCTCCCCGACTTTCTTTCTTTTGGGCTATTGGGATGAACCATTTTATGGAAATTGCAAAAATGCGAGCTGCTAGAATGCTTTGGGCTAAAATTGTAAAGCAATTCAATGCTAAAAACGAAAAATCACTTTCGTTGCGGACGCATTGCCAAACTAGCGGTTGGAGTCTTACCGAGCAGGATCCGTTTAACAATGTTGCTAGAACTGCAATTGAAGCTGCCGCAGCAGCATTCGGTGGCACACAGTCTTTACACACCAATGCATTAGATGAAGCTATTGCTTTACCAACAGATTTCTCTGCCCGTATAGCCAGAAACACACAAATTTATCTACAAACTGAAACGCAAATCACAAGAACTGTCGATCCGTGGGCAGGAAGTTATTATGTGGAAAGTCTAACGAATGAAATCGCAAATAAAGCGTGGGCTTTAATTGAAGAAGTTGAAGAGTTAGGAGGGATGACAAAAGCTATAGAAGCGGGTATTCCTAAAATGCGTATTGAAGAAGCTTCGGCTAGAAAACAAGCGCGAATAGATAGTGGTCAGGATGTAATTGTTGGGGTTAATAAATACCGATTGGCCAAAGAAGACCCATTACAAATCTTAGATGTAGATAATAAAAAGGTTAGAACTTCACAGATTGAACGCTTAAATCAAATAAAATCTACTCGAGATAATACAAAAGTTGAAAAAGCACTTGCAAATATTACCGAATGCGCCCGTTCAGGTGAAGGAAATTTATTAGCTTTAGCTGTAGAAGCTGCTCGTTATAGAGCAACTCTTGGCGAAATCTCTACCGCAATGGAAAAAGAATTCGGAAGGTATAAAGCTCAAATAAGATCATTTAGCGGCGTGTATAGTAAAGAAATTAAACAAGATGAAAGCTTTGCGAAAGCTAGGGAGATGGCAGACCAATTCGCAGCATTGGAAGGACGTCGTCCACGTATCATGATTGCAAAAATGGGGCAAGACGGGCACGATCGCGGCGCTAAAGTTGTCGCTACCGGTTATGCCGACGTAGGTTTTGATGTGGATATAGGTCCACTATTCCAAACTCCAGCCGAAGCTGCTAAACAAGCTGTAGAAAATGATGTCCACATTCTAGGTGTATCGTCTTTGGCAGCAGGCCATAAAACATTAGTGCCTCAAGTAATTGAAGCTTTAAAAAATTACGGACGTGAGGATATTATGGTTATTGTTGGCGGTGTAATTCCTGCACAAGATTATCAATACCTTTTTGATGCCGGCGCCGTAGCGGTTTATGGCCCAGGCACCCGAATTAGTGATGCCGCAATTGAAATGTTAGGAGTATTGATTCAATCGATAGAGTAGTGGGACTTGGGTGCATTGACTGGTTTATTGTATGAAATATCTTAATGAATGACAATTTTTATATAAAACATCAAAATCATTTAAAGTTGAATGTATTGTTAAAAGATAAAATCAACTTTGAGAATGCGATGACACTTAAAAATTTACCATTTTATTCTAAAGTAAAGGAACAAGCATTTTTAGATGGTGGAATTAATTATTTCATCCTTGAAACTGATAGGCAAAAAGTAGGTTCATTGCTAATTGAAAATAATATAGTTGCTAGTACTGAAACTATACCAAATCAAGATTTTCGCGATATCAAGAAGTTTTATAAGGTATATGCTTGGGTTGCAATAAGTATTGTGGTTTTGATAGTTCTTGCTTTAATTATAGAATTCATTGTTTTCAACTACTAACTTACTTCTATAAAAAATTTAATGCTTCAAACGCTTATTCATTATACATTACATTTATTAGTTCCTGGACTAATAGCATATGTTTTCTTCAGAAATAATTGGAAGAAAGCATGGTTGATAATGTTGGCTACAATGCTAGTAGATTTAGATCATCTTATGGCTACTCCTATATTTGATCCAGGTAGATGTAGTATTAATTTCCACCCATTACACACTTATTGGGCAATGGCGGTTTATGTGGTGATGTTATTCTTCAAGAAAACAAGAATTATAGCAGTAGGATTACTATTCCACATGCTTACAGACTTTATAGACTGTCAATGGAATTAAAATTCTAAACCATAAACAAAATCTCAAATCTCAAATCTCACATCTCAAATCTCACTACTTATGGTGATACGGTTCATTTCTTAAAATAGTAAACCCGCGATATAATTGCTCAATAAAAAATAACCTTACCATTTGATGAGAAAAAGTCATTGAAGAAAGTGAAACTTTTCCGTTTGCGCGTTTGTAAACTTCCTCACTAAACCCATAAGGGCCGCCAATTACAAAAATTAGATTTTTCAGGCCGCTATTCATTTTCTTTTGTAAAAATTGAGAAAATCCTTCAGAAGTATATGTTTTTCCTTTTTCGTCGAGAAGAATCAAAACATCAGCCGTATTTGTTCGCTTTATAATCTCATCACCTTCAGCTTGTTTTTGAAGGGCTTCAGATAAGTTTTTTGCATTTTTAATATCTGGAATTACCTCCATTTCAAAAGAAATATAAAACCCCAGCCTTCTAATGTAATCATCCATTAGGGATTGTAACTGTTTATTGTCGGTTTTACCTATTGCGAGTAGTGTAATTTTCATCTAAAAGTTTTCAGATTTCAAAAATACAAAGATAATAGGTGTCTCTTCCTACTTCTCACTTCGACTTTCTAACTTTTTAAAGTATTTTAGCTAAAATTTTAAGCTATGATTTCAGAAAAACAATTCAACAAAGAAATAGATATCATAATCGCAAATGCAATTCGTGAGGATGTAGGAAATGGCGATCATAGTTCATTAGCCTGCATTCCTGAAGATGCAACCGGTTCGGCTAAACTTTTGGTGAAAGACGAAGGTATTATTGCCGGGATAAATTTTGCAAAACAAGTTTTTGAATTTATAGATCCCGGTCTTGAGGTGGATGTTAAAATAAAAGATGGTTCTCCCGTGAAATATGGAGACGTTTGTTTTTATGTTTCAGGACTCTCACAGTCTATTTTAAAAGCTGAAAGATTGGTTCTGAATGCTATGCAACGTATGAGTGCAATTGCAACTAAAACAAATCAATATGTTAAGCTATTGGAAGGCACTAATACCAAAATTCTAGATACTCGTAAAACTACACCTGGAATTCGTGCATTAGAAAAATGGGCTGTAAAGATAGGAGGCGGAGAAAATCATCGTTTTGCGTTATACGATATGATTATGCTAAAGGATAATCACATAGACTTCTGTGGAAGTATTACTAAGGCTATTGAAAAAACGCAAGCATATTTAAAAGAAAATCATTTTGATCTTAAAATAATTGTGGAAGCAAGAAATCTTGCTGAAATTGAAGAAATCCTTCAAAGTGACGGAGTTTATAGAATATTAATTGATAACTTTAATTACGAAGATACGCGTAAGGCTGTAAAACTAATTAACGGTAAGTGTTTAACGGAGTCTAGTGGAGGAATTACATTGGAAACGGTTAGAAATTATGCAGAATGTGGTGTAGATTATATTTCAAGTGGGGCGTTAACGCATTCGGTTTACAATATGGATCTTAGCCTAAAAGCGGTTAAATGAGCGAAAACCAAGAAAAGGAAATAAAAATTCCTGTAATACGGGAATTGGTTAATGTAACAAAAAGAATTAAACTCCCAGGATTAGGGCAGTTTTCACTATATCATTTATTAGAAATTTACGTAAATGGTATTTTAAAAGGTTCCTTTTCACCTCGAGCTAGTTCTATTGCTTACAGTTTCTTTTTAGCCTTATTTCCTTTTTTGCTGTTACTGTTAAATCTTATTCCTTACATCCGTATTGATGGGTTTCAAACGCGGTTTTTAATATTTATTGAAGCTTTATTACCACCGCAAACCACACAGTTTTTCTATCCCATTATTGCAGATATTGCGGTAAACCCACGCTCCGGATTGCTGTCTTTTGTGTTTATACTATCCCTATTTTTATCTGCAAATGGGGTGAACGCTATATTTAGTGCCTTCGAGTACTCTTTTCACGTATCAATAAATAGAAATTTTTTCCGTCAATACCTTGTAGCGCTAAGTGTTGCTATTTTCTTGGCATTGTTGTTGTTAACTTCAGTAGGGGTTATCCTTTATGGAGAATTTATTATTCGCGACTTCCAATCTAGAGCTTATATTGATAACGATTTGTTTTGGATACAGTTCTTTCAATTTCTTGTATTCCTGATTATGATTTATGTTGTAATTGCAACATTGTATTACTTTGGAACCAAAGAAGGGAAGTCTTCCAGCTTTTTTTCCATTGGAGCGGTAGTAACCACAGTGTTGTTCTTGTTAACCACATATTTTTTTGGAATATATATTAATAATTTTTCAAATTATAACGAGTTATATGGCTCTATTGGTGCACTTTTGATATTGATGTTATATATTTGGATAAACGCAAACCTTTTGCTGCTAGGTTTTGAGTTAAATGTATCAATTAAGCGGCTTAAAGAAAAAATTAAAAAATAACTTAATCTCTTCAAAATTATGAATAAACTATTTTTAACACTCTCATTAGCTTTAATGACTGTTTTTGCAGCTTCGGCTCAAGATGTAACTGGAAAATGGAAAACTATTGACGACGAAACAGGAGAAGCAAAATCTATTGTGGAAATCTATAAGCAAAATGGCAAAGTTTATGGTAAGATAGTAGAAATTTTAAATCCTGCTAAAAAAAATGCAGTATGCGATAAATGTCCGGGAGCTGATAAAGGAAAGCCAATTGAAGGATTGGTAATACTTAAAGGACTTCAAAAAGATGGTGATGAATACAACGACGGAACAATTATGGATCCATTAAATGGGAAAGTTTACAAAAGTTATATTAAATTAAATGGAGCAAATAAGCTTGACGTACGTGGCTATGTTGGTTTTTCACTTTTAGGAAGAACACAAACTTGGTCTAGAGTAAATTAAAAAATCATAAAAACAGTATCTTTAGGCCACCATTTTGGTGGCCTTTTTTGTGGCTTCAAAGCAATTATTAATCAAATAATTTTTCAACTTGTTTTATATAGATGTCATTCTTCCTATTCCTTTAAAACAAACCTTCACCTATAGTGTTAATAAGGATGAAGCGGCTTTTCTACAACCGGGTATGCGTGTAGCAATCCCATTTGGAAAGTCGAAAGTTTTTACGGGAATTGTTTATCAAGTTCACGATCAAGCTCCAGTAGGCTACGAAACCAAGTCTATAGATCATATTTTAGATGAAACTCCAATTATTACACCTTATCAATTAAAGCACTGGGAGTGGATTGCGAAATATTATATGTGTTCAATAGGGGAGGTCATTAAGGCTGCTTTACCAAGTGCTTTTTTATTGGAAAGCGAAACAATGATTAAACTTTCTGCCGATATTAGTGTCAATGAAAAGTCACTAACAGATAACGAGTTTTTAGTGTTTGAAGCCCTTCAGAACCAAACATCATTACATATTAGTGAAGTCCGCGCTATACTCGATAAGAAAAATGTGGTTTCTGTTATTAATAAATTAATAGATAAAAAAGTTGTTGATGTTGAAGAAACCGTTTACGAGCAATACACCCCAAAGCTTGTTCGCTATGTAAAGCTTTCACCTGAATATACTTCTGAAGAGAATTTACGTCATCTTTTAGATTCGATGAATCGTGCTCCAAAACAACGCGAAGTGCTTATGAATTTATTTGTACTGAGTAGTCAGACAAAAAAACCAATTACAACTACAGCGCTTCAAAAGAAAAGTAATGCCTCGGCCTCCACTTTAAAATCGCTTATCGATAAAGGAGTTTTAGAGGAATATTTTATTCAAAAAGATAGGATAGAGTTTTCTGGTGAAGCAACCACAGATATTAAGGAGTTAAACAAAGCACAAACAAAAGCCTATCAGGAGATTAAAACTACTTTTACTGAAAAAGATGTTGTATTACTTCACGGGGTGACTTCTAGTGGGAAAACTGAAATTTATGTTCGTTTAATTGAACAAATGGTAGCTACGGGAAAGCAGGTTTTATATATGCTACCTGAAATTGCCTTGACTACTCAATTAATTACTCGACTTCAAAAATATTTCGGAGAGAAAATATCTGTTTACCATTCAAAATTTTCAGTGAATGAAAGGGTTGAGGTTTGGAATAATGTTATAAATGAAAAGCCAAAAGCACAAGTGGTTATTGGTGCACGTTCATCCTTATTTTTACCTTTTAAAAATCTAGGATTCATAATAGTAGACGAGGAGCACGAACCATCATTTAAGCAATATAGCCCTTCACCACGGTACAACGCTCGAGACAGCTCTATAGTATTAGCAAAACTTCACAAAGCAAAGGTTTTGATGGGTTCTGCAACGCCGTCATTGGAAAGCTATTACAATGCTAAAACAGGAAAATTCGGTTTGGTAACTCTAAAAAAGCGTTTTGGAAATGCGCTAATGCCTGAAATTGAATTGGTAGATATAAAGGAGAAAGGCCGTAAAAAGCAAATGACGGGGCATTTTAGTGATAGAATGCTAGAAGAAATGCGCGAAACATTAGAAAACGGGGAGCAGGTTATTCTTTTTCAGAATAGAAGAGGTTATTCCCCGGTGGTAGAGTGTACAACTTGTGGTGTTTCTCCTCAATGCCCCAATTGCGATGTAAGTTTAACGTTTCATCAATATAAAAATCAGCTGCGTTGCCATTATTGCGGATACAAAATAGCGATGATGCTTAGTTGTATAGCTTGTGGAAGTGAAACGCTAGATACTAAAGGTTTTGGAACCGAACAAGTTGAAAACGAATTAAAACCACTTTTCCCGAAACACAAAATCGCCCGGATGGATCAAGATACTACCAGGGGGAAACACGCTTATTCAAAACTTATTGAAGCACTAGAAAACGAGGAAATAGATATTTTGGTGGGTACTCAAATGCTGGCAAAAGGGTTAGATTTTAGAAATATAGGTTTGGTAGGGGTGATGAATGCAGATAATCTTTTAAACTTCCCAGATTTTAGAGCTCATGAACGTAGTTTTCAATTACTTCAACAAGTGTCGGGTAGGGCAGGGCGCACCCAAAAAAGAGGTAAAGTTTTAATACAAACGTACAATCCGTATCATCAAATTTTAAAGCAAGTTAGCGTTAATGATTATGCCGGGATGTTTAAGGAACAACTAGAAGAGCGATACAATTTTAAATATCCTCCATATTATAGAACTATAAAACTTGTTTTTAAAGACAAGAATTTAAAAAAAGTTCAAAAAGCTTCTGCTTGGTTTGCTCAAGCGTTACAAGTACCGTTTAAGGAAAATGTTTTAGGTCCTGAACCCCCACCAATTGGTAGGATTAAGAATATGTATATTATAAATATTCTTATTAAAATACCGAAGGACCAGTCTTTAGATAGAAGTAAGAAATATATTAGTGACGTACAGCGAAGTTTTAATACGATTAAGGATTTTTCAAGTGTACGTATTAATATAGATGTAGATAATTATTAAAATGTGAAATATGTGGAGCGTGTAAAAACTTTAGTATTGAACATTTGAGGATTTATTAAGCATTTCTTTAAATTCTATTTAAAAATAGGTTTGATTAAACCAAATAATGTATTACTTTTGCACCCTCTTTGGCAGGAAGTCAAGGAGTTTTAATAATAATTTTAATAGATTTTTTATGAATCATTACGAAACTGTTTTCATCTTAAATCCCGTTTTATCTGAAGATCAGATAAAGGAGACAGTAAAGAAATACGAAGATTTTCTTGTTTCTAAAGGTGCTAAGATGATATCCAAAGAAAATTGGGGCTTGAAGAAACTTGCTTACCCAATTCAAAAGAAAAAAAGTGGGTTTTACCACCTGTTTGAGTACACTGTAGAAGGTGATACTGTAAACGAATTGGAAACTGAATTCAAAAGGGATGAGCGTTTTATGCGTTACCTTACTGTAAGCCTTGATAAGCACGCAATTGCTTGGGCAGAAAAGAGAAGAAATCGCAATAAAAAATCAGCTTAAATTATGGCAACATTACAACAACAAGCAAAAGGAAAAAAAGACGGAGAGATCAGATATCTTACTCCGCTTAATATAGAAACAAACAAGACTAAGAAGTATTGTATGTTTAAAAGGTCAGGTATTAAATACGTTGACTATAAAGATGCAGATTTCTTATTAAGATTTGTAAACGAACAAGGTAAAATTTTACCAAGAAGACTTACTGGAACTTCATTGAAGTACCAAAGAAAAGTTGCAGTTGCAGTTAAAAGAGCACGCCACTTGGCACTTATGCCATATGTAACCGATCTATTAAAATAAAAAACCAGAACGTATTATGGAACTTATATTAAAGAATGACGTAGAAAATCTGGGTTTTGCAGATGATATTGTAACTGTTAAGAACGGCTACGGAAGAAACTACTTGATACCTCAAGGACATGCAGTACTTGCTACTCCTTCAGCTAAAAAAGTACTTGCTGAAACTTTAAAGCAACGCGCTTTTAAAGAACAGAAAATAGTTGATGAAGCAAAAACACAGGCTGAGAAATTAAACGGACTTGAAATTAAAATCTCTGCCAAAACTGGGGAAGGTGATAAATTATTCGGTTCAGTAAACAATGCTGATCTTGCAGAAGCACTTGAAAAAGCAGGTGTATCTATCGAGAAGAAATTCATCATGATTGCTGGTGGAGCTATTAAGCGTACAGGACCTTACGAGGCAACTATTCGTTTCCACAGAGATGTGATTAGCAACTTCGCATTTGAGGTTGTTGCGGAAGCAAAATAATTTATTCAATTGAATAAAAAAAAGCCTTTCTCAATTTGAGGAAGGCTTTTTATTTGGAAATAGGTTTTCAATTACAAAAGATAACAGACACCAAAAATGAAATACGCCAGATTAACAAAAGAACAATTTGAAGAATTACACCAAGAGTTTATCAACTTTCTAGCTACTCAGTCTATTACTGCAGACGAATGGGCTAAGTTAAAAGTTGAAAAACCTGAAGTAGCTGAAGAAGAGTTAGATGTTTTTAGCGACTTAATATGGGAAGGTGTGCTTAAAAAAGTTAAATACCTAGAGCACATTTCACCTAAGCAATTAATGCTTTTTCATATTACCGAAGCTTTTATGGAGCTTATCGCAATAAAAATTGATAAGGAAGAGATTGATATTACAACCGATTACGGCTACAAGTGGCTTCAGCAAAATTTACACGACGATGCTGTAAGCTTGTACACATCTACTAAAGCAATTAAAGAAGATAGAAATAAAGATATTTTTATTCTAATTCAGCAAGGTGCTGTTATTACAAAAGGTGAACTTTATACTTATTTTAGCGATCTGTTAAAAGAATAATTTTCAGATTAAAAAGCCCCAACTTTCAAAAGTTTAATTTTGAGATTTGGGGCTTTTCTTATTTTATGGTTTTACTTATTCATACCTTAAACTCTCAATAGGATCTAAACGTGCAGCTTTTGTGGCAGGGTAGGAGCCTGCAATAACAGCTACTATAAAAGTTATTATTGTAGCCCAAATCATTGCCGTCCAAGGTAAGGTAAAATCGAAATCGAAAGCTTTTGCAAATCCATATCCCGTTAGGATTCCGAGAATAATCCCGAGAATACTTCCAAACTGACCAATTACTATAGTTTCCATAAAAAACTGTGTAGAAATTGTAGATCGTTTTGCTCCTAATGCCTTGCGGACACCAATTTCTCGAGTACGCTCGGTAACAGATACTAGCATAATATTCATAAGAGCTATTGAAGATCCTAAGATCGTGATAATGCTAATTATCCAAGCGGCAATTTCTAAATACCCGGTCATAGTTGCAATTCTATTTATTAAGTCGTCACTGCGCTCAAGACCGAAGTTATTTTCTTCTACCGGACTAAGTCCGCGTATGTTTCTGAAGGTAATTATAGCTTCGTCTTGTGCCGCTTCCATATACTGTTTGTCGCCAACCATTACACTAATATTGTAATTAATGTTAGGTTGAGTGTACATACTTCGAGCAACTTGAACGGGAATTAAAACCCTTAAATCTTGATTATTACCAAAGGTAGATCCCTTAGATTCTAGTAACCCTATAACTTTAAACTTAACCCCGCGTATGCTTATTGTTTTATTAATAGGGTTTTCGTTCTTAAAAAGACTTTTCATAAAATCGGAGCCTATTATACACACCTTATTATTGTTTTCGACATCAAAATATGTGAAATTTCTTCCTTTTTCTATTTCAGTACCAGAGGTTTCAAGATAATGTTCATTTATACCGTAAACCTTTACTTCAGGATCAGTTTTTTCTGAGCCAAATTTCACCTCGGCGCCGGCAGTACCTAAAAATGAAAGTGAAGTTTTTGTTTGTGGGAATTCATATTTATTTAAAAACTCACGCACATTGTTATAGCTAATTATAGGATTTACTTTTTCGCGTTCGCCGCTTCTATTACTTTGTACTTCAAATTCGTATCGTTGAATATTAAAAGTATTGGCACCCATAGAGGCGAAGTTGCCCGATATAGTATTTTCTAGTGCTTTTACGGCACTTAAAATACCTACAAGAGCCCAAATCCCGATGCCGATAATTACGATAGTTAATATAGTTCTAAGCAGTTGCCCTTTAATAGAGCCAAGTGCAATTCGAACATTTTCCCAAAAGAGTGAAAACATATTTTTAGTTTGAGTTTCTCATTAGACGGCAAAAGTTGGATAAAGTTACTATTATTTAAGATATTTGCTTCTTTAAGTTATGAGTTATGAGTTATGAGTTATGAGTTATGAGTTATGAGTTATAAGTTATGAGTTTGGTTGTCTGTTTGAAATTCTCAGCATCTTTCTCTTTATTCTTTTATCTCTCCTCTCTTCTCTTTTTTTAAAATCTAAAATCTAAAATCTATTTTGAAACCGACTATTCCAAAAGGTACACGCGATTTTTCTCCTGAAGAAGTATCTAAACGTAACTATATATTTAATACTATAAAAGAAACATTTTCTCTTTATGGTTTTCAGCCTATTGAAACCCCTTCATTTGAAAACAGTAACACCTTAATGGGGAAATACGGAGAAGAAGGGGATCGTTTAATTTTTAAAATTCTTAATAGTGGAGATTATCTTTCCAAAGTAGATGACGCGCTTTACACTGAAAAAAATAGTGCTAAAATGACTGCTAAGATTTCTGAAAAAGCCCTGCGTTATGATCTTACAGTTCCTTTTGCTCGCTATGTGGTTCAACATCAAAACGAAATTACTTTTCCTTTTAAACGTTATCAAATTCAACCTGTATGGCGTGCAGATAGACCACAAAAAGGACGATTCCGCGAATTTTACCAATGCGATGCAGATGTTGTAGGTTCAAAATCGCTTTGGCAGGAAGTGGAATTTGTGCAGATGTATGATGCTGTTTATACCAAACTTGGACTAAAGGGAGTAACCATAAAAATAAACAATCGTAAGGTTTTAAGCGGAATCGCTGAAACTATTGGTGCAGAAGATAAACTGATAGATTTCACAGTGGCTTTAG
Source organism: Aequorivita sediminis (assembly GCF_032080575.2). Lineage (NCBI taxonomy): Bacteria > Pseudomonadati > Bacteroidota > Flavobacteriia > Flavobacteriales > Flavobacteriaceae > Aequorivita > Aequorivita sediminis. Next base: position 33,692 of record NZ_JAVLSO020000006.1, on the reverse strand, counting down.
ATAAACTTGACAAAATTGGCGAGGAAGGCGTGAAAAAGGAAATGCGTGAAAAAGGAATTACGGAAGAAGCCTTAGACAAATTGCAACCTTTATTTTCATTCTCAGGAAATAATGATAATAACTTAAAATCTTTAAGCGAAATGCTTTCTGAATCTAAAACAGGAATGCAAGGGGTGGAAGAACTACAGTTTATCACTAAAAATATAGAATCGCTTGGTTTAAAGTCTGCTTCATTGCAAATAGATGTAACCTTAGCGCGTGGTCTAAACTATTACACAGGTGCTATTTTAGAAGTAGCTGCTCCCAAAGAAGTGAAAATGGGAAGTATAGGCGGTGGCGGCAGATATGACGATCTTACCGGGATATTTGGCTTAAAAGATATGAGTGGGATGGGAATTTCTTTTGGTTTAGATAGAACTTATCTTGTGCTTGAAGAGTTAAATCTTTTTCCAGAAACCATTTCTGAAAATAGTAGAGCGCTCTTCCTAAATTTCGGTGAAAAAGAAGCGTTGTACGCCATGAAAACAATTTTAAAATTGCGTGATGCTAATGTAAAAGCTGAGCTGTATCCAGATTCGGCAAAAATGGGGAAACAGATGGGCTACGCCGATAAGCGCAATATTCCATTTACAATCTTAGCAGGTGAAAAGGAAATGCAAGCCGAAGCCTTTACGCTTAAAAATATGAAAACTGGAGAACAAACTATGATGAATTATTCAGAGCTAGAAAGTTTTTTAGCAGAATAGATTACTACTACTTTATGTAGATATATTAAAAATCCCTCTGAAATTTTATTCAGCGGGATTTTTGGTTTTTATAAATTTAGTAGTTGAAAGTGTTGAAGGTTAGGTGTAATAATTACTAGTAAAACTCATTGATAACTATCTAATTTATATTTTATGACGAATACTTTTGCTAGTAGGATTTCTTAACAATATTTTATTATAGTTTGAATGTCATCTATAATTTTAGACAGCGGAATTTCTACGATATCACGCCAATTTGAAAAACATGTTGTAACTTATAACAGAATTAATTAAAACTGTTTTATGAAATCTCCAGACTTCACCAATTTGAGTGCAATTTATGTAAATTGTACACTAAAAAAATCTCCAGAACCAAGCCATACGGATTCTTTATTAAATGTTTCTAAACAAATCATGACGAAAGAAAAGGTAAAAATAGATGAAATTCGATTGGTAGATTTTGAAGTTGCTTCTGGAGTATATCCCGATATGACGGAACATAATTGGGATAGAGATGACTGGCCAAAATTATTTAAAAGAATTATTAATGCAGATATTCTTATCGTAGGTACCCCAATATGGTTGGGAGAAAAATCTTCAGTTGCACAAAAACTTATTGAAAGACTTTACGCTATGAGTGGTCAAACCAACGATAAAGGTCAATATTTGTTTTACGGAAAAGTAGGTGGGTGTGTTGTTACTGGTAACGAAGATGGCATAAAACATTGTGCAATGGGAATATTGTATTCACTTCAGCATATAGGGTATTCTATACCGCCACAAGCTGACTGTGGATGGATAGGGGAGGTAGGTCCTGGACCTAGCTATGGAGATACCGAATGGCAGGGAAAAGAATTAAAGCACCCCGTGGGTTTTAAAAGCGATTTTACCAATAGGAATACTACTTTTATGACTTATAATATACTTCACTTAGCTTCAATGTTAAAATCAAATAACGGTTACTCAAACTATGGGAATTCTAGAAATGATTGGGATGATGGAGCACGTTGGGAGTTTGAGAACCCTGAATATCGCTAGGATTATAAAAAATAAAATTTTATTAAAACAAAAGATTTGGAGGCGGAACCTCCTCGATAATATTGGGTTTGTTTGTGTTTAAATTCCGCTTATAAAGATCTGGGCTTATAGGATGAGCCTTAAATTCTTTTGAGGTAAAGCCATTTTTGATTAATTCTAATACATTTCCTTCATTTAAATCAGGATTAAACCATTCGTCGTACAATCCTTCATCAAGTACCAGCGGTTGTCTTTTTTTGATATTGTGAACCTCAGAAAAAAAGGAATTTGCTTCCATAGTAAGTATGGAGCAGGTATATTGATTTGTATCATCGTCTATACTAGAATAAATCCCTCCAAATACAAACAAATCACGATTATCTGCATATTTGTCGGTTGGGATATAACAGAAGTAGGGAATAGAATTTCCTGCAGTTTTGTGCGGCTCAAAAAATCCATCGGCTATAATTAGGCAGCGGTTTTCAAATGCTGCTTCTTTTGATACCCCTTGAAATAGGGTTTCAGACTTTATATTTAAGGTGTTGTATTTTTTTCTAAACGCTGTGATATCTCTCATTCCCCAACTTGGTACATATCCCCATTCAGCCGGGTAAATAGTGTTGGGTTCATTCATTTTTACGATTTGAAGATTGGGATGAGTAAATCCAGAACGATGGTAGTAAATCTCATATTGTTCGGGATTAGCAAAGTCTTTGTTAAAGTTCTCTTTTACTTCCTTTTTCTTTTTGGTGAGAGCGGTTTCATAGCACATTTATAGATAGGTGTGGTTTTAAGGATTATCATTAAGGCTAGTTTGTTACAAATCGTATCTAACTCTGTGCTCTAAAGTACTAAATTTAAAAGTTGATTGCATAAAAAAACGGTTAGGAATAAACCTAACCGTTTTAATTTGAGAATTAACCTCTGTAGCGAGATCGGGACTTGAACCCGAGGCCTCCGGGTTATGAATCCGACGCTCTAACCAGCTGAGCTACCTCGCCATTTTTAAAAAAAAATTAAAGTAAGTTTCAATCAAAACTTTTCCTTTTCGACGCTCTTACCTCCCGATAGCTATCGGGAGAGCTACCTCGCCATTTTATAATCTTAATCTAAATTTGCTATAGCCAAAAGGGCTAAGCGGCTGCAAAGATAGTAACAAAATAAACTGACGCAAATTTTATCTTAAATTTATTTCATTTTTTTTCTAACTTAATCTCATAAAATTTTTAAACAGAATATTTCGGGATTATAATTAATATATATATATTGGGCAGCAACAAATATAGTGCTATGGATGACAAAATTAAATATGAAATGGAATTCCCAATACAGGTATCTCCATCTTTATTATATCAATATATTTCAACACCATCTGGGTTATCAGAATGGTATGCAGATAACGTAAATTCACGTGGGGAATTCTATACTTTTATTTGGGAAGGTAGCGAGGAGAAAGCTAAGTTACTAAGCAAGAAAAGCCCAGAACGCATCAAATTTAGATGGTTGGAAGATGAAGGGGAGGAGTTTTATTTCGAACTTAGAATACAAGTTGACGAAATCACTAAAGACGTCTCGCTTATGATAACAGATTACGCTGAAGAAGATGAAATAGAAGAAGGGAAAATGCTTTGGGAAAATATGGTGTCAAACCTTAAACAGATTTTAGGATCTGCTTAAAACCGCAATAAATATATTATTTTAGAACCGTCTTATAACTAAGGCGGTTTTTTATATGATAAACTTAAATGGCCAAATAGTAAAAGAGCAAAATGCAACTATTACAATAAATAATAGAGGTTTGCACTATGGTGACGCTGTTTTTGAAACTATGCGTTATGGAAACGGCAAAATTTACTTTTGGGAAGACCATTATTTACGTTTAAAAACGTCATTGAAAATTCTGAAAATGGAAAGTTCAGAGAATTTTTCTAGCAACTTTCTAAAACGAGAAATTTTAAGAACTATAACTGCCCAGACATCTTTAAATTCTTCGTATAGAGTAAAGCTATTAATTTGGCGTAAGACTGGAGGAAAATACACTCCTTTTACCAATGAGGTTGAATATGCAATTATGGTTGAAACTTTAGCTTCACTAACGTATCCATCCAATATTGCAGCGTATAAAATAGGGGCTTATGATAATCACTTAGTTTCTTCTGGAGAGCTTTCCACTTTAAAATCGAATAACAGGTTAATTAATGTTTTAGGTAGTATTTTTGCTAAGGAAAATGGTTTTGATAACTGTTTTCTTCTAAACGAAAAGAATAATGTGGTAGAGGCTTTAAATGGTAATTTATTTATCGTATTAGGGAAAATTATTATAACTCCCCCAATTCAAGAAGGATGTTTGAATGGAATAATGCGAAAGCAGATTATTGCTATTGTAAAAAGCTACACAGAATATTTGATAAAAGAAACTTCAATTTCGGTCGTGGATTTACATAACGCAGACGAAATTTTTATAACAAATGTTATTCAGGGGGTTGTACCTGTATCTAGATATAAAGAAAAGATTTTTGAAGATAAAGTTGCAAAAGTTTTATTGCAAAAATTGAATGCTTTGGTAACAAATAGTTAGTTGTAAGTAGGGTTTTCTGGAGCGTTAGACCATAAAACATAATCGCCTCCAAGTTCGATCATTTTTTGTTTCCAAAAGTTAGCTTTGGTTTTTCCTATTATCTCATTGTTATACGTATTTGGAACTACTACCCAGCTATGCACTTCTAATTCTTGGTCTAATTGATCCGCTTCCCATCCTGAATATCCTAAAAAGAAACGTATTTGATTTTCGTTTAATTTATCTTCTTTTAGTAAATCTAAGATTGCATTAAAATCGCCACCCCAATAAATACCATTAGAAATCTCAATACTTTCAGGTATAATATCTGGTATGCTATGAATAAAATAGAGGTTGTCTTGTTCTACTGGACCGCCATTGTAAACTGTTAGTTTAGATTTAACTTCTGGAATAAAGTCTCTAAGTTTATGTTTTAATGGTTTGTTAAGAATAAAACCTACAGAACCCGTTTCATTGTACTCTGCCAATAAAACGACAGAACGATTAAATGAAACGTCACCAATTATAGATGGTTCGGCAATTAAAAGATGGCCTTTTTCGGGTTTAAGTATGGTCATTAGTTCTTGTTTGGATTATTAAAGCTAAGTAATTAATTTAAGAATGCCAAAAATTTAATCAAACCAAAGTATAATTACGATTAATTCATCGATATTCTTAAAATAGAAGTAATTTGTAATAAACTATAAATCAGACCAATAAAAAAACCTTCTTAACAATTTGATTGATAAGAAGGTTTTCAATTTTGTAAAGTATTTTTTACAATTAATTTACGCTATTTTGTAAATCAGAACCAGCTTTAAATTTCACTACATTTTTAGCAGCAATTTTGATGGTTTTTCCTGTTTGAGGGTTTCTTCCTTCTCTAGCAGCTCTTTTTGAAACTGACCAAGAACCGAATCCTACAAGAGATACACGGTTACCTTTCTTAAGTGAGTTTTGAACATTTTCTAAGAAAGATTCTAAAGATTTCTTAGCAGCAGCTTTAGTGATTCCGGCATCTTCTGCCATTGCATCGATTAAATCAGATTTATTCATAATTTTTTTTAAATTAAATTGTTGGTTAAACTTCGATTAATTGCTCTACAAATTTAAAAGGATTATCCGTTCAAGCAAGTAACCACGCAGTAAATCCACTATATTGTTAATAACTTTGACTGATTGTTAATAAACTTGATTGTTTTTAAGTAAAATTTAATCAATTCAGTGTTTACAAGGGTTTACAACAGTTTTGAGTTTACATCGAATGAATAACCATTTAAAAGTGCCGAACTATCCATTTTTCTTTTTCCAGGAAGTTGTAATTCCGTTACTAAAATATAGCCATCAGTACAAGCAACTTTTATTTCCTTTTTTGTGGTTTCAATTTCTCCGGCTTCTTGATTGTGATCTGCTTTTTCGTATTTGGCTGAGTATATCTTAGCTTTTAGCTCTTCATTATTATTGTGTAATACAGACCAAGCAACAGGATAGGGGGAAAGACCTCTAATAAATGCTTCAATTTCTTTTCCTGGTTTGTTCCAATCTATTCGAGTGTTCTCTGGTGTGAGCTTTGGCGCCTCTCTAAGATTGCTATTGTTGGATTGAATTTTTGGATCTACTTTTCCACTCGCTATTAAGGTAAGCGTTTCTAAAACTAGTTTGCCTCCTACTTCCATTAATTTGTCGTGGAGGGATTCGGCGTTTTCATCATCTACAATAGCAACTTCCGTATTTGCTATTATTGCTCCAGTGTCGATTTTTTCATCTATAAAGAAGGTGGTTACTCCTGTTTTTTTCTCACCATTAATAATTGCCCAGTTAATTGGTGCAGCTCCTCTGTATTGTGGTAAAAGTGATGCGTGTAGATTGAAAGTGCCCAATTCAGGCATTTGCCATACAACTTTTGGAAGCATTCTGAAAGCAACCACCACTTGAAGATTTGCTTGTAACCCTTCAAGTTCGTTTAAAAAGGCTTTGTCTTTTAAGTTAGTTGGTTGCAAAATTTTTAATCCTTTGGAAACGGCATAATTTTTTACTGCCGACCCCATTAGTTTTCTTCCTCTGCCGGCAGGTTTATCTGCTGCGGTAATTACACCCACGATATTTCTTCCTGCTTCAACCATTTCTTTTAGAACTCCCACAGCAAAATCGGGAGTTCCCATAAATACTATTCTTAAATCTTTTGGCATTTTTAAATCTTTATAATAAGTTTAATATTGTAATAAAATTTAGTTGAGCTTTCTAAAAAAAAACTGTTATACGGACGCGCTAGACACTTTAATTATAAAATCAATCTTAAGCTATGTAAAATTCGTTTTTTATACTCACTTTTATTTTTTCAGCATCCAGTAAGATTCGGATTACTTTTAATACGGTGTCTTCTGCAAAATTAAGTTTTTCTGTAATTTCACGCGAACTTAAATCATTTGCTTCAAGCAAGGCTAGTATTTGTACAGCAATGTTTTTTAATTCTTTGTGAGATACTTGTGGCGATGAGACATTACAATTGGAACAAATGCCACAATCTTCTGAGGTTGTTTCTCCAAAGTATTTTACCAATTGAACACTCCTACAGGTTTTTGTGTTGTTTATATAACTTAAAATCGAATTTACTTGAGCGGTCTTTTTTCTATTTAATGATTCCACATCCCGTGAAATTACATTAATGGTTTTATCATCTTCTCTTGGAACGAGGAAAGTGAGGGTAGCATCGGTAATTTGTAAAGACAATTCTACCACTTGATCGCGTTCTAACTTTTTTAAAGTAGAAATAATAGTTTCAATAGATTGCCCTGTTTTTGAAGAGATAAGTTCTAAATTAATTGAAGTGGGCATTTCAAAAACTCCACCGTAAATCCTTAAAATCGTTTTACCTATTATTGAAGCCGTGATGTCTTTTTCAAAATAACTTAACAAACGCTCTGAAGAAATTAAAAACTGAATGGTAGATTTTCGTCCAAATTCTTGAGATAATTGAATAACCCCTAATCGATCTAAATTGTTAAGAGCATTATACGCAAGAAGAGAATTGATAGCATAGGTTTTACAGAATTCCGAAAACTCAAAGTTGTGCTTTGTAAATTCGCCTTCTCCATAAGAAATCTGGAAAAAATTATTTAGTTTTCGATATATCTTTTTTAAATCTGTTGCCGTAGGAAGCGATTCGATAAATTGTTTTTGTACTTGAATTTTATCGGAATCATTATAGAGTAAAACTGCCGTTGCAAGCTTACCATCTCGTCCCGCGCGACCTGCTTCTTGAAAATAGCTTTCAATGCTTTCTGGGATTTGTAAGTGTATTACAAAGCGAACATTAGGTTGGTCTATACCCATTCCAAATGCATTGGTGGCAACCATAGTAGAAATTTCACCTCCTTGCCAAGATTGAAGTTTTTTAGCTTTTTCTTTAGTGGAAACTCCACCGTGGTAATACGTTGAAGAAATTCCTAAGCTGTTTAGCTGTTCGCTTATTTCAATGGTGCCTTTTCGGTTTCTTACGTATACAATGGCGGAGCCAGTATTTTCCTTTAAAAACTGCTCGGCCTTGTAGAGTTTGTCTTCTTCTTTATATACCTGATAAGAAAGGTTTTTTCTTACAAAAGAGTTTTTAAAAATTTCTGGCTGTTCGAGTTTTAGTTCTGCTATAGTGTCTTCTAAAACCTCGGTTGTTGCTGTTGCAGTAAGGGCAATGATTGGAGTTAATGGATGTATCTCACGTAGAATTGTTATATTTTTGTAAGCAGGTCTAAAATCATTTCCCCATTGCGATATACAGTGTGCTTCATCAATAGCAATAAGATTTACATTCATTTGCCGAATGTAATTTTGAACTACTTCCTGTTGAAGTCTTTCAGGAGAAAGGTATAGAAACTTATATTTTCCATATAAGGCATTATCCAAAAGTGTATTCAATTCAGAAAATGAAATTCCACCAGTTAGGTTTAATGCTTTTATGCCGCGTTTTTTTAGTGAATTTACTTGATCGCCTATTAGTGCTACCAATGGGGAAACCACTATGCATATGCCACTCATGGCAATGGCGGGAGCTTGGAAGCAAATAGATTTTCCTCCGCCAGTAGGTAATAAAGCCACAGTATCCCTTCCGTTAATTACGGAATTAATTATATCTTCCTGTTTTGGTCTAAAGGAAGTATAACCCCAATATTTGTTTAAGATGTCGTGGACATTTGTCAAATTGATGAAGATTATTATTTACTAAGTTAAAAAAACTATTTATATATATAAGGTATAAGAAGTTTAGAATATTTACCTATTCGTTTAAACTTCTAAGTATGTAGTGAGCGCGATCTTCAATTGACCCTACTGGTACTTCATGGATTTTATAACCGAAATTAGTGTAACCTTTTTTTAGAAAATGAAATATTTTTTCGGCTTGGTCAAAAGACTCATACCGTTCGTTGTCTTGTTTATAGATTTGTTTCCAAGGTGGTAATACAAAAACTTCGTCGTATCTGTGTTCCATACAGGTTTTTGAGAAATATTCAGGATATTCGGTATTTACAAAATCCATATAGGCGGTAACATCTGGCATACCGCGATCGTAGAAAAGGATTTCGGCAACACAGATATTACCTTCCAAATATTGCTTTAATCTTCCTTCTAGCAGTTTTTGGCTAAATAGTATCGGTTTTTCCAAAAAAAGTTGGTCAATACCCTCTTTTTGAGCTTGAAGTGTAACTTCTCTGGAGATTTCCTCTTTTACTTTATACCCCTTATCTTCTAAATACTTAATCAAAGAGGTTTTTCCCGACCCTGGCCCGCCAGTAATTACAATTCGTCTTGTTTTCAAAAGTTATAATTTTATACAAAGTAAGTAAATAATTATTTGTGGTGAAAGTGTATCTTTGCAGTTCACCCAACTACTTACTATATAAATGAGTCAAGATAAAAAGACTACAGAGTTTTACGAACGTTTAAAGGACCAACTTAAAGGAGACACTGCTTGGCCTTCTCCATACCTCTATAAATTTGTAGTGCCTGCAGATCTTGAAAAGATAGCAGAAATACGTGCGGTTTTTGATAAAACTGATGCAGTAATTAACACTAGAGATTCTTCAAAAGGCACCTATACAAGTATATCGGTAAGGGTTACAATGTCTTCACCAGAAGAAGTTGTAGAAAAATATCTTGAAGTTTCTAAGGTTGAAGGTGTAATTTCACTTTAATTTTTAGTAATTTGCAAGTGAAATGATTTTTCAATCTTTCCAAGTATAATAATTCTCTCCCCTAATATTAAAAATTTGATACAAGAAGTTTCACAGATAGAGTATAATACAGAGCGTCCAAAATTAATAATACCTGAATACGGTCGCCATATACAAAAAATGGTCGATCAGGCTATTGCTACTGAAGATAAAGATGAACGCAATAAAATGGCAAAAAGTATTATTGCTGTTATGGGTAATTTAAACCCACACCTTCGCGATGTTCCCGACTTTCAACCGATGCTGTGGGATCAACTTTTTATAATGTCTGATTTTAAATTAGATGTTGATTCTCCATATCCAATTCCTTCAAGAGAAGAATTATTGGAAAGACCTGATCCTTTGAGTTATCCACAGAATCATCCAAAATACCGTTTTTATGGAAATAATATAAAAAGGATGATAGATGTTGCCAATAGCTGGGAAGATGGTGATAAAAAGGATGGTTTAATTTTAACCATCGCTAACCACATGAAAAAGTGTTTCCTTAATTGGAATAAAGACACTGTTGAAGATGATGTGATTTTCGGACACCTTTTTGAGCTATCAGGAGGGAAAATCAATCTCAAAAATAGTGATGAAGACTTAAGCGATGCTTCAAACTTACTTAAGGTTAAAAAACGCTATTCATCTTCAAGTTCAAATAAGAAAAACTACAAATCCAATTCTAACAATCGCAATCGAAAGCGTCACTAAATTTCCAATCTTTATTTATGGGTAGTTTCCAAATAGAAGGCGGGCATAAACTAAAGGGCGAAATAACCCCTCAAGGTGCCAAAAATGAAGCCTTACAAATTCTTTGTGCAGTATTATTAACTCCTGAAAAGGTAGTTATTGAAAATATTCCAGATATTCTTGATGTTAATAAGCTTATTCAAATACTTGGGAATTTAGGTGTAAAAGTTGAAAAACTTGATGAAGGGAAATATTCATTTATTGCAGATGAAATTGACCTTGAATACCTAGAATCTGAACTTTTTAAGCAAGAGGGGAGCTCTCTTCGTGGTTCTATTATGATTGTAGGTCCGTTATTGGCTAGATTTGGAAAAGGCTATATTCCGCGACCTGGTGGCGATAAAATAGGAAGAAGAAGATTAGATACCCACTTTGAAGGGTTTATTAAATTAGGCGCAAAATTTAGATACAATAGAGAAGAGCGCTTTTATGGAGTAGAAGCTCCAGAGGGTTTAAAAGGAGCTTATATGCTTTTAGACCAAGCTTCAGTTACTGGCACTGCAAATATTATAATGGCTGCAGTTTTGGTTGAAGGGACAACTACAATTTACAACGCTGCTTGTGAACCTTATATCCAACAACTTTGTAAGATGCTTATCTCGATGGGAGCTAAGATTAAAGGTGTTGGTTCAAACTTACTAGAAATTGAAGGGGTTGAAAAACTTGGTGGATGTAATCATCGTGTTTTACCAGATATGATCGAGATAGGAAGTTGGATTGGTCTTGCGGCAATGACACGAAGTGAAATTACTATTAAAAATGTAAGTTGGGAAAATTTAGGGCTTATCCCTGAAACCTTCCGCAAGCTTGGTATTACGTTAAATAAAGTAGGGGATGATATCCATATCCCATCGCAAGAAGAATACGAAATTCAAGGCTATATAGACGGTTCTATACTTACAGTAGCCGATGCGCCTTGGCCAGGATTTACGCCAGATTTATTGAGTATCGTACTTGTAATTTGTACTCAGGCTAAAGGAAGTGTACTTATTCATCAAAAGATGTTTGAAAGCCGTCTGTTCTTTGTAGATAAATTAATAGATATGGGGGCTAAAATTATTCTTTGCGACCCACATCGTGCAACAGTAATTGGGCATAACTTCCAGTCTAATTTAAAGGCAACTACAATGGTTTCGCCAGATATACGCGCAGGAATCTCATTGTTAATTGCCGCGCTTTCTGCACAAGGCACAAGTATTATTCACAACATCGAACAAATAGATCGAGGTTACGAAAATATTGATGAAAGGCTAAGAGCTATTGGAGCTAAAATAACAAGAACGGAAAGTAATTAAACTTTCCTGTTCTTGTTGATTTCGTCTTGAAGTTTTCTACGTAATTTTTGCTCGCGTTCTAAGCTATTTCTACGGTTATCTTCTAATTCAATTTCTATTTCAGCCATTTTTAATTGAGCTGCCTTAGTGATTTTGTGGCTGTTTAAGAATCTGTAGAATAAAAAGCCTGAGACTAAAAGCAAAATCCCTATAATAGACCACATAATGGTATTATAAGTAGTTTTCGAAGTAAGTATTCCAAATAATTCGATACCGTCCTCCTTTTCTTTAGAAGCTGCTAAATTTTCTTGTGTTTGTTTTAAGTTTTGAGTTAGGGAATCAATCTCACTGTTCTGATTTTTTATTTCACTTTCTAAACCTATGATTTTTTGTTCTAACGTAGAAACAGAATCTAAAATGTTTCTCTTTAGTGTTGCTAGTTGGGTTTTTTTAATAACCTTATACTCTTGATAACTATTACTTTTATCAAAGGCATCAGTCATTTGGTTGTTAAGGGTGTTTTTTTCAATTTGTACAGAATCCTGAGCATTAGCGCTTATGGTAAATAGAAATAGAGGGATAGTTAATAATAAAATTTTTTTCATGTCTTTAAGTTTGTTTGCTTGCCTTCAATAACTGCACAAGAGTAGCAAAATTGTGTAGAATTGCACAAAATTAGGCTTGATTTACCTTTTTTTTAACAAATGAAAAAATTTTAGGGAGTGAAAATTAGGAAATTGCGGCTTTATACACTTTTAAACATCTTTCTCTAGCTTCCTTATGATCAACTATTTTCTCAGGGTATCTAGCAGTTTCAATTTCGGAAATATACTTTTTAATATACTTGTAATCCTTATCGTATTTTTCAATTTGTGTTGTAGGGTTAAAAATTCTAAAGTAAGGTGCGGCATCTACACCGCAACCCGCTGCCCACTGCCAATTACCCACATTGCTAGAAAGTTCGTAATCCAATAATTTCTCGGCAAAATATGCTTCTCCCCAACGCCAATCTATCAAGAGGTGTTTACATAAAAAACTCGCTACCACCATCCTTACGCGGTTGTGCATATAACCAGTAGTATTTAACTGCCGCATGCCAGCATCTACCAAGGGATAGCCAGTCTTCCCTTCTTGCCAAACTCGAAATTCAACTTCATTGTTTCTCCATTCGATTCTGTCGTATTTCTTTTTAAAGGCATTGTCTACCGTTTCAGGAAAGTGCCATAAAATTTGCATAAAAAATTCACGCCAAATTAGTTCTTGCCAAAAAACTTCATTATTCTCAGCTGTAGCTTTCTTCATTACCTCTCTAATACTAACCGTTCCAAATCGCAAATAGATTCCTAAACGCGAAGTAGCATCTTCGGCTGGGAAGTCTCTTTTATTTTCATATTGCTGAATAGTTAAAGGAGTAAGGGAGTAATCTGGGGGTTTGATTGTAGACTTCTCAAATCCGATATCATCTAAAGATAGATTCGGTAAACGTGAATTTTTGTATAAATTTTTAAAGTATTTTTTTGAATTTAATATTTCACCTTTAAACTCCACATTAAACTGCGCTTTCCATTTTTTCATATATGGCGTATAAACGAGGTAAGGAGTACCGTCACTTTTAACAATTTCACTCTTTTCAAAAATCACCTGATCTTTAAAAGTGTAAAATTCGATCTTGTTATGGTTTAGAAATTTTTCTATATGCTGGTCGCGCGCTCTCGCGTAGGGTTCATAATCGTGATTTGTAATTACATTTTGAATCTCAAATGTTGAAATTATTTCTTGGAAAACGTCTTTGGTTTTTCCGTGATATATTGCTAAACTACTCCCGTGCTTTTGTAATTCCTCACGCAAACTTTGAAGGGTTTGAAATATAAATGTGATGCGGGCATCGTTTTTTGGAAGTTCGCTTATTATTTCTGAATCAAATATAAAGATTGGAAGTACTGGAAACTTCCCGTTTAGAGCTTTATGAAAACCCGTGTTGTCTTGTAACCTTAAATCTCTTCGAAACCAAAATATATTTACTTTTTCTGTCAAATCTTAATTAGTATTTAAGGTTATAGTTTTTTCGTCAAGTTTTAATAAAGAGCTATATAAATTGTCTGAAAGTTGACTTTTACTAACTAAATTAATTAATTTTAAAAAATATCCTAATACTTGTCTTTCCTTCAAAATGTTTATTTTCAGTATTATAAGGTACCGAAAAGCTCGTGTAATTTATTTTTTCGATATTCGAATATTTCGTCTAGTTTCGGTTTAATTAACAGTGGATGAGCTAGTTGTCCAAGAAATCCAAAAGGAAGTTTATAATGAAGTAAATCTTCCATTTCAATTCCGCCTTCAATTTCTTTAATAAAATGCTTATGATGCCAAAGTGAATACGGACCAAACCGTTGTTCATCTACAAAATATTCGCGATCCACTACATGTGTAATCTCGGTTACCCACTTAGTTTTGATATTTAAAATAGGCGTTACTATATACTCAATTATTTGTCCGGCAAACATAGGTCTTTCCGATCCGGACAGAATATAAAAGCCCATATAATCGGGGGTAATAACTTTTAAATTCCTAGGGTTTGAAAGAAACGCCCAGGCTTCATCGACAGATATAGGTAACTTTTGTTTTGCTCGAAGGGTATAAATTTTCATCAAAGATTTATCTACTTCTTTTGATTGTAAGTTTCTTATTCATTGACAGTAATCTGTAAGTGTCCACATCTAAAGCTTTATATTTCGACTTAACTTTTATTTTATTTCTTAATATTTTCAACATAGCTCAATTTTTTCTTTAAAATTACCTTGTTTTAAATTGTAATAAAAAGGTTAAACAAAAATTTAACACTTAGTGGTTGTCTATTGTATAACTTAGATTTGTCTGTGTTGTGTTTCTAGGTTTTTTAAGTTTTTATTAACTTTAAAGAAGGTATTCAAACTGTACCTTCGTAAGTAAATAAACACCCAAAAACCAATAGAGATGAAAAAGATAATTTTACTTTTTTCTGTTTTAATGCTAACTGCAAGTATTCAAGCACAAATAGAAACTCCACAACCGAGTCCGTTTCAAAAAATTGAACAAAAAGTAGGACTTACAGATATTACATTAGAATATTCTAGACCTTCTATGAGAGGTAGAACAATTTTTGGCGATTTGGTGCCTCACAATAAAATGTGGCGTGTAGGAGCCAATACAAATACAAAAATTACGTTTAGTGATGCTGTTGAAATAGGAGGAAAAAACCTTGATGCTGGTTCGTATGCAGTATATGCAAAGCCAAGTGCTACAAATTGGGAGGTTTACTTCTACAGCGATTCGAACAACTGGGGATTACCTGAAAAATGGGATGATAAGAAAGTAGCTGCAAAGGTTTCAGTTCCAGCTTATCCAATGCCTGTAAAAATTGAAACGTTAACAATGACGTTTGACAATCTTACAAATGATTCTGTAGTATTAGGAATTCTTTGGGCCGATACTTATGTAGGAGTACCAATTAAATTGTTTACTGATAAAGCTGTTACAGCAAATATTGAACGCGCAATGAGCGGTCCTAGTTCTAATGATTATTACGCTGCCGCTGTTTACTATTTAACAGAAGGAAAAGACATCAATAAAGCTAAAAATTGGATTGATAAGTCGTTTGAAATGAATAAAGACCCTAAGTACTATCAAATCCGTCAGAAAGCTCTTATTTACGCAGCTGCAGGTGATAAAAAGGGAGCGATTGAAGCTGCTAAACAATCACTTAAAATGTCTAAAGCGGCTGGAAATGACGATTATGTAAAAATGAATGAAAAGTCTATAAAGGAATGGGAAGGTAAATAATCTTATTTAATTACTTAAACCTATTAAAAGAGGCTGTCTATATTAGACAGCCTCTTTTAGTATATATTTAATTGGTTTAGTATTTATTTAGCCCCAAGAGCTTCCCAATATTCGTAAGCTCTTCGTAAATGAGGAATTACTATAGTTCCACCAATTAAAAGTGAAATGCTCATCCCTTCAACAACTTCTTCTTTTGTAAGACCGAGTTTATGACATTCTTCTAGATGATACCGTACACAGTCATCGCAACGCAGTACTAATGAGTTTCCTAGGCCTAGGAGTTCTTTTGTTTTCTTTGGGAGTGCACCTTCTGCAAATGCATTGGTATCCAAATTAAAAATACGCTTGATGATTTTGTTATTATCTTCAAGCATTTTTTGATTCATCTTTTCGCGGTAGACGTTAAACTCTTCAACAATATTTTTTTCCATAGCTGTTATTTTCATTTAAAACTTAGTTCTATTAATACTCAAAATGCGGTTTAGTTGTCAATTGAAACGCAGCTATTTATACTATTGCAACTTAACATTTTCGGTTTGCATTTAAGCATTTTTCATTTTTTTCAATTCCCTTTCTTGATTTCTAACTACAATTTTTGAAATATAGATACTAACTTCATAGAGTATTAGAATTGGGATAGCCACAATAATCTGGCTAACAATGTCTGGAGGAGTTATTACCGCTGAAAGGACTAACACAATGACCAATGCGAATTTTCGGTATTTGCGAAGAATTTCAGGAGTTACTAGGCCAATCTTTGTTAAGATGTACATTATAATTGGCAACTCAAATACTATTCCTGAAGCCAATACAGAAGTACGAACCAACGAGATATAACTATCTAGATCGAAGTCGTTAAAAACCCTATCACTTACTTGATAATTTCCTAAGAAATTAATTGAAAGCGGTGTAATAATGTAGTAACCAAACAAAACACCGATAAAGAAAAGTATAGATGCAATTACAATAAACCCACGACTGGACTTTCGTTCCTTTTCTTTTAAACCAGGGCTAATAAACTTCCAAAATTCATAAAGTATGTATGGAAAGGCAATTATAATTCCGGCGTAAATGGATGTCCACATATGAGCCGAGAACTGTCCAGCCATAGTTCTACTCTGAATTCTAAAAGGCATTTCATCAAAACAAAAGGCGTCCATTCCTAGCTTTTGAGAAAAATCACAAAATATACGATAGGTAAAAAAACTTGGCTTTGAAGGTCCAAATATTAATGTGTCGAATATAAAATTCTTAAAAATAAAGGCAAGGATTCCAACTAAGACTACTGCCATAGTAGAGCGCACTAGGTGCCAACGTAATTCTTCTAGATGGTCCAAAAAGGACATTTCTTTTTCGGGGGAAGCTATTTTCTTCATTAAATAATACCCTCTTTAGTAAGATTATGAATATGTACGATCCCGCTATATTTTCCATCTTCTTCAGCGATAATTTGCGTGATTCCAAATTTCTCCATCATTTCCATCGCTTCAACTGCCATAGCATTATTGTCTATTACCTTAGGATTATTAGTCATAATATCTTTTGCGGTTAATCCTGCAAAGGTATCTGCTTTAGTTAACATTCTACGCAAATCTCCGTCAGTAATTATTCCTACAATCTTATCGTTTTCAATAACTGCTGTCACACCAAGCATTTTCTCAGATATTTCTACAATCACCTGTTTTACATCGGTATCGGGAGCTACTTGAGGCTTTTCGTTTAGTGAAGTGAGATTGCTTACTCGTAAGTACAACTGCTTGCCCAAGGACCCACCTGGGTGAAATCTTGCAAAATCTTTGCTTGAAAATCCTTTTAAATCTAATAGACACATGGCTAAAGCATCCCCAATTACCAATTGCGCAGTAGTGCTAGTAGTAGGAGCAAGGTTGTTAGGACAAGCTTCTTTTTCTACATAAGCATTCAAAATAAAGTCTGCTTGCTGTCCTAAAAAAGATTCTGGATTCCCTGTAATGGCTATAAGTCTATTTTGTGCAGCCTTTATTAAAGGTACTAAAACTTTTATTTCAGGAGTGTTTCCACTTTTAGAAATACAGATTACAGTATCGTCGTGTTTAATTGTACCTAGATCGCCGTGAATAGCATCGGCGGCATGCATAAAAATAGCAGGTGTACCAGTGGAGTTTAAAGTAGCAACAATTTTTGTTGCAATATTTGCACTTTTGCCTATTCCGGTAACAATTACCCTACCTTCAGAATTAAAAATATATTCAACAGCTCCGGCAAATTCTTCGTTTACTAAATGAGCGAGATTTGCAATTGCTTTGCTCTCAGTTTCAATAGTATTCTTCGCAATTGAAATTATTCTACTTGTTTTGTTCAAAACTTAATGCTTTTGAATGTTTGTAACTGTACATATTATTAGTATATTTAAATATAAAAAAATCTAATTTAGTATTTTTAATCTTGAGTTAACAAAAAAGGTACAGTTGCTTATTTTGGTTACAAAATTACAACTGTTATTGATAATATAATCTAAATGTTGATTAAAACTGAATTACTCCCTAAAACTATTATGACGTGGTAGATTATGACATTTACGCAGACTTAAAGAAATATTTTGGATTTTCTCAATTTAAAGGTTTGCAAGAAGATGTTATTAAAAGCATCTTAGAAGGCAATAATACTTTTGTAATTATGCCAACAGGTGGAGGTAAATCCCTCTGCTATCAACTTCCAGCACTTATGCAGGAAGGAACAGCTATAGTTGTTTCCCCACTTATAGCACTTATGAAAAATCAAGTTGATGCATTGCGTGCCTTATCATCAGAAGATGGGATAGCGCACGTATTAAATTCATCGCTTAATAAAACTGAAGTAAAACAAGTTAAAAGTGATATTGCAAGTGGAATTACTAAACTGCTTTATGTTGCTCCCGAATCGCTAACTAAAGATGAATATGTTGATTTTCTTCAAACTCAAAAAATTTCATTTTTAGCTATTGATGAAGCGCATTGTATAAGTGAATGGGGACACGATTTTAGGCCTGAATATAGAAATCTTAAAAGTATTATTACTCGTATAGGAAACGATATTCCTATTATCGGTCTTACGGCAACTGCTACTCCAAAAGTACAAGAAGACATTCTAAAGAACTTATCGATGCAGGATGCGAATACGTTTAAAGCTTCTTTTAACCGTCCAAATTTATACTATGAAATCCGTCCAAAAACGAAAAATGTTGATGCGGATATTATTCGTTTTGTAAAACAGAACGAAGGTAAAAGTGGAATTATTTACTGCTTAAGCCGTAAAAGAGTTGAGGAACTCGCCCAAGCTTTACAGGTGAATGGTATTAAAGCTGTTCCATATCACGCAGGACTCGATGGAAAAACACGTGTAAAACATCAAGATATGTTCTTGATGGAAGATGTAGACGTGGTTGTTGCGACTATTGCTTTTGGAATGGGAATCGATAAACCCGATGTACGCTTTGTTATCCATAACGATATACCAAAGAGTATCGAAAGCTACTATCAAGAAACTGGACGCGCTGGTCGCGACGGTGGTGAAGGGCATTGTTTAGCTTTCTATAGCTATAAAGACATAGAAAAGCTAGAGAAGTTTATGAGTGGAAAACCAGTTGCCGAACAGGAGATTGGACACGCACTTCTACAAGAAGTAGTAGGTTTCGCCGAAACTTCTATGTCTAGACGAAAATTTATACTTCATTACTTTGGAGAAGAATTTGACAATGAAACCGGGGAAGGTGGAATGATGGATGATAATATGCGTCATCCTAAAAAGAAACACGAAGCTACGGCTGAAGCTAAAAAGCTTCTGGAGGTTGTTTTAAAATCTAATCAACAGTATAAGAGCAAAGAGGTAGTAAATGTTTTGATTGGGAAAGTAAACGCCTTAATTAAATCGCATAGAACAGATACACAAGAGTATTTTGCATCGGGAGCAGACCATGACGCTGCTTATTGGATGGCGTTATTGCGTCAGCTACTCGTTGCTGGTTACCTAAAGAAAGACATTGAAACCTACGGTGTAATCAAACTTACAGATGCCGGGAAGGAATTTATTAAGTCTCCTACAACTTTTATGATGACGGAAGATCATTCATTTAAAGACGCTAACGACGATATTATAGTTTCGGCTAAACAAGGAGGAGATGTAGTAGATGATACACTTTTCAAACTATTAAAGGCTGAACTTAAAAAAGTTGCTAATAAATTAGAGTTGCCACCATTTGTAATTTTCCAAGAACCATCTTTGGAAGATATGGCTTTAAAATATCCTATTACATTAGAAGAATTATCCAACGTTCATGGGGTAGGAGAAGGGAAGGCAAAGAAATACGGGAAGTCGTTTTTAAAACTAATTCAGGATTATGTTGAAGAAAATGATATTATAAGACCAGAAGACTTCGTTGTAAAATCTACAGGTAGCAATAGCTCTCTTAAGTTGTATATCATTCAAAACGTAGATCGAAAACTTTCTTTACCAGATATTGCTGATGCAAAAGGTCTTGAAATGCCTGAGTTTATTAAAGAAATGGAGGCTATCGTGTATAGTGGAACAAAGTTAAATATCGATTATTGGATTGATGAAGTGTTAGATGAAGATCAACAAGAAGAAATCCACGATTATTTCCTTGAAGCTAGTACCGATGAAATTAAAACAGCTATGGATGAGTTTGATGGAGATTACGATGAAGAAGAACTAAGACTATATCGTATAAAATTCATTAGTGAGTTAGGAAACTAATCAAATTAGAATAAAAGCATTCCGTTTGTTAACAGTATTAACGGAATGTTTAAATGCAAAAAGAGCTTAACATTTAAAATTTAAATGTTAAGCTCTTTTATTTTATCGCTCAGCTACAGCTATACTTTCTGTTCTTTATTAAAGTACACTAAGTAGTAGTACATTTGTTTTTCTTCATCCCAACCTTTTTCAACAAATTTATCTGCGCTTTCTGGGTTTATGAAATCGAGTTTTATTTGTATGTTGGTATCGAGATTAATAATATTCTTAATTTTTTTTCTCGCTGCTGTTACAGCGGTGTTTGCAATAGGAAAGGTTGTTAAATCTTCGATACTGTACTTAGGAGCTTTTTCAGATTTATAATGACGGAATTCTGGTAATAAATCAGGGTTGTCTATTACTTCATTCATAAAAGCAGTTTCTTCAAAAGTGTCATTTTTCGCAAAATGATTTACCGCACGGTTCATAAACATTACTTCCTGCTTCTTATCTTCGGCTGGTAAAACAACATCCTTGGCGAAGTCTTGGCAGAACTTCAAGTATTTTTTTGTGTGGAAGTTGTCGTCAGCTAGCGGTTCTACACCTAGGAAACTTTCTAACCAATATCGCGCATCATAACGGTTGCTATCTACTGAAAGTATTTTGTATCCTTCTTCCTTATTAGCATTGAAAATAATACAACCTTTGTCAAGTTTATTTAAACTTACACCTTGTTGTAACATTGCGTCCAATGAATTTCCTTCTTCTAAAAACTGAAGAAAATCTTGCTTCAATTCACTTTTAAAAACACCAATAGCATCCATCTTCACATTGTCCAACTGTACTCCTTCAAGATAAGCTACGTAAACTTCACCACTTTTAATATGCGGATGCTCAGATTGATTAAATAAGTAGGTGGCAATTTTTTTACTCTCTTCGTGTATGCTTTCTGGATTATTGAATATGTTGTTTGCGTTGTTATACAATTCGTGAAACTCTAAATCGGCTTCGTGCGAAAACGTAAAATAGTTTTCTTCTTTTTCACGAAAAGGCTTTAAGAAAAACTCTTTTAACAATGGGGTAATTTCATCATCCATTTTATAAGGCTCGTCAGAAAGAAAAATATCTTCTCCACGGCTTTTGTTACCCACTCGGTGGATTGAAAGAGATGCAATATGAGTAGAAAAAAGGTTTATCATGTAAAATATTAGATATTAAAATTTAAGGAATGTAAAAGTGTTGTACGAGTAATATGCTGTTACTAATAACTAGTTCCAGTTTTCATCAAAATCCAGACTGTCGTAGTCTTCTGGATCTAAATCGAAATCGTCGTCAAAAAAATCGTCATCTTCACCTTCAATAGGTTCAGAAGTAAATTCTTTTTCAGGAGCCTCAGCTGGTACTTCACCGTGAGAGTACATTAGGTTTGGATAAATTCGTCCTGTTTCAACTTCTCCAATGTCGGCTAATTCTACCATAAACGTCCACATATTTAGAAAGTCGTAAACATAAAGCAAACGAGTGTTCTCTTTATCTACAACATCTTCTAAATAAGTATCGCCCATTACTCTTATACTGCCAGGTTCGTCACTTACATCAAAAAGTGAAATTTCCTCTTCTTCTTCCCAAAACTCATTGCTAGTGTAGAATGAAGCCATTTCTTGACCGTCAAATCCAAAAGATTGGGTAATTGCATTGTGGAAATCTTCTAAAGTAGCAGAAGCTTCTATCTCGATGTCTCTAAATACATCTTCTTCGGTGTCTAGTATAATTCTAAATCGGTAAACCATTTAAGCTAAAAAAAAATTAGTGCGCAAAGTTACAAACTTTTACTCGTTCTATTGGTTAGAAATGCTTCCAACAAAATATAAAATTGAACTCCAAAGAGTAATGTTGCTATAACTAGGTGTAGCGGTTGTGATAGTACAGGAAAGTTAAAATAGTACATTAATATTCCAGTAAATGCTTCAGCGAGAATTAATAATATTAGAGCATCCAAATACTTTAATCCATAGTTTCTTTTTCTATTAAAGTACCACAATGATAGATTAATTAAAACTACTAATATTGAAAACGAACGATGTAAATAAAAGTCCAATCTCGGATTTTCCAACCACAATTCTGGAGCGTTATATCCAACTTCTTTTACGCGTTCATCAACAAATTCACGAACCTGAGTACCTAAAACTACCTGTATAAGTGTTAGGATTACTGCAAACAGAATAAGTGATTTATAACTTCTAGAAGTGAAATAATTTACAGGCTTTTCTTTAGAAGCATATAGGATATAAAGCAATACTGCCAAAATAACCAAGGCCATAACCATATGAATGGTAATTTTAACTGGAGAGAGTACCGAGTAAACTACTGTAGCTCCTAACCAGGCTTGAAAAATTAATAATCCAACGCTAACCCAGGATAAGATGGTAAGTTGTTTTTTAGTTTTCCATTTTCGAAGTGAAAATATTGCCATTACAAGAATTGCAAATCCGGATAAAGCTCCAAATAATCGGTTTACATATTCAATCCATGTATGCCATACGTTAAAGGTAGCATAGTCGTGCTTGGTATATAATTCCCAATGAGAATCGGTGTATTGATTAGATGTTGTAAAATCTTCTTTTGCAACGTATAAGGCGTCGTTGTGAATAATTACCTGACCTTTTTTAAATGTTCTTTCGGGTGCCCATTCTAATTCAGAAATTTCTGTAGGTGGAATATAATACCCAAAACATTTTGGCCAATCTGGGCAACCCATTCCAGAGCCGGTCATTCGTACCATTGCTCCAGCAATAATCACTAGGTAAACTAGTACAATTGAAACTTTAATCGATTTTCTGAACATTAGTTTAACTTGTTTTTAAGCCTAAATCTGCACCTTTTTTTAGCATAAATGCTTTTGCAGCTTCATATTCATTAGGGATTTCACCTTCTAGAATGGCTTCTTTAATTGCATCTTTTATAATTCCAATTTCACGAGAAGGCTTTAAATTAAAAGTCTCCATAATTTCTTCCCCAGAAACGGGCGGTTGAAAATTACGAACGTGATCGCGCTCTTCAACTTCCACAATTTTTTCACGAACTAATTGAAAGTTAGCGTGGTATTTCTTAAACTTTTTAGGATTTTTGGTGGTAATATCTGCTTCGCAAAGCGTCATTAAATCTTCCACATATTCACCAGCATCAAATATTAATCTTCTTACAGCGCTATCGGTAACATCACTTGCTAAAGCTATTGGACGCGAACTCATTAAAACCATTTTCTGAACAAACTTCATCTTGTCGTTTAATGGCATTTTTAAGCGTTTAAAAAGTTTATACACCATTTTTGCACCTACAAATTCATGTGCGTGAAAGGTCCAGCCTATTTTCTTGTCAAACTTTTTTGTTGGGGCTTTCCCTATATCGTGTAGTAAAGCAGCCCAACGCAACCACAAATCGTCTGTGGTTTTTGAAATGTTATCTACCACTTCTAAGGTATGCCAGAAGTTGTCTTTATGGGTTTGTCCTTCTTTCTCATCAATACCTTGTAAAGCCATTAGCTCAGGCAGAATATAGCTTAATAACCCAGTTTTATGTAATAACGTAAACCCTTTAGAAGGTACATCGGAAAGTAAAATCTTATTAATTTCATCTACCACTCGCTCTTTAGAAATTATTTTAATCCGGTCAGCATTTTTCGATATAGAATTCAAAGATTCTTTTTCAATAACAAAATCTAATTGCGTTGCAAATCGAATGGCACGAAGCATTCGCAATGGATCGTCGCTATATGTAATATCGGGATTTAATGGAGTTCTAATAATTTTTTTTTGAAGATCTTGAATTCCATTAAAAGGATCGAGAAGCTCACCGTAATTCTCATTGCCAAGGCTAAGCGCAAGGGCATTTATAGTAAAATCCCTTCGGTTTTGGTCGTCTTCAAGAGTACCGTTTTCTACTGCTGGATTTCTACTTTCTTCTGTATAAGACTCTTTACGTGCTCCTACAAATTCAAGTTCTATTCCGCCACTTTTTAACATGGCAGTACCGTAGGTTTTAAATATCGATACCTTGGGCTTACCAGGTAGGAGTCTAGCTACTTCTTCAGCTAGTTCAATTCCACTACCAACTGCTACAATGTCTATGTCTTTGGCTTCACCGCGTTTTAAAATAAAATCGCGGACGTAACCTCCAATAACATAGGTTTCAAGGTTTAAATTTAAGGCAGCCTTAGAGATTGTTCTAAAAATAGGATTCTCTAATGCCGATATGTATGTTTGTTTTGCCATTTATTATATCTAGCAGAGAAGCAAAGGCGTAAACATTTTTAAAAATACTATTTTTTAAAATTAAGTGTTTAAACTAGCAAAGTAATAAATCCTTGCTAGATTAGCTGTTCTTTTTCTTGTTTCTCTTTAGTCTTACTTCAATTTCTATTTACGGATTACCTTTACACTTCCATCATTTCCAAGCTTAATAATAGCCGAAGGTTTTCCAGTTTTTTTTTCGCGGTGTAAATTTACAACATAGTCCACGCCTTCCAAAATTAAAGGGTCTATTTCGGAGTAAGTTCCAGGAGTGGGGGTTCCTGAAATATTTGCCGAAGTAGATACAATAGGTTTGCGAAATTTTCTAATCAAGGTTTTACAAAAGTCATCCTTAACCACTCGTATGGCGAGTGTATTGTCCTTAGCAATAATATTTTCAGCTATGCGAATAGGGTCATCGTAAATAATTGTTGTAGGCTTTGCAGCGTATTTTAAAATATCGTAAGCAACTTCAGGAACATCCTCTATAAATTCATTCAACATTTTAAAATCGCTTACTAAACAAATCAAAGATTTATCATCATTTCTTTGCTTTAGTTTAAAAACTTTTTCTACTGCCTCGGCATTTGTAGCATCGCATCCTATTCCCCAAACTGTGTCGGTAGGATATAAAATAAGCCCTCCTTTTTTAAGCGTTAAAAGGGCATTGTTTGTTTCATCTTTAATATTCATCTGCTAAATTTTGCTTGGTTGCAAAGTTCTTCAAAAAAGCAGCATTATCCTTGTCTAATTTCATTAAAATTGAACTTATCTAATTTTGGTAAAAAATATATCTTTGAAGAAATCTCTCAAAAAATGAAAACCTCCTTACTTATTTCTACCTACAACTGGCCCGAAGCATTGGATTTAGTTTTAAAGAGTGCTGCTGCGCAAAGTTATCAACCTTTTGAAATTTTGATAGCAGATGATGGCTCCAAAGAAGAAACAAAGCATTTGATAGAGGCATATAAAAATAAAACCGCAACAACAATTAAACATGTTTGGCACGAGGATAAAGGTTTTAGAAGATCCAAAATTTTGAACAAGGCCATTGCTGCTGCTGCTGGAGACTATATCATTCAAATTGATGGAGACTGTATAATGCATCCCGATTTTGTTAAAGATCACATTGCACGCTCGGCAAGAGGACAGTTTCTCTTTGGAAGCCGGGTAAACATTCAGGAAAAATATTTAAAGAAACTTTTTAAAGAGAAGAAAATAAATTTCAACTTTTTTTCTAAAGGCATAAAAAAACGAACTCGAGCATTACGAATTTCCGTTTTAGCAGAGCTTTATAAAACTAGCCCTATACTTTCAAAAAAATTGAGAGGTTGTAATTTATCCTATTGGAGAAAAGATTTTATTGCAATTAATGGATATAATGAAAATTTTGAAGGCTGGGGAAGAGAAGATTCTGAAATGGCTATAAGATTGCTTAATAGTGGCGTTTTAGGTAAAAGATTAAGGTATGGTGGTATAGTTTATCACATTTGGCATTTAGTTAAAGATCAAAGTAGATTTGAAATAAATGATTCACTACAAAAACAGACACAAGAAAATAAAGTGAAATGGTGTGAAAAAGGGATAGACTCGTATTTATAACGTTTTGTCTAAGAATTCTGTAATCGCACTAGCAGCTCTTTCTGAAGGAGTAGAGCCTTCTTCTGTGTAGTAGTTTTCTGAACTTATTGTTTCTTGTACAGCCTTATATTTCTTCTGGTGAATTTTATGGCAATTATTTAATGCTTCATTCATTTCATTAATAGAATTTATCACATCACCGCACTGCCAAAAACGATAATTAATATCATCTTTA
Organism: Aequorivita sediminis; assembly: GCF_032080575.2. Lineage (NCBI taxonomy): Bacteria > Pseudomonadati > Bacteroidota > Flavobacteriia > Flavobacteriales > Flavobacteriaceae > Aequorivita > Aequorivita sediminis. The sequence goes on along the minus strand of NZ_JAVLSO020000006.1, from coordinate 7,504 downwards.
TAATCGACGTCATCAGGGTTTAAAAATATACAAGGGCGCGGATTAGTCATAAACTCGTACACCTGACTAGAGACGTCGCCCATGTAAATGTCGGCAGTTTTTGTGTAGGTCATGTTTACACTTTTATCACTTCCCAAATCTATATGTATGTTTTCTGCAGTTCGGAATTTTTGTGGTATTAAGGCAGGATCATCACCTCCAACTTTATTGAAAAGATTAATATGTGGCGCAAAAATTAAATTGTAATCTTTCGATTTGTAAAAAAACTCCAAGATTTCGAGTCCCATAAAATGCCAAGACGAAAGGGGAGGAGTAAAGTGTGGATTATATAAAACTGTCGGTTTGTTATTAGCAAAAATACGTTCGGTGTCATCCAATTTTACCACATCTAGTTTTGGGTAACCTGTAATTTTGTACTGATCATTAAGCAGTTTCTTTTCTTTTAAAGACTTATTGTGAAATTTCCCACATTGTAAGTGGAAATCAAAATCTAAGATGTCTTTATTATAAGCGTAAGCTCTTCCGGGTGTTCCGTGCTCTAAAAATATAAACTTTGGCTTATTGCGATCCTCTCTAGCTTTTAGGAGATATTTATGATAGTAATCGGTAAAGATTATAGCATCAAAATTAGTGAGAATATACTTTTTGTGTTTTTTTATCCAAAAGCCTTTTCTAGGTAGTTGTCTGCCTTTTATCCTATCAGTAAATTCTCTAAAGGCAGCAGTTGGCATTTTTTCAACTATTACATTTTTATTATTAAGTTTCTGAAGAGAAGCGTGAAGAAAAGTATTTTTTCCAGAATGGGTGAGAATATGTACTTGATTGGTTTTTGAAAGCTCTACGGCTACACTTACAAAATGATAAACATGGTGAATTTCATCTAGAAATATGATAGCTATTTTGTGACTCATAGGCTTTTTTTAAGCTATTTTTCTATAAAGTAACCAAAGATTAATATATCGTTTAAATACCGAAAATGCACTCACATAAGCTAAAATAAACCCTTCTTTTCCGTCGAGAATTCCCAAGCGAAATATAAACTGATTCCAAAAACGATAATACGGCCTAAAAAGAAAGTGATAGTAAGTAGGTTTCTTTCCTTTTTTATAAAGCATTTTAGCTTGTAACGCACTGTATTTGTGCATTTTTGCGGTGTAATCGTCGAAGGATTTATAGGTGTGATGTGGCAAGCTGTGTTTTAAATTTTCGGTTCTACCATCGGTTTCTAAAGTTTCGTGAACTAAATTGGAATTGTACTGACAATGATTTTTGTTGAAAAATCGTACGATATAATCGTTTTGCAAACCGCTGTACTTTATACGTTTTCCCATAAAATAGAAATCGCGTTTTACATAATAGGCTATTGCTTTTGGGTTTTTCGCTAGTTCAACAATTTCGTCAGCTAATTTTGGAGTTACCTCTTCGTCTAAATCAAAAAAAGTTACCCAATCGTTTTTTGCTTTTGAAATCGCAAAGTTTTTTTGAGCCGAAAAGTTATCAAATTTTCTTTGGTACACTGTAACCTTCTGGTGTTTTTCCGCTAAAGAAACTGTTTCATCTGAACTATATGAATCTACAATAATGATTTCATCAGCAAACCAAAGACTATCTAAATAGGCTTCAATGTTATGGGCTTCATTAAGCGTTATGGCAATGGCTGAAATTTTTGCTGTGTTTTTCAAAAACTAAATGTAATTTGTATAAAAATAATGTTTTTACCTTTCTTTCTTTCTTACAATGTCTATTATTGTATTCCTTTTCGCAATAGCATTAACTTTACATACCTTTCAAAAACTCCGTATGCATTTACAGCAGCAACGGTAAGTCCTGGCACCCCGTCTCGGAAGCCTCCCTTTAATACAAACGATCTAAAAAATCGATAAGTAGGTTTAATAAAGAGATGAAACCAAGTTGCTTTTTTCCCTTTTTCAAATAGTTGTTGTGCCTGAAACCAGGCGTACGATTCTTTTTTTTGAATATAATTATCCAGTCCCTTGTAGGTAAAATGAAGCATTTTATTTTTTAATTTCCCTACACTTCCACTACAGTGTAATTTTTCGTGTACCGAACCTGTAAATTTTGCTCCTTTCCGCTTTACTAATCGCAATACATCATCACTGTGATGATAGAGAAAACGATTCATATAAAAATGCGGAAAATTAATTTTATATCCGCCGTGTTTTGGATTTTCTATAGTTTCCAAAATTTCGGCTTCTAAAGAATGTGTTACACGCTCGTCGGCATCAATAAAAAGAACCCAATCTCCAGTTGCTTCATTTAATGCGAAATTTTTCTGATTTGAAAAATTGTCGAACCTTCGTTGTAGAAACTTAGTAGTATATTTCTTAGCTATTTCTGGAGTTTTGTCTGTGCTATATGAATCTACAACAATTATTTCATCGGCAAAAGCTACTGAAAAAAGAGCGTCTTCAAGATAGGCTTCTTCATTGAAAGTAGGTATAATTACAGTTAATTTCGGCATAGTTTTTAAGCAAATTTTCACGAAAAATAATTAATTGATACTTCGTTAAATCGCTGTTTTTTAATTTTAGCTAAAGATTTAAAATACATTTCGAAATTACTACTTTTTGTTTTGTGCGCCAACTTCCTAAATAACTTTATCTTTGCATAAATGAAACAGCTTAACACCTCCATAATAATTAGCACTTACAATTCTACCGAATGGTTGGCAAAAGTGCTGTACGGTTATAATAATCAAACATATAGACAGTTTGAAGTTGTAATTGCAGATGACGGTTCAGATGATAAAACGCGTCTATTGCTAGAAAAAATGGAAGAAGAAGTTTTCTATCCAATCGTTCATGTTTGGCATGAAGACAAAGGTTTTCAGAAATCTGAAATTCTCAATAAAGCCATTAAACAATGTAGTACGGAGTATATTATTATGAGCGACGGCGACTGTATTCCGCGGAAAGATTTTGTAGAGCAACACGTAAAATATCGCGAAGAGGGATATTTTCTATCGGGTGGTTACTTTATGCTGCCAATGGAAATTTCAAAGAAAATTACCAAAGAAGATATTTATACGGAAAGATGTTTTGATGTTAAGTGGCTTAAAAAACACGGATTAAAATCTTCGTTTAAAAACAATAAGCTTTACTCTGGTTCTTTAAAAGCTAAAGTTTTAAATGCTTTAACCCCTACTAATGCTAGTTGGAATGGACATAACGCTTCTGGGTGGAAAAAAGATATAGTTGCTATAAATGGTTTTGACGAACGTATGCAATACGGCGGACAGGATCGTGAACTTGGCGAGCGATTGATGAATTACGGGATTAAAAGTAAACAGATTCGCTACAATGCGGTTGTTTTACATCTCGATCATCCAAGAGGGTATAAAAATGAGGAATCAATTGAAAAGAATTTAGCAATACGTAAGGTTACACGTAATCAAAATAAAAGGTGGACAAATTACGGTATCGTAAAAAATGAAGATGATTCGCCTTATGTGTCAGTTATTGTAAGTACCTACAATCAGCCTGATTGGTTACAAAAAGCACTTTGGGGATTTGAACAGCAACTAGAAAAGAATTTTGAAATAATTATTGCCGACGATGGTTCGGGTGAAGAAACCAAAAGAATGATAGATTCTTTTAAAGCGAATTCTCCTTTAAAAATTAAACATGTTTGGCAAGAAGACCACGGATTTCAAAAAACAAAAATTCTCAATAAAGCAATTGTAGCTTCAAAAGGGGAGTACCTAATTTTTACGGATGGAGATTGTATTCCAAGAAACGATTTAGTTTCTACACACCTTGGCTTAAGTCGTCCAGGATGTTTTCTATCTGCAGGTTACTTTAAACTTACCATGAGTATTTCTAAAAAAATCACCCGTGAAGACATAAAGTTGCAGCGTTGCTTTAATGCGAAATGGTTGTTAAAACAAGGACTGAAGAAAACATTCAAAATAAATAAACTTACTTCATACGGTTTTAAAGAAGATTTTCTAAATACATTTACGCCTACTAGCGCTACTTGGGATGGGAATAATGCCTCTGGATGGCGTAAGGATGTAATTGCAGTAAATGGATTCGACGAGCGTATGCAATACGGTGGAGAAGACCGTGAAATGGGCGAGCGCTTAATGAACTACGGAATAAAACCTCTTCAAATTCGATATAGCACAGTAACCTTACATTTGGATCACGCTCGAGGGTATGTTACTAAAGACATGTTTGTAAAAAACAAAGCTATTAGACGAATTACAAAACAAGAAAAAAGAGTTTGGACGAAATACGGAATTCTAAAGACTGATGCCCCTGAAAGCGTTTTAAAAGAAAAAGTAGAAACTAACTAGATTTTTACATCAGAAAGGTGATGCGCTAAAAAAGGCTTCAACTTTTTGAGAATCATTTCAGGTTTTAATTCCTTGTAAAGCTCTTGAGGATCTTTCTCAATCGACCTTCTTTCTTCTGGAGTAAAGCTTTTAAATAGGTCTGGAACTTCTTCTAGTAAATGAATAGATTGATGGTATACTTCATCTTCAAAACTATTCCAAGCATCTTTATCTATATATGGTGAATATATTGTGAAAGTTGGTTTTTTTACTGCTTTTGCTATATGAACACTGCCTCCTTCATTGCTAATGAGCATATCGCATTGGCTCATTAATACGGCAAATCCACGTATGCTATGTTCATAAATTTCCATATTTATCTTCTCCTTGTTCGCACACATTTGATATATTTTTAAAGCTTCTTCTTTTTGATGGGGTGCATAATTGAAAAGGATGGTAGCCTTATAGTTTTTGGTAACATAATCTATAAGCTCAACCATATACTCGTAGGGCATAGATTTATTTGGCGTGCTTCCTAAAACACCAATCATTATAACAGGTCCTTTAATATCTTGTAATTTATTTTCAGATTTCTCTATTTCGCTTAAATGTATTTTCGGTATATAGTCAGTTTCTGTCAATGGAAAAACTTGATGTACTAAATTAACTCTATCTTCAATCCCTCTTCCACAAGGCAATGTAGCTTTCTTTTTAAAATTTATTGGATGCGTGTAAAATGGTAATTTTAGTTTTTTATGTGCTTTTTTAAAGCCAACTCTGTACTGAGCTTTACTTGTTAAACATATAATTCTACTTTGAAACTTAGCATAAGGATCGAAAATAATATCGTATTTCTGCTCTCTAATTTTTAAAGCAGTTTCAAAAAGTTTTGGCAAACGCTTCAGCTCTTTTTGGTTAATTGAAATTATACGATCGATATTTGGGTTGTTTTCAAGAACGCCAATAGTATAATCATAAGCCAAAAAGGAAACTTCACTTTCAGGAAATACTTTTTTAATATTATTAGCAATTACCGAGCTCAGTAGCACATCGCCAATTCGTTTGTTTTGTATGATTAGAATTTTCTTCATAGTGAATTACTTTGTTAGACTTCTTCTTTGCTAAATTTTGTACATCGTCTTAAAGTAAAGTTTGTATTTTCGTATAAAGTCCCACGGCATAAGCAAGGGATAAAGATTTTAAATTACCTTCGCAAAATACCTTTTTTGACTGTATAAATATTAAAAATGCGCGAGAATTTCGTAATCAATCCAAAATATTCACACTTGCAACCTGCGTTGAAAGACGCACTCTATCACTTTGAAAAAGTAGGGGAGTATGTAACCAAAGGTGAGCGAAATGTTATAAAAAAAATAGAATTAAATGGGGTTGTATTCAATATTAAGAGTTTTAAAACGCCTAATTTCTTTCAGTCTATAATATACCAATTCTTTAGAAAAAGTAAAGCAAAACGCTCTTTTGAATACGCTTCTAAACTAGCTAACTTCGGAATTGGAACGCCAACACCCGTAGCATATATCGAGTTTTTTTCTTTTGGATTAAAACAGAGCTATTACATAAGTGAACACCTCGATTACGATTTCGATTTTCGAGTTTTAATTCATAAACCAAAGTTTGAAAATCGGGAAGAAATATTACGACAGTTTACCCAATTCACTTTTAAACTACACGAAAACGGAGTAAACTTTTTAGACCATTCCCCAGGGAATACTTTAATTACCGATGTGGGAAATAACAAATACGAATTCTATTTAATTGATTTGAATAGAATGCGATTTGAACCTATGAGTTTTGAAAAGCGAATGAATAACTTCCGCAGACTCTGGCCTTCAAAAACTATGGTTAAGATTATGGCCTACGAGTATGCTAAACTCTACAACAAAAGCACTTCAGAAACCTATGAATCTATGCTGAAGTACAGTCGTGATTTTCAGAAAAAGAAAAACAGCAAAAAGCTGAGAAAGCGTAAAGGGCAGCGTTCTCGAGCTTAAAACTTCGCTGAAAGCTTCACATTAAAAATTCGCGGCGTTAAGTAATTCGGAATAGCGTATTGAAGTTTGCTATAGACATCCCTCACAAAAGTATTTGTAATTGAGTTTTGTACATCGAAAATATTGAAAATTTCTGCTCCAACCGAAAGCTCCTTGAAGGGTCTTAACCATCCGCTATCTCTTAACTTTGTGTCATCTACAATTACGTAGCTAACCCCAATATCGGCACGCTTATAATCTGGTAATCGCGTTTGATAGTTATAAGGGTCGGCATAACTTGGAGAGCCTCCTGGGAGTCCAGTATTATAAGTTAAGTTAAGATACATTTTTAGCGATGGAATAACTTTTACGTAGTCCTGAAACAACATACCAAACTTTAGACGTTGATCTGTAGGACGGAAAATATATCCTTTGTCGTTAATGTTTTCTTCTGTTTTTAAATATCCAAAACTTAACCAGCTTTCTGTTCCAGGAACAAATTCTCCTGCAAGACGTAGGTCTAAACCGTAAGCATAAGCAACAGCGCTGTTGTTTGCGCGATATCGAATACGAACGTTTTCTAACGTATATGGATTAACATTGTCTAGATGCTTGTAATATACTTCAGAATTTAATCTGAAGGCACGATCCCACATTTTAAAACTGTAATCGTTTCCAAATACAATGTGAATAGATTGTTGTGCCTTAACTCCTGGCTGAACTGTTCCTGTTGAATCTCTTAACTCTCTATAAAAAGGCGGTTGGTGGTACATACCTCCCGAAAGGCGGAAAAGCATATCCATTTCCCAATCTGGTTTTAAGGAAACTTGTGCTCTCGGACTAAATACAGTTTGTGAAGTGCTTGTAATGTTTTGTCCGCTTACCGTCCAATTGTGAGCACGAACTCCAGCATTTAACCAAAGGTCGCTGCTGCCGAGAGTGGTTTTTCTACTCCATTGAGCATAACCAGAGATGCGGTCTATTTGTGTTTCATGCATTGCTCTTACGTTTGTGTAAGGAACAATTGGCGAGGTATCGGGAGAATATGGTTGATTGTTAGGAGGGAAGATAGGTGGGCGAATTGAAAACCCAGCCGAATCGATTATTTCGTATTCATTTACACGGTCGCGTATATCTTCGTGAGTGTATTTTATTCCGTATTCAATATTGTTATCTTCAATAGATAAATTTCCCTTGTGTTCAAAGTTGAGGATCA
>NZ_JAVLSO020000062.1:0-301 GCF_032080575.2 Aequorivita sediminis | reverse complement strand
GCAGGCGCTCTAGCCAGCTGAGCTAATCCCCCATTTTTTGAAATTCAGAATTATGAATTCAGAATTACGAATAATGAAGTAATCTCGCTTCAACTCCTAAAATTTCCTTTCAATATGTGTCTATGAACGTATATTTCCAAAGAAATACATTTTTCAATCTTCGATCTCGATTTCGATTTGTGTTTCGATTTCAATTTCGACTTTGTTTGTAGTCTCAGGCAGACTCGAACTGCCGACCTCTACATTATCAGTGTAGCGCTCTAACCAGCTGAGCTATGAGACTGTCTCATAGATATTAGAT
>NZ_JAVLSO020000061.1:0-304 GCF_032080575.2 Aequorivita sediminis | reverse complement strand
TCAATTTCTCCGCTGTGAAAAACGGTCAATTTTCGATTCGGAATATCAAAGTCCAAATTCGCAATGCTTGAAATTCCGTCCAATTTCATTCGGATAAGATTTTCCTCTGAAGGACAGTCCATTTTGGTAATTTCGAATATTGTTTTTTTCATTCGGTTTCTGGGTTTTTCCGCATTACTTACAACTGTTTTGCATATGATTTGCGGCGGTTTTTGCTGCGCGATTTTTTCCGCTTTACCAAATGCGTTTTAAAAATACTACTTTTTCTCACTTTCACGAATTTCAGCCGTAAATTATATGCATT
>NZ_JAVLSO020000060.1:0-304 GCF_032080575.2 Aequorivita sediminis | reverse complement strand
GGTGAGTTTGAGAACACAGCTAAGGTAGTTGGTACAACGCCTAGTAATACACAAGTAGATGATGAATCGGATAACTCAAGTTATGCAGGAAACAATCCAACAGTTGTAACCATCTGTACTGATGCGAGCATTGCACTTATTAAAACTTCAGATGTTGAAGTTGATCCAACCACTGGATGTTCAACACTCGAGGTTGGTGATGTAATTACCTATAGCTTCTCCGTTAAGAATACTGGAAACGTAACCCTAACCGATGTTATGGTAAGTGATTTAGTTGGAGGCGTTACTGTATCGGGAGGACCAA
>NZ_JAVLSO020000005.1:0-163366 GCF_032080575.2 Aequorivita sediminis | reverse complement strand
TGGAGAGTTAGATGTAACTGAAACTTGGATTTACGAAGCGAGCTACACAATCACCCAAGCAGATATTGATGCTGGGGAAGTAGTAAACCAAGCGACTGCTACTGGAACAGCTCCAGACCAAACTGAAGTAAGTGATGATTCAGGAACAGCTATTGATAATGACGATCCAATAATCATTACACTTTGTCAGAATGCATCCATTGCTGTAATTAAAGTTGGAATTCCAGTGGATGAGAACAATGATGGATGTGGAGGAGTAGATGAAACCATTTTGTATACATTTAGTGTGAAAAACACTGGAAACGTTTCATTAACCAATGTAATTATCACAGATCCGTTAGTAAACGTTTCTGGTGGTCCGATTGATTTAGCCGCAGGAGAAGAAGATGTAACTACGTTTACTGCAACCTACTTTATAACGCAAACTGATGTTGATGCTGGATTTATAGAAAACCAAGCTTTAGCAGAGGGTATTGCGCCAGCAGGAAACATTGTTTCAGACCTTTCAGATCATACTAGTTATTTAGAGGATAATCCTACAATAACTTCACTATGTAACAATCCATCGATTTCATTAGAGAAATCAGGAGTATTTAATGATGAAAACGGAGATGGTGCGTCTGATGTTGGAGAAACCATTAGCTACTCTTTTGTAGTGACTAATACAGGAGATGTTACACTTTATAACGTTACTATATCAGATCCGCTACCAGGAATTGTAATGTCCGGTGGTCCAATAGAAGTATTACAACCAGGAGAAGTGGATAGCACAACATTCACTGCTACTTATTCAATAACGCAACAAGATATTGATAATGGAGAGGTTGTAAACCTTGCTACCGTAAATGGTGAGGATAATGCAGGTAACACTGTAGAAGATGACGCCGAAGCAATTGTTATTCTTCCAGATGTATTAGGAGTTGTATTTGAGATATTCAATGGTATTACACCAAATGGAGATGGTATGAACGACTTCTTTTGGATAAGAGGAATTAATGATTACCCAAATAATAATGTTAAAATATTCAACAGATGGGGGGTATTGGTTTACGAAACAGATGGTTATGGACAGGGTGAAGACGATAGCATAAATACTTTTAGAGGTATTTCAGAAGGTCGTGTTACTGTTCAGGAAGATAAGGAGTTACCAACCGGAACTTACTTCTATATTCTTACTTTCCAAGGTGAGAACCCTGGTAAGGATACTTATACTGGATACTTATATATAAATAGATAGAAAAATCAAATATTCCTGGGAGCATATCTCCCAGGATTAAAAATACATAACTATGAAACACAGTTATCTAACACTAATAATTTTGATTTTACTTGGCACGTTTTCAAGTAATGCTCAGCAGGACCCACAATACACGCAGTATATGTATAATACGCAGGTGGTTAACCCTGCCTATGCAGGAAATCGTGAAGCTTTAAGTTTTGGTCTTCTGTATAGGACTCAATGGGTTAATTTTGGTGATGGTGCACCTAATACAGGTACATTTACTGTAAATTCTCCAATGGGTGAAAATATGGGAATTGGACTTTCAATTGTTAATGATAGAATTGGTCCCGCTGTTGAAACGAATTTCAATATCGATTATTCGTATTCGATTAATACCTCAGAGAGCGCTAAGTTATCATTCGGTCTTAAAGCAGGTTTAGACATTTTAGATGTAGATTTTTCTAAATTGAATTTACCACGCGATGTTTATTCTGATCCTTATTTTGAACAAAATAATATAGATAATAAGCTTCAACCACAAATTGGTGCTGGTATATATTTTAATACTGATAAGTTTTATGCAGGGTTATCAGTTCCCAATTTTTTAACTACTAAGCATTTTGATAAAGGTAGCATAGCCAATACTACAGTTGAAACAACCGCTTCCGAGCGTATGCATTATTTTTTAATTGCTGGGTATGTATTTGATATTAGTGATAATTTAAAGTTTAAACCAGCAACCTTAGTTAAAATGGTAAATGGCTCGCCTTTACAAGCAGATGTTTCTGCCAACTTCTTATTGTATGACAAGCTTACCCTTGGTGCCGCTTATCGATGGAGTGCTGCTATGAGCGCAATGGTAGGTTTTCAAGCTTCAGATGCAATATTTATCGGCTTTGGATATGATTATCAAACAACAGATATAGAAACATATAGTGATGGTTCCTATGAAGTAATGCTTCGTTTCGATATATTTAATAGACCAGAAAGAGTGTTAACCCCAAGATTCTTCTAAAAAATACTGACTATGAATACAATATTACGTAACATATTTATTTTAGCCTTTATAGTTCTTTCAATGGGAAGCACTATAGGGCAGGTAAAAGATGTAAAAAGGGCAAATAAAGAATTTGACAAGTATGCTTATATCGATGCACGACAAATCTATCTAAAAGTAGTTGAAGATGGATACGAATCTGCTCAGATATACGAAAATTTAGGAGATACCTATTATTTTAATGGAGATTATACCAACGCAGCAAAATGGTACGAAAAATTAGTGACTACATTTCCAGATGACACTGAGCCTAAATACTTTTATAGAGCTGCCCAATCCTTAAAGAGTCTTGGTGAACACGATAAGAGTCGTGAGCTGTTAGAAGCTTATACTGCAAAAGGTGGAACTGGTTTTGTGATAAAAACTTACGATGAGGACACAGATTATTTAAAGAGTACAGTTTTTAAATCTCGACAGTTTGTAATCGAGATGTCTCCAATAAGCTCAGGAACATCAGATTTTGGCCCAACTTTTTATATGAAGGATAAATTGGTTTATGCATCTGCAGCCAATGCAACAGGTTTAAATGTAGATCAATGGACCCAAGAGCCTTATTTAGATTTGTTTATAGCTAATAGAGATGAAGATGGATTGTTAAGTAATCCAAGGCCGTTAGGAGGAGATGTAAATACTCAATATCACGAATCTACTGCAGCTTTTACAAAAGATGGTAAAACCATCTACTTTACTCGAAATAGTTATATAGATGGACAAAAAGAGCTGGATAAGTCTAAAAAACATAAAACTCTAAGACTGAGCCTTTTTAAAGCCGAGAAAACGGGTGAGAATACATGGACTAATGTGGTAGAATTACCTTTTAACAATAAAGCGTATTCAATAGCGCATCCTGCTTTAAGTCCGGATGGCAAAAGATTATATTTTTCATCTGATATGCCAGGTACGCTAGGTATGTCTGACCTTTGGTATGTAGACATTTTAGAAAATGGTTCCTATGGTACACCAATTAACTTAGGCCCTGAAATAAATACAGAAGGAAGAGAATCTTTTCCTTTTGTAAGCGATAAAAACAACCTTTATTTCTCTAGTGATGGTCGGTCTGGTTTAGGAGGTTATGATGTTTTTGTTTCATCAATAGATGATGAAGGAAATCTAGAAAGTCCAACAAATTTAGGAGCACCTACAAATAGTGCAAAAGACGACTTCGGGTTTATTATAGATGAAGAATCTAAAATAGGATATCTATCTTCTAATAGAGATGGAGATCGCGGAAGTGTTGATGATAATATCTACCTAGTACGGGAAAGTTGTACTATTTTAATAGAAGGAACAGTGTTCGATGCTGAAACAAAAGAGATGTTAGCTGGTGCCAGCGTTTCCTTATTAGATGAAAATAATGAGCTTGTAACTCAAACAACTGCTGATGAGAATGGTGTTTATAATTTTGATGCAGATTGTGGGAAGCAGTTTACAGTTAGAGGAATTATGGAAGGATATAATCCACATGAAGAAATTGTTGAAACTCCTGAACTTGCAGGAACTATCAATGTGCCACTACCATTATTTAGCAAAGGACCTTGTGCGCCCAACGATTTAGGATGTAGATTAAACTTACAGCCAATCTATTTCGATTTTGATAAATCGTATATACGTCCAGATGCCGAAATAGAATTAGCTAAAATTCTTGCTGCCTTACGAGAGTATCCAGAGATTGTTATACATATAGAATCTCACACCGATTCACGTGGAAGTGACGCATATAACGAAGGATTATCTGAGCGTCGTGCCCAATCTACACTTAACTGGCTAATTTCAAAAGGAATTGATAAAAGTAGATTAACTGCCAAAGGCTATGGTGAATCGCAATTGGTTAATGAATGTGAGAATGGAGTCCCTTGTAGTGCTGAGAAACATCAATTAAATAGAAGATCTATGTTTATCATAAAGAACTAACTCGACTAAATTAAATTCCATAAAAGCGTTTAATACTTTGTATTGAACGCTTTTTGCTTTTTATACAGCTACTGTTTTCGTATTTTTGAGCCAAAACTAAGTTTTTAATGGAAGAAGAAAAAGTAATACTTGTCGATGAGAACGATCAGAAGATTGGTTTAATGCCAAAAATGGAAGCCCATGAAAAGGGTTTGCTTCATAGAGCTTTTTCAGTTTTTGTATTTAATTCAAAAAATGAATTAATGTTACAACAACGTGCATTGCATAAATACCATACTCCTGGACTTTGGGCAAATACATGCTGCAGTCATCAACGCGATGGCGAGTCTTCCATAGACGCTGGAATGAGAAGACTTTCTGAGGAGATGGGTTTTACCACAGACTTAAAGGAAACCACAACTTTTATTTATAAAGCTCCTTTTGATAATGGTCTAACTGAACACGAGTTTGACCATATTCTAATAGGGAAATATGAAGGAGAACCCGACATAAATCCTGATGAAGTAGCCGACTGGAAATGGATGAGTTTAGAAGAAGTTAAAAAGGATATTCAAGCAAATCCAGACATTTATACAGCTTGGTTTAAAATTATATTCGATAAATTTTATCAACATCTTGTTGTATGAGTTTAACTGTTTTTAGAAAAGCACACTTTAATGCTGCTCATAGATTATTTAATAAGAAATGGGATGATGCTAAAAATTTTCAGGTTTTTGGAAAATGTAGCAACCCAAACTATCATGGGCATAACTATGAATTGGAGGTAGGCGTAACAGGTGAAATAGACCCTGAAACAGGTTTTTTAATAGATCTTTCCGTTTTAAGGGATATAATAAAAGAAGAAGTTGAAGACGCTTTAGACCATAAAAACCTTAATGTAGAAGTTCCTGAATTCAAAAATCTAAATCCTACGGTAGAAAATATAGCAATAGTAATTTGGAACAAATTAAGAAAAAGACTGGATTCTAAATTCGCTATTACAATAAAATTATACGAAACCCCACGCAACTTTGTTGTTTACAACGGAAATTAATGATTACAATTTCTAATCTATACCCTTTAAAATTTGAACCTATTCTTAAAGAAAAAGTATGGGGTGGCAATAAGCTGAAAGAAATCTTCAATAAAGATGCCGATGAATATATAGGTGAAAGTTGGGAGATTTCTGGGGTAGATGAAAGTGTTTCCATAGTTGTAAATGGAAGTTTAAAAGGGAAAAGCCTTAACTGGTTATTAGAGGCTTATAAAGAAAAGTTAGTAGGTGCAGCTGTTTATAAAAATTACCGAAACACTTTTCCTTTACTGTTTAAGTTTATTGATGCTCGTGAAGATCTTTCAGTACAGGTTCACCCAGACGATATACTTGCCAAGGAAAGACACGATTCATTAGGTAAAACCGAAATGTGGTATATTTTGGATGTTGAGAAGGATTCAAGATTGATTATAGGTTTCAATGGTGAAATTGATGAGGCCAAGTATTTAAAAGCGCTTTCTGAAAAGAAAGTCACAGAAGTTTTAAAAACTGAATCTGTAAAAAAAGGTGATGCCTTTATTTTAAAACCTGGAACGGTTCACGCCATTGGCGCAGGAATACTTTTGGCCGAAATTCAACAGACCTCAGATAATACTTATAGAATTTACGATTGGGATAGACCGGACATTAATGGAGAAATGCGTGAATTGCATACCGATCTCGCAATAGATGCAATTGATTTTTCATCAGAAAATTCAAGACAGACCTATAAAACTAAAATGAACACCCCTCTAGAAATTGGTGTCACTGAGTTTTTTACAGTTAATAAATTAGACCTATCAAAAGATTATCTTCGTGATTTAAAAAGCATTCCATCCTTTACTGTATATATGTGTTTAGAAGGTGAAGCTGCTATAGAAACTAATGGTTATACCGAAACAATTAGTAAAGGAGAAACCATTTTGATACCTGCCCAATTACCTGAAATAAAATTTATTACAAATTCAGTAAGCTTTTTAGAAGTGTACATAGCTTAATTGTTCGTATCTTTGCACCCAATTATTTAGAATACAACAAAAACAATTAAAGTAAGAACAATTCAATGGCAAACGTTAGAGATTTAAAAAAAGACATAAACTACGTATTAGGTGATATTATTGGTGCAGTTAGTATTTGGGAATTAACCAATGCAGAAAAAGACAATAAAAAATCACAAGGTATTATAGACGAGGCTATCACAACTTTTGACGAGTTAATCGCGAAAGTAAACCAAAAAGATGTTGACAATAAAAAACAACATTTTACTGCTGTAAAAGCTGAGCTAGAAGAAAGAGGTAGAAAATTAATCGACCAAATTAACGCGCTATAATATAGTATCTATTTTTTTACGATTTACAATAAATGACTCCAATTCTTTACCGTATTTGGAGTCTTTTATTTTTGGGGTAAGAGCATTATAAACGGTGTCTAAATACTTGATATTTGCATCGTAAACTTCACTTAATACAAGGTAAGGAGCAAGTTCCAATTCCTTATGGTTTAGGGCAAAATTTATAGTTGCAAAATATTTGCTAGAATGTAAAGCCCGCTGTTTGTCCTCAATTTTTGCTCTAGAAGTTTCACTTGCGTTATTCTTCAGTTTTAATCTTTCTTCTATTAAACTTAGATTTTTAATTACGTATCTGTTTTTTAATTTAAGATAATCTCTATACGCCTTATCATTTTCTGAACCGGTAACAACTGCAGCACTTCCAAAGTTCTTTAAGTTAGTAGTGATATTAATATCGCTATTCTCAGCAAAAAAAGTGATACGGTCATCTTTTAAAGTTCCGTCTTTTAGTCTAACATATAAATAGTAAACTTCTGGACTTTCAACTTTATCTGAAAACTTAAAGTTAGAATTACCATCTACAATCACCGAATCTATTGTAACTAGAACTGTATCTTCAAATTTCTGAAACAATATTATTCCTTTTTTAAGCCCTTTTACAGTACCAGTTATATTCATTACTTCTGTATCCTTGGTTTCATTACAGCTAACAAGTGATACAAGTACAATTGCAATTAATAGAAAATAACGCATTTTAATTATTTAAAGATGATTTTATGTTAAAGTAGCTTTGTTTTACGAGCCTGCAAATATGACTATTTTTTTTTAAAAATAATCGTTGAAAATAATGGATTTGACTTTTCTTTATTCACAATTAAATCTTCAAAAATTATCCAATGATCTGTTTACTTCAAATGAAAAATACAATTGTAATACTTGTATTTAAGCAGCTGAAGCTAACTGCATAAGTACAGTACATAAAATTGCGGCTACCGTTCCCACAGCGTATCCAAATACGGCTAGAAGAACTCCAACCGTTGCTAGTGAAGGGTGAAAGGCAGAAGCCACAATGGGAGCAGATGCAGCACCTCCAACATTCGCCTGACTACCTACAGCCAAGAAGAAGTAAGGCGCACGAATTAGTTTTGCTGTTAAAATCATTAGTCCCGCATGAACCGCCATCCATACTAATCCGATAACTATTAACCATAAATTATCGAAGATGAGAGTTAAGTCCATTTTCATTCCAATACTGGCAACTAATATGTAAATAAATACACTACCAAATTTACTAGCGCCTGCACCTTCATAAGTTCTGGCTTTTGTAAACGATAGCAGAACACCAATTATAGTGGTTATGGTAATCATCCAAAAGAAACTAGAATCTAAAAATGTAAAAATATTTCTTGTTATCCCTTTTGGCATTTCACTCACTACAGAAGTAAAAAATTCACTTAAGAAGTTAGCTCCAAAATGTGCGATACTAACAGTTCCAAATGCGATTGCTGCAAGAACCATTAAATCGGTAAGTGAAGGGTTGCGATCAACTTTTTTAGCGTAATCGGTAACCTTTTCTTTTAAACTTTCAATGGCAGATGTGTCTGCTTTTAACCATTTGTCAATTTTAGCAGATTTTCCAATTCCAAAGAGAATAATTGCCATCCAAATGTTTGCGACTACGATATCAACGAATACCATTCCGCCATAGAGCTTTTGGTTGTAACCATAAATTTCAAGCATCGCCGTTTGGTTTGCACCACCACCAATCCAACTACCTGCTAGTGTTGAAAGTCCGCGCCATACTGCATCTGCTCCTTCGCCGCCCACTGCTTCTGGGTGAATAGACCCTACGATTAACACGGCTAAAGGCCCACCGATAACAATTCCTATGGTTCCCGCAAAGAACATAATTAAAGCCTTTGGACCTAAATTAAGAACTCCTTTTAAGTCAATACTTAATGTCATTAATACTAAGGCTGCAGGTAATAAATACCTACTAGACATATAATATAAACTTGTTTTTCCTGTGGTAGCCTCTCCGGTTTCAGAAATTGTTGTCCACTCTGGTGATATAATACCTGAAGTTGTTAATAAAGCTGGAAGGAAATACGCCATAAAAAGCGCAGGAACTACACCGTAGAATTTTTTCCAAAAACCATCTTCGCGTGAAGAAGTATAAAAAATGAAACCTAAGGCTATCATTAAAATTCCAAAAACGATTGTGTCGTTTGTAAAAAGGGGAGTAGTGTCCTTAATAATTTCGGTAGCTGTATCTTGCATCACGGGTAGTTTTGGCGCAAAATACATATTTAATTTAAATTTTTAGAACTCTAATTTCAGAATTATGAGGTGTATGAATTTTATAATAACCTAATTTTCTTGATATCCTATTTATTAATGAATCCACTTATCGTTTCCACTAACTCTGGCATAATAGGCAGATTATAAATGTTATAGGTTTTGCTATTTTCTAAATCATTACCTTCAACTTCCTTAAGGATATGATTCATATTTTCAATAATTTTATATTCAGCGTCTGGCTTTGCTTCTTTTAGTAATTCGGCTTCCGATACTAAAACTTGAATATCTTTAGTTCCGTTAATGATTAAAACTGGAATATCCAGTTTTGCAATTTCTTCTTTTGGGTTAAAAGCCATCCAACTTCCAATAAATGGTTGAATTTCTTTTCTGAAAATTGAAGCTAATCCTGGATTGTAATTATTAGCAACTCCAGTTACGCGAAGATCATCAAAGGCATCACGAGCACTATCTGCCAATCCTGGAGCTTGTTTGGTTAGTTGAGAAACAATTACGTCGTCTATAGATTGTCCTGCTCCTGCAACAGATATAAAGCCATCTGCACCATTTTGCGCTGTAACCATCCCCACTAAGGAACCTTGACTATGCCCAATGATATAAATTTTTGAAAATTCGTTATTGTTTTTGAAATAATTCAGAATAGCATCAGCATCCTTTATAAAATCGCTGAATCGAATGTTTTTTTCATCAATATTGCGCATTTTCATTTGCTTTACAATTCGTTTGTCGTATCGAAAAGTAGCAATTCCTTTATCGTAAAGCGCCTCAGCTAGGAATTTCAATGAATTGTTCTCCATCATTTGCTGGTTTCCATTTCTATCTGTTGGACCACTTCCTGCAATTATAATTGCCAATGGAATTTTTTCTTCCGAATTTGGAGTTAATAAGGTTCCATCTATAAGTGGAGTAATCCGTAAATCTTCAGCATTAAATTTTTTAGTTTGGGCAGATATCAAACTACTAAAAAGCAGGAATACAATAAATATGTTTTTCATTTTATCTAAAATTATAACGTTGAAACTCAACCTTGCTAAGATAACACAAATTGAATTCTCTTATTCCTTTAACAAACCATTTCTTGAAATATTGTATCAAGAAATTTGCGATTATGAAACATTTAATCAGTTTTAAGATTATAATTATTTAAGATGCTATCTTTGCATTCCTAAATTTTAAAATATCATGAATAAGCTTATCATAATTACTACTTTCTTTCTGTTTTGTTTGTCTACCGTTTTTGCATCTGAAGACTTCGGAAAAACGGGTCATAGAGCAGTAGGTGAAATCGCCCAAAAACATTTGAGTGAAACAGCCAAAAATCAAATTTTTGAGTTGTTAAAAGGTCAATCCTTAGCTTTAGTTTCTAATCATGGAGATGATATTAAAAGTGATAGAGCTTATGATTCTTATGGTCCTTGGCATTATGTGAGCTTTCCATTTGGCGAAAAATATGATGAATATCCAAAAAGTGAAAAAGGGGATATCATTCAGGCTATTGAAACATGCATCGCTGTATTGAAGGACGATAAAAGTACTAAAGAAGATAAAGTTTTTCATTTAAAATTACTAGTTCACTTTATAGGAGATTTACACCAACCGCTTCATATTGGTTTAGCTGAAGATAAGGGGGGAAATGACTTCCAAGTACGTTGGTTTAAAAATGGAACTAACCTGCATAAAGTATGGGATACCAAAATGATAGATTCATATAAGATGTCTTATACTGAGTTAGCTTCAAATATAGATGTTCTTAATGAAGAAGAAATTGAAGCAATTAAAAGTGGTTCGGTAAGAGATTGGATGTACGAAAGCCGTGAGCTTTGTGAGGATATCTATGCCAATACTGAGGTTGGACAAAAGCTAAGCTACGGGTATATGTATAAATATATGGAAACTGTACGTTTCCAACTTCAAAAAGGAGGAATCCGATTAGCTGGATTATTAAATGAGATTTTTGGCTAGTCGATAGTGTTTTATTAGTGAGAGGTGTGTAGGGACGGTCGTTGCTTCTCTGTATTTTTAACTTTCTAAAGCGAATCAATCTAACTCTCTGTTATCTATTGTATTGTGATCTAAAGTTAGTATTTATTAAGTATATAAATACGCCCAATAAATTAATCCTAGTTGCAAGGGAAATCTAACGATTAGAGCCCATTTTGGTAGCTTCATAGAAGCTTTTTTATCCTGCAACATATAGATATGTACTGGTATAAATGCAATTAATAATATTATTATACCCCAAGCCGCCATTTCTTGACTGTTTTGATTCATTAGCATAAATCCTAAAAGCATTTCGGCTACTCCACTAAGCATAACCATGGTGCTATGCGCAGGAATATATGGTGGCATAATGCGTTCATACAATTTTGGTTTTCTAAAGTGGTTCATTCCAGCGAGTACAAGCAGTACTCCCATTAAATATTGATGCCAAGGTAACATAGTTCTATATTTGAGTTTTAAATGTAGGGCTTTTTTAGTTTTACAACAATAACGAATTGTTTAAAAAGACAAAAGCCTTTCTAAATTCATGTTTAGAAAGGCTTTTAAAATATTCAATCTTTTGTATTGCCTAAAGACTACTTAATCATTTCGTAGCTTCGTTTTATAAAAGCAGTGAGCTCTTCACCTTTTAGTAAGTTTTTACTCAACCTTGCTAAGTCTAAAGCTTGATTAACTAAACGCTCTTTTTTCTTATCGGTTTTAGTATTTAGTATATCATTTACCAATTCGTGGTTTGTGTTGACAATTAGATTGTACATTTCTGGAAAGCCACCCATTCCAAACATACCTCCACCACCGGTTTTCTGCATATCCTTCATTCTACGCATAAATTCCGGCTCAGTAATGATAAATGGATTTGCATTGCTATCCATTGCTTCTAATTGAACAGTGAATTTTTCTTTTGGTATAACCCCGTCTAAGAAAGTTTTTAGCGTTTCCTTTTCTTCATCTGAAAGTTTAGAAATTTGCTCGTCGTCTTTCTTAATAAGGTTTTCAACATGATCGCTGTCTACGCGAACAAAAGAAACGTTTTCTTCGCTGCCTTCAATTTTTTGAAGTAGGTGAGTAACAATAGGAGAATCTAATAATAGAACCTCGGAACCTTTGTCTTTTGCAGCCTGAATATAACTGTGTTGTTCTTCTTTGTTTGAAGCATAAAGAATTACAAGTTTGTCGTCCTTATCAGTCTGTGCGTCTTTTATTTTTTCCTTCAATTCAGAGAACGTATAGAAAACGTTATCTACAGTTGGGTAAAGAGCAAAGTCTTTTGCTTTGTCGAAGAATTTATCTTCAGTAAGCATACCGTATTCAATAACGATTTTGATATCGTTCCATTTCTTTTCAAAACCTTCACGGTCGTTGTTAAATAAGCTCTTAAGCTTATCGGCTACTTTTCTTGTAATATAGCTAGATATCTTTTTAACAGCGCCATCTGCTTGTAAGTAGCTTCTAGATACGTTAAGAGGAATATCTGGACTATCAATCACTCCGCGTAACATTGTTAGGAATTCAGGAACAATTCCCTCTACATTATCAGTTACGAAAACTTGGTTTTGGTATAATTGAATTTTATCCTTCTGAATGCTCATATCATTCGTCATCTTAGGGAAGTAAAGAATTCCTGTAAGATTAAATGGATAGTCTACATTTAGATGGATATGAAAAAGAGGTTCCTCGAATTGCATTGGGTACATTTCGCGATAGAACTCGTTGTAATCTTTATCCTCAAGTTCAGTTGGTAGTTTTGTCCAGGCTGGATTAGGATTGTTGATTATATTATCAACTTCCTGAGTTGGAGCTGGGTCGTCTTCTTTTGCGTCTTCTGGCTTAGGTAATGTTTCAGTGCGAGTTCCAAATTTAATTGGAATAGGCATAAACTTGTTATACTTCACCAATAATTCACTGATACGTGACTCCTCCAAAAATTCTGTAGAATCTTCAGCAATATGAAGAATAATCTCTGTTCCTCTATCTTCTTTATCGGCTTTTTCTAAAGTAAATTCAGGCGAACCATCGCAAGTCCAATGTACGGCAGGTTCATCTTTAAAACTTTTAGTAATAATCTCAACTTTTTCGGCAACCATAAAAGCTGAATAAAAACCGAGTCCGAAGTGACCAATTATTCCAGCATCCTTGCCATCTTTATCTTTGTACTTCTCAATAAATTCCTCAGCCCCAGAAAATGCAATTTGGTTAATGTATTTTTCAACCTCTTCCGCAGTCATTCCAATACCTTGGTCTATAATACGCAGTTGTTTTTTCTCTTTATCTAACTTTACTTCAATTATTGGATTACCGTATTCAACTCCCTCAGCTTCTCCTATATTAGCAAGATGTTTAAGTTTTAAAGTTGCATCTGTCGCGTTCGAAATTAATTCACGAAGAAATATCTCGTGGTCGCTGTATAAAAACTTCTTAATTAGTGGAAAAATATTATCCACTGATACATTGATAGTTCCTTTGCTCATTTTTTTATAATTTATTTATTTCTTAATTGTATTCAGTGACTTTCATTAGTCAAAAAAAATACCAAGCATGTTTATGCTGACACCTTGTCATTGTATGATTAAAATAAGTTTTAACACAACATTTTGTTTAAGAATTTGATTAAAATATTAAACAGTAGCTATCTTTGTATACTAAGGTAAAATAAAACCTTTAGCATTTTAAAATAATAAGGACTATGGCGACTGCAAAAAAGAATTCTCCCGTTTCAAAAAGATCAAACTCGAATACTAAAATGAATAAAGAAAAAATTATTTCCATTTACATGGAATCAGTTCTTACAAACGAAAAGACTCCGAAAAGCGTCTATAAATTTTGTAAGGAAAACAATTTTGAAGAAACTCAATTTTACGAGCACTTTGGTTCTTTTGAAGGTTTACAAATGGAAATTTGGAGTTCATTCTATGAACAGACAATTTCATTAGCAAACAATGATGAAGCATTTCATGGTTACTCAAATCAAGATAAAATGCTGACCTTCTTCTTTACCTTTTTTGAATTACTTACACTCAATAGGAGTTACGTACTTTTTTCATTAAAGGAACACCAAAATATGTTGAAAAATTTGAGTCAGTTAAAGGAACTTCGAAAAGATGTTAAACACTTTGCGGCCGAATTAATTCGAGAAAATAATGAGGACAAAAAGCTAAAGAATTTAAAACAATCTGTCACAATTTTTTCTGAAGGAGCTTGGTTACAAACTCTGTTTTTGATGAAATATTGGATGGAAGACAATTCTGCTGGGTTTGAAAATACAGATGTTGCAATTGAAAAATCAGTAAGAGCAATTTTTGATGTTTTCGACACACAGCCGTTAGAAAGTGTTTTAGATTTTGGAAAATTTTTGTGGAAAGAAAAGATGGTATAATGAAGACAATCGATAAAATTCCAACAAACAAGATTCAACGTGCTTCCAAATTAGTGACCACTGGTGCAAAAGTCGGCGGAAATTATTTAAAATATTACGGTAAAAAACTCGTGAACCCACAACATTCAAAAGATGAGTTAAATGAAAGTAATGCTGAAGAAATATATGACAGTCTTAAAAACTTAAAAGGAAGTGCTTTAAAAGTTGCCCAAATGTTGAGTATGGAAAAAAACATTATGCCAAAGGCATATGTTGAAAAATTTTCATTGGCTCAGTTTCAAGTACCTCCACTTTCTGCACCCTTAGTGCGTAAGACTTTTAAAAAATATTTTGGCGATATCCCAGAGAATATTTACGAAACATTTAATGCCGAATCTGTGGCGGCTGCTAGTATTGGGCAAGTTCATAAGGCAACTAAAGATGGAAAAAATTTAGCTGTAAAGATTCAGTATCCTGGAATTGCCGAAAGCATTAGTAGCGATTTAGCAATGGTAAAGCCCGTTGCAATGAAAATGTTTAACATTAAAGGGAAGGACAGCGACAAATACTTTCAAGAAGTGGAAGAAAAGCTTTTGGAAGAAACAAATTACGTTTTAGAAGTTGCCCAAAGTAAAGAAATTACACAGGCGTGTAGCAAAATTCCGAATCTTAGGTTTCCAAAGTATTATGAAGGGCTTTCGAACGAGCGAATTATAACTATGGATTGGATGGAAGGGCAGCATTTATCTGAGTTTGTAAAAACAAATTCAAACCCTGAATATTCCAATAAAGTGGGGCAGACGTTGTGGGATTTTTATATGTTCCAAATGCATCAATTAAAACGAGTTCACGCCGATCCCCACCCCGGGAACTTTATGGTAGATTCTGATGCAAACCTTATAGCTATAGATTTTGGTTGTGTCAAGACCGTACCAGAGGAGTTTTATACTCCTTACTTTGAGTTGGCTCAACCTGAAAACATCAATAATCCTAAAGTGTTTTCAGAAAAAATGTATGCTTTAGAAATTTTGAAAAAAGAAGATTCCCCAGAAGAAACTCAATTTTTTTCAGAACTATTTCACGAGATGCTTAGTTTGTTTACAAAACCATTTCATAGCGAAACTTTCGATTTTTCAGATGAAGAGTTCTTTGGAAAAATCGCCGAGCTAAGTAATAAATATTCCAAGGATACTGAATTGAGAAAGATGAATGGAAATAGAGGTTCCAAACACTTCTTATATATAAACAGAACTTTTTTTGGACTTTATAATTTGATGAATGACTTAGGGGCAAAGGTTCAAATTAACAATTACAAGAAATACGTTTAAACTTTAACAAAACTTTGTTTAATCCTTTAACAATTTCACTAAACAAAGAATGGTATATTTACCATTAAATAATTGGATATAAAATTGCTATGAAAAAGTAAAATATCAATTATTTAATTGGTTAGGTTGTTTAAAAAGGGCGCACTGTTAGTGCGCCCTTTTTTTGTTACAATAAATTATTCTTCCAAGTGATTATTCACCGCTATTCTTTCTGTTTTTTACATATTTTTCAAGCCACTCGTGTTGCTCCCATAAAACGTGAAGAACACTTTCTTTTGCGCTGTAACCGTGACTTTCCTTTGGAAGCATAACAAGTCGAGCAGTTGCGCCTAACCCTTTTAGCGCATTAAAATATCGCTCACTTTGTAGTGGATATGTTCCTGAGTTATTATCCGCCTCTCCGTGGATTAATAACAAAGGAGATTTCATTTTATCCGCATTCATAAAAGGTGACATAGTGTTATAGGTTTCAGGAGAATCCCAATAGCTTCTTTCTTCACTTTGAAATCCGAAAGGAGTAAGGGTTCTATTATAGGCACCACTTCTAGCAATACCTGCTGCAAATAAATTTGAATGACTTAATAAATTCGCTGTCATAAATGCACCATAAGAGTGTCCTCCAACACCAACTCTGTTCCTGTCTATGTATCCCATTTCATCAACGGCATCTATTGCGGCTTTTGCATTTCCAACTAACTGAGCAACAAAAGAGTCGTTAGGCTCTTCATCACCTTCACCAACAATTGGGAATGCTGCGTCATCTAAAACTACATACCCTTGAGTAACCCAGTAAATTGGAGATCCGTAATAAGGATAAATAAACTCATTAGGGTTTGTTGTGCTTTGTGCTGCACTGCTTTTGTCTTTGTATTCACGCGGGTAAGCCCAAAGAATCATCGGCATTTTTTCTTTGCTATTTGCATCATATCCTATAGGTAAATACAAGGTGCCTTCAAGCTCTAAACCATCATCACGTTTGTAACTGATAACTTGTTTGTGAACATCTTGGATGCTTTTAAACGGATTTTCAAATGAAGTAACTGCAGTTAAATCATTCTTCTTTTTAATGTTTCTGAAGTAATAATTAGGGTATTCATTCTGTGATTCTATTCGCACTAAAATCTTCCCTTTCTTTATATCTATAGCAGAGTTTAGATTTTCCAACTTATCGGTATAAGTAGATTCATAAACACGCTTCGTTTTTTGAGTTTTTAAATTGTATTCATCAATAAAAGGAAATTGTCCTTTTTCTGAAAAACCGTCACCCATTAGATAAGCAGTACCATTATTAATTTCTAGAACTCTTTCGTCATAATTGTTTCTAGTAGTTACAAAATTTCCCGGATCGCTATATCTATCTTGATAACTTCTATCAAAAATTACTTTTGGTGCTTGTGAAGCATTTGAAGGATTGAAAATATAACTCTTGGTATTACGGTCGTTCCACCAGTAATCACTTGCAATTGCTAGGTTATCATTCCCCCAAGTAATTCCAGAATAACGATTAATAGTTTTAAGTAGCAGTTTCTCTTTTCCATTAAATGGAGCGGCTAATTCATAAACTGCATCTCTGTGATTTACTTTTACTTCTGGATCACCTTTGTCTTGCGCTTCAGCCCAATATAAGGTGGCTGGTTTGTCTGCGCGCCATCTCATGCTTCTTTTGCCTTCTCTAGTAGCCATAAATCCTTTTGGCTGTACTTCATTTAATGGTACATCGTTTACTTTTTGAATCAGTTTCCCGTTCTTGTCATAAATATTTGTTTCAAATGGAAATCTGTAGTAAGGAACTATATATGAAAATGGTTTTTTTATGTTGTTTACCATAACATAACTCCCGTCTGGAGAGAAATCGATATCGTCATACATTGCAGTAGGTAGAAAATCTGAAACTTCTCCGTTAAGTGTAATCTTTTTTATCGTCGAAAGAGCCAATTGCTCAAAATTATATTCGTCATTAGGGCTACTTAATAAATCTTGATAGGTTCTGTTTTGAGCTTTTTCTCCGTCACTTACTGAAATTGTAGGCCCTTCAGGTACAGCTTCTGAAATATTTATTAATTCTTTTCTGTTGTTAGGAATAGCATTTACTAACAGTGCATTACTATCTTTAAACCAATTGATGGGATTCCCCATATTTGCATTTAATTTAAGTGTACTTAGTTTCTTTGCACTACCTTTTTCAATATCTGCAATCCATAATTGAACTCCATCGTCTGAGGTATTTAAAAAAGCAACCATCTTTTCGTTTGGAGAGATAGAGAAATTAGAAATTCTTGCATTCTCAGGTAATCCAGTGATTTGCTTTGCATCCTTTGCTGTAGCTTTTTTTACTTTTATATTGTTGAAATACCTTGTTCTACTTCCTATATTAGTTTTAGGGTTTATACGTAGACCTCCCAAACGAAGTTCGGTTTCAGAAAGTTCGGCGATAGATTTATATGCATCGCGGTAAAGTAGCAGAACGTTTTCTCCTTTACTGTCAATCCAAACTGAAGGTGCTAAAGGAGCATCAACAAGTTCTAAAATTTCTTTTGGGGGTTTTTGATACTTTAATTTTTCTTGTCCAAAAAAAGATGTTGTTACAAATAAAAATGCAACAAATGCAATAATGTTTTTCATATTAAAATGTTTTAAAGCCTAAAGATATTCAAAATTATTATCCTAGGCATTTATAAAATAAAGGAGTAGAGAGAATGTTTTAAAATGTGAGAATTTATTAGTTTCGTCTTTAAAATCTATTATGCATGCATACTTTATTATGTTTAAATTACTTCTATAAAAAAAGTATATGTGTATCTTTCCCGATTATTTAAAACGCTAAAAATGTACACTTCAAAAATTACTGGTCTTGGATATTATGTTCCCGAAAATGTTGTGACCAATGACGATTTGTCGAAATTAATGGACACCAATGATGCTTGGATTCAAGAGCGCACGGGTATTAAAGAACGCAGACACATTAAAAAGGGCGATGGGAACTCTACTTCTGTAATGGGAGTTAAAGCCGCTACTATAGCTTTAGACCGAGCTAAACTGGTTCCTAAAGATATAGATATGATTGTTTTTGCTACACTTAGTCCAGATATGTATTTCCCTGGAGGTGGAGTAGAAGTGCAAGAAATGATGGGCATGAGAACGATTCCAGCACTAGATGTACGAAACCAATGTAGTGGGTTTATCTATGGACTTTCTGTTGCCGATCAGTTTATTAAAACAGGTATGTATAAAAATGTTTTAGTAATTGGTAGTGAAAACCACAGTGGGGGTTTAGATTTTACCACGCGTGGAAGAAACGTATCAGTTATTTTTGGAGATGGTGCAGGAGCTGCTGTATTATCTAGAAATGAAGCGGGTGCCAATGGAATTTTATCTACGCATCTCCATAGTGAAGGCGCACACAAAAATGAACTCGCATTACAGGGGCCAAGCACCGCTCATTGGGTTCCAGAAATTATAGCTGAAAATCCTCAAGAAGATATTCCATATTATCCTGTGATGAATGGGCAATTTGTGTTTAAACACGCTATAGTTCGCTTTGCTGAGGTAATTCAAGAAGGTTTGGATGCAAATAATCTTGAAGTGAAAGATATTGACATGTTAATTCCTCACCAGGCTAATTTACGTATATCACAATTTATTCAACACAAGTTAAAATTAACAGACGATCAAGTTTTTAATAATATTCAGAAATACGGAAATACAACAGCCGCCTCAATTCCAATTGCGCTTACCGAAGCTTGGGAACAAGGTAAAATTAAAGAAGGAGATATTGTTGTGTTAGCAGCTTTCGGAAGTGGATTTACTTGGGGAAGTGCAATTATAAGGTGGTAAATTGATGTTGCAAAAATAAGTATGTGATAGCGAAACAACCTATTTTCAAGTGTTGAATACTCATAAAACAAGATAGCCTTTCAGTATTTCTGAAAGGCTATTTCAATTTCCTAAAATAAGGAATAATTCGTTGAAGGCTAATTCAAATAAATTATAAAAATTAAACTTAGGATTTTATGTATTAGACGAAAAAACATGTCGATTGTTTCATTGTAAAACCTTATTTAACAATACAATAACATTTAAATTTTAAAACAAACAAACCCGAAGTGCTCGCTTCGGGTTTGAAATATTACTGCAATTATTAACACTAACCATCAACGTAAAACTATTGCAGTAAAATAATATCTTACTTCTACTATAATAAAGACGTTCAAAAAGTTATTATGTTTCATGGCTATCTTCTTTTTAACTAACATTTGTGATAATTTAATGCGTTGTATTGTATTTTTCCTAAAAACTAAATCAAATGAAAAAAACGTTAGTGTTAGGAGCAAGTTTAAAGCCGAATCGATATTCCAACTTAGCAATAAATAGATTAGTCAATCACAATCATAGTGTTGAAGCCATAGGCTTAAAAGAAGGTGAGGTTGCTGGCGTAAATATTGTTACAGAAAAGAAAGATTTTAAAGATATTGATACAGTAACCTTATATCTAAACCCAAAACGACAAGAAGAATACTACAACTATATTATTTCGCTAAAACCAAAACGAGTAATCTTTAATCCAGGTACTGAAAACCCTGAATTCTACACACTTCTTAAAGAAAACAATATTGAATCTGAGGTTGCTTGTACTTTAGTTCTTTTGGGAACGAATCAATATTAGTCCTAAAAATGTAAGTACTCCATTTAAGATTAATATAAAAAATCCGAATTCAAAGTTTAGGTACAGGGAGCTTAGATAACTTATACCATACCCTATAAATGGGGTTGAAATTGCGATTAGCGGAACAAATTTATCTTTAACATCCCATTTTGTAAAGAGACCGTATGCATATAAGCCTAACAGTGGGCCGTATGTGTAACCTGCGAAAACAAAGAGTTTTGATATTACAGAATCATCTGCAATAACATATTTAAAGATGATAATTACAAATATTAATAATAACGAAAATAAAATGTGAATGAGCTTTCGCATTTTAATTTGTTTCTTTTCATCATATCTCTTTTCAATATCCAGTATATCGATACTAAAGGAGGTGGTTAATGCCGTTAAAGCACTATCTGCACTACTATAAGCTGCAGCTATTAAGCCTAAGATAAACAATACAGCTACACCCATACCAAATACGCTTTCTTGCGCAGCAAGGGTTGAGAAAAGTTGATCTTTGTGAGCATCTATTCCATTTTGTTCAGCGTACACAGTAAGTAATAACCCTAAAGTTAAGAATACAAAATTTACGATTGTAAGTACAATAGTAAACCAAAACATATTTTTTTGGGCGTCTTCTAAGTTACGGCAAGTAAGGTTTTTTTGCATCATATCCTGGTCTAGCCCTGTCATTACAATTGCAATAAAAGCACCACTTATAAACTGTTTTACAAAATGATCTCCCGATCTCCAATCGTCAAAAAAGAATATCTGACTCATTTCACTTTCAGCTACAAAAGTAAAAATGCTACTTCCGGAAAGTCCTAAATCTGTGGCTACATAATAGACTGCAACTCCCACTGCGATTAACATAAATAATGTTTGTAGCGTATCTGTCCAAACAATGGTTTTTATTCCACTTTTAAAAGTATAGAGCCAAATCAATAAAATTGTAATTGTTACCGTTACCCAAAAAGGTATATTCATATCGTCAAAGATTAAACTTTGCAATACTACAGCTACTAAATAGAGTCGAAAACTTGCCCCAACAACCCTTGATAATAGAAAAAATGAAGCTCCCGTTTTATAAGAAGCATTCCCAAACCTTCCTTCTAAGTATGTATAAATTGAAGTGAGGTTTAAACGATAGTAGAGTGGAAGCAAAATGGTTCCAATTACTGCATACCCTACAATATAGCCTAAAACAACCTGAAAATAGCTGAATTTCGAAGCTTCAACCCAACCGGGAACAGATATAAAAGTTACTCCACTTAACGAAGCGCCTATCATACCAAAGGCAACCAAGTACCAAGGTGATTGTTTTCCGGCCTTAAAAAAATCAGCATTACTTCCTCCCTTATTAGTTAGGTAGGAAATAAAAATTAAAGCTAAAAAATATCCAATGATTAATAAAAGTATATGTAAGGGTTGCATATTATTTTAGACTATAATGATTAAGATTTCGTCTGCGTAAAAATACAAAGTTTGATTTCCCTACCCATTTTATTTTTAATACATTTGATGACTTTACTCAAATAAACCTATAACTTCCTAAAAACTAAAAAGATGCGTTTTAAATTACTACTGCTTTTTACCCTTTTATTTAGTTCTTTAGCCATTCAGGCTCAAGAATATTTACGAATGATTGATGCTGGCACCTATAAAGTGCAAGATATTATTGATAGTGCCGAAGCCCATTTCGAAGGAAAGGATAAAGGCCGTGGTACTGGATATAAACAATTTAAAAGATGGGAGTATAATGCTCTTAGGATGGTTCAAGCAGATGGGTATTTAGCTTCTAATGCAGAGCGTTTAAGAGAATTAGAAAACTGGAATGCTCATGTAAACAGTACTGCTGAAAATAGAATGGTTCTTCCAGATAGCTGGCAAGAAATGGGGCCAGATAATTGGAACGCAACTTCAGGGTGGAATCCTGGTGTAGGTAGAATTACTTCAGTAGCTATTGAAGATGGGAACGAAAACCATATTATTGTTGGTGCTAACACTGGAGGTGTTTGGAAAACTACTGACGGCGCACAAACTTGGACTCCATTAAATGACTACTTTTCAAATATGAAAGTTTATGCAGTTGCTATGGATCCAACAGATGCTAATACTTACTTCTTTGGAGCAACTAACGGAGATATTTTTAAATCAACAGATGCTGGAGCAACTTGGAGTTTATTAGCTACCATAGGGAATAGTGTTGTAAATAGAATTTTAATCCACCCAACCAATAGCGATATAATGTTTGCAACTGCAGAAAATGTTGGAATCTATGCTACTACAGATGGAGGAGCAACTTGGACAACTGCGGTTTCAGACTCAAGAGGGTACGATGTAGAGTTTAAACCAGGAGACCCTTCAGTAGTTTATGCTTCGGGAACGGGGTTTCATAAATCAACAGACGGAGGAGCCACTTTTACAACCATCGGCGGATTTAGTACGGGTCCAAAAATGATAGGTGTTTCGGCAGCAAATCCAGAGGCAGTTTATGTGGTAGAAGCCTTTCAAAATAGATTTGGTGGATTTTATTCATCTGTAGATGGAGGTAATACATTTACTAAACTTAACCACGGTAATAAAAACTATTTTGGATATAGTACCACTGGAAATGACAATAATGGACAAGCTCCTAGAGATATGGCCATTGCTGTAAATCCTTCAGATGCTAATGAAGTGCATATTGCAGGTATTCTTTCTTGGAGATCTATGGATGCAGGTGTGACTTTTGAAATTACTTCAGATTGGATTCCTGCCAATGCTGCCACACAAAATATCGGCTACTGTCACGCCGATGTTGATGATATGCTCTTTCACGGAACTACACTTTATGCGGTTACTGATGGCGGAATTTTTAAAGCTGAAAACACGGCTACAATAAACGCTTCATACTTTGAGGATCTTACAGAAGGTCTAGGGATTCGCCAATTTTATAAAATAGGTATTTCACAAACCGAAGATGTAGTTGTATCTGGTGGGTCGCAAGATAATGGTACTTCTTTTTACACTTCTTCCACTGGATGGAGAGATTGGATTGGCGCAGATGGAATGGAAACCTTTATAGACAAGGACAACACAAACTTTATGTATGGTACTAGTCAATTTGGTCAATTATACCGAACTCAGAATGGAGGAAATAGTCTAATTCAAATTAACGAACCAGGTACGGGTTCAGGGAATTGGGTAACACCTTTTGAGCAAGATCCATTAGTTCAAAATATTATATATGTAGGTTATAATAGAGTTTACAAATCTGCTAATTTAGGAGCTTCGTGGACTCCAATTTCTCAAAACTTAGGAGGTAACTTAAACAATTTAAAAATTTACGAAAGAAACAATCAAATCATGTATGCCTCAAGAGGTGCGTTAATGTACAGAACTACCGATGGTGGTGCTACAGATTGGGAACAAGTTGCCACTCCTGGAGGATTAATTAATTCAATTGCAATTCACCCTGTAGATCCTAATAAAATTGCAGTAGCTACCACAAGCGCAAATAAAGTAATGGTTTCTGAAGATGGTGGAGATACTTGGAACAGCTATAGTTTAAATCTTCCTAACTTTTCAGCTTTAGCTGTTGTGTGGCAAAATAACAGTAAAGATGGTCTTTATTTAGGTATGGATTACGGTATTTATTATATCGATAACACCTTTACCGAATGGCAACCTTTTAGTAATCTATTGCCAAACGTTCAGATTAATGAATTGGAAATTAACTATACCAATGGTATGATTTACGCAGGATCGTACGGTAGAGGTCTCTGGGTTTCTCCAGTAGTTGAAGGAACTATGGGAATTGATAAAAACACTTTT
Organism: Aequorivita sediminis; assembly: GCF_032080575.2. Classification (NCBI taxonomy): domain Bacteria; kingdom Pseudomonadati; phylum Bacteroidota; class Flavobacteriia; order Flavobacteriales; family Flavobacteriaceae; genus Aequorivita; species Aequorivita sediminis. Next base: position 139,409 of record NZ_JAVLSO020000005.1, on the reverse strand, counting down.
GAATCTACTGTAAGTGTGTATCCAAACCCTGCGGATTCTCAAATTACTATTGGATTACAAAATCCAATAAATGCAGAAATTAGAATTTTTGATATTTCAGGAAAACTTTTAATGTATCAAGCCGATGCATTTATCGCAAACAAATACACTATGGATGTTTCTTCATTAAATTCGGGGGTTTATTTTGTGCGCTTAAATACTACTGCAGGTGCAGCAATTAAAAAGCTTGTAATTAATTAAAACAATTTTATTTCAACTTAAGAATGCTTCAGGAAAATCATTTTTTTCTGAAGCATTTTTTTTAACTTGTCGGCAGGATTTTAGCTATGGAATTTTCTTCAAAATTACTTGAAAACGCGGTAAACGAAATGTCCCAACTCCCTGGAATTGGAAAACGTACAGCCTTGCGTTTGGTACTTCATTTATTAAAACAACCAAAAGAGCAAACCCAAAAATTGGCTGCTAGTTTGGTGAAAATGCGGGAAGAGATAAACTTTTGCTCAAATTGTCACAATATTAGTGATTCAAAACTATGTGAGATTTGTGCCAACCCTAACCGAAATGATAAAATTGTTTGTGTGGTAGAAGACATTCGCGATGTAATGGCAATTGAAAATACAAGTCAGTATCGCGGACATTACCACGTTTTAGGGGGTAAAATATCACCTATGGACGGAATTGGTCCAGGTGATCTAACGGTACCATCACTTGTTGAAAAAGTGAAATCTGGAAGTATTACCGAGCTTATCTTTGCTTTAAGTTCTACTATGGAAGGAGATACAACTAACTTTTATATTTTTAAACAAATTGAACCTTATAACATTATTACAACTACAATTGCACGTGGTATTTCAGTGGGTGATGAGTTGGAATATGCAGATGAGGTTACTTTAGGGCGAAGTATAATGCATCGTATCCCTTTTGAATCGTCCTTAAAAAACAATTAGATTTGAATCGATTACTTCAAAATATTAAAACCATCCTAGCTTTTAATTTATCAAAATAATTTGCACTGATGAAATTATCTGTAGTTATACTTAATTATAATGTGCGGTACTTTTTAGAACAGTGCATATTGTCTGTTGAAAAAGCTATTGAGAGTATTGACGCTGAAATTATCGTGATAGATAATGATTCTAAGGACGATAGTTGTGAGATGGTAAAAACTCAGTTTCCAGACGTAGTTCTCATTCAGAATAAGGAAAATGTAGGATTCAGTAAAGCGAATAATCAAGCAGTATCCGTAGCAAAAGGGGAATATGTGTGTGTATTAAATCCAGATACTGTTGTAGCTGAAGATGCACTTGTAAATGCAATTGAATATTCTGAAAATATAGACAATATTGGCGCTTTAGGTGTTTATTTGATGGACGGTACAGGTAATTTTTTGCCTGAAAGTAAACGAAATTTACCAACTCCAAAAGTATCTTTGCTTAAACTGTTAGGCTTTACAAAAAAGTATTATTCCTCGCATCTAGCTGAAATTTCGAATGGTGAAGTTGAAGTATTAGTAGGGGCATTTATGCTTGTAAAACGAAGTATTTACAATGAAGTTGGTGGCTTTGATGAAGATTATTTTATGTATGGTGAGGATATAGATTTATCCTATAAAATTACTAAAGCGGGATATAAAAACCATTATTTAGGAAAAAGTACCGTTCTTCACTATAAAGGAGAAAGCACTAAAAAAGATAATGCGTATTTTGAGCGTTTTTATGGTGCAATGCAAATTTTTTACGAAAAACATTTTAATAATAATGTATTGCTTAAAAATTCAGTTTCTCTAGGGGTTGCACTTGCAAAAAATGCATATAGATTTACCTTAAGTAAAAAGGGCAAAGAATATTTGCAGTTAGAAAAACATTATGTTTTTACTGAAAGTGTTGAATTAACTGAAAAGCTTTCAGATAAAATGAAGCTACATTTTCAAATGGCAACAAAAAATGTTCACGAACAGGTTGTTTTGAAAAATAGCTTACTAGTTTTTGATAATGACTACGTTACCAGTGCTGAAATCTTTAGGTTGATGAAACAATTAAAAGGAAAAGGTAACCATTTCAGAATAAAACCACGAGGTCGAAACTTTATAATTGGGAGTGACCAAAGTGATGAAAAAGGTGGTGTAGTAGTTTTTTAAGAAATTTGAAACAGAAATCGAGCAAATTTTGACTAATTTTGCCGTGTTTTTAAAATAAGGCTTGCGCCTTCCAAATTCGATATTGAAATTATATTATGGCAAAATTTGAATTGAAACTACCCAAAATGGGCGAAAGCGTTGCAGAAGCAACCTTAACAAACTGGCTAAAAGAAGTAGGTGATACTATTGAAGCTGATGAAGCAGTGCTAGAAATCGCTACCGATAAAGTGGATAGCGAAGTTCCCAGTGAGGTAGATGGTGTATTAGTTGAAAAACTATTTGATGTAGATGATGTTGTGCAGGTGGGGCAAATCATAGCTATTATTGAAACTGAAGGAGGGGCTGATGAAACTCCACAAACTGAAAATACTTCAAAATCAGATGCTACTACAGATTCAACAACTGAACAAGCTGTAAAGGAAGTTGAAAAGCAATTTGAAGCTGCAAAACAAGAAACTAATGCTCCTATTGAAAATACTGGCGATCGTTTTTATTCTCCATTAGTGAAGAATATTGCTGCTGCCGAAGGTATTTCTCAAACAGAGTTAGACGGTATATCTGGAACGGGGAAAGACGGGCGTGTTACTAAAAATGACATTCTTGAATACGTAGAAAACCGAACTTCTGATAAAGCTGCTGCGCCAGCACAAGCTGCTGCAACTGTGGCTCCGACCGCAAAAGAAGCTCCTAAAGCTAAAGCTCCGATATCAGTAAATGGAGGTGATGAGATAATTGAAATGTCTAGAATGGGTAAATTAATTGCCCATCATATGGTTGAAAGTGTTCAAACTTCTGCACACGTACAGTCATTTGTTGAATGTGATGTTACTAATGTTTGGAATTGGAGAAATAAAGTAAAAGCATCATTTGCTAAGCGCGAAGGTGAAAACTTAACTTTTACTCCAATATTTATGGAGGCGGTAGCAAAAGCGTTAAAAGACTTCCCTATGATGAATATTGCTGTAGATGGCGATAAAATTATAAAGAGAAAAAATATAAATCTAGGTATGGCTGCTGCCTTACCTGATGGAAACTTAATTGTTCCTGTAATTAAAAATGCAGATCAGTTAAACTTGCTTGGGATGAGTAAAGCTGTAAACGACCTTGCAGTGCGTGCTCGTGAAAATAAGCTCAAACCAGACGATATTCAAGGTGGTACTTACACAGTTACTAACGTGGGAACGTTTGGTAGCATTATGGGAACACCAATTCTTAATCAACCACAAGTAGGTATTTTAGCGCTTGGAGCAATAAGAAAAGTACCAGCGGTTATAGAAACTCCAGAAGGTGACTTTATTGGGATACGTTACAAAATGTTCTTGTCGCATAGTTACGACCACAGAGTTGTAAACGGTGCATTGGGAGGGCAATTTGTAAAGCGTGTTGCAGATTACCTAGAAGATTGGGATGTAAATCGTGAGATTTAATTGAGATAAACAATACGTTAAAAGGGGGATTTTGTATTCAAAATCCCCCTTTTCTTTTTTATAAATTCTTTCAAAACTTCAATAAGAAGTATCTTTACTTTTTTAAAATAAAACAATGAAACTGAACCTAAAAAAACCAATCTGTTTTTTCGATCTTGAAACCACAGGAGTAAATGTAGCTAAAGACAGAATTGTTGAAATTGCAATCTTAAAGGTATTTCCAAATGGGAATAAAGAAAGTTATACCTGGCGTGTAAACCCAGGAATGCCTATTCCTTCAGAATCTACGGCTATTCACGGAATTAGCGATGAAATGGTTGCTAACGAACCTATGTTTAAAGAACTCGCGCCAAAAGTTTATGGATTGATAAAAGATAGTGACCTTGGTGGGTTTAACTCAAATAGATTCGATATTCCACTCCTTGCTGAAGAATTGCTTCGTGCAGAAATAGATTTTGATTTAAAAAAAGCCCTTGCGGTTGATGTTCAGACCATCTTCCATAAAATGGAAAAAAGAACATTAGAAGCAGCATATAGATTTTACTGTAATAAAGACCTTCTAGATGCTCATAGTGCCGCTGCAGATACAAATGCCACTTACGAGGTTTTAAAGGCGCAATTAAAGCGGTATCCAGACTTGGAAAACGATATAGCTTCCTTAGCAGATTTTAGTTCTCATAAGGACCATGTAGATTTTGCGGGATATATAAGTTATGACGAGAATGGCGATGAGGTTTTTTCATTCGGAAAGTATAAGGGGAAGTTAGTAACTGAAATATTAGATAAAGATTCTGGTTATTTTGGATGGTTACTTAATGCCGATTTCCCGCTATATACTAAAAAAGTGTTAACACGTATTAGACTTCAAAAATTGAATACAAAACTGTAAGAACTCAACTCTTTCGAATACTGATGGTTTTAAACTTTCAAAAATAAACTTTACAATATGAAAATAATCTGCGTAGGAAGAAATTATACAGAACATATTAAGGAATTAGATAATGTTGTTCCTGAAGAGCCAATATTGTTTTTGAAACCAGATTCGGCTATACTATTAAAAAAGCAACCATTTTATATTCCTGAATTTACTAATGAAGTTCATCACGAAGTTGAAATATTGGTAAAAATTAATAGAATAGGAAAGCATATAGATCGAAAGTTTGCGCATAAATACTACGATGAAATAGGTTTGGGTATCGATTTTACAGCGAGAGATTTGCAAAAGAAATTAAAAAACAATGGTCTTCCTTGGGAAAAAGCGAAGGCATTTGATGGTTCGGCTGTAATTGGAAATTTTATATCGAAAAATGAAATAGAAGATATAAACGATATACATTTCAACCTTAAACGCAATGGGGAGGTTGTTCAACAAGGCAATACAAAGCTGATGATGTGGAAAATTGATGCCTTAATCGAAAATATTTCGAAATACTTCACTTTAAAAATTGGAGATGTAATTTTCACTGGTACACCTTCAGGGGTTGGTCCTGTGGCTGTAGATGACGTGTTAGAAGGGTATATTGAAGAAAAAAAGATGTTTTCAATAAAAATAAAGTAAATAGCCATCACCCTAAGCAATTTTTTAAGATGTTAAGGGAGGGTATGCTGTTAAAAATACAATTTAATGTTAGCAGAAATTATAACCATAGGAGATGAAATTCTCATAGGCCAAATTGTAGATACAAATTCGGCTTTTATTTCGAAAGAGCTAGATAAAATAGGAGTGAAGGTATATCAAATTACTTCGGTTCAGGACGATCGCGTGCATATATTGCAAGCTTTTGAAGACGCTAAAAAACACGCCGATTTAATTATTGTCACTGGAGGACTTGGCCCTACTAAAGACGATATTACCAAACGTACTTTTTGCGATTATTTTGATGATACGTTGGTTGAAGATTCAGAGATAGTTCAAAACATTAAGCAGTTATTTGAGAATTATCAGTTAGGAGAGCCTTTGCCGTCAAATATTCAACAAGCACTTGTTCCTTCTAAGGCAAAAGTTTTAATGAATCGTTATGGAACCGCACCTGGAATGTGGATGGAGAAGGATAAAACTGTTTTTGTTTCATTGCCAGGCGTTCCCTACGAAATGAAAAACCTGTTAAAAGATGAAGTTTTACCTTTAGTAATAAAACGCTTTAGTAGGCCATTTATTTACCATAAAACACTTCTTACGTATGGAATGGGTGAAAGTGCCGTTACAGATAGAATTTCAGATTGGGAAAATAATTTGCCTGAGAATGTCAGACTAGCGTATTTACCTTCATTAGGAAAAGTGCGATTGCGACTATCATCTAGTGGAACCGATGAAAATGCTTTAAAAGAAAATATAGATTCCCGAATGGAAGTTTTATCTGAAATGCTTTCAGATATTGCTATAGGTTTTGAAAATGAAACTACTATAGTAGGAAGAGTTGCACATATTTTAAATGAAAAGCAACGAACATTAAGTTTAGCAGAAAGTTGTACAGGAGGGTCGATTGCAAGCCAAATAATTGCGGAGCCAGGAGCTTCTTCATTTTTTTTAGGTAGCATAATACCGTATAAAACTGAATTAAAAACAACGGTTTTAGGTGTGCCGGCTTCACTAATTGAAAAGTTTTCGGTTGTAAGTGTTGAGGTTGCTGAAAGTATGGCTTTAAATTCGTGTAAGTTATTTGGTACTGATTACGCAATTGCTACAACAGGAATTGCAGGACCGACAAAAGGTGATGGAGCAGATGAAGTGGGAACCGTTTGTATAGCAATAGCAACTCAAAATGAAGTTTTTTCAGAAAAATTTAATTTCGGAAATGATCGCTATCGTGTGATTACAAAGGCAACAAACAAATCATTTGAAATGTTATTAAAAGAAATTTCAAAAAACTAATTTCCTTTTGTTGTACAACCCGAAAGAATTACTTAAATTTGCACCCTGTTTTAAAATAACTAATAAAGTTAAGGAAATGTCAAGAGTTTGTGAACTTACCGGAAAGAAAGCGATGGTTGGAAATAACGTGTCGCACGCGATGAATAAAACCAAACGTAAGTTTGATGTAAATTTGCTTAAAAAGCGTTTTTATATACCAGAAGAAGATAAGTGGGTAACACTTAGAGTTTCAGCTTCTGCTATTAAAGATATCAATAAAAAAGGTATTTCTGCGGTTATGAAAGAAGCGCGTGAAAAAGGCTTTTTAACTAAATAATTGCAATAATCAATAAAGTCTATTACAATGGCTAAAAAAGGAAATAGAGTACAAGTAATTTTGGAGTGCACTGAGCATAAGGAATCTGGTAAGCCAGGAACTTCTCGCTACATCACTACCAAAAACAAAAAGAATACACCGGACAGAATGGAGTTGAAGAAATTCAATCCAATTCTTAAGAAAATGACGGTTCATAAAGAGATTAAATAAGAGATAAAATGGCAAAGAAATCAGTAGCATCGTTACAGACAGGTTCAAAACGTTTAACCAAAGCTATTAAAATGGTTAAATCGGAAAAATCAGGAGCATATACATTTACTGAGGCTATTATGTCTCCAGAAATGGTAAACGACTGGTTAAACAAAAAATAACCAGATTAAAATATTGAGTTAAAGCCACTTTTTTACGAAGGTGGCTTTTCGTATTTTTGTTATTTAAAAAATAGTCAGGTATATAATTGAGCTAATAATAGCATAAATTTATAACCTTTAACCGACCACGGAAACCATGAGTATATTTAAAAGGATATTCTCCAAGGAGAAAAAAGAAACCCTCGATAAAGGGCTAGAAAAAACTAAAACATCTTTCTTCGATAAGCTTAGTAAAGCTGTAGCTGGAAAAAGCAAGGTTGATGACGAGGTTTTAGATAACCTTGAAGAGGTATTGGTCTCTAGTGATGTTGGTGTAAATACTACCTTAAAAGTAATTGAAAGAATTGAAGAGCGAGTTGCTAAGGATAAGTACTTAGGTACCGACGAGCTAAACAAAATTCTTCGTGAAGAAATTGCTGGACTTTTAAGTGAAATAGATTCTGGTAACGCTACCGAGTTTGAAATACCACAAAATAAAAAGCCATACGTTATTATGGTTGTTGGCGTTAACGGTGTAGGGAAAACTACGACGATTGGAAAATTGGCTTATCAATTTAAAAAAGCAGGTAAGAAAGTAGTTTTGGGTGCTGCCGATACTTTCCGTGCTGCAGCTATCGATCAGTTACAAATTTGGGCTGATAGAACTGATGTTTCCATCGTTAAGCAAAGTATGGGTAGTGATCCTGCCAGTGTTGCTTTTGACACTTTACAAAGCGCAGTAAATCAAAATGCCGATGTTGTAATTATAGATACGGCTGGGCGTCTTCACAATAAAGTAAACTTAATGAACGAGCTTACTAAAGTAAAACGTGTGATGCAGAAAGTTATTCCAGATGCGCCTCATGATGTGCTTTTAGTTTTAGATGGCTCTACTGGACAAAATGCATTTGAACAGGCTAAACAATTTACAGCTGCAACCGAAGTTACCTCTCTAGCGGTTACTAAACTTGACGGTACTGCAAAAGGAGGAGTTGTTATTGGTATAAGCGACCAATTTCAAATTCCAGTAAAATATATTGGAGTAGGTGAAGGGATGGAAGATCTTCAGGTATTTAATAAAATTGAATTTGTGGATTCGTTCTTTAAATAAATCACATATTACAGCTTTAAAAAAACCCATCTTTATTAATTTTAAGCTGGGTTTTTGTGTTTCTTGAGAAGTTGAAACTTAAACTTCAATAATTGTAAACGATAAATTTAATGGATCTAAATTCTCTTTAATGATGTCTAAAATTTCTTCTCCATTCTCTAAGTAGAAGTTTGAAAAATTCAAGTTTCTCTCTTGTAAACTTCCCTTTGGAAAAAGAGTGTCTTGAATGTTTCTTATAGGATTTAATTTCTGAGAAAGTTTTCTTCTTTGAGCTTTTAATAACCTAGATTCAAGTTTATCTAATCCGTTAAGTTGTTTTTTCTCTTGTGCAGCAACAGCACCAAGAAACGACTTATCCGTCTTTTCAGCTAACACATATAAATCTTTAAATTGTTGTTTTAAAAATTCTCTTTGTTTAGAAAAATCAATTTCAATATCGGAAATTTTATGAATGTGTTTGTTAACTAATTCTTGTTGTGGAAGAAATAAATCTTCAACGGAAACTCCATAAGTTTCTAACTCTTTCAATAAATTTTTAGGAGCTATCAAAGCCGAATTTCTCAATAAAAGAATAGGAAATGGAACTTTTACTTCATTGAAATAATCTTTCAGTTGAAACCAATACGCTAGTTCACCGCCTCCGCCAATATAACAGAGGTTTGGTAAAACAGCTTCCTGATATAATGGGCGTAGTAAAGCATTTGGGGAAAAGAACTGTGGGTTATCATTAATTTCCCCTAAAATCTCCTCCTTAGTAAATGAGATTTCAGTGTTATTGACATAAAAATCACCTTCATTTTCGATGATCCGTTCTCTAATATTCTTATTTAGGTAAAATAAATTGATCTCTCGAGGATGTACCTGTTCCGGATGACCTAAATCTGTAAGCTTTTTAGTGGTTTCAGAAACTTTATGGAAACTTAAGTTTTCTGTTATTTCTTTTTCAGCAAAAGGAATGAAATGTTTTTTTAAAATCTCATCATTACCATCAACAATTACCAATCCAGATTCAAAAAATAATGTATTAGCTAGATGTCGAGTGGCATCTGCTAAATTGTCATTTTTTAAATAAGCATCAGAAAAATATTTAAGAAGCTTTTTAGCATTTTCACTGTTGCCAAATTGTGTTTTTAATTTTTTAAAAACTTTATTTAAGCCTTTAGTATATAATTCTCCAACTGCACCAGAAGAATTTCTATCCCATTTCACCTTTTCTAACTTGGAAGGACTATTTTCTTTGTAAGTATTAAAATAGTTTATCTCTTCAAAATCGTGATCTTCTGTTGCCATCCAATAAACGGGAACAAAATTAAAATTAGGATAGTGCTCCTTTAGTTTTTCACATAAGTTTATCGTTGAATATATTTTGTACAGAAAATATAGTGGCCCTGTAAAAAGGTTGAGTTGATGTCCAGTTGTTACCGTAAAAGTTGTGTTTTCCTTAAGTAAGTCTAGGTTGGTTAATGTAGCTTGAGATATAGAGTTGTACCCGTATTGCAACATAATCTGTTTAGATAATAACCGTCTCTGACGAATATTAAAACTATTTTGTTTCTCTTCAATTTGAAGTTTGAAGTTTTCCAAATTTGGAAAACGATTATAAAAGGGAATTAATGATTTGTCTTCTTCTAAATAGTCGCAAATAAGGCTAGAAAAATAACCGGTTTCTTTATAAGGAATAGATTTAATAGGCATGTGCTTTAAGAAAGATTTTGAACAAAAATAGCCGATTTATGTGGGCTCAGGTTTTAAAGATACGTTAATTTCAGATTGTAATAAAAGCCTTTTGGAATTGTTTAAAGTCACTGTATTTGCAGTTTGAATTTCGGGCATAGTAATTGTATCTTTGCACATCCAAAAACTATGGCCATTAAAGGTGATAGTTTCTTTCAAAAATACCCATGAAAAAACGTGTTGTAGTAGGATTAAGCGGAGGTGTAGACTCTAGTATAGCAGCCTATTTGTTAAAGGAACAAGGCTATGAAGTTATAGGTCTTTTTATGAAGAATTGGCACGACGATTCTGTAACTATTTCAGATGAGTGCCCTTGGTTGGAAGATAGCAACGATGCAATGCTTGTTGCTGAGAAATTAGGAATACCATTCCAAACTGTAGATTTAAGTGAAGAATACAAGGAGCGAATTGTAGATTATATGTTCTGTGAATACCAAATGGGACGAACTCCAAATCCAGATGTACTTTGTAATCGCGAAATTAAATTTGATGTGTTTATGAAGATAGCGCTTGGGCTGGGAGCAGATTTTGTCGCAACTGGACATTATTGCAGAAAAACAACTTCAATACGTAAAGAGAATGGCGTTAAAACAGAAATTCATCATTTACTAGCGGGGAAAGATCCTAATAAAGATCAGTCTTACTTTTTGTGTCAACTTTCACAAGAACAATTATCTAAAACACTATTTCCGATTGGTGAATTATTAAAGCCTGAAGTTAGAAAAATCGCAGCCGAACAAAATCTTATTACCGCCGAAAAACGCGATTCCCAGGGCTTGTGTTTTATAGGAAAAGTGAGATTGCCTGATTTCCTTCAACAAAAATTAGCCCCTAAGAATGGAATAATTGTTGAAGTTCCAGCAACATTACCTGAATATAATGTTGAAACTCCAGAGTTTACTTCCGAAATGGAAGAACTTGAATTTTTTTCAGCAAAACATAAGTATTCAAAAACTGATGGTAAAGAAGTTGGGGTTCACAATGGAGCGCATTATTTTACTAAAGGGCAACGAAAAGGATTGGCGGTTGGAGGTACCAAAGAGCCATTGTTTGTGATAGACACAGACGTTGAAGAAAATATTATTTATACAGGGCAGGGTAAAAGTCACCCAGGGCTTTATAGACGTGGACTTTTTGTAAAAAATGAAGAAGTTCATTGGGTTCGTGAAGATTTACAACTTCAAGAAGACGAAAAGATGGAAGTTATGGCTCGTATACGCTATAGGCAGCCATTAGAAAAAGCGACTTTGCACTGCACGCATTCAGGACTTTATATTATCTTTGATAATCCGCAATCTGCTATTACAGAAGGTCAATTTGTGGCTTGGTATGATGGAGCTGAGTTACTTGGCAGTGGTGTTATCTCTTAAAAATATTATATGAAAAAATTACTCCTATTATTTGTATTTACACTTGTATCAACCCTAAGTTTTGCACAGTTAGAAGATGCCTTAGTTTTTTTAGAACCTAAAGATCCTTCGGTAGTTTCTGCTGCATTGGCAGACCCAACCACTATTTTAACTCCTGCCGCAATAAATAGAAAATTGGCACAAGGTATTAGTATTGATGAACGCGATGTACCTTTAAATGAAGTGCAAAAAGCACAGATAGAAGCTGCAACAGGAATTGCGGTTCTTGCAAAATCGAAATGGTTGAATGCTGTTTATGTGCGAGGAACTTTAACTAATATCAACAATCTTTTAAATCTTTCATTTGTTTCAGATATTGAGTATGCTGATAAAAGTATGAATAGACCTGGACCTAGAGATTTTGAAAGACAATTTAGATCTTTACCAAGTAAAATAGAACAAGAAGAGCAGTTAAGGGTTATTTATAATTATGGGAATGCTGAAAATCAAACTGAAATGATTGGTGTTGACGTTTTGCATCAGGAAGATTTTACGGGGCAAGATATTGCTGTCGCATTTATGGATAATGGATATCCTAATGTATTGTACAACCCTGCTTATGCTCATATGCGTGATGAAGGCAGATTACTTGGGTATTATGATTTTGTTGCTCGTGTGGAGAGTCCAAATGGAACAGGGGGTCACGGAGCTTTAACTTTGAGTGATGCTGCTGCGGTTGTTCCAAACGAATTTGTAGGTACGGCGCCAAATGCTTCTTATTACTTATTTATAACTGAGGATGACAGTGAAGAGTCTCCTGCAGAGGAAGCGTATTGGGTAGAAGCATTAGAGCGTTCGGACAGCTTAGGGGTTTATGTGAGTAATACTTCTTTAGGATATCAAGATTATGACAATGCTGCATATACTCATCTATATTCAGATTTAGATGGAGAAACTACAATTGCAGCTCGCGGGTCTAATATAGCTTTTGATAAAGGTATGATTACAGTTACTTCTGCGGGTAATGATGGCTCAGGTTTTGGTTATGTGGGAACTCCTGCAGATGCGCCAGGTTCTTTCACTGTAGGCGCGGTTGATGCAAATGAAAGTTATGTTTATTTCAGCTCTTATGGTCCAAATTCAGCCGGACTAGTAAAGCCTGATGTAATGGCTCAAGGAGCTAATACAGCTGTTGTAGATAGATTTGGGGAAACCACAGATTATTGGGGAGATCCATTGACTTCTAATGGAACTTCTTTTAGTTCTCCTATAATTGCTGGAGCTGTGGCTTCTTTATGGAGTGCTGTTCCTACCTTAAAAAACGATGTAGTTATGCAAGCAATTCGCGAGTCTGCACATTTGTACAACAATCCTACAGATTTAATGGGTTATGGAATTCCAAATTTTGGAGAGGCCTTAAACACACTATTACTTAAAGTGAACGAACAAGAACTTCAAGACAATCAATTTGCTTTATATCCAAACCCTGTTACAACTGTAGTAAATATCTCATTTCCTCAATCGGCAAAAAATGCAATATTTGTATTGTATAATGTTTTAGGTGAAAAAATACTTCAAACTAATATTACCGCTAGTAATAATCGCATTGATTTATCAAATCTAACTTCAGGGATGTATATCGCATCTATTACTTCAAATAATAAGACAACAAGTTACAAAATCATAAAAAAATAGTGCAGAATAAAATTAAAGAGCTTTTCAAAATTGAATATCCAATTATTCAAGGTGGGATGATATGGAATAGTGGTTGGCGTTTGGCTAGTGCTGTTTCTAATGCAGGTGGGCTAGGACTTTTAGGAGCAGGTTCAATGTATCCTGAGGTGCTTCGAGAACACATAATAAAGTGTCAAAACGCCACAGATAAACCCTTTGGTGTTAACGTGCCAATGCTTTACCCTGATATTGAAAAAATTATTGATATTATAATTGAGGAAGGGGTTAAAATAGTTTTTACATCGGCGGGAAACCCAAAGACTTATACCTCTAAACTTAAAGAAAACGGCATTACCGTTGTCCACGTTGTTAGTAGTGTAAAGTTTGCTTTAAAAGCACAAGAGGCAGGAGTTGATGCTGTTGTAGCAGAAGGTTTTGAAGCAGGAGGTCATAATGGTCGTGAAGAATCCACAACACTTACTTTAATTCCAATGGTAAAGGAGCAATTGCAGATTCCATTAATTGCTGCTGGAGGTATTGCTACAGGTCGCGCTATGCTTGCTACTATGGTTTTAGGGGCAGATGGAGTACAAGTAGGTAGTCGTTTTGTAGCCTCAGATGAAGCTTCCTCACATCATGCTTTTAAACAAATGGTTGTAGATGCTAAAGAAGGCGATACTCAACTTACTTTAAAAGAATTAGCTCCAGTAAGAATGCTTAAAAATGAATTCTTTGAAAGTGTTATGAAGTTGTATAAAACGAATCCTACCAAAGAAGAACTCGCTAAACATTTAGGTAGAGCACGTGCAAAACGTGGAATGTTTGAGGGAGATTTAGTTGAAGGTGAATTGGAAATAGGACAGGTTTCTGGGCTAATTCACGATATTAAACCAGCTGGAGAAATATTAAAAGATATGGTAGAAGAGTTTAAAACTGCAAAAAAAGAAGTAGCTAGCTTTTAGCTATTCTATTAAATATTTTTAAAAAGCAAAAACCCTTCCGATTTATTTCGGAAGGGTTTTGTTTTTAGACTAGTTATAGACCTACTCTTTAATAAGTCTTTTTATTACTTGACCATCTTTACCTTGTATAATTACAAAATAAGTAGCTGAAGCCAATTCAGAAACATCGATAACTTTTTCAGTACCCATATTTCTAAGATCGATTGTTTTAATTACTCTTCCTCTTAAGTCGAATATCTGCATGTTTTCCAAAGAAAGACTTGTTGCTTTTCCTAAGGTTATAGAGTTAGTAGTCGGGTTAGGATACATTTGTATACTTTCCGAATCTAAGTTGTTATCACCAATTCCTAAGACTTCATTAACAGTAAGTTCAAACGTACAAATAGCATCGTTTCCATACTCATCTTCAGCAGTTAACGTGATAGTGTGAACTCCCTCAGGAAGTTGTGTTCCTGCCGTAGGATTCTGAGAAGTAATAGTTACAGGAGATGTACAGTTGTCTACAACTGTTGCTTCCCCAGTTCCAAAATAATCTGGCACTACGTAAAATTCATTTCCAGGATCTGTATCCACTGTTTGATCAACAGGACATGTAATTACAGGTGCTTCACTGTCTTCTACTGTAATTGTGTAGCTACAAGTAGTAGTATTTCCTTCACCATCAGTAGCTGTAAATTCAACAGTGCTTACACCGATAGGGAAATTACTTCCGCTAGGTAAACCACTTGTTTGTGCAACTGTTACAGAGCAGTTGTCTGCCGCTGTAGGAGTAGTGAAATTTACTACTGCTTCGCACATACCGGCATCAGTATTTACAGTGATATCTGCAGGGCAAGTAATGGTTGGAGGAAGGTCGTCTTCTACTGTTACAATAGCTACACAGGTACTTGTGTTTCCATTTGCATCTGTTACAGTTAGCGTAACATTATTTGCACCCAGATCGGCACAAGTAAATGAGCTAGTTGAAATACTTAATGTATCAACTCCACAGTTATCACTAGAACCTCCATCAATATCTGCAGCTGTAATAGTTGCATTTCCAGAAGCGTCTAATTGTACGGAGATGTTCTGACAAACTGCTGTAGGAGCTTCAGTGTCATTTACTGTCACACTAAAAGAACAAGTTTCTATCGGGTTGATGCCGTCGTCGTATTCAAAGGTGTTAACTGTAGTTCCTATAGGGAATGTGCTTCCACTAGCTAAACCTTGAGTTTGAGTAATAGTTCCTGAGCCACCACAACCTGCTGGTGATTCTACAGTATATGTAACAACTGCGCCACAAACCCCTGGGTCGTTATCTTGTGTGATATCCCCTGGGCAAAGAAGTGGGCCACCACCGCCGTTACCAATAACATTAACTACTGCAGAACAAGTAGAGCTAGCTCCACTGTCATTTGTTACTTCAACTAAAATCGTATTTAGACCAACATCTGCACAGCTAAAGCTTACTGTTGAAGCTAATGGGCTTCCTGCAAGAACAGTGTAACTACCACATTCAACAGTAACGTCGTATAACAATGCTTCTGCATTTATGGTAGCATTTCCAGTACCGTCAAGTGTAACATCTAATACAGGCGCGTCAATTTCGTAATCGTAATCTATAGCCCAAGTGTTTAGTGTACCCGTAAGACCACCGGCAACATCCGAAACTTTAAGCTCCCATGTTCCTAATGTGCTTTCACCATCAAAAACTGACAATGGATTATTTGGTTTGAATGTCCCATTTATAGTTGGTGTTGAACTCGAACATTCATTTTCAACAGATGTAGTAGCTTCATCGTCAAGCGTGGCCACAATGTCATCTCCAGAGCAACCATACCCTGAATTTGTTCTTCCTGGCCTATCAACAATAACAGCAGTAGTACCAGAAGGAGATTTTATACTAACAATTACGTCTCCCACCCAAGAATGTGATATGTTTAAATCTACATCTAAATCGGTTATTGTAACATCTTCAGTTACATTCATAGTTACTGTAACTCCACTCGAATTACCATCAGGAATTGCAACACCAGGTGAGCTTGATTTTGAGCCTGTCATTGGAACTCCACCTGAACCCATGCAAATGATTACAGGAGGTTCGTTTGTTACATTAATTTCATCTGTAATTGTAGTTGGGTCTCCAGTACAAAAATCATCTACTGCATAAGTTACTGTTACTAATCCAGGACCTGCAACACTTGGGTCGAAAGTAAAAGTTGTTCCATTTCCGTCATCTGTTACTCCAGGTCCACTATAAACTCCTCCAGCCGGATTACCTCCTGAAAGACCAGTTTGAACACCATCTGAAAGACAAACTTCATCTACTACATCTAAGCTTGAAAAGTTTGGTGGTAGATCAAATGCTTCAGTTCCATCTGTTTTACTGCTAGATGAACCTTGAGTAGCACTATAACCAAGTCCTCTTCTAGCGAAGGCATCCCAAATTGCACATTGGTTAGCTCCTCCATATAATGCCATATCTGCTGCTAGAATAGCATCACGACCATCTACAAAACCCGGATTACTCGGTTGTAATTTAAGCGCTTCTGTTACTAAGGCTAAAGAAATATTATTTCCGCCATTACCATTGTAAAAATCTGTGTCGAATCCGTGTACAGCAACTAGCTCCCAAGTCATTTCCCAAAGCATTGCAGTCCAAACAGAACCTACCCCGTGTGGTGCAACTTCCGATTTAATATCATCGTAGGTATGAGGGTTAATTGCAAAATTTGTACTGTAAGGATGGGTTCTAATTCCTGGGCCATTAGGGCCTTCACCAATTAACCAAGTACCAACACCTCTTGAGTCAGTTCCTGAATCTCCGCTTTGCATGGTAAGCATTAAGCCGTAATAGTCACTCCATCCTTCACCCATTTGCTCTTGCCCGCCTAAGGTGCTTAATCTATTTGAAATCCCATGACCATATTCATGGACAATTACCATATTATCTAAATCCCCATCTCTGTTATCGCAAACATACATTTGCATACGAGGTCTGTTTCCGTCTGGAGGAGTAGCGAAGTTTGCGTTACATGTTCCAGATCCATCTTGCGCTTCTGCATTAACGCGGTCGTTACCTATACCACCTTTTCCATAATTATTGTGTTGAAAATTTCCACTAGCTTCATCAAAACCATATTGATAAGTTACGTCATGGATAATATTGTTCCAATAAAAAAGATTAGTAATTGCAGCGCTCTCTGATTGGTCACTATTACTGTAGTTAGTATTTAATGGGAAATCAAAAATTAAATTTCCGCCTGGGCTAAACGCGTATTTGTTGTCTGGTTGGTTGTTTGCGTTGTCATCGTCGTATGCATCAACGTTATTACCACGAGAATTGGTGTAATCAGCAGTGTTATTACCGCTAATGTCATGCCATCCATATGGGGAAGCAGTTAGGTTTTCTGGATTAGTAACCAATGTACGTGTTCCGTGATTTGGGCTTTCAACAGGCATTGCAAATACTCTATAGCTTGCAGCAGGAGCCATTGCAGTGTTCGATGAATTAGTACTGTTGTAGTTGTAAGGTTCATTCATCGGCCCAACGAATGGTGCTGAGTTTTCAGCAGCGTGAATGTGATCATCGTGATCTCCTAATATGTTACAATATAAAGTCCAATTGTCTTTGTCAATAATATTTCCTGTTGCAGCATCAACACGGAAATTCCACCAGTCTGATGAAGTTGTTTCGGATACAGAAAGCTCCCAAACTAGTTGAGTTCCTATTTCTGGTCTGTAATAGTACATTAGTTTAACAGGAATATCTTCTGAAGAGATATCGGCTTTATTAAAAACAGCAGCTTGGTTTTTTCCACCGATACTTTTTACTTCTTGAAGATTGCCAATTTTATAGTTCATTTGTCTGGCTACAGAAGTAATTGCTTGTTTTGCAGAAATTCCTTGAGCATTACTTTTAACAGTAGCTTGAATATCTGCTAAGAATTTGCTATGTTCTACTAATACTTTGCCATTCTTGTCTATATGAACGCTAGATTCGGTGCCGTAAACTTCTATGCCATTTATGGCTTGACGTAAATAGATGTGATGTACACCGCTAATACTGCTTACGTGCTGTTTAGTGATTACATAGGTGTCATTTTTTTGTCTAATCAGTTTTTCTAAAGAAATAGAGGATTGCTCATTTAATATTTCAGCCTTTCTTTTTTCTTCTTCTCGATTTGTGTCTTGTGCATTTAGCTGAAAAGTCAGCATACACAGTGCTAGTAAAAATAGGGTAGTGTTTTTCATATTGTAATTGAAATTTAATGGAGTCTTAAAATTACAATAAAAAAATGTTAATTGGCTATTGGTAATGTTTATTTCACCATAAATTTAGTTAGGATAGTTTTGAGTAAAAAAAAAACCCCGCTAAAAGCGAGGTTTATTGTCTTAAAAAGTGATAAGTATATTATAGTACTTTTACGTTAACCGCATTTAATCCTTTTCTTCCTTCTTGAAGATCAAATTCTACTTCGTCACCTTCGCGAATCTCGTCGATAAGTCCTGTAACGTGTACAAAATGTTCTTTGTTGTTTCCTTCTTCAGTGATAAAACCGAAACCTTTCGTGTCGTTGAAGAATTTTACTGTTCCTTTGTTCATTGTATTTAAATAAAATAATTAATATAAGATGCAAATATAGCTTTATTAATTACAATTTGCGGTTTTTTTAACTATTTTTTTTAATAAGTATAAACTTTTCAATTGTAATAATTATTTATCTTTCAATATTTGAGTCTATTTTTCAACAAATTGCTTTACGAAGTGTTATAAATATAGGTAGTTTTTAATTGAGGCTTAATATTTGAAAAGTATTAATTTTCAATATAATTTTATACCATGATGGAAAGCCTTAAAAAACATTAGGGCATTCTTGTTACATTTGTTATTTTTGCAAACCATAAATCAAGCCTGCTGTTAAAATGCAGTAGGAACAAAATCGCAACTATGAACTTACACGAATACCAAGGAAAAGAAATACTAAACAGTTTTGGCGTTGAAATACAACGCGGAATCGTAGCAACTACTCCAGCTGAAGCTGTTGCAGCTGCAAAAAAACTTACCGAAGACACTGGAACTAGCTGGCATGTTATTAAAGCTCAGGTTCATGCTGGTGGCCGTGGAAAAGGTGGCGGAGTAAAACTCGCAAAAAACCTTCAAGAGGTTGAAGAAATTGCTGGAAGTATAATAGGAATGAACCTTATCACTCCTCAAACTTCTGCAGAAGGAAAAAAAGTACACCAAGTTTTAATTGCTGAAGATGTTTATTACCCTGGAGATAGTGAGCCTGAAGAATACTATATGAGCGTTCTTTTAAATCGTTCTACAGGTAGAAACATGATTATGTATTCTACAGAAGGTGGAATGGATATTGAAACTGTAGCTGAAGAAACTCCACATTTAATCTTTACTGAAGAAATTGATCCTGCTGTTGGTCTTTTAGGATTCCAAGCACGCAGAATTGCTTTTAACTTAGGATTGAGTGGAAAAGCTTTTAAAGAAATGACTAAATTCGTTTCTGCACTATATAAAGCTTATAACGAATCAGATTCATCTCTATTTGAGATTAACCCAGTTTTAAAAACTAGTGATGATAAAATTATTGCTGTTGATGCTAAGGTAAGTCTTGATGATAACGCAATGTACCGTCATAAAGATTATATGGAGATGCGTGATAAGCGTGAAGAAAACCCAGTTGAAGTTGAAGCTCAAGAAAAGGGGCTTAACTATGTAGACCTTGATGGTAATGTTGGATGTATGGTTAATGGTGCTGGCCTTGCAATGGCTACTATGGACTTGATTAAACAAGCTGGTGGTGAGCCTGCTAACTTCCTAGATGTAGGAGGTACTGCAAATGCTGAGCGCGTTGAAGCGGCATTCAAATTAATTTTGAAAGACCCTAATGTAAAAGCAATCTTAGTAAATATATTTGGTGGTATCGTTCGTTGCGACCGTGTAGCTCAGGGTATTGTTGATGCTTATAATAACATGGGAACTATTAATGTACCTATTATTGTTCGTCTACAAGGAACAAACGCAGATATTGCAAAAGAATTAATAGACAATAGCGGTTTGGATGTTCAGAGTGCTATTGAATTCCAAGAAGCTGCAGATAAAGTTAAGGCAGTGCTGGCTTAATTAATTTGCCTAAATTTTAGTTATATAAAACCTTCCATACAATATTTGGAAGGTTTTTTTATGCTTTTAAATCAATGCTAGCTAACGAATTCATGGCGTTCTTATCTTTTTCAGAACTAAAATTCATATCGTTAACTAAAGCTTTTAGTTCATTCTTTACAACTTTGTTATAATCTTTGTTTCTAATAGATTGCTCGTCTAAATGGATTAACATAGCTATCAATTTCTGTACAACTATTGGATCGTGTTTGCAGTATGCTCTAAGAGAAGCCATAACATTGTACAATAACTCTTCAAAATGAATTATGGCTATTTTCAAATTCATTTTTCCATCTACAATCATAACTCCGGTATCATTTTTCTTTACACGTAGTGCAAAAAGCTCTGTTAGGTAGTCTATAGCGTTTATTGCAGTTCCTGGGTCGTTAATTCCTGGTGACATAGCTTTTACAGCAATTTCAGTAATTTGCTTAAAGGCAAGAGTGTAATTGTCTTGAATGTATTCCCCTCGAGCAAAGTTTATGTTCGAAAATATTTTTTCCACTAATTTGTTGTCTATTGGTTTGTTGACTTTTAACATAGAATTATTTTTTAAAACAAATAACCCTTTGGGTACTGTAATGTAAATCCGAATATCGTGTTCTAAACATAACGCGTTCATGTTTTTAATTGAAATATTTTGAAAGTATCCGCTTTTCGAACATCTGTAAGTATACCAATCGGAAGTGTCTGGAAAAATTGGAGGGAGCATCTTGGAAGTAGCTTCTTCCATTTCAATAATATCTTCAAGCCTTTTAATAGCCGTATTATAAATTCCATCCATTATATTATTTATCTGAATGCTTTGTGAAATGTTATGAATGAAATATATAAATGAAAATAAACATACAACCGTAAACATAACCCCCAATAAAATTGAAATTCCTGGTAGTGTGTATTTATCTTCACTAGGATCTATAGAGAATAATGTGAAAATACCATATATGATAGAGGCTAAAAATACCCCCAAAATAACTTGATGGGTTTTATTTGAAATTAAACCTGGAAGTAGACGAGGGGAAAAATTGCTAGACGCTTGGCTTAAGAGGAGCATAACCATCGAAAAACTAAAAGTCATCATGGCTATTAATCCTCCTATACAAGTGCTTAGCACATTAAGAGCAGTGTCGCCATCTTCTACCATTAACATTGGAAATATTTTCAGCACTCTTTGAGATATGCCTTGTTGCTCCATAAATATCATGCTCAGGGCTAAAAAAAATCCTCCTAAGGCAAAAATACTTGGGTAGAAAGCTATCTTGCCTTCTAGCATATTAAAGAAAGTTGTCAGTCGGTTAATGAAATACTTCATTATAATATTTTTAAACGACAAAATGACAGCTAGGTTTGGTTAAAACAAGTCAAATTGTCTGGTTTTTATAAATGGAATTGTTATTGACTAATTGTAATTGAAATTAGTAAAAAATGAAACAATATAACACTATGAAAACAGTTAATAACAATAATATGTGGTTGCCTAACTTATTAGATAATATATTTTTAGAAAACCGTCTTGATAGATTAAATAATTATGAAACTTTTAGTAATCCTGCGGTAAATATTATCGAAAATTTATCGAATTTTGTAGTCGAATTGGCTTCACCAGGTTTGCACAAAGAAAATTTTAGTATAGAGGTTGAAGAGGATACTTTAAAGATTGGTTATAAGGAAGTTAAGGAGTCTCAAGAACGAGAGCAGAAAAATGATAATGCAGTTCAATATAAAAGGAGAGAATTTTACTTTGGAAGTTTTGAAAAATCATTCAAACTACCTGAAAATGTAAAAGTGGAAGATATTTTGGCAAACTATGAAGATGGAGTATTAATAGTTACTTTGCCTAAAATGGAAGAAAAGAAAGTTTTAAAGAGAATGGTTGAGATTTCATAATTGAAATTTAATTTGGTTAGTTAGTTAAAATGACCGCGTGCTACTCAATCGGTACGCGGTTTTTTTATGCTTTTTGTTTATCCTCTTCTTCGTCTTCCTCCTGTACTTTTAATATTAGAATCACCTCTTTTTTCACCGCGTTCTTTTCTTGCTTGTGGCTTATCTTTTCTAAGAGTTTTACTTTTATTATTGTCTATTTCTCGACGTCTAGTAGGCTTTATGGCTCTTTTTTCATCAAAGTCGGCTTTAGGATGAGGTTTAGGCTGCCCATCGCTATCTTTTACAGAATCTTTTAAAGTTATTAATTCTTCTTCAGTTAGATCACGCCATTCTCCAATTGGTAAGTCGCCTAATTCCAAATTCATAATTCTTATTCGCTGTAGTGCTACAACTTCATAACCAAGGTATTCACACATTCTGCGAATCTGTCTGTTTAACCCTTGAACTAAGAATATTCTGAATTCAAATCGGCTAACCCTTTCCACTTTACAGCGCTTTGTAACAGTATCGAGAATAGGAATTCCAGATCCCATTCTTTTTATAAATTCATCTGTAACAGGTCTGTCCACTTTAACGATATATTCCTTTTCATGTTTGTTTCCCGCACGTAAAATTTTATTTACTATATCTCCTTCATTTGTTAATAAAAGTAAGCCTTCACTAGGTTTGTCTAATCTTCCAACTGGGAAAATTCGTTCAGGATGATTTACAAAATCTACTACATTGTCTTCATATCGGGTATCGGTAGTACAAGTAATGCCAACAGGTTTATTGAGCATTATATAAACAAGATTATCATTTTCTTTAATCAATTTTCCGTCAACACGTACCTCATCATTAGGCATAACTCTATCCCCAAGTGTGCTTTTAACGCCATTTATTGTTACGCGCCCTTTTTCGATTAAGGTGTCGGCTTCACGACGTGAGCAGAAACCACTATCGCTTATAGCTTTATTAATTCTTACAGAATCTGGATGATGCATTTATAGATTTTTTGTAAAGATACCATAACTGAAGGGCAAATTAAAAAGGTTAAAATTGATTTAATTCCTATCTGTACATTTTTTAAAAATTGTAGTTTCATAAAAAACTAAAAATATGGCAATATTAGGTTCAATAATTAAGACTGCTATCGACCTGCGCGATGCGATAGTTTCTGAAAAATCCCAAGTAGAATCTCAAAAAGAAGTATTGAAAAGTTTACTTGAGAAGGCTAAGGATACTGCTTTCGGGAAATATTATGGCTTTTCTAAAATTTTAGAGGCTGAGGATATACAAAAGGAATTTTCTAAAAAAGTTCCCTACTTCGACTATCACCAAATGGAAGAAAAGTGGTGGATGAAAACACAGGAGGGCTTGGAAGATATTACTTGGCCGGGGGTCCCTACATATTTTGCTAGAAGTAGTGGAACTACTGGAAAAACATCAAAAAAAATTCCTGTAACCGATGATATGGTTGAAGCTATTCGCAATGCAGGGATTAAACAAGTTGGGGCTTTGGCAAATTTTGAGGTCCAATCAGATTTCTTTGAAAAGGAAATAATGATGTTGGGTAGTAGTACAAATCTTGAAGAACAAGACCAGTTTTTAGAGGGTGAAATTAGCGGGATTAGCGCTAGTAATATTCCATTTTGGTTTCGCGGATATTACAAGCCTGGTGAAGAAATCGCCCAAATGGAAGATTGGGACGAAAAGGTGGAAACAATAGCTAAACGCGCACGGGAATGGGATATAGGAGCATTAAGTGGAATTCCTTCTTGGATGGAACTTATGATGAAAAAAGTGATAGAATATCACGGTGCAAAAAACATACATGAAATATGGCCAAACCTTCAAGCATATACTTCCGGAGGTGTTGCTTTTCAGCCTTATGAAAAGAGTTTTAATCAGCTACTAGCGCACCCTATTATAATTATTGATACCTATTTAGCTTCCGAAGGCTTTATAGCTTTTCAGAATAGACCAGAAACAACTTCAATGAAGCTAGTTACCGACAATGGTATTTATTTCGAATTCGTTCCGTTTAACCCAGATTATATCAACGAAGATGGATCACTATCTCAAGATGCTCCTGCTTTAACACTTGAAGAGGTTGAGGTTGATACCGATTATGTTTTAATAATAAGTACGGTTTCTGGGGCTTGGCGTTATTTAATTGGTGATACTATCGCTTTCACAGATGTAGAAAAAGCTGAAATTAAAATTACAGGTCGCACCAAATTCTTTCTAAATGTGGTGGGGTCACAGCTTTCTGTAAATAAAATGGAGGTTGCACTACGTGAATTGGAAGAGAAATTTGATATAAAAATCCCTGAATTTACACTTGCAGCTGTTAAGATAGATGAGGAGTTTTATCATCATTGGTATTTGGGTACAGATACTGAAATTAGCAATGAACAATTAGCTGATGCTTTAGATAATGCATTAAAAGAGGCAAATAATAATTATGCTGTAGCTAGATCGAAGGCTTTAAAAGGAGTAAAAGTATCAACTGTAAGTTTAGAAGTTTTTCAGGAGTGGAGTGCAAAGAATAAAAAGAAAGGTGGACAAGTTAAAATGGAAAAGGTGATGGGAGAAGAGAAGTTTGCAGAATGGGAAGAGTTTGTAAAGGAACTTAGTATATAAGCAGACGAATAGTTTCTTAACAAATTTTGATAACAAATAATTGAAATTGGGAAGTATGCAACGTTTTTACAATATTTAAAAACAAATTATCACCTATAGATATAATTGTAACGTCTTTTTCATATTCATCCTTTCGACTGAAAAAATTTTTGATTTTTGGTTTAAAAATTCCAATATAATAATTCCTTTTTCAGCAGTTTTATTTAACTCATAATTTTCTTTCAAATCAAGAGATTGTAATTTTACTACATAATGATATATTAATTTTGCAATTTTTTCAATATGAGATTCATGTAATTTCGAAATATGTTTTATTAAGTCTGAAGTCTTAATATTAGTTATTTTTTCTAATGGTAAGTCAAATTCGCTTTCTAGAACTTCATTTATACTGTTAATTTCGTTGTTTATATTACTTGAGTTAATTCCACTAATTTTTTCAATTAAACTAACTAATACTAAATTGAGCTTTTGAATTTCTCGCTTTATATAGTCCCTTTCTATATCCATTATTAAAAATTAGTATTTAAAAGTTTTCGTTTTAAATTTAGCTAGTTTAATATCGAAATTACGAGAAATTTTATATTGTTATTTCTAATATTTTAGATGCTTTTAAGTTTACAAATAGATTTAACCTTCTTTTTCAACTATTTCAATTTCTTCCTCAACTTTATTTTTATTGATGAGTTCCATAACTTCTTCAGGTGAAATGTAAAGCCTTCGAATTCGCTCTTTATATTTCTCTGAAAGATTGGCGTTATCGAGTATGAAGTTCTTTGTTTTTAGAATATAATCCCCCATACCATGAGCAATAGCATATGTATCTGCTGCGCGCTCTACTTCCCTTATATGTGCCGAAGAAAAGAGATATTTTAATCCAAAAATTAGCATTCCGACATTTGTTCTATTACGATAGTCCATAACATGGCCTAATTCATGTCCAATCCAACCAGTTATTACATCGGAAGGAATATCATCTATAGTGAATTTTTCACCTTCAATTTGAATGTTTCTACTAATTAAAATAACATATTCCCTATTTTCCTTCGATTTAAAAAAACTTGCAAATCTCGGTTGAGCTTGCATTGTAGATTTTTTTATGTTGTTCTTAAATTTAAACTCTATGGCGGTATCATAGAGTTCAGGATAATACGATATTGCTTCGATTACCTCTTTTTTAATGTTTTCTGGAATTATTTTGTTATCTAAATTGATATTTTGAGTTGAGATCATAGAAAGAGTAAAATACAAAATAGATTTTATGAAAGTCGTTAAAAGCATTGTAAAATTAAATCTCTTGTTAGTATACTGCTGACTATAATATATAAAGAATATTTTAAAACACTCAGACCTCCTCTAGCTGTTTCTGATACGTTTTGATCTTATCACGAAGTTTAGCAGCCATCATAAAATCTAACTCTTTGGCCGATTTTTCCATAGCTTTACGGGTATCTCGGATTTTCTTTTCAATTTGAGCTTTCGTCAGGTATTCCACTTCAGATTCTGCAGCAAGGCTTTCGGCTGTTTCAAACGAATACGCTTCTTGTTTAGACTTTGTTAGTGAATTTTCAAAAGACTTCTTAATTGCTGTTGGCGTAATACCGTGTTCTTTATTGTAAGCAATTTGCTTCTCTCTTTTGTAATTTGTGCTATCAATTGTCTCTTGCATACTTTTAGTTATTTTATCGGCATACATAATAGCTTTACCATTTAAGTTTCTAGCAGCACGACCTACAGTTTGAGTTAGAGAACGCCCACTTCTTAAAAAGCCTTCCTTATCAGCATCTAAAATAGCGACCAAGGAAACCTCTGGTAAGTCTAACCCTTCACGGAGAAGGTTTACTCCTACTAAGACATCAAAAAGACCAAGACGTAAATCCTGCATAATTTCCACTCGTTCCAAAGTATCTACATCACTGTGGATATAACGCGTTCTTACCTGAACACGAATTAAATACTTGGTAAGTTCTTCTGCCATTCTTTTAGTTAAAGTAGTAACCAAAACCCTTTCGTCTTTTTCAATACGAAGCTGAATTTCTTCAAGTAAATCATCTATTTGATTGAGGCTAGGGCGAACCTCAATGGGTGGATCTAGAAGTCCTGTTGGTCGTATAATCTGTTCTACAATCACACCGCCACTCTTTTCTAATTCGTAGTCGGCAGGAGTTGCACTCACATAAATTACTTGATTTTGAATAGCTTCAAATTCTTCAAACTTAAGTGGTCTATTATCCATTGCAGCTGGTAAGCGGAATCCATATTCAACCAAATTTTCTTTTCTAGAACGGTCTCCACCGTACATTGCACTAACCTGAGGGATGGAAACGTGACTCTCATCTACTACCATTAAGTAATCATCAGGAAAATAATCTAATAGGCAGAAGGGACGAGTACCGGGCAAACGTTGGTCTAAGTAGCGTGAATAGTTTTCGATTCCGCTACAATAGCCTAACTCGCGAATCATTTCAAGGTCGAAGTTTGTGCGCTCTTCCAGACGTTTCGCTTCTAAGTGCTTTCCAATTTCTTTGAAATACGCTATCTGTAAAACCAAATCATCCTGAATGCTTTTAATAGCATTTTGTAGTACATCTGGTGAAGTCACAAACATATTGGCAGGGTAAATGTTTAATCTGTCGTACTTCGCTATTATATTGTTGTTTAAAGGATCAAATACTTCAATTTCTTCAATTTCATCTCCAAAAAAATGAATTCTAAAGGCATCATCTGCATAACCTGGAAAAACATCAACGGTATCTCCTTTTATGCGGAATCGTCCGTGATTAAATTCGGCTTCAGTCCTAGAATAAAGGCTTTGAACCAAACGGTGAAGCAACTTGGTTCGCGAAATTATTTGTCCTTTTTTTAACGAAATAACGTTTTTCTTAAATTCAACAGGGTTACCAATACCGTATAAACACGAAACTGAAGAAACCACCAACACATCTCTTCGTCCAGATAATAGGGCAGAAGTAGTGCTTAATCGCATTTTTTCTATTTCTTCATTTATGGAAAGATCTTTTTCTATATAAGTTCCACTGCTGGGAATAAAGGCTTCAGGCTGATAATAATCGTAGTATGATACAAAATATTCCACTGCATTATTTGGAAACAGATTTTTAAACTCTGTATAAAGTTGAGCAGCAAGAGTTTTATTATGAGCTAAAACCAAGGTAGGTTTTTGTACTTGTTCTACGACATTGGCAACAGTAAAAGTTTTTCCCGAACCAGTTACACCTAAAAGTGTCTGATATTTTTCATCGGAATTAAGTCCTTCAACTAATGATTTTATAGCCCGTGGTTGGTCTCCAGTGGGTTGAAATTCTGATTCTATTTTAAACTTCATATGTTCTTTTTCAAAGCTTTACAAAAATAGTGAATTGAAGCGAAAAGAGATGCTTTGTTAGCTAATGCTTAACGTCTATTAATTATGAATTTCAATTTGAAATTTATCTAAAAGTCCAATTACTTCAGGTAGTGAAAATTTAGCGCCTTTTAATCTGTTTTGTTCAGGATCAATAGAATAGTTTTTAGCTTCTCGAAAATCAGCTTTTTCCAAATTCGTGTTTCGAAAAGTTGCATTCTGAAAATTACATCCCGTAAGTTTTACACCTTTTAAGTCTGCCTCAGTAAAATCTACAAATTGCAATTGTGAATTTTTAAAAATACTTCTGCTCAACTTCATTTTATAGAAAATTGAATGCTCTAATAAACACTCATCAAATGAAACAGCAAATCCGAATTCATTACAAGAATCAAATTGTAACCCTAGCATTTTACAATTTTTAAATCTAACATCCTGGAAAGAAACCTTAGACAAGTTACTGTTGCTAAAATTACAATCTAAAAACTTACAATCTGAAAACCTACTTCCAGAAAGATTGCTATTAGCAAAATTACAATTTTTAAAAGTGCAGAATTCGTATTCGGCTATTTCTAAATTATCTTTAGAAGTGTCTATATTGCTAAAGTCTTGATCGTCTATATATTTAATATTCATTTAATAATTTTCCGGTTAGTGGCTAGCATGTTTTAATCATTAAGAAGATTTTATTTCAACTTTATCACCGTAAAATTTGGGTTCCACGTTAAAAATAATATCTAGAAAAGCTTTCGTTCTTGCGAAATATTCGCGTAGCTTCACTTTAAAGCCATTTCTTCCACCCACATCTTTGGCGTTAAAACCAATTACATTTAAACCGTTTTTTCCGGCAAGATAAATAGCGCGTTCATTGTGAAACTGTTGTGAGATTACGGTAAAACTATCTTGACTAAAGATAACATGGGCACGGATAACAGAATCTAATGTTCTAAAACCAGCATAGTCTAAAAATATTACATCTTCAGGTATGCCGCGTTTAATCAATTCTTTTTTAAATGTTTTTGGTTCATTATAACTTTTCGAGCTGTTATCGCCGCTTACTAAAATAAAATCAATTTTATCGTTTTTAAATAGTTCTACTGCTGCATCAATTCTGTACTTAAAATATAAATTTATCCCTCCGTCTTTATAGTATTTTGCTGTTCCTAATACTACGCCAACGCTATTTTTCTTTATGGAATTTACATTGTTGAACGTCTTGCCTTTACTTGTGTTTGAAATTGTATAATTGGAATAAAAAGTCAAAAAAAACACGCTTAAGAACAACAGAATAATAACTTGAAAAATTTTTTTTATAATCATTGATAGTGTTGAGGTTTTTTTGCAGAATTTAAATCATAGTAAATCGCGATTGCTACTTCACAAAGCTACGCAATGGGTTTAATCTTATAATGTGTTTTCAGGAAATTAACTACTTATATTCTTCGCGTACTTCATCACTATTCGCAAAACAAACTGGTGATGAATTTTGAGGAATTTGATTTTTAGTTTCAATCCACTTACTTAAGTATTTTGTACTTTGTAGTGTGTGATGCTGTATCACTTGACCTAGGAAATTTTCTTGTCGGTGGTTTGTTATGTTTTCTACAAGGGAAGTAATTCTCACATTGAGTTTTTCAGAGAACAATTCACCTAAAAAACGTTTTTCAATAATTCTAAATCCATTTTTCTGAGCATTTCGCCAGGCGTCTTCATCTGAATACAGTTCAACTGCTTTAGTGATAAAGTTTTCATCCAATGTGGTTATAGCTCCACCAAATGATAAGTTGCCAATTAAACCTTCAGCGCCAATTTCCGTAGTAATAAAAGGCAAGCCAAATTGCATTGCATCAAAAAGTTTTCCTTTTAATCCAGCACCAAAACGTATAGGAGCGAGCTGTACACGATAATTATTCATTATCTCTCTAACGTTTTCTACCCAACCTTTTACAATAAAACCTTCTTTTTTATTATTAAGTTGAAGGATTTGCTGAGGAGCATATGCGCCGTAAACGTGGAGTTCAGCTAAGGGAATTTGCCTTTTTACTTTTGGCCATAATTTTTTAAGTTGTAAAACGGAATCTACATTAGGCGCGTGCAGTAAATTGCCTATAGCTAAAAAGTTTTCTCTTTCTGCAAATGAAATAGGGTTTTTGAGTTCCGAATTAGCGTCTGCCATTAATGGAAGATAGAAAAGTATACCTTGAGAAATCTTAAAAGTGTTCTTTAAAAGCTTCATTTCATATTCAGATATAATTAGAGAGAGATCACATCTTAAAATACTTGCGAGTTCCCTTTTTGCAGAATCTGAGAATAGATTTGCGTCAGAAACTGGTTTATTTTTTTTAATAGCTTCCTTTCTTGCGTTTCTTAAGAAGTGCAGATCCTCTGTATCTAAAATTTTCAATGCCTGAGGACAGTTTTCAGATACTCGCCAACCAAATTGTTCTTCAGTAATAAAACGGTCAAACATTACAACTGTTGGATTCAGTTTTTTTATAAAAGCATCAAAAGCAGGGTCGTTGAGTTTTATGTTTTTAATAGAAATATTTTGATCTATAAGGATAGCCGATTTTTCACCTTTTGCAGCAGTACTTACAAAGGTTATTTCATAATTAATTCCAGTGAAAAATTGTATCAATTGCATCATCCTCCCACCAGCCGCAGTAGTTGAAGGCTCAGGGTATGTATGGCCGATAATTAGCAATTTATATGTATTCAAATTAGTATCCATAAAATTCACACATTAATCCAAGGTTGAAAAATCCAGATAGAGCCCCTAAAAACAGCATAGTGCTTATAAACAGGATGGAGAGAATTACAATTTTGTTTTTTGAGCGATATGCGATGTAATTCATTATTATTTGAATGAATATAGCAAAACCTTGGGCTATTAACATCCGTTCGGCACATACAATAACAGGCTCCTTATAATATAGAATATAGGTGGCAATCATCAGAAGCACATAAAGCCCACTGATTATAAATAAGACTGTTTTTGGAAGGTTAAATCGAGAATAGCCCATCTTGACACTTTTATATCAAAGGTACAGAATTAAGAAGTTTCAACAATTAAAAAGCCTTTCCAAAGCAGCAATAGCTTCGGAAAGGCATGTTGAATTTGGTTAGTTTTATACTCCACTGTTATATAGAGAATTCAGCTCTTTAAATTATAACAGTGGAGTCCCCCTCTAATTAAACTTAATAAACAAACAAATGTTAACTTTTCTCACTAAGTTATTAAACTCTATTTCACTACTTAACATAGCGTCAAAAATAATTTTGAAACAAATATACTTTTGATATAAAGTAGTATCAATACCTAATTAGTATTTGGCTCATCTTACTGAGTATTCGGTTTAAATGAGTTTTATTTTTCCAAATACTAATTAATAGCTGCTATTTACTAAAATGATAGGGAATAAGCTAAGGCAGAATAGTATATTAGCTACAGACATGAGAACCTCCATCATTTTATTTGTTTTTTGTCTTTTAGCTAATTTGACATTAACGCAGGGTCAAATAATGGCTGACTCAATTGTGTCCAAATTTGAGCTCATCAATAGTAATGAAGTTCAAGCACATATTAGTGATAAAGGTTCTAGTTTCAAGGATGTTAAAGAGAGTGCTTCATGGAGTTCCTACAATTCGGCTTTATCTGTAAATTCTAAACAGGCACTTTGGTTAAAATTCATCTTAAAAAATAACTCCAAAGACACTATCCGGAATTATATATATAGTGATACCCCAAGTAATACTACATATCAGGAATTTAAAAACGAAGTTAAAATATTTAAAAATGGAAGGTTAATTCCCTTACCAAAGCGCACAAACAAGTCTGATTATTATTTTACAGAAATAGCACTAGCCCCCTTTCAAACCTCTCAAGTATTTATACAATTACACAATCCATTATACAACAAAATAGATGCCCCTACACTAAATTCTAAGCTCAGTTACTGGGAGACATTGCATAACATAAATGCGAAACAAGATGCATCAATTTCCTTTATATATATTTATATAATTACCATAACAACAATTTTTGCCTTTGCTCTGGTATTTTGGTTGCGGCTTTGGAGAAAACTATACCTATATTATTTAGGATATTTACTTTTTCAAATAATTTATGGTTTTCAAGTATTGCGAACAACTTCTGCATCATTTGGTAATTTGTTTACCTACATTCCAACACTTTCCACTTCTGCTTTTCAACCCGTTCAATTTATATTTATAGGATTTTACATTTTATTTATAAAACACTTATTGAAAGTTAAGTATTACGATAAATTACTGGCAAAAGTACTATCATACCTAGGAGTGTTTTGTTTTGTGTATGCGTTTTCACACTTTATATTCAGCTATTTTTTCTTTGGAAATATGTTTGCCGAAACAGTGTTTGTTATTGTGAGATTAATAATTATACCACTTAATTTTATACTTATTTTTTGGATAATTTATAAGGTTAAACATCCGCTTATAGGGTATTTTATAGTAGGACAAACGTTCTTTTTTATTGGTGCAGTTTTATCGTCCTATGTTGCTTATGCAGAATTGAACTTCATCCCAGGCCACTTCTTTAATTTTACTCAAGCTCCAAATATCATCTTTCAAATAGGATTATTGGCTGAGGTAATATGTTTCTCACTTGCATTAGGAGAAAATGTACTTCTGCTTCAAAAAGAAAAAACTATAGCTAATAAAGAATTAATTGTTCAATTAAAAGAAAACCAAGCTTTGCAAGAAAACATGAATCGGAAGCTTGATGAGAAAGTTCACAAAAAAACTGAAGAACTAATTAAGGTTTATTCTGAGATTGAAAAAGATAGAGAACAGAAGATAAAAGATGAATTTACTCAGAAAATTAGAGAAACAGAAATGATAGCGTTGCGTTCACAAATGAACCCTCACTTTATTTTCAATAGTTTAAGCGCAATAAAGCACTTAATAATGACCTCTAGAAATGATGATGCAATTACTTATCTGGATGAATTTTCTGCTTTACTACGAGGAATATTAAATAGTACTAAACATCAACAAATTACTGTAGAAGAAGAGTTGGAGATTTTAGAACTATATCTTTCATTGGAGCGTAGCCGTATGGGGTCTAGCTTTACTTATGATATTGAAGTATCGTCTATGGAGGAGCTTTCACAATATCAAATACCTCCATTATTGTTGCAACCTTTGGTTGAAAATGCAATCTGGCACGGTTTGCAACCAAGTCTTAAAGCCGAGAAAAAATTATCGATTATATTTGATACTTCTGACGATTTAATAATCACTATATTGGATAATGGTATCGGCAGAAAGGAAAGTGCAAAGAAAAAAAGATTACACGAGGCTATGGGTACTAGTCTAGTTCAAGATCGATTAACACTTTTTAATCATTTGAGCAACAAGTCAATACGTCTTAAGATTACAGACCTTGAAAAAGATGAAGTAGTTTTAGGCACAAAAATTACATTAACCTATGAAACTTAAATCATGACAAAAATTATAATAATTGATGATGAGGCGCATTGTACTAATGTATTAAAACATTTAATCGAAAGGGCACATTCAGATTATACCATAACGGGGGTTTTTACCAATCCACTGGAGGGGTTAGAGTTTATTAAGAAAAACCCACCTGATTTATTGTTTCTAGATATTGAGATGCCAAATTTGAATGGATTTACACTGCTAGATAATTTACTTCCAATAGATTTTGATGTAATTTTCACAACTGCATATGATCAATATGCCATAAAAGCATTCCGTTATAGTGCTATAAATTATCTTTTAAAACCTATTACAGAACGAAGTATAGTTAAGGCATTATCGGGTTGGGAGAGTCGACGAAAAAAGACATCTACCAAACAGTGGCAGATACTCAATGATTATATACAAGATCCTAAAAAGGATATTTCTCAAATAGCGTTGCCAACAGGAGTAGGATACAAGATTGTAGAAATTCAAAATATAGTGCGTTGTCAATCAGATAGTAATTACACCAATATTTTCTGTAAAGATCAACACAAGATTTTAATAAGTAGAACTTTAAAGGAAATAGAGGAATTGTTAAATGAAAAAGGTTTTATTAGAGTGCATCAATCCCATTTAATAAACCCTCAGTATGTAAAAGGAATATTAAAGCACGACGGAGGGAGTTTAATTATGCATGATGATGTCGAGATACCAGTGTCACGACAAAAAGCAAAACAAATTAATGAAATTTTAGAGACAATGCTCCGCTTTAAATAAAAAGTAAAATAATGGATTACTAAGCTGTTTTGAATTGAATTTTTATCCCCAGTCGTTTAAATGTCTGGGTTTTTTTATTTGTCCTATTATATAAAAAGTGTTTTTTCCAAATTCTAAATCATAACCTCCAAATTCTAATTGAGGGTTGTAATACTCTAATATCATCAATAGGTTTGTTCGTGAAATTCTTTATAAAAGAATAAAAAACGATATTATGAAAAAGATTTATACAGCTGTATTAACAACTTTAATGTTGTTAGCTTTTATAGTGCCAGTACAAGGACAGCGAGGTTTTATAAAAAGAAAAATAAAAGAGAAAGTTGAAAGAGACATGCGAGAGAAGCATGCCGAACCGCAACGAGAAAAAGGACGTAAAGCGTTAGAAGATATTACCTATGAAAATGATACGCGCTATCCAGTTCCAGAGAATCCCGTACAAGCAACTTTAGTGATAAAGATGCAATCGTTTAAAAAGAACGGAAAATTAGACGATACTAATACTGCTAAAATGGTATTTGGTAAAACTGGGGAATGTATGATAATGAATGAAGGAGATAAAAATGAAAGTCGAATGCTATTCGATTATAAAGGTGCTGCCACGTATATGGTGAATCATAAAGAAAAAACAGCGATGAAAATGCCAATGATAAATTTTCAAAAAATGGCTGAGAAAATGGCGGAAAATCAAGCCGATTTTGAAGATAGCAACGGTGAGTGGGAGCGGACTAACGAGGTAAAGGAAATAAACGGTTATAATGCCCAAAAATACGTTTATACAAATCCAGACGAAGATATTAAAATGGATGCTTGGGTTACCAAAGATATTAGTATTGATCTTAGTGGAAACCACCTATTTGGTGGACAGATTAAAGATTTTTCAAAAGCTTCAACCATTAAAATAGACGAGAACTACCCACAAGGGATGATGGTTAGAAGTATTTATTACGATAAGAAAAGTGATAACCCTAGTTCAATAATGGATATTACTTCTTTTAAAAAATCGTCAGACCCTAAATATTTCGATCTAAGTGGTTACACTATTAATGATATCTTAGGTAAGCTTTAGGTATATAATTAGAATTATTAATAAATATCAAAACTATAAACTATAAAAATTCAAACATGAAAAAGTTTCAATTCAAAATTCAAAACCTTTTATTCATCCCATTAACCTTTATTGCGTTAACAAGTTGTAGTAGCGATGATGATGGTGGTGAACCAGACCCAGTAGTAGAGCCTTTAGTGTTAGATTGTTCTACAATTACCGAAGCAATGGTTCTCGAAGATAGAGGTGCTGGAATTGATTATATATGGCCATGTTCCGTTAAAGTAAGAGCTCCGTTAACCATAGAGCCAGGAGTTACAATTGCCTTTGAACAAGGAGGAGGGTTAACCATTGACGACTATGACACCAGAACTGGAGCTCTAATAGCTAATGGTACAGAAGATAAACCAATAGTATTTACAGGTACAAATCAAACTCCAGGGGCATGGAATCGAATTTATATGGATTCGGGAGATTTAAATAACATATTAAATCACACTATAATAGAATATGCCGGAGGAACT
Organism: Aequorivita sediminis; assembly: GCF_032080575.2. Classification (NCBI taxonomy): domain Bacteria; kingdom Pseudomonadati; phylum Bacteroidota; class Flavobacteriia; order Flavobacteriales; family Flavobacteriaceae; genus Aequorivita; species Aequorivita sediminis. The sequence goes on along the minus strand of NZ_JAVLSO020000005.1, from coordinate 103,635 downwards.
GATGGAAGCAAACCTGCTTTGACAAACTTGAACGGAAGTAAAGTCCAAATTAAAAATACAATAATCCGCAATAATAAAGGAGATGGAGTTTATGTTGCTAGCTATGCCAATATAGATGGATGGGAAGCTAATACAGTAATCGGGAATCAAGGTTATCCAATGCAAATTGCAGCGAGAAAAATTAAGTTTCTAGACGGAACAGCAAGCTTATATGCCGATAACGGAATAAATCAAATATATGTAAACTCAGGATCTATATATAATCGCGCATTTATTGAAGACGAGGTAAATGGGCCTGTACACACATGGCTAAATCCTGGCATTCCATTCTTCATTGAAGAAAATATTTTTGTAAGACAAGATAGAGAAAATGAAAGACCAGGTCATTTAAAGATTACCGAAGGATGCAATATTGTTTTTGCAGAAAATTATGGTATCCAAGTGTATCATGATAATACTGTATTGGAAGTATTAGGATCAGCAGAAAATCCAGTAAATTTCTCTGGGCAATACGGACAAGGAAGTTGGAAAGGAATAAATATTATTCAAAGTATAAGTAATCTAAATAAAATTGAGAATGCAGTGATAGCCGACGCAGGACAATCTACTTGGGATTGGTTTAATCAGCCAGGCGGTCTTTCTTTAGGGGGACAAACTTCTCATGCAGTAAACTTAAACTTAAATAACGTACATTTTACTAATAGTGGTGGATGCGGAATTGTAGAAAGAAAAATGGCTAGTAATGCTAGTTTAGTATATAATAATCTCACTTTTACTAATAATGCTGGTGGCGATATTTGTGAGGAGCTATAAATTGTTAAAAATTTAATCTCATATTACTAAATAGTCATACTCGACCCTTTATTAAAATCAAGTACATTTTATTTTAATAAAGGGTCGATTTTAAAAACAATAATTATGAATGACAAAGAAAATACTCTGGAGGGTCAACCTTCAAATACGGTTGAAGAAGGAAAAACTATTGCAATTATAGCTTACATAACCATATTTGGCTTGTTGATAGCTTTTCTGATGAACAACGATAAAAAGAATTCATTTGCCTCCTATCACTTACGTCAATCATTGGGTTTAGGACTTACTAGTTTAGCTTTATCCGTTATTAGTATCATTCCAATTTTGGGATGGATAGTTTCATTATTAGGTAGTATTTTCATACTTGTATTATGGATTATTGGACTAATGGGAGCATTGAACGGAAAAGAAAAGCCAGTACCTTTTTTAGGTAAGAAATATCAAGAATGGTTTAAAAGTTTATAATTATGTGTAAGATAAAACCTTTATTGTTTGTTATAGGGATTTTCAGTCTTGTTTTAATAGGTTGTAAAAACAATTCAAACAATGCAAACAATGAAAATGATGCAGATAATAAAGCCTCATCCAAAGTAGAAAGCAAAGATGATGGCTATATTGAAATACAGCTTGAAGATGGTAAAAACATCGTATTAAATTCTCCTAACCAAAAAGGGAAGTTATTTGCCCCTAGTAGCCTTACTGTAAATATGGATAAGGATGGTGTGGTAGTAATGCTTAAATTAAACAAGTATAAAAGGCCTTTAGAAAACCAAGTTTATGACGATCCGCTTGATGCACAAATTACGCTTACAAGTATATCGCACAGTGGCCCGCTGGGAAAGGAAGCTTACCGCTCTTTTAATGAAAACGAGAACGGAGAAGAGGGGAAGGTAAAAATTAACCTAATTTCGCATAGTGAAGATCATGCTGAAGGAACCTTTGAGGGTACACTTTATTCGCAAAATAAGAAGGAAGCGATTATTAAAGGAAAGTTTAAAACCAAAAAGGAAAAGTAGGCAGGGCTAATTGCTCAAAATAATATTCTTGATAATGAATAATTAGTTAAACAAAAAAAGCGAGAAATTTCTCGCTTTTTTTGTTTAATAATAAGGTGTTTAATTTTTATCTTACAACTTCTGCATACAAGTCGAAGTCTTCGGCAGCGGTAATTTTTACATTAAAAAATTCTCCTGTTCTTAAATAGTCATCTTCTGCATTAATTAATACTTCGTTGTCAACATCTGGACTGTCAAATTCAGTTCGTCCTACAAAGTATCCACCTTCTTTTCTATCGATTACCACACGAAATTCCTTACCTATTTTTTGCTGGTTTAGTTCCCAAGAAATTTGAGATTGAATTTCCATTATTTGGTTGGCGCGATCCATTTTTACATCATCCGGAACGTCGTCTTCAAGATTGTAAGCGTGAGTATTTTCTTCGTGAGAATATGTAAAACAACCTAAACGCTCAAAACGCATTTCTTTTACCCATTCTTTTAAAGTTTGGAAATCTTCTTCAGTTTCACCTGGATATCCAACAATTAAAGTAGTTCTAATTGCCATTTCAGGAACGGCGGCTCTAAAGTCTTCTAATAACTTTGTAGTCTTTGCTTTAGTAGTTCCGCGACGCATGGATTTCAAAATAGAATCTGAAATATGCTGTAATGGTATATCTATATAATTACATATCTTAGGTTCATTGCGCATCACCTCCAATACATCCATTGGAAATCCTGTAGGGAAGGCGTAATGTAATCGAATCCATTCAATTCCTTCAACTTTTGCAAGCTTTTGAAGAAGCTCTGCAAGATTTCTTTTTTTGTATAAGTCTAAACCGTAATAAGTTAAATCCTGTGCTATTAAAATAAGCTCTTTAACACCTTTTGCTGCTAATTTTTCAGCTTCAACGACCAATTCCTCTATAGGGGTACTTCTGTGTTTTCCACGCATAATCGGAATCGCACAAAAAGAACATGGACGGTCGCACCCTTCAGCAATTTTAAAATAGGCATAATTCTTTGGTGTAGTCGTAATTCTTTCACCAATTAATTCGTGCTTATAGTCTGCACCTAAAGCTTTTAATAAACCTGGAAGCTCGGTTGTACCAAAATATTCATCTACATTCGGAATTTCTTTTTGAAGGTCTGGTTTATATCTTTCAGAAAGACACCCTGTAACAAAAACCTTATCTACAACACCTTCTTCTTTTTTCTGAACGTATTCAAGAATGGTATTTATGCTTTCTTCTTTGGCATTATTAATAAAGCCGCAGGTGTTAATTACCACAATGTTTCCTTCTTCCTCGTGTACTACTTCTTTATCACTAGCACGCAGTTGGCCCATAAGTACCTCACTGTCATATACATTTTTAGAGCAACCTAATGTTACTACATTAATTTTATTTTTCTTTAGGGATTTCGTGCGCATTTCTGTTATTTCTTAATTTAAAAAGTGTGCAAAGATACCACGAAAAATTAGAACATTCATTACTATCTATATCTAGTGCAACCAGCATAGATTTTTTAAGTAACTTTGCATTTTTAAAAACTTTTGAAATGAAAAAAATAACGTTCCTGCTAGCATTTCTTACTGCTGGCATCATGTTCGCGCAAAATACAATGACGCCTGAGCTACTGTGGCAAGTAAAAAAAGTAAGTCCGATTGGAATTTCTGACAATGGAGAAGTGCTTTTTTATAAAGTTACAACTCCCAACATGGAAGAAAATAACTTCGACTCAAAATTCTACGCTATGAAAGTAACTGGTGGCAATTTTGCTGAAGTTACAAAGGAAGAGGCTAAAGTGGCAGATAAAAATTTATCTCCAAATGGCAAATACCTTCTGATGCACAAAGCAGTTCATATTAACGACATTACTGGAAATGATATTTACAACGATCTACCAAAAAGTGATGCGTATGTATTTACGTCATTAGATTACCGTCATTGGGATAAATTCAACGATGGAAGTTTTAATCACGTTTTTTATAAAGATGTAGAAACTGGAGCAGAAACTGATATCACACCAGGCCAGCCATACTACACCCCACAAGCTCCATTTGGAGGTGATGAAGATTATATTTGGGGTCCAAAAGGTGAAAATATCTATTACGTAAGTAAAAAAGTTGCAGGCACAGAATATGCAGTAAGTACTAACACAGATATTTACAAGTACAACCTAGCCAGCAAAAAAACTGAAAATATTACTGAAGAAAATAAAGGGTACGATACAAACCCTGCATTTTCGAAAGATGGTGCTTTAGCTTGGTTGCAAATGAAAACTCCAGGTTATGAAGCTGATAAAAATGATATTATTGTGCTAAAAGAGGGTGTGAAACAAAACCTTACAGCACATTGGGATGGAACAGTTGCTAACTTTATATGGGCAAACAATAATAAAGATATTTATTTTACAGCTCCTGTAAATGGAACAAGACAACTTTTTAAAGTTGATCATCCGGGAAGATCAAGAAAAGTGCCTGTAGTAGAGCAGCTTTCACAAGGACAATTTGATGTAACGGGTATAGTAGCAGAAAAAAATGGTCATTTAATCGTTACACGTACCGATATGAACCACGCTACAGAGATTTTTTCTTTCGATTTAAAGAATAAAACTTTTAAGCAACTTACACAGGTTAATACTGAGTTTTACGGAAAAATGGATTTACCATCAGTTGAAAAGAGAATGGTAACTACTAAAGATGGTAAACAAATGTTGGTATGGGTGGTCTTACCTCCAAACTTCGATAAAACAAAAAAATATCCAACCTTGCTTTATGCTCAGGGTGGACCACAGTCTCCTTTATCTCAATTCTACTCATTCCGTTGGAATTTCCAATTAATGGCATCGCAAGGTTATATTGTTGTAGCTCCTAATAGAAGAGGAATGCCAGGTCATGGTGTAGAATGGAATGAAGCAATTAGTGGCGACTGGGGTGGTGGTGCAATGCAAGACTACTTAGATGCTATTGATGCTATTGCTAAAGAGCCTTATGTTGATAATGATAGACTTGGTGCTGTTGGTGCAAGTTTTGGTGGCTATTCAGTTTTCTGGCTTGCTGGAAATCACGACGGTCGTTTCAAATCTTTTATTGCTCATGACGGTGTTTTCGACAACCGATCAATGTATGGGACCACTGAAGAGTTGTTCTTTGTAAACCACGATATGGGTGGTGCTTATTGGGAGAAAGAAAATGAAGTAGCACAGAAAACATACAATGAGTTCAACCCAATTAATTATGTTGATAAATGGGATACTCCAATTTTAATAGTACAAGGTGGTAAAGATTATCGTGTACCTATTGAGCAAGGATTGCAAGCGTTCCAAGCAGCGCAATTACAAAATATAAAAAGTAAGCTTCTTTATTTTCCAGAAGAGAACCATTGGGTACTTCAACCACAAAATGCGTTGGTGTGGCAAAGAGAGTTCTTTAGCTGGTTAAAAGAAACACTTTAATTTATGCTAAATGAAAAATCACGAATGCACGAAAAATTATAAAAACTCGTGTGTTCGTGATTTTTAAATAAAATTAAAAGAATGGCAAATCAACAATTTTACTTTTGTTGAAAATACATTGAAAAATTACTCACAACAGTTTAACCAAATTAACAATTTACAGTATTTTTGCCTATGCAAAATAATGTCCTCATTTTAGATTTTGGATCGCAGTACACTCAATTAATCGCTAGACGCGTTAGAGAGTTGAATATCTATTGCGAAATCCACCCATACAATAAAGTTCCAGAAAACCTAGATCCTTATAAGGCTGTAATTCTTTCTGGAAGTCCATTTTCTGTTCGTGCTGAAGATGCTCCACATCCGGACCTTTCAAAAATTAAAGGTCAGAAGCCACTTTTAGCGGTTTGTTATGGGGCACAGTATTTAGCGCATTTTAATGGAGGAAGTGTAGAGCCATCAAACTTACGTGAATACGGAAGAGCGAAGTTATCTATGATTAAAGATGGTGAAGTTTTCTTTAAAGACATTCCAGAAAACACTAATGTCTGGATGAGTCATAGCGATACCATCGCGAAACTTCCTGAAAATGGAGTACGTTTAGCAAGCACTGTAGATGTTTTAAATGCTGCTTATAGAATTGAAGGCGAAGAAACCTACGCAATTCAATTTCATCCTGAAGTGTACCATTCAACGCACGGAAAGCAATTGTTAGAAAACTTTTTAGTGAATATAGCTGAGGTACCTCAAACGTGGACACCAGCTGCTTTTGTTGAAACTACTGTTGCAACTTTAAAAGAGCAAGTAGGAGATGGAAAAGTTGTGTTAGGATTAAGTGGTGGAGTAGATTCAACAGTTGCTGCTATTCTTCTTAATAAAGCAATAGGTAAAAACCTATACTGTATATTCGTAAATAACGGATTGCTTCGTAAAAACGAATTTGAAAGTGTATTAGACCAGTATAAAGATATGGGTCTAAATGTAAAAGGTGTAGATGCATCGGAGCGATTTTTAAAAGCTTTAAAAGATGTAAGCGATCCTGAAAAGAAACGTAAAGCTATTGGTAATGCCTTTATTGAAGTATTTGATGATGAGGCACATCAATTAACTGGCGTGGATTGGTTAGGTCAAGGAACTATCTACCCAGATGTTATTGAAAGCGTATCGGTTAATGGACCTTCAGTAACCATTAAAAGTCATCACAACGTAGGTGGGCTGCCAGATTTTATGAAATTAAAAATTGTAGAGCCGCTACGTATGCTTTTTAAAGATGAGGTTAGACGTGTAGGAAAAGAAATGGGAATCGACCCTGAATTATTAGGAAGACACCCTTTCCCTGGACCAGGCTTAGCAATTCGAATATTAGGAGATATTACGGCCGAAAAAGTTCGTATATTACAAGAGGTCGATGCTATCTTTATAAATGGGTTAAAAAAGTGGGACCTATACGATAAGGTATGGCAAGCTGGGGCAATTCTATTACCGGTAAATAGTGTAGGAGTAATGGGAGATGAAAGAACCTATGAAAAAGTAGTTGCTCTTAGAGCAGTCGAATCTACCGATGGGATGACTGCAGATTGGGTAAATTTACCTTATGAATTTTTACAAGAAGTAAGTAATCATATAATAAATCGCGTTAAAGGCGTTAATAGAGTAGTCTATGATATCAGCTCTAAACCGCCTGCAACAATAGAGTGGGAATAATTTCTGTAAAGTTTCTTTTTTGCTGAAATTGATTTTACTCATAAATCATGTTTAATTTTAACTGAAATTGAGACTATGTTTGACAAACTTAAAAATTCGATTATTCCTATGTTGAAGTGTTTAATATACGTTTCAGTTACGTTGTTATTTATGGTTAGTTGTGGATCTGCAGCGCAACAACAATACAAGAGTCACGCTGTTAAAAAAGGTGAAACGATTTCGAGTATTGCAGATGCATACAATATTTCTGAAGAAACAATTTACAATTTGAACCCTGAATCTAGAAATGGACTAAAGGCAAATAGTATTTTGATTATTCCTTCTAATAATATTATTAGTTCAGGAACAGAAAAATACAACTACCGCGAGCATAGGGTTAAACGAAAAGAAACTCTATACGGCATAGCTCAAGAATACAATGTTAGTGTTGATGATATCAAAAGGTTAAATAAGGAGTTGTACTCCAGAGGCCTGAGAAACGGAGAAAGAATACTTATTCCGGCGGCTTCAAAAAGTACCGAGGTTACTACTACAGATCCTGATAATAAATTACTATCTGGCACTCAAGAGTATAAAGTTCAAGCTAAGGAAACTAAGTTTGGAATTGCCAGAAAATTCGGGATTAGTATTGCGGAATTAGATGCGCTAAACCCAGAATTAGGCGATGGTTTAAAGAGAGGTTCAATAATTATTGTGCCTGAAGATACTGTAATAGAAGATGCTGAAATCGACGAAGATAAATTTCAGTATTACGAAGTATTATCCAAAGAAGGTTTTTATAGACTGAAAGTGAAATTTGGTCTTTCCCAAGATGAAATTATTGCTTTAAATCCGTATGCAAAAGATGGATTAAAAGAAGGAATGATTCTTAAATTACCTAAAGAATCAGATTACGCTTCTTCCAATGTTTATACCGATGTTAATCTTGAAGACCGAATAGACAATAAAAGTATGAAAACGGTAGCGCTTATGTTGCCATTTCGTTTACCAGATAGTCCAGACGACTCAACTGAAGGCGATAGCGATTTAATTAAAAGAGATCCTACCCTTCGTGTATCTTTAGACTTTTATAGCGGAGCATTAATGGCTGCTGAGTTTGCAAAGGATAAAGGCATTCCTGTTACTCTTAATGTATACGATACAGAAAGAAGTGAAAGTAAAGTTGCATCTATTATTTCAAATGGAAACTTTAAAAATGTAGATGCCGTAATTGGTCCATTGCTACAGAAGAATGTTGAGAAAGCTTCAGATATGCTTCAGAGAGATAAAATTCCAGTTTTTTCTCCTTTAAGCAATAGAGATATGGCTATGAATAAGAACCTTTTTCAAACCATACCTACCAATTCAATTCTTGAAAAAACAATGATTCAATATTTGGTGAAGCATTCATCAGGTAAGAATATTATTATAATTTCAGATTCAAAAAGAGCTAAACAGAAAGAAATGCTGCTATCGGCAATTCCAACTGCAAAAACAGTAGTGCCAAGAGGTGGAGGATATGTTGGCTCTAGTGATATTTCTGCTGTAGTAAATAACGGAATGGAAAATTGGGTTGTTCTTGAGTCTGAAAATCCTGTGCTAATTAGTAGTGCCGTAAATGTTTTAGCTGGAATGTCTCCAAGCTATAAGCTTCGCCTATTTACTTTCGATAAAAACGACGCTTACGAATGGCACGAAGTATCAAGTAGACGTTTAGCAAAATTAGATTTTACATTTCCATCTGTTAACAGAAAGTTTGACGAGGACGAACGCAATTCATTTTTGGTAAGTTATAAAAATAAATACGGTGTATTGCCCAATAGATACGCTATTAGAGGTTTTGATGTAACTTACGATGTATTGTTGCGTATGGCTTCAGAAAAAGATATTTACGATGCTGTACTACCTGAAAATCAAACAGTGTATATTGAAAATAAATTTAGATATAATAAGTCTGATACAGAAGGGTATTGCAATGAAGCGGCATATATTCTAAAATACAATAACGAACTTAAATTTGAAGTTGTAGAATGAGTACTTCTAAAGTAACATATTTAGGAAATCTTCGTACAGAGAACGAACACCTACAATCTAAAAACACCTATATCACAGACGCTCCAACCGATAACAACGGAAAAGGAGAAGCATTTTCACCTACAGATACTGTGGCTACAGGACTTGCTAATTGTATGATAACTGTAATGGGGATTAAGGCGAGAGATATGAATGTAAATATGGATGGAACTACAGCAATGGTAACCAAAACTATGGCTGCAAATCCGCGTCGTATTTCTAAAATTGAAATAGCCCTGAATTTTCCTGCGGGTATCGAAGAAAAATCGAGAAAAATATTAGAAAATACAGGGAGAACTTGTCCAGTGATACAAAGTCTTCACCCGGATATTGAAAAAGTAATTGAGTTTAATTGGGGCTAAGAAGGCAATTAGCTTTCTTTTTCAGTTGAGAGTCAGTTATTTTAATTTCCACGATATTTTTGACTTCAGCTTATTATGAAACTTTTTATTGCATTATTAATTTTCTTGATAACACTCCCTCAGAACAATTCTGAAAAAATCATGTGGAGTGAAAGTTATAAGCTTAGTTGGAATGACTTTCGCGGAAAACCTTTACGTAGTGCAAGTTTTGTTGCGACCACCAATTCGGGAATAAGCTTTCAATATTCGTATTCAATCAAGAATAATAAGGTTAGTGTTGATTACTCGGTATCAAGTTTCTTTGAGCCGAATAACTCTTGGTATATTCCTGAAAAAGTAAATGATTATATTCTAAAACACGAACAGCTTCACTTTGATATATCAGAATTACATGCTCGAATGCTTAAAAAGAATTTAGAAGGAAAGCAGTTCTCAAAGAGTGTGCAATCTGAAATTGAAAAAATTTACAGAGAAGTTGAACAGAAAAGAAGGGCAATGCAAACGAAATTTGATACCGAAACTGATCACTCTCGAAATGACAAACAAGAATTATACTGGCGAGAATATATCGCCAAACAACTCGCCGAATATGAACATTGGAAATAGCCCAGACCCTAATCACTTAATTGAACTTGCTAATTATAAAATGCCTTTCGGAAAATATGAGGGGTATTATTTGGTGAATGTTCCTGAGTATTATCTTGTGTGGTTTAAACAGAAGGGATTTCCTGAGGGGAAACTTGGAAGAATGATGGCCGAAATGTATGAGCTCAAACTCAATGGGCTAGAGGGCTTAGTGAAAAAGCTTATCAAAAAGTAAAATTCTGTATCTTTTTGGCGATAGATAAAGTTGCAATAATTAAAAGGAAAAATGAAAAAGATTTTAAGCTACATCTGGCCAGTCACAAGAAAATTTCCTTCTGAATTTAATGGCACTTTAGAAATTTCTTATATTAATGGTAAGAAGGTTTTGGATACAAAAAACGCAAATTATTCTTACGGGTCACTTCAGAAAATATTAGAAATAGGTTTGACTAAAGTAAATCTAAAGTCTGTTGAAAACTTATTGCTTTTAGGTTTAGGCGGTGGAAGTATTATCCAGTCTCTTCGTGAAACATTTGAATATCAAAAAAATATTATTGCTGTAGAAATCGATCCTGAAATCATAAAGTTGGCTAAGGATGAATTCGGTATTGCTTCTTCAAACACCTTGCAAATTATCCAAGCCGATGCTTTTGAGTATGTGAAAACTTCTAAAAATAAATTTCAGCTAATTATAATCGATCTTTTTATAGACACCACTGTACCTTCAAAATTTTTTAAAAAGGAATTTTGTGACAATGTTTCAAAACTCATCGAAATTAATGGAGAGTTAATTTTTAATATAGGAGTGAACTTAGAAAAGGATACAGAAATGGCTACCAAAATTATTGATAATTTCGGCAGTCACTTCGACTTTTATTCGCTTAAAAAGGTAAATGGAACAAATCATTTATTAATTGGGAAAAAAATATCTTAATTCTAACTACTGACGGAAATTCATTTTGAAAATAGGGTATTTCATTTTTGAATTTTAAACCTTTCCTTTCCACAATAAAAATGTACCTTTGCATCCCGTATAATCATTTCAGCAGAGGCATCCATGAGCACTACAAAATACATCTTCGTTACGGGCGGGGTTTCATCATCATTAGGAAAAGGAATTATCGCAGCATCGCTAGCTAAACTATTGCAGGCTAGAGGCTACCGTGTAACTATTCAAAAACTAGATCCTTACATTAACGTAGATCCAGGAACTTTAAATCCATACGAGCATGGCGAATGTTATGTTACAGATGACGGTGCTGAAACCGATTTAGATTTAGGGCATTATGAGCGTTTCTTAAATTTGTCAACTTCTCAAGCAAACAATGTTACCACAGGACGTATTTACCAAAGCGTAATCCAAAAGGAGCGTCGTGGTGAATTCTTAGGAAAAACGGTTCAAGTAATTCCACATATCACAAACGAGATTAAAGAGCGTATCCAACTATTAGGAAAAACTGGCGATTACGATATCGTTATTACCGAAATAGGTGGAACTGTGGGAGATATTGAGTCTTTACCATACATAGAAGCTGTTCGTCAGATGAAATGGGAAATGGGAGATGATAACGCTCTAGTTATACATTTAACCCTTGTCCCTTTCCTTGCTGCTGCAGGTGAATTGAAAACCAAGCCAACTCAACATTCGGTTAAAACCTTAATGGAAAGTGGTATCCGTGCAGATATTTTAGTTTGTAGAACAGAACACGAACTTTCTTTTGATTTAAGAAGAAAGCTTGCACTTTTCTGTAATGTAAAACAAGAAGCTGTAATTCAATCTATAGATGCTTCTACAATTTATGATGTTCCAAACTTAATGTTTGAAGAAGGCTTAGATAAGGTTACTCTTAAAAAATTAAATCTTGTAGATTCAAATGAACCAGACTTAGAGCATTGGAATAACTTTTTACAAAGACACAAAAACCCGAAAGCTGAGGTTAGAGTTGGTTTAATTGGAAAGTATGTTGAACTACAAGATAGCTACAAATCTATTTTAGAAGCTTTTATTCATGCGGGAGCTGAAAATGAGGTTAAAGTAAATGTTGACTTTATACATTCAGAGCACATTAATGCAAAAACTATTGGTAACAAACTTTCTAAACTTGATGGGATTCTTGTTGCACCAGGATTTGGCGAACGAGGAATTGAAGGGAAGGTTGCTGCTGTTCAATATGCACGTGAAAATAACTTACCGTTCTTGGGAATTTGTTTAGGAATGCAAATGGCAGTTATTGAGTTTGCTAGAAATGTGTTGAACTTAAAAGATGCAAATAGTACCGAAATGAATCCAAAAGCTCAAGACCCTGTAATTAGTATTATGGAGGATCAGAAAAACTTAGAGGATATGGGAGGAACTATGCGTTTAGGTTCATGGAAATGTGATATAAAAGAAGGTAGCTTAGCGAGCAAGATATATGATTCAAACTCTATCGAAGAGCGTCACCGCCATAGATATGAGTTTAACAGTAAGTATAAAGATGAATTAGAAGCTGCAGGTATGATTGCTACAGGTAGTAATCCAAATACCGATTTGGTAGAGATTGTAGAAATTCCAAGTCATCCTTGGTTTATTGGCGTTCAATACCATCCTGAATATAAAAGTACGGTCGCCAATCCGCATCCACTTTTTGTAGCCTTTGTAAAAGCAATGCACGAACATTCAGAAAAAAAATAACTAAGACAATTTGGCGTAAGCTCGAAGAAAGGCGGGATTATTGTTTACCTAGCTGTCTTATAAGTTTAAATCTAAGTTATTAACTGAGATTACAACGAAACAAAACGATTAAATTAAACTAAACTTTCGAATTCTAAATTCGGAATGCATTAAAACGATTGCGGTACAAGTCCGCGACTTAGTATGGAAGAAAAGAAATTTGACGTAAACTCACTCGTAGGTTTTTTATTGATTGGTGGTATCCTTATTTGGATGCTTTATATGAATAAACCTACCGAGGAAGAATTACAAGCTGAACAAGCAAAAACTGAAGCTGCAGCAAGTGAGGCTATTTCATCAGAAAAAGGACCTCAAGACACAACTTTAGCTGGAGCTATTTCAGATTCAATGAAGCTAGGTTCTGCAAGTGATTCATTAGCTTATGAGCAATTGAAAAACCAATTAGGTTCTTTTGCTTATTCTAGCACATTGCCTTCTGCAACCGATGAAAGTACAGTGTTTGAAAATGATGTGCTTTACTTAAAAGTAAGTAATAAAGGAGGTTATATTTCGGAAGCTAGATTAAAGAATTTTACAAAATTTGATTCTGTTCCAATCTATCTTATTAAAGATGGCAACGCTTCATTAAACCTTCAGTTTACAGCTGAAAATAGAAATTTAAACACAGCAGATTTATACTTCGAGCCTACATTAAGTGACAACGGCGAAGATAAAGTGCTTTCTATGAAGTTAAAAACTTCACAAAATGGATTCCTAGAGTATCGTTATACCTTGAAGCCTGGTGAATATATGCTCGATTTCAGTATTAATAGTCAAGGGTTAGATGGTGTATTAAATACCTCTCAGCCTATGTATTTAGACTGGAGATTAAAAGGATATCGTCACGCAAAAAGTATCTCGTATGAAAACAGATATTCTCGTTTAACTTACGAATACGACGACGAAAAACACTCAAAATTGTCTCCATCTGGTGATGACGACGAATTAGAGAAAGATGTTACTTGGATGAATTTCCGTCAGCATTTCTTTAGTTCAATGCTGCTTACAGATACTCCATTTAAAGAGGTAAAACTTACATCTGTAGATTTAGTAAAAGATGAAGAAATAGATACTGTATATACAAAACAGTACGGGGCTAAGATGCTTATAGAACCTAAAGGTGGAAAGTTGGCTCATACGATGAATATGTATTACGGTCCTTCAGATTATAAAATCTTTAAAGAATACGGTCGTAACTTAGATGAAGCTATGCCGTTAGGTTGGGGAATATTTGGGTTTATTAATAAATACGTTATTATACCATTGTTTGGGTTATTAACAGATTTCTTACCAGCGGGAATTGCCATTATTGTACTTACCATTTTAATTAAGCTATTGCTCTCTCCTGTGCAGTACAAGCAATACCTTGCTCAGGCTAAAATGAAGGTTTTAAAACCTGAAATGGATGCAATAAAAGAGAAGTACAAGGACAATAAGCTTAAAATCCAGCAGGAAACTATGAAGTTGCAAACTTCCGCAGGTGCCAGTCCGCTGAAAGGTTGTTTACCAGCTTTATTGCAAATTCCTGTGTTCTATGCCTTGTTTACCTTTTTCCCATCGGCATTCGATTTGAGACAGAAGAGTTTCTTATGGGCAGAAGACCTTTCAAGCTATGATACAATTTTAGAATTGCCATTTCATATTCCATTTTATGGGGATCACGTAAGTTTATTCCCAATATTAGCTTCTATTGCAATCTTCATTTATATGATGATGACAACAGGACAGACAATGCAGCAACAGCAGCAACCGGGAATGCCTAATATGAAATTCATAATGTACCTTTCTCCATTGTTTATGTTGATTTTCTTCAACAACTATGCAAGTGGTTTATCGCTGTACTATTTTGTATCGAACTTGATTACTATCGGGATAATGCTTGTAATCAAAAACTTCATTATTGATGAAGAAAAGATTCACGCTAAAATTCAGGTGAAAAAAGCGCAACCAAAAAAGCAAAATAAATTTCAGCGTAAAATGGCTGAAATGATGGAGCAGGCTGAGGAACAAAAACGAGCTGGGAAGCGATAATATTTTCTAATCTTAATAAAGAAGGGTTTCTTTGTAGGCTGATATTTCGGCATATTTGGAAACCCTTCTTCAATTCACAACTATAGTAAAATAGAATTAAAGCTTCTTCGTTATATTTATTGAAATATTACAAACACTATGAAAATATTTAATGCCTTACTTTTCTTAGGAATTTTTATCTCATCTGTAACAGGTTTTTCTCAAAATGATACAAACCAAATGGATGCAGATGGTAAACGTCACGGAATTTGGAAAAAAACATATCCCGAAACGGAACAATTGCGATATGAAGGTAAGTTTGAACACGGGAAGGAGGTTGGAGAATTCAGATTTTATTGTGAAGACTGCAAGAATCAGCCTACTGTAATTAAAACCTTTAACAAGAGTGATAATATTGCCGAAGTCAAGTATTTTACTAAAAAAGGAAAACTTGTAAGTGAAGGTAAAATGCAAGGTAAAGACCGAATAGGGGAATGGGTTTACTATCACGAAAAATCTAAGGTAGTTATGTCTCGAGAAAACTATCTAAACGACGAACTTCACGGAAAAGTTATAACCTATTACCCAAATGGAAAAATAACTCAAGAAACCGATTATAAGCACGGGAAAAAGGACGGAGAAGATAATTATTACTCGGCGGAGGGGGTACTGCTTAAAAAACTTCCGCATTCTAATGACCTAATTCACGGACATGTTTTTTACTACGATGCTTATGGTAATGTAGTAATTGAAGGCCACTACAAACACGGTAAAAAGCATGGACTTTGGAAATATTACAAAGACGGACAAGTTGCTTTAGAGGAAACTTTTCCAAAGAAAAATAGAGAGTAAATTTAAACTTACTTTGTTTTTATTAAGTTATTACAAACAAACCTTTCTCAATCCTTTACCTTTATTAATTAGCTATCATTTATAGATAATTGTTGCTAATTAAATTTTAGCTTTTTATAGGGTTAAGCCTTGTCTTTGCTCTAAAATCAATAGCATTATTTCAAATTGTTTCTTTAGCTTTATCAATTATTTTAAACTCTTTCAGAATGAATCGTTTTCTCACTATTTTATTTTTAATTTTTCCTGTTTTTATTTTCGCGCAGTTAAAATCACCTGCAGAATTTTTGGGGTATGAAATAGGTACTCAGTTTTCAAGGCACGCCGATGTAGTTGCTTATTTTGAACACGTTGCTGAAAACAGTGCGCTTGTTCAATATTCCGATTATGGAACTACAAACGAACGTAGAAGATTGACCTATGCCATTATTTCTTCTGAAGAGAATCTTAAAAACATTGAAAAGATTCGTACTGATAATTTAAAAAATGCTGGAATTATTACAGGAAATGCCAGCCCAGAGAAAGCTATTGTTTGGTTAAGCTACAATGTACACGGAAATGAAGCGAGTAGTAGTGAAGCAGCAATGAATACAATCTATAAATTGCTGACAGAGCACCAAAATTATCTTCAAAATACTGTAATAATTATGGATCCTGGTGTTAATCCAGATGGGCGAGATAGATATGTAAATTGGTACAATCAAGTGCAAGCTAGGCCTTATAACACCTCCCAAGATGCTACAGAGCATAAAGAGCCTTGGCCAAGTGGCCGACCTAACCATTATCTATTCGATTTAAATCGCGATTGGATGTGGGCAAGTCAGATAGAAACGCAACAACGCTTAAAAATTTATAATCAATGGATGCCGCATCTACACGTAGATTTTCACGAACAGTTTATAAATAACCCATATTATTTTGCTCCTGGAGCAGAACCTTATCACGAAATAATTACCCCTTGGCAACGCGATTTTCAACATCAAATAGGAAAGAATAACGCCAAGTATTTTGATGAAAACGGATGGTTGTACTTCACACGTGAGAGTTTTGACTTATTATACCCAAGTTATGGTGATACTTACCCAATGTATATGGGGGCGATTGGAATGACTTACGAGCAAGCAGGGCACGGTATGGCTGGATTAGGTATTATAAATGATGAAGATATCGAACTCACACTTGTAGACCGTGTTGCTCATCATACCACAACAGGACTATCAACTATTGAAGTTGCTTCAAAACAAGCGAAAACCCTTAATTCAGAATTCGGAAAATTCTTTCAAAATGACAATTTAAAATTCAAGAGCTTTGTGCTAAAAGGAAATGCAGATAAAATTAAAAGTCTAACCGAAATGTTAGATCGTCACGATATTAAATACGGGTTTGCAGATGGTGGTAAAGTGAAAGGTTTTAGCTATTCAACATCGAAAAATGCAACAATAGACGCTAAAGATGCTTTAGTGGTTAGTACAAATCAACCTAAAGGGAAGATGGTGCAAGTACTTTTTGAACCTACCACATCACTATCAACTCCAATTACTTACGATATTACAGCATGGAGTCTGCCTTATGCCTTTGGTTTAGATGGTGTTGCAAGTACTAGTTTGGTTACTGCTAATAGTACAGCGAAAAAATCAGCAGTTTCTAATATTGCTTCTCCTAATGCCGCTGGTTATATCGCGAAATGGAATAGCTTACAAGACGCCACATTTCTTTCGGAATTATTAAAGAATAATATAAAAGTGCGTTTTTCTGAAAAAGAACTTGGTTTTAATGGAAATAACTTTGGTCGAGGAAGTTTAATTATTACAAGAAGCGACAATAAAACCAATTCAGAATTTGACACAAAGCTTATTGAAATAGCAAATAAAATGGAGCGAGAGCTCTACGCTTCTCCAACGAGTTATGCTGATGAGTTAACAGATTTTGGATCACAGTACGTGCATTTAATCAAGAATAAAAAAGTTGCCATACTTCAAGGTGCAGGGACCTCTTCATTAAATTACGGAGCCCTTTGGCACTTTTTTGAAACGCAACTAAAGTATCCGATCACTTCAATAAACACAGAAAGTGTAGGAAGAATTAAATGGAGTGAATATGATATTTTAATATTACCTGAAGGAAATTACAATTCAATTTTAAACGATGATAACTTTAAAAAACTTGAAGATTGGATTGAGCAAGGCGGTAAAATAATAGCTATAGGTAATGCTGTAGACATTTTTGAAGGTAAAAAAGGTTTCGATTTAACCAAAAATGCTTCTGAAAACGATGATGAAAAAGAAGATGAAGCTTCAGATAAAAACCTAATTCCTTATGCTGAACGTGAGATGGAAAGTACTAAAGATATGATTACTGGAAGTATTTTTAAAGTGAAGTTAGATACCACTCACCCCTTAGCTTTTGGATACGATGTTACGTATTATAGTATGAAATTGGGTAATAAGTCTTACAAGTTTTTAGAAGATGGTTATAATGTAGGTTATATTGAAGGAGACGCTGTAAGTGTTTCTGGATTTACTGGTGAACGCGCCAAGGCTTCACTTAAAAACTCAATTGTTTTTGCTCAGGCAAAGAAGGGTAGTGGTAGTGTAGTTTATATGGTTGACGATGTGTCATTCCGTTCGTTTTGGCAGAATGGAAAACTGTTTCTAGCCAATGCAGTATTCTTTGTGAATTAAAACTCTCGATTAATATATTTAAAACTCGGACTTTAAAATAGAAGACCGAGTTTTTTTATTCAATAATATCGACTGAAATATCTTCAGTAATTATCTCTGAAAGCAACGTTAGTTTTCCTTCGGTAAAGAGCTCATCTAGAGAGTTCATATCTACATTTTCCCAAGGTTCGGCTTTGTAGTTTTTGTAATCAACAAAACGTATTCCTTTTACAACACTAGGGTTAAAAGCTTCTCTAAAACGTATGCCACCTTTTCCAGTGTAGAATTTATATGCGAAATAGTCAGTAGTATAATCATCTTTATTAATCCAATACATATATATATCTTCGTGATCTTCGCCGCCGCCTTCTTGCTTAAACGTTACTTCAATTTCGTAGTATTTCTTGCCTTTAACCTCAGCTTCTCCAACTAATTTTTTATTTACGGCTTCATCATTCAAACCGTAAGGCAATTGCACAAAATAGTGTACAGAATTTACCGAATTGGAATACAGATTCATTAGAGAGTCTGGCAAGTTTATTTTTACACCATCAACTTTTCTTTCAAAACTACTATTTGTAAGCACATCAAAAGTTTCTCCTAAAGAATCGTTTATTGTTCGAGTTAATTTATAAAGACCGTTTTTTCTTTCGCTAGTGTATTTATTATTACGAAAAGTGAATTCAATTTTGGCCTTGTCGTATTTATCTCCTCCAGCATTTTCAATTGCCTTATCAATAATCTGTTGTGCTGTAAGTTGTTTTTCTTCTTGCTTGCAGGAAATAAAAAAGAAAAGAAATCCAATTATAGGAAGGACTCTCATAGGGTTTTGTTTTTTCTCAAAGATACAAATGAATTATTCTAATTTAGAATATCATTAAACTTCATTGTTTATGGAGGGTTTAAAAAAAAATTAATCGATAATAGTTCTAAATGTCAGATTGATTCTTGCTGAATGTATTTTTTTAGTTGGCGGTAATCGATGTAACCAATAGGTTTGAATTTCACCTTTCATTACTAATAAGCTACCGTGTTCTAAGTTTACAGAAATCGTTTCTTTGGTTTCTTTGTGCTTAAAAGCGAATTTACGCGCTGCACCAAAACTAACAGAAGCAATTGCTCCGTTCTTTTTTAAATCCTTTTCATCGTCGCTATGCCATGCCATGCCTTCTGCACCAGTGTGATACAAGTTCAGTAAACAGCTGTTATAAGTTTCTCCGCTTTCTTTTTCAATATAGTTTTTAAGCTCAAGTAATTCTGGTGTCCATGGAAGCGCTTTCTTTGTTGTTTTTGAATAGGTGTAATTAAATTCCTTATCACCATACCAAGCTACTTTTCGTTTTGTAATAATTTTTTTTCCAAAAATGAAGGCTTCATCATTTTTCCAGAAAATGGAATTTAGAAGAATTTCGAAATAACGATTTGCTACTTCTTTAGAAAATATTCTTCCGAGGTAATTAACCTCGCCATCTTTAGGGAGTAAGTTCTTTTCTGAATCTGCTTTTAGGGAAAATAAATTTAATTGTTGCAAGTGAAATCTTTTATAAAGAGTGATAAAAGTAATAACTACAATCGAATCAAGTTTATTTAAGACGCATTATTTCGTTATTAAAAAATGTAAGAGAGAATTTAAATTGAATTCATTACTTTTATTAGTCAATTGATTATCAAAACAAAACCTAAACAATTATGAATATTGTGCTTTTTATTTTCGGAGTTATAGTAGTGATTGCAATTTTGCTTGTTATTGTTTTTAATCGCTTTGTAAAAAACAAAAATTTAGTAAAAGATGCTTGGAGTAATATTGATGTTGCTTTAAAACGTCGCTACAATTTAATTCCGAACCTTATCGAAACTGTAAAAGGATATGCAGCCCACGAAAAATCTACATTAGAAAGTGTTATAAATGCCCGAAACGCTGCAATGTCTGTACCTTCAGATGATATCAATAGCCAGATAAAAGCAGAAAGTCAATTACAACAATCGTTACGCAGTATTTTTGCATTAGGTGAAGCTTATCCAGATTTAAAAGCTAATCAAAGCTTTTTGGACTTACAGCAGAAATTAAATGAAATTGAAGTAAATCTTGAACGCAGTAGAAGGTATTACAATGGTACGGTGCGTGAAAATAATACCTATGGCGAAAGTATGCCTGGTGTTTTATTTGCTGGAATGTTTGGGTATAAGCATTTCGATTACTTTGAAGCTGATGAAGCCGAACGCAAAAATGTAAAAGTGAGTTTCGATTAAATTTTATTAAAACATATGCGATTAAGATGCTTTTCAATTATTTCATAAAACTAAAGTTTAATTGCCGGTTCAATAAAAAACTGGTTCTACTAGTTTTTGGAATATTCTTTTTCCTAAAAGCTTCTTCTCAGGATTTTACTGTTGATTATGCAAAGGTTGATATTTATTTAAGTGAAGAGGGGTATTTTGATGTTGTAGAGAATTACGACATTACTTTCACAGCTCCCAAACACGGGATATATCGTACCATACAAACTCAATACGATATTAAAACGGAAGATGGAACGGATGAAAAGCGTAAAATTGATATTGAAAATATTGATGTTTCAAAGCATAAGTATTCAACAACGCCATTTTTTGCACGAAAAGTAAGCCATGATTTTGAAATTAAAATTGGGGATAAGGATAAAACTATAATCGGTCCGGAGCACTACGAAATAAAATACAGGGTTTACAATGCCTTTCTCTATGGAGAAGAAAACACTCATTTCTATTGGAATATTAA
This sequence comes from Aequorivita sediminis, assembly GCF_032080575.2. Lineage (NCBI taxonomy): Bacteria > Pseudomonadati > Bacteroidota > Flavobacteriia > Flavobacteriales > Flavobacteriaceae > Aequorivita > Aequorivita sediminis. Next base: position 82,678 of record NZ_JAVLSO020000005.1, on the reverse strand, counting down.
ACCAGATAATTGGTTGGCACCCTTTAAAAAATTAGATTTTACTATTCATATTCCTGAAAGCATTGATTTGGATTTAGACAATATCTATGTGTATTCGGGTGAGCGAGGGCAATCTGCAGTTTCACCTTATTTTGAGGTTAGTTATGACGATGGAGTGTTTTTGGTTAAAAGTACTAGAGACTTTAATTCTACAAGCGGAGAGAGTGTAACAGCACTTGTAAAATTGCCATTAGGCTCTATAAAAGAAATAAAACCCTTTTGGCCATTTTGGACTGACTATGGTTGGACTATTATTTTGGGAGCTTTAGTCTTTGTTTTTTATTTAGTTTGGAATAAATACGGGAAGGATGATAAGGTAATAGCGACTACAAGTTATTTTCCTCCAAGTGGCATAGACCCAGCTATGGCAGGGTATTTAATAGATGATAAAGGTGATTCCGAAGACCTAATTGCATTATTACCCTATTGGGGAGAACGTGGGATTATAGCCATAGAGGAAATTTCAAAGAAAAATTGGTTTGGTAAAAGTGATACTAAAATTACACGTTTGAGACCTCTGCCAGAGGGTGCTTCACCCTATGAAATTACTTTATTCAATGGAATTTTTGGTAGCGGGCATAATTCTGGTGAAAAGAGTGTTTTGATAAGTAGTTTGAAAAATTCATTTTACACAAAAATGGATAAAGCAAAAACATTATTAAAAAAACAAGCCCAAGTATATTATGATCCTAAAGCGAATAAAGTTCAAATTGGAGCAATAGTAGGTCTAATAATTATAGATCTTATTCTACTTTTTGTCTTTTTGGTATATTGGGGTCCAATAGCGGTAATTGCACTTGTTCCAGTTTTCGCATTTTTACTTTATATGACAGTGCATCTGGTAAAGAAAAACGCGAAAGGAACTCAAGTTTTATCTGAATTAAAAGGGTTTAAACAGTTTATAAAAATAGCAGAAGAGAATAAACTAAAAATGCTATTAAAAGATAGTCCCAATTACTTTGAATCTACGATGAGCTATGCGCTAGCTTTTGGATTACTCAGCAATTGGGTTAAAAAATTTGAAGTCCTCGATTTACAACCTCCTACTTGGTATTCTTCAACTACAGGAGTATTGACAATGAATAATTTTTCCAATTCATTTTCTAATACAATGCAGTCTACCAAATCTACTATGGTTAGTTCACCATCAAGCAGTTCGTCTGGAGGAGGGTCGTCTGGAGGTGGTTTTGGCGGCGGCGGTGGTGGAAGCTGGTAAGTGTTTTTTTATTTATGTAGTAAAATATTAAATTACATCTAGAATCTAGAATCTAGAATCTCAAATCTCACATCTCACATCTCAAATCTCACATCTCACCTATACCCCCAAGGAGCTGCTGGAGTTTCAACTTCTTTAGTTAAATCGAATTTTACAGTAAATACTCTGTCGCTCCCAATTCGGCGTAAATTGTAGGTCATAGATGTATCATCAAGTGTAAACCACCATACATTAGTAGAGGCTAAAGGAAGCATATTGCTTGTATGTTGGTCTGCAGGGAAAAACTGTATATTCGGTAAGCCTGTATTAGAGCTTACCCCTCCGTATTGCGTAATATCTTCTTCCGTTCCATCTTCGTGACGATGATCGTGCTTTAAAAGGATGCGATTGTCCTCTTGCAAGGTTAATACCCAAGTTCTAGATCTATTTTCTCCTACAAAAAACGGAACGCGGATGGTATTGTCTTCACAACTTCTAATATGCATAACAAGTTTTTCTCCCATAAAACCATCACCTTCCTTGCCACCAGCTGTAATAACTCCTTCATAAGCTTTATCGCAATGTGATTTTAAATTATTCCAGAATTGCTCAGAAGAAGGAGTTTCTTGAGCAAAAAGATGAAAAGGTAAAAACAACAATATGAAGAATATTTTTTTCATTTTATCAGAATTTAAAAGAACTGACAAGATATCAACTTTTAGGTAATTAGTAAATTATTATCGATTTAAAGTAAAGAGCTAAGCTATGTAAAATGATTATGTGTGAATTTATAAGTTATAAATCTCTTTTCTTTAGAATTGCATAAGACCAATAAACAAATAAAAACGTCCATACAATTACAATTAGGATATTTAACCAACCAACTGCATAATCCTTTGTAAAATTTTCGCCTAACTGGTTTGCTGCGGTTTGAATAACTCCCAAGCGGCTAAACGGTTCTTTTATTAAGTTTGCCATGGCGTTTAACGGGAAAAACAACGCTACTTTGTCTGCAATTTCAGTGTCTCTAAAAAACTGCCATTTCATTAAGCCGTAGAGTAGCCATTCAATTACTTGCCAAACAATTAAGAAACCAAGCGCAAAGGCAGAACGCTTTACCAACACCCCTAGAAATAAACAAAATGAGAAAAAGGCAACGAGTTTAATGAAATACGCTGCTATATATTCCAAATCGCTAAAAATAATTCCTATTTCATTATAATCGGAAAAGCTTAACCCCAAGATAAGTGTTACTATAAATATAAAAAGGGTAGAAATGCCAGCGAACAAAAGCACAGTTAGGAACTTAGAAAGTACAAACTCTTTTTTGCTAAGCCCATCGATTAGGTTTTGCTTTAGGGTGCGATAACTATATTCATTACTCATCAAGGAAACAATAACAATGGCTAAGAATAGCTTTAGAATGGCCGCCATATATGTATTAAAGTGCCAAATAATAGGAAAGTTGAAAATTCCTTGATCTGCAACCCTAAAGTGAATATTTCCAAAATTGAACTCTATTGAGGCAATAAGGGCTATAAAAGTGATAAGTATAAAATAGATACTCGATATAACTTTTACAGATCGGCTATGTTTCAGTTTAAAAAGTTCTATTTTTAGTAATCGTAGCATCTGTAATTAGTTTTGTTTGGTTAGTTCAAGGAATTGTTCTTCAAGGCTTTCTTTTCTCTTTACAAGATGGGAAAGGGTAATACCTTTTTCAAAAAGCAATTTATTTACTTCGGTCGCATCCATGGGTTGGTTTAGATAAGCTATTAGATATTCTCCTTCCCGTTTAACAGTTCCAAAAGCAGAATTCCCTTCTAAAGCTTGCTCTAGCATTTCCATATTATTACTCTGAAGGGTTAAAAAGCCATGGCTTGCATTCATAGCATCCACACTGCCTGAATACAGACTAACTCCTTTTCTTAGAATAACCACGTGTGTACATACTTTTTCTACTTCATCAAGCAAATGTGAAGCGAGTAATATTGTGGTTCCCAAAGAAGCAATTTTCTTAATAATCTCTCTAATTTGATGAATTCCCTGCGGGTCAAGACCGTTTGTAGGTTCGTCTAGAATTAATATTTCAGGGTCATTTAATAAAGCTGAAGCTATCGCCAAACGCTGTTTCATACCTAGTGAAAAGGTGCTAAACTTGCTGTCTTTTCTATCGGATAAACCAACTAATTCTAACTTTTCTAAAATTTTAGCTTCAGAAACCTCTTTGATTTTACAAACCAATTTAAGGTTTTGTACTGCTGTCATATAAGGGTAAAAGTTAGGTCGCTCAATAATAGCACCTACTTTTTTTAAAGCATTGTGAGTAGAAATATCTCCGTTAAACCATTGAAAGTCGCCTGAAGTTTTATTTACTACATTAAGCACAATGCCAAGTGTTGTACTTTTACCGCTTCCATTTGGACCAAGTATCCCGTAAACATTGCCTTTCTCGATGGTAAATGATAGGTTGTTTACAGCAGTAAGTGAGCCGAATTTTTTGGTAAGATTATTTATTGTGAGAATATTTTCCACAGAAAAGGTTTTGGTGGTTATTGTTTGTATGACGAATTGCAAAGGCTTTTGTTACATTTTCAATTCTGAACATTGAAATCTATATTCAGAATTAAGTACCTTTGCACATCTTTTAAAACATAAATATAATGCAAGACGGAATCTACGCAAAAATAACCACAGAAAAAGGAGAAATCCTTATTAAACTTACACACGATAAAACTCCAGGAACAGTTGGAAATTTTGTGTCTTTAGCAGAAGGGAATTTAGAAAATTCAGCAATTCCACAAGGGAAACCTTATTACGACGGACTGAAATTTCACCGTGTAATCCCAGATTTTATGATTCAAGGAGGAGATCCAAAAGGAACAGGTTCAGGAGGTCCAGGATATAACTTTGAAGACGAATTTCATCCAGATCTTCGCCACGATACACCAGGTGTAATCTCTATGGCTAATGCAGGTCCAGCAACTAACGGAAGTCAGTTTTTTATCACTCACGTAGCAACACCTTGGTTAGATAATAAGCACACCGTATTTGGAAATGTAGTGGAGGGACAAGATGTTGTTGATAGTATTGCTCAAGGGGATACTATGCAAAAAGTTGAAATTATTCGCGTTGGAGAAGAAGCCGAAAAGTGGAATTCAGTAGAAGCTTTTAGAAGTTTTACTGGTGAAAGAGAAGCGCGAATTGCAAAGATGAAAGAGCAACAAGATGCGGATCTTAAGAAAGTTGCTGAAGGTTTTGATAAAACAGATAGCGGACTTCACTATAAAATCATCATTAAAGGTGATGGTAAGAAGGCTGAAAAAGGAAAGACAGTTTCTGTACATTACAAAGGAATGCTAACTGACGGAACCGAATTCGATTCTTCATACAAGAGAAGACAGCCTATAGACTTTCCATTAGGTAAAGGCCACGTAATTGAAGGTTGGGATGAAGGTATTGCTTTATTGCAAGTAGGTGATAAAGCTAGATTTGTAATTCCTTCTAACCTCGCTTATGGTGAGCGCGGAGCTGGTGGTGTAATTCCTCCAAATGCAAATTTAATTTTTGACGTTGAATTAATGGATGTAAAATAAGTTTACAAATTTATTTAAACATCATAAGAAGTCTTCATTACTCTATTATTAGCGTAATGAAGATTTTTTTTTTAAAACTGTTATTTCCTTCCAACGAAATGCTCCATTGTTTTATAAATACCGAGCACCTTTCCAGCAAACCAATCGAAAGCATTGATAGAAAGAACAGCTTGTCCTAATCGTGTAAAGCGGTAAATGTACCCCGGAATGGTAACCATCTTTTTATCCTTTTCAATTGCTTTTACAATTGTAAGTGCCGCTGTTTCAGGTTCGAGAATAGGAATCTTAGATTGAACCCCATCAAACATTCCAGTATTGATGTAATATGGCATAATGGTAGTAACCTTTATGGCTTTGTTTTTTTGCATCATTTCTAATCGAAGACTATCAGACCATCCGATCATTGCCCATTTGCTAGAAGCATACACCGACATTTTTGGATTAGAGATTAATCCACCGGAAGACGCGATATTGCAAATATGCCCTGAATTTTGATTTAACATGCCATCAAGGAATTCCTTAGTAACATACATCGGGCCAATGGCATTAATTTCCATAGTTTTAGCAATATCTGCATTTGTGTGTTCGTCGAAATATTTTCCTACAACAATTCCAGCGTTGTTAATTAGTACATCAACGATTCCTATTTCCTGTTTTACTCGATTTGCAGCTTCTTTAATTTCCTCAGGATTGGAAACATCTATTTTAAATCCAAAAAGATTATTGTTATTGGAAAACTCAGTTAGCGTATTGTTGATATTTTCCTGACTAATATCCCATATAATCACTTTTGCCTTCCGCTCAAGCATTAATCGAACCATTATCTTTCCTATACCAGACCCTCCACCTGTGATTAAAACGGTTTTATTATTTAATTGACTCATAAATTAATGTGGTTGATGGAATTTCTTATTTCCATTTAATATTACATCCAATACTTGGTTTTTGATCCTTTCGTTGCGGATTATTATTTAAAATGTTATCCATAGCTTCGCGTAAATCTCGGCCATTTACAGGAATTCTATTACCAGGTCGGCTGTTGTCTAATTGTCCGCGGTAAACCAGTTTAAGTTCTTCATCAAAAAGATAAAAATCAGGCGTGCAAGCTGCATTATAAGCTTTTGCTACTTCTTGAGTTTCATCAAATAAATATGGGAAAGGATAGCTTTCTTTCTGGGCAGTACGCCACATTTCCGCTGGGGAGTCTGCTGGATATTTAATGATGTCGTTACTGTTAATTGCCACAAACCCAAAACCAATCACCCTGTAATCGTTGCAAATGCGAACTAATTCTTCATTTACATGTCTTACGAATGGACAGTGGTTACAAATAAACATAACTACAGTTCCTTTTTCACCACGAATGTCCTTTAGCGCAACAAGTTTATTGGTTATTGCATCTGTAAGTACAAAATCTGGGGCTTTGGTGCCAAGGGGTAGCATTTTTGATTCAGTGTCTGCCATATTGTATTTAAAATAATCATAATGTGTTCAGGTCTAAATATACAATTTTTAAGGGGTTAATTAACTAACGATTGTAGGCTAATACTAATACGGTTCGTATTTATTTTACTAAAAAAATTATAATTCTTTGCCGATGTTTAATTTCGTAGCTAACTTTAAAGATTAAATCAAAATTTTATGAAAAAATCATATTCATCATTATCTGTAGCTATTCAAGATTTACAAAAGGAAGGTTATACCGAAGACTTTAATCTTGTAGAAGAAGGAATAGAATCTAAAAATCTTAAAAAGAAGTGGAAGGCTGGAGAGCTGGATGTTGTAAAATATTACCGATTTGAAGGAATGACCGATCCGGGAGATAATACCATTCTTTATTTAATTGAAACAAAGGGAGGAGTTAAAGGTCTGCTAGTAGACGCTTATGGCGCCGACCAAAGTGTGGTTTCTTCAGCCATGATTCAAAAACTTAGAATAAACCATGCCAAATAAGCTTACTTGGTCCGATTTCGAAAAGGTAGAAATGCGGGTTGGAACAATTATAGAAGCCAATGATTTTCCCGAAGCGAGAAACCCTTCATATCAACTTATAATAGATTTTGGAGAAGAAATAGGACAAAGAAAAACTTCAGCTCAAATAACAAAACGCTATCATAAGGATGAATTGATAGGGAAACAGGTGGTAGCAGTTGTCAATTTTCCAAAAAAACAAATTGCAAACTTTATGAGTGAGTGTCTTGTTTTGGGAGCCGTAGATGGGAAAAATGTTACCTTATTGCAAACAGACAAACCGGTTGAAAACGGATTGCGAATTTTATAAAGTTAATATCAAAGCTTATAAGCACACCGACTAATGAAAAAGTTCTTAATCTATATATTCTTACCATTTTTATTTGTTTCATGTAAAAACAATACTCAGGAAGAACAGAAAGAAAAAGAGGTTGTTTTAAAAAATTACGATAAAATAAATCAACTAAATTGGTTGATAGGAACATGGACAAATGAGATTGCCGGTGAATATTCACAAGAAACTTGGTCTAAAGAAAATGATAGTACTTTTACAGGGTTTAGCTTTGTTGAGGTGAATGGTAAACCTGAACGAACATTAACCATGGCCTTAGAGGAGAAAGAAAACAACTTGTTTTTGTCCTTTCTAAAAGTTGATGAAAAAAATTCTAAACCTCACACCTTTACACTTGTTTCATCAGAAGAAGGCAAATTTGTTTTTGATGATCACAATATAGATTTCCCTGAAAAAATTACCTATACCCACCCTGCCAAAGACTCCTTACACAGATGGATAGAAGTAGAGATAGAAGGTGAGCCAACTAAAACAAATTTTTACTTCACCAGAAAATAAAACCTAATTAAGCTTCGGCATCTAAGGTATCGGTAACTACATAATAGCGCGGATCCTCTACAGAGCTTTTTATTATTGTTTCAAATTCTGGATTCCACTTAAGTAATAAAGCTTTACAATCTGGACTAAGGTGCGTTAATTTAATTTGCTTTCCGTTATCAAGATATTTATTCGCAATATTGCGAACAGCTTCCACACCAGAATGATCTGATATTTTAGATTCTATAAAGTCGATTTCCACTGATTCTGGATCGCTTGAAACATCAAACTTACTGTTAAATGCTGTAGTTGACCCAAAGAACAAAGGTCCCCATATTTCATAAACTTTTGTACCGTCTTCTTTAATTCTCTTTCTAGCTCTAATTCTTGTAGCACTTTTCCAAGCAAAAACTAAGGCACTCATAACAACCCCTATAAATACTGCTATTGCAAGATCTAGCCAAACTGTTACCGCTGATACTGTAATAAGCACTATAGCATCTGAAATTGGAATTTTATGTAGAATTCTAAAACTACTCCAGGCAAAGGTTCCAATTACAACCATAAACATTACACCAACCAATGCAGCAATAGGAATTTGTTCAATAAGTGGAGCACCAAATAGCACAAAACAAAGTAAAGCTATTGCAGCTGTGGCACCAGAAAGTCTCCCGCGTCCACCAGAACTTACGTTAATGATAGATTGCCCAATCATTGCACAGCCACCCATGCCACCAAAAAGTCCGTTAAGGATGTTAGCTCCTCCTTGAGCCACGCATTCTCGGTTCCCACTTCCGCGAGTTTCGGTCATTTCATCTATAAGATTCAACGTCATCAACGATTCTATTAATCCTACAGCCGCCAATATAAAAGCAGTAGAAAATATCAATCCCCAATGACCGTCTAGGGTTTCAATAAATCCAAAAATCTGAGTTTGGAACATCGGCAATGAACCTTTTAAACCAGATCCGCCGCCATCACGAATAAACGAGCCAACAGTACTGACATCAAGGCCACCAAAAATTGTAATTGCTGCAACTACAATAATAGCAATTAGAGCCGCTGGAAGCTTTTTGGTAATTTTCGGTAAACCGAACATAATACCCATAGTCAATCCAACTAGCGCTAGCATTACCCATAGGTCCAAACCGGAAATCCATTGCGGTACTGTACCGCGAGTTTCTTTAAATAGACCTAGTTGAGATAGAAAAATTACAATGGCTAAACCATTTACAAATCCCATCATAACAGGATGGGGGATAAGTCGAACAAATTTCCCTAACTTAAAAACGCCCGCCATTATTTGAATAGCTCCAACAAATAAAAGGGTTATAAAAAGCCATTGAAGCCCAAGGTTTTGAACGGGTTCTGCTAATGTAAGTCCAACTTCATTTCCTTTTTGGATTAAGTGTACCATAACAACTGCCATAGCCCCAGTTGCCCCAGAAATCATACCGGGACGACCACCAAATAGAGCGGTTACAAGTCCCATTATAAAAGCACCATAAAGTCCCACTAAAGGATCTACACCCGCTACAAATGAAAAAGCTACCGCTTCTGGAACCAATGCAAGAGCAACAGTAAGTCCTGATAGAATGTCGTTTTTAGGATTCTGAGTGAAGTTTTGAAGTGTTTTTGCGAACATAATGTTTTTTATAAAGGGCGGCAAAGATAACCTTTTTGAAATAAAATTAAAGGATTGAGTGTTTCAATGCATTTTAAGTTGTAAATCTATTTAAAACATTGATTTTTAGGAAATAAAAAAACCGGCTACGAAATTATTCGCGCCGGTTTTACTTTTTTGTTTTTCAACAACTAAATATCGTCGAAACTGATGTCAGTAAAAGTACTAGTATCAGTAGCAGTTGTTTGTGCGACTGTTTCTTTAACAGGATTAGGCGTAGTGTCTGTTTCCTTTTTGTAATCTTTCTGATGACGTTCGCTTATAACTTCTTCGCCTTTCTCATCTATAATGTAATTTATCATTTCTTCAAGAGTGTCTTTAAACTCAGTAAAGTCTTCTTTGTATAGATAAATTTTGTGTTTTTTGTAGTGGAAAGACCCATCATCGTTTGTAAATTTCTTACTCTCGGTAATAGTAAGGTAAAAATCTCCTGCTTTTGTAGACCTTACATCAAAAAAGTAGGTGCGTCTTCCTGCACGCATAACTTTTGAAAAAATTTCTTCTTGCTCCATCGTATAGTGCTCACTCATAATTTCTATTTTTTTTAACTAGGTGTCGCCAAAAATCTAAAAAAAAACCAAACCAGCCAAAGTAAATTACATTTCTTTTTCTAAAAGCTGCTTTGAATACAGTTCCTTATAATAACCGTTGGTGTTAACTAGCTCTTCGTGAGACCCTTTTTGAATAATTTTTCCTTCATCTAAAACAATAATTTTGTTAGCGTTTTTAACCGAAGAAATTCTATGACTTACTATGATAGTGGTTTTATCTTTTGAAATTTTAAATAAATTTTGAAGAATCTCTTCTTCAGTTTCTGTATCTACAGCCGAAAGGCAATCGTCAAATAGTAAGATTTGAGGATCTTTTATAATTGCTCTTGCGATAGAAACTCTTTGCTTTTGCCCACCACTCAATGTTAGCCCTCGTTCTCCTAAAATTGTATCATACCCTTTTTTAAAGCCAATAATGTTTTTGTGAACCGCAGCATTTTTTGCAGCATTAACAACCTCTTCCTCAGTTGCTTCTTCCTTACCAAAACGAATGTTGTTTTTTATCGAATCGCTAAACAGAAATGCATCTTGTGGAACATACCCAATGCTGTCACGTAAATTATCCAAGTTGAGGTTTCGGATAGCGGTTTGGTCAATTCTTAACATTCCCTCTTCAACATCGTATAATCTACCTATCAACTCAAGAATAGTTGATTTTCCAGATCCTGTATTTCCCACAATTGCAAGAATTTCTCCTGGTTTTACAGAGAAAGAAACATTTTTTAAAGCCGTAATTCCTGTATCGGGATAAGTGAAAGTTAAATTGTTGAATTCTATATCTCCATGAATAGAAGTGCTTTCAGTAACAAGATTTTTAATGGCAGGTTCTGTTTTTAGAAACTCATTTATACGTTCTTGTGATGCTTCTGCCCTCTGAACCATAGAAGTAACCCAACCTACAACAGCTACCGGCCAAGTAAGCATATTTACATAAATTAAAAACTCAACTATAGTACCAAATTCAGCAATTTGACCGTCTATGTATCTACTTCCCCCTATGTAAATAACTAGAATATTACTTACGCCAATAAGCAACATCATTAAAGGAAAAAATAGGGCTTGTACCTTGGCAAGGTCTATGTTTTTTACTTTGCTGCCTTCGGCTAACTCTTCAAAATTAGCATTAATGCTTTCTTCGGTTCCGTAGGCTTTAATAACGGCAATTCCACTAAAACTCTCTTGAGTAAAAGTTGTTAGTTTCGATAAATATTGTTGAACTATAGTACTGCGTTGATTGATAATAACACTTAGTTTATAAATTGCAACCGATAGAATTGGGAGTGGAGCAATAGCGTACCAAGTTAAAATAGGTGCAGTGTAAAACATATAACTTATTACAACTATAAAAAGTGTAATTGTAGTAATGCTATACATAAGCGCCGGTCCAACATACATTCTTACTTTAGAAACATCTTCACTTATTCTGTTCATTAAATCGCCAGTTCGATTTTGTTTATAAAAGCCTAAAGAAAGTTTTTCGTAATGTTGAAAAATCTCGTTTTTTAAGTCGTATTCCACATATCTAGAAACCACAATAAATGTTTGTCTCATCATAAACGTGAAAAACGCAGAAAGCAATGCAGCGCCTAGTAACAGTAAAATATTTATTAGAAGTTCGTGTTTTACAAAAGCCAAATCGGCTACCTCTCCATTTAAGTATTGCTTTACGACAGTTACCGAATCTCCTACTTTCATAGGAACAACAAGTTTAAATACCGTTGCAACTATGGTAATAAACACTCCCAACAGAAGGCGCCACCTGTATTTTAAAAAGTATTTGTTTAGATATTTTAATTCTTTCATTAGAAATAAATTGAATGTTTTTTTAAAGTTCTTAAATTAACACCCTTTGCTTTGTGGAATTAACAAGTAAAAGTTACTTTTGCACTGCCTTTTTAAAGGATAAACAAAAATCAAAATAGTTATGAAAACTGAGGTAATCAATACAAACGAACTACATAAAATAGACCCTGTATTTGGTCAAATGTCTTTTGATGATCACGAGCAAATTGTTTTTTGCAACGACAAAGATACTGGATTGAAAGCAATAATTGGTATCCACAACACTGTTTTAGGACCAGCTTTAGGTGGTACTAGAATGTGGAACTATGCAAACGAGTGGGAAGCATTGAATGACGTATTGCGTCTTTCTCGTGGTATGACTTATAAAAGTGCTATTACAGGTTTAAATCTTGGTGGAGGTAAAGCAGTTTTAATTGGTGATGCTAAAACTCAAAAAACGCCAGAATACATGTTGAAATTCGGTGAGTTTGTACATTCATTAAGCGGAAAATATATTACTGCAGAAGATGTAGGAATGACAACTGCTGATATGGATTTAGTACGCACAGTAACACCTCACGTGACTGGTGTTTCTGAAGCAAACGGAGGTTCAGGAAATCCTTCTCCAATTACAGCCTATGGTGTTTTTATGGGACTGAAAGCTGCAACTAACTATAAATTTGGTTCAGATAATCTAGATGGGAAAGTAGTTTACGTTCAAGGAATTGGTAACGTTGGTGAAAACCTTGTTAAGCATTTAAGCGAAGAAGGTGCCAAAGTTTATATCTCAGATATAAACCAAGATCGCTTAGAAGAAGTTCGCGATAAATACAATGTAAACATTTACACAGGTAGCAATCTGTATGCAGAAGAAATGGATATTTATGCTCCATGTGCATTAGGAGCTACTATTAACGATCATACTATTAACCAATTTAACACGAAGATTATTGCTGGTGCGGCAAATAACCAGCTTGCCGATGAGCAAAAGCACGGTAAAATGTTACGTGAAAGAGGTATAGTTTATGCTCCAGACTTTTTAATTAACGCGGGAGGGATTATAAATGTATATGCTGAACTTGAAAATTATGGCCGTAAGGAAATAATGAGCAAGACAGAAAATATTTACAATACTACGCTAGAGATATTGAAAACAGCTGAAAGTGATAAAATTACAACACATCAAGCAGCCTTCAATATTGCACAAGCTAGAATAGACGCAAGAAAAAACGAAAAATAGTACAAACCTTTTTAGTACTACAATATCACTATTTCTTATATTTGCAGCGCACAAGTTGTTCTTGTGCGTTGCTATTTTAAAAACAAGTTCTTTTAAAAAATAATATGCTTACTAGAAGACATATCCGAGTAAAAGTTTTGCAGACTGTTTATGCTTACAATCACAGTGTAAACCCGAACATAGATGTACAAGAAAAGTTTCTTCATCACAGTATTGGTCAAATGCAAGATTTGTATTTACTAATGTTAGAGTTGTTAGTTGCGGTAAAAGATCAAGCAGAAGATTTTCTCGCTAAGTCACAAAATAAATATCTAGCTACCGACTCTGAAAAAAATCCTAGTCGTACTTTTATAGATAACAAAGTATTAGATATTATAGCCAACAATACTGTTTTTTCTGAAATAATTGATAAGAAAAAACTTAACTATTGGGCGTTAGACAATGAATATGTAAGTATTGTTTTTAAAGAATTACGCGAAAAAGACTGGTATCAAACTTATCTAGATAAAACAGATACTACCCTTAAAGAGGATCAAGCTTTCATTGCGAAGTTCTACAAAGAAGTGATTGCTCCTAATGACAAGCTTTACGATTACTTAGAAGATAAACGTCTTACTTGGATAGACGACTTTCCAATTGTAAATACGGCAATCGTTAAAATGTTAGGGAAAATTTCAGAAAAGAATGCTTCCGATCTTCTAGTTCCAGATACATATAAAAACAATGAGGACCGTGAGTATGCGCTTCAACTTTTTAGAAAAGTAATTCTTAATGAAGAGAAGCTAAACCTCCAGATTGAAGGAAAAACTCCAAATTGGGATCAAGATCGAATTGCCGATATAGATTTAATTATCTTAAAAATGGCAATTGCTGAATTTTTATACTTCCCATCAATTCCTGTTCGCGCAACAATAAACGAATACTTAGAAGTTTCAAAAGAATACTCTACCCCAAAAAGTAGCATTTTCGTAAACGGTATCTTAGATAAATTGGTAAAAGAATTTACCGAAAATGGGGATCTTAATAAAATGGGAAGAGGGCTTCAATAAGAGTAAAATATTGTCTATTTTTGCCCTGCTAAAAACATAAAAAATTAAAAAAATGAAAAAATCAGTTTTATTTGTAGCTATACTTTCTGTTTTTGCGTTTTCTTCTTGTAAAGATAATGCAGCAGACAAAGTAAACGAAGAAAATGTAGCAGCAGCAGAAGCACGTGATGCAGAATCTGGAAAATTTCCAGTAATGACTTTTGAAGAAGGTCAATACGACTTCGGAACTATCGAGCAAAATACACCTGTTGAACACGTATTTAAATTTAAAAACACTGGAGATGCTCCATTAATGATAGTTAACGCAAAAAGTAGCTGTGGATGTACTGTTCCAGAATATACTAAGGAACCAGTTGCTCCAGGAGAATCTGGTGAACTTTTAGTTAAATTCAACGGTGCTGGTCAAAACCAAGTTAGCAAGACTGTAACGATTACTACAAATACAAAAGCAGGAGTAGAAACCTTAACTATTAAGGCTTTCGTTACCCCTAAAGGTGGAGCAAAACAGCTACCAACCTCATAATTTACTTACTGGAATTTAAAAATTACTATGGAACAAATACAAGGTTTTTTACCTATAATATTATTGTTTTTGGTGATGTATCTTTTCTTGATACGCCCACAAATGAAAAAAGCCAAACAAGAAAAGCAGTTCGCTGCTCAGCTTAAAAAAGGCGATAGAGTTATTACAACAGGAGGATTGCACGGTAAAATATTAGAACTGTCTGATGATGGAACTTGTGTTATTGAAAGCCTGGCTGGAAAAATGAAGTTTGAAAGATCTGCCATTTCTATGGAAAGAACAGCAAAACTAAACGCACCTGTTAAAGAAAAGAAATAGAAAATTGTTCCTTTTTGAATTAAAAACTCCCTCTCTATTTTATATAGTTGAGGGAGTTTTTTATTTTAGATAATTCTTGTGAAGCTAAAAGCTCTTCAGATTATCTAATTTGCTAGTTTTAAATATTATCTCCTAATTTATCGCTGTATTTACTATGTCCGACATTAAGAAGAATCAATTGCGAAAACACAAAAGATTGGCGACTTGGCTATTCTTTTTTATGGCGATTGTATATGGAGTGATGGTTTACCTTCAACATCAAGGTAGTGAAGCTTGGATGGGCTATGTAGAGGCCTTTTCGGAGGCTGGGATGGTTGGAGCGCTGGCGGATTGGTTTGCTGTGACGGCTATTTTTAAACACCCTCTTGGAATTCCTATTCCTCATACAAATTTGATAGAGAGAAAAAAGGACGATCTAGGACAAAATTTAGGGAAGTTTGTAAAAGACAACTTCTTAAATCCCGAAAACATACGGCCGTATATAGAAAAATTGAATGTTGTAAAATGGGTCTCAGAATGGCTAAATAAGCCCACTAGTCAAAAAATTCTGGAGAAAGAAATTATTAATCTTACTCAAAAAATCATTTCAGACCTTCAGGATAAGGATGTAGAACAATTTTTAGCAAACAAAGGGACGGAGATTTTACGTGAAATATATTTTCAGAAAATATCATCTTCGGGAATTAAATACTTTATTGATAAAAAAGAACATATTGACGTATTGGAAATTCTACTACCAGAAATTAAGGAGTATATCAATGAAAGCCAAGAGATGATACTTCATAGATTATCTGAAAACAGACCATTTATTGCTTTTTTAGCTGGTAGAAAAATTTCAAATGAAGTGGTTGAAGGTTTGATAAAATTTATTGATGAAATAGAATCGGATAAAGAGCATTTTGTTCGGAAAAAACTTACGGAAAATTTACAAAATTTCTCTGAAGAAATTTTAGTTTCTGAGCATTGGAAGGAGAAATTTGAGACGTTAAAACAAGAAGTATTAACGGAACAGAACTTAAGGGTGTACACTGATGATGGGTGGCAATCTATTAAAGGGCTTTTATTGCAAAACCTAGAAAATCCTAACTCACAATTGCAAAGTTACCTAAAAAGTAATATTCAAAAGCTATCGCATAGCCTTTCCGATGACCAAGAAATTAGCAATAGGATAAATAGTTGGGTGCGTCATTTTTTATATAGAATGACATTAAAAAACAGTGATGAGGTAGTAGCGCTTATTAGCAGCACTGTTGCCAGTTGGGAAGGGAAAGAACTCAGTGAAAAGCTAGAGTTGGAAGTGGGAAAAGACCTTCAGTTTATACGTATAAACGGTACTTTGGTAGGTGGTTTTGTGGGATTACTAATTTATACACTTACTCATTTGTTTATTTAACACTAAAATTCGGTTGCGTATTTTTTTAGACGTAAGACCGCTGCGCTGAAGGACGCAAGACATTGGATGTAAGACCGCTGCGCTGAAGGAGATAAGACATAAGACTTAAGACCGCTACGCTTAAAGACGTAAGACTTGATATTTGACAACTTTATGTTAATGTTAAATGGATTGATCAGGTTTTTAAAATAAACTTTAATTGGTGAACTTAATATTAAGCCGTTAGTTAATAAAAGTATACTCCAATTGTGTAATTATAAGGGCGTGATTAAATTCTGAGATTAAAATAATAAAAGCACCAAACTCCATAGGAATACCTTTGGAATTTGGTGCTTATTTTTTTAGGAGTTTATTTTGCTTCTGTCTTAAATTTAGTAAGGTCTTCTGCTGTAATTTTTGCAATGTTCACAATTACCTCTACCGCTTTAATCATACTCTCAACAGGTACATACTCGTATCTACCGTGGAAGTTATGACCACCAGCAAAAATATTTGGACAAGGAAGCCCCATAAAGCTTAATTGCGAGCCATCTGTTCCACCTCTAATAGGTTTTATTAAAGGTTTGATGTTTGCTTGCAACATGGCTTCTTCTGCTATATTTACAATATGCATTACAGGCTCCACCTTTTCACGCATATTAAAATATTGGTCTTTTATTTCAACCGATACAGCCTCTGTTTCAAATTGTTCATTTAAATCATCAGCAAGTTTTTGGATCATTTCTTTTCGAGCTTCAAAATGCCCTCTGTCGTGATCGCGGATAATATATTGAAGTTGCGTTTCGTCTACACTTCCTTTTATATTGTGTAAGTGAAAGAATCCTTCACGACCTTCTGTGTGTTCTGGTGTTTCAAGTCTTGGTAAGGAATTGATAAAGTCTGTAGCAATGTACATACTGTTTACCATTTTCCCTTTTGCATACCCTGGGTGTACAATTTTTCCTTTAATTGTAACTACGGCACCTGCTGCGTTAAAGTTTTCGTATTCTAATTCTCCCACTTGACTTCCGTCCATAGTATAGGCCCATTCAGCACCAAATTTTTCTACGTCGAATTTATGTGCGCCACGACCAATTTCTTCATCTGGAGTGAAACCTACACGAATTTTTCCGTGTTTTATTTCAGGGTGATTAATTAGATATTCCATAGCCGAAACAATCTCGGTAATTCCAGCTTTATCATCGGCACCCAAAAGTGTTGTTCCGTCAGTAGTGATAAGGGTCTGACCTTTGTACAACAATAAGTCTTCGAAATAATCCGGAGAAAGAACGATATCTTGTTCTTCATTCAGAACAATGTCTTTCCCATCATAATTTTCAATTATCTGCGGTTTAACGTTGGCACCTGTGAAGTCAGGGGAAGTATCAAAATGCGATACAAAACCAATCACCGGAACATCATGTGGAACATTTGATGGCAAAGTAGCCATAATGTAAGCGTTTTCGTCGATGCTTACGTCTTCCATTCCTATTTCTTTTAGCTCCTCAGCTAGTTTATTTGCTAAATCCCATTGCTTTTTGGTACTCGGAGTTGTGTCGCTATTTGGGTCACTTTCGGTGTCAATAGTTACATAACTTTTAAAGCGGTCAATAATGTGTTGTTTTTCAATCATGTCTTTTTCATTTACAATACAAAATAAAGCATATTCAAAATAACAAATACATAGTTTAGTGTATTTTTGTACCACATTTTGCAATTATGTATAAAACTATCATCCGTCCCATATTTTTCAGCTTCGATCCTGAGAAAATTCATCATTTTACATTTTCATTACTTCAATTCTGCCATAAGCTTGGTTTAGGAGGTATTTTCCGAAGTATTTATAAAGTTGAAGATAAAAAACTTGAACGCGAGCTATTTGGTTTAAAATTTCCAAATCCCGTAGGTCTTGCAGCAGGTTTTGATAAAGATGCAAAACTTTATAAAGAATTGTCAAATCTCGGTTTTGGCTTTATCGAAATTGGAACCGTTACGCCAAAACCTCAAGCTGGAAATGAGAAACCTCGTTTATTCCGTTTAAAGGAAGATTCAGCTGTTATTAACCGAATGGGGTTTAATAATGGGGGAGTAGCAGAAGCCGTAGAAAGGTTAAAGCAAAACCCTGCACTTGGAGATAAAAGAAGGGTTTTAATTGGTGGGAACATTGGTAAAAATAAAGTTACGCCAAATGAAGAAGCGGTTAATGATTATATCATTTGTTTCGATTCATTGTTCAACTATGTAGATTACTTTGTTGTAAATGTAAGTTCGCCAAACACACCAAACCTTCGTGCGTTACAGGAAAAGAAACCTTTAACCGACTTGTTGCAAACGCTTCAAGACAGAAATTACAAAAAAGAAAAGCGTAAGCCAATTCTTTTAAAGATCGCTCCAGACTTAACAGATGAACAACTAACCGATATTATTGACATTGTAAATACTACAAAAATTGATGGTGTAATTGCCACAAATACTACTATTTCACGAGATGGACTTATTTCAGCAAACAAAGACGAAATGGGTGGGTTAAGCGGAAAACCTCTAAACAAACGTGCCACAGAAGTAATTCGTTATCTTTCAGAAAAAAGTAATAAATCGTTTCCAATAATAGGAGTAGGTGGAATTCATTCAGCTGAAGATGCGCTCGAAAAGCTTGAAGCAGGAGCGAGTTTGGTTCAGTTGTACACAGGGTTTATTTATGAAGGACCAAGTTTAATAAAACGGATAAATAAAGCAATGCTTAAAAGGACTTAAGACAATAGGATGTAAGACGTAAGACGTAAGACAAATAATTTAGCGTCTTCATTTATCCGCGATCAATATTTAAAAGTATATCAAAGCAAATCCTAAGTCGTATATCTTATAGTAGTAAGTCATTTTTTATGATTGAAACCCTAATTTCTTTTACCATTGCAACTTTGGCACTAGCACTTTCTCCGGGGCCAGACAATATTTATGTGCTTACACAATCGTTAGTTAATGGCACTAAAAGTGGAATAGCTACAACGGCTGGATTAATTAGTGGTTGTATTGTGCATACCACCTTATTGGCTTTTGGAGTTTCTGCGATAATAACAACTTCCGAAGAAATTTTCTACGGCATTAAAATTTTGGGAGCTTGCTACCTGCTTTATTTAGCTTATTCGGTTTTTAAAAGTGATTCAGAAATTACCTTTACCAATAACGCTCCAAAAAAAACGTATTGGCAGCTTTTTAAAACTGGGGTGATAATGAACTTATTAAACCCAAAAGTAATGATTTTCTTTTTGGCGTTTTTCCCTGGTTTTCTATGGGATAAAAATGACAATACGGTTTACCAGTTTTATGTGTTAGGAATTACTTTTATGATAGTTTCTTTTTTTGTTTTCAGCTTGATAGCGCTTTTAGCAGGACGAATATCTAATTTGCTGATGGAGTGGAAACGTATAAATACTGTTCTAAAGTGGTTGCAGATTGTGGTGTTTGTGGGAATAGCTGTTTTTATCTTGCTGCCGTAATTAGGTTTTTAATTAAAATATAGATTGAGACTTTGAGGTTTTATTTCTCCGCTCTAGAAGCTTCGCGAGCATTGTATGGTCTCTTAGGCTTTAATTGAGTAACAGTACTTACTTTTCTTATCTCAATATCATTTAGCCGCCTTTGTTTTCCTGATATTATTAAATAATAATATCTTTAGAGGATGAGTCGCAATTATAAACCAGCCTGCGTACTGGCAGGTTCCATAGTCCTCAAGGGCTTTATTTTGTAAGCTTTGCAGATGAATAAGTGTTGTTGGATAATATTGTTGTGTTTCGGTGCTATGGTTGAATAGGAAAGTTTAATTAAAATTGTGCAAGGAACGCGATGCAATCGCGCACCAGCGGGGGCTAATTCCAGAGCCCATTATATCTAAAGGTTTAGGAGTAACTTCTGTTGCTTCTGGATCAGCTATTTTTTTAAGTTCAAATCCGGAAAAATTAAAAATTACAACAAAGTTTAAATAAATGGATTATCGGCGATCAACTATTTTTTTATTTTCTTTTGCACTCATCTTTCTTTTAGGGTTAGCGTTAAAAGTTTTTATTAATACGCAATCAGTTTTTGTTTCAAACATATGTTTTTTTTTAAGTATAATATTTTTAATGATTTATACATTTAGAGTTTTGTTGAACAATGACATTAAGAATTTAAAAAGATTGAATTTGTGTTTCAATATAAGTAAATTTTTAGGTTTAATCGGGAGCGTTATGGGTATAATACTTTTAAGGTTTTATATATTTGATCAATCTGCTTCCATGTATTTAATAATAAGTATATGTGTTTTGTTATTATTGAATTCTTTTTTTGATTTAAGACCTAATGAATCCCACTTAAATGACGAGTAATTTGAGTTTAATGTGAATATATCTGATTTTGGGGAAAGAAACTACGACCCCGCACTGGGCAGGTGGATGAACATAGACCCGCTCGCGGAGGCGATGCGCAGACATTCGCCTTATAATTATGCGTTTAATAACCCCAACTATTTTATAGATCCCGATGGGATGATGCCTGGAAGTTTCAGCGATGGCTATAGAACACAAAGTCTTTCTTCCACGACAGGGGCGGTAGAGAGTTACAATTTTGGATCGGGCAACGAGAGCGGAGCTTTGAAAAGCGGGGGTAGTGGCGATGGCCAAGATGCTAAGGGTTTAACAAGGTTCAGGGATAATTCCAATGAGAATGAAACTTTCACTAAAAATAACGTCCCGACTGATGGCGATCCTACAATAATCGCAACTAAGTATATTGATGAAAGAGGCAATGAACTATTAAATACCAATGATGGGAGTGATGATATTATTACTGTTCCAAATGAACAATTGGCCGAATTTCTAAAAAATGTATATTGGACTAGGAATAATCAATTAAATTCACGGGGATGGAATGACTATTGGAAAACTGAAATATTAGGTTTTGATAATAGCGAATCTATGGAAAATCTACTTTCGAGTACCGCTTCACAATCTTCAAGACAAAGAATGATTAATTATATACAAACTGGTACTGTAACAGATGGGGTGAAATTTGCACTTACAGAAGTACTTTATCAAAATCTAAACCCAATAAATCATATTCCTACACCTATTAATGTTCGATCTGTTAATCCTTGGATTAAGTTCAATAGACAGATGGGTCCAGGCAAGTTTACCAAACAAAATTATGGTTCCTCAAAATCTGCGAAAAAGGCTAAAACAAATGCATATTTAAATTGGAAAAAAGAGAATAGAAATTATTATTAATAAGGATTTTGGAAAATGAAAAGACAGTTTTATTTTATTGAGAATAATAAGAGAATTCAGTTTATAATTGCAAATAAAGGATTTCATTGGTTTCCTGCAATTATCTTAGGAGTTTTTTCTATTTTTTGTTTTTCCTTTCCAATTATGGTGATTTTATTTACAACAGGTTCAGTTGGGTTTGGATTTATTATAACAATTTTAATTTTTGGAGGTATTGGAATTTATTCTCTTAGAATTTTTCTCTGGAACTTATTTGGCAAGGAGGTTTTTCAATTATCTAATAATCAAATAACACATTATTATGACTATGGCTTATTTAGAGATAATTTTGAGAAGCTAAATGGCAAAAAGTTGATCTTTTGTTATTCCATAGAGGATGACCCTTATGAAATATTTGAATTTGAAGAAGGTGAAATATTTGACGCAAATAGAGTCTATTTTCCCGCTTTTAAATTAAATAAACAATCAAATATTTCAGATTTTGCTGTATCAATTGATGGAATTATAAATTTTCGACAACTAGGAATGAAATTTAATAGAGAGAATAGGAACAGATAATAATCTCCTCGTCCCTCGCTGGCCTTAGCGTCCCGCTCATGCCACGCAACAAACAAGATCAAATGTTATAGCTTGATTACATTTTAATTAGAGGAAAAATTGAGTATTTTTATGCCTGCCTACCGTTTTAGGCAGGATGCCATAGGGACAAAACTTAAAAAGAAAGCAACATTCTGCTCAACAATTACAACAACCGAGTACCCCCGCTCCCGCGCGATTGCATCGCGTGGTCTCCCAGACTTTAATTGAGTAACAGTACTTACTTTTCTTATCTGGATATCATTTAGTAACCTTTGTTTTCATGATATTAGGAAATAACAATATCTTTAGAGGATGAGTCGTAGCTATAAACCAGCCTGCGTACTGGCAGGTTCCTTAATCCTGAAGGACTTTATTTTCTAAGCTGTGTAGACGAAAACGGATTTTTGGAAGATATTGTGGTGTTTCGGTATTATGGCTGAATTAAAAACAAATATTAGAAGGAACGCGATGCAATCGCGCACCAGCGGGGGACTTTATAGTCTTTTAGTATTTTGTTTGAGGATTAGTGCTTTTTATTGAGCTGTAGGAAACCACACGAGAGGACTCGTGCGGTAGCAAGAGCTGTTATTAAACTTCAGGAAACCACACGAGAGGATTTACTCATTCGAATTTCATTTCGTGCGGTAGCGTGGAGAAGCCACCCTATTTAATAAAAACCCGAGTTGATTCTCTCATTTATCATTTTTTCGCTTTCCTAATTTCGTTTTTACTTATTCAAAAGCTATCTTTGGACCAATGCAAGAAGTAAAAATAATAGAATGTCCGCGCGATGCTATGCAAGGCATCAAAGAATGGATTCCCACCGAGCTAAAAGTGAAATATATACAATCACTATTGCGCTGTGGTTTCGATACTATAGATTTTGGAAGTTTTGTTTCGCCAAAGGCGATTCCGCAAATGCAGGATACAGCAGCGGTGCTTTCACAGTTAGATCTATCTACTACAAATAGTAAATTGTTAGCAATTATCGCAAATCTACGCGGGGCAGAAGATGCTGTAAAACATCCGGAAATTCAATATTTAGGGTATCCTTTTTCGATATCTGAAAATTTTCAGATGCGCAATACCCATAAAACAATTGATGAGTCGATAGTATTGTTAGGTGAGATTCTAAACATTGCAGATAAAAATAACAAAGAAGTTGTTGCCTATTTGTCTATGGGCTTCGGAAATCCTTATGGCGATCCTTGGAATGTCGAGATAGTAGGAGAGTGGACAGAGAAGCTTTCTGCTATGGGTGTTAAGATTTTATCGTTAAGTGATACTGTTGGTTCTTCTACACCTGAAATTATTTCATATTTATTTAGTAACTTGATCCCTAAATATCCTCACATTGAATTTGGTGCTCATTTGCATACTACCCCAAATGCATGGCACGAAAAAATAAGCTCGGCTTTTGAGGCTGGCTGCAGAAGGTTTGATGGTGCTATTCAAGGCTTTGGCGGTTGTCCCATGGCAAAAGACGAGTTAACAGGAAATATGCCTACCGAAAAAATGTTAAGTTATTTTACAACTGAAAAGATTTCGAGTAACATAAATCCTATGTCTTTTGAAAGCGCATACAATGAAGCTACTAAAGTTTTTACTAAATATCATTAATATATAAAGCTTAGTTTAAACCGAATTATTGTAATTTGTTAAGCTAAAGCTTTTTACATTTTGATTTAATATTTATTACAGATGAAAAAAACATTACTATTTTCTTTTCTTCTTGCGATTCTTTGCTCTGGGTGTTCAATAATTAACTCAATTCCAAAGGAAGATCCTATACAAGGTGCGGGTGCTGTTACCTTAAAATTTATTCAAATTAACGATGTTTACGAGATTTCTCCACTGAACGGTGGTGAGTATGGTGGGTTGGCAAGAGTAGCATATATACGCGATTCTATCAAAAAGGATTTTCCTAATACATTTATGTTTCTAGCCGGCGATTTTCTCAACCCTTCTCTTCTTGGAACTTTAAAACACGAGGGGGAAACGATAAATGGTAAACATATGGTGGATGTGCTAAATGCTATGGAAATAGATTTGGTGACCTTTGGAAATCATGAATTCGATTTAAGTGAATCGGAATTACAAAAAAGATTGGATGAATCGAAGTTTAAATGGACATCAGCAAATGTACGGCATGCTACAGAAGAAAAAGTAAGTCCGTTTACAACAAAATTGGAGTATACTAATGCACCAATTTCCGACTATGTAACATTTCCGGCGCATGATGAAGAAGGAAATCAAATTCAATTTGCTGTTTTTGGCGTTACCTTACCTTCAAATCCGAAAGATTACGTGTCCTATGAAAATATTTATGAGAGTTCTAAAAGAGCGTATAAAGAAGCGATACAAAAATCAGATTTTGTGGTTGGCTTAACACATGTATCTATTGAAGAAGATTTAGAAATAGCCCGACTTTTAAGGAATTTACCGCTAATAATGGGAGGGCACGAACATTTTAATATGTTGTTAAAAGAAGGTAGGACAATTATTACTAAGGCCGATGCAAATGCAAAAACGGTATATGTCCACACTCTTATTTACAATTTAAGAACGAAAATGCTATCTGTAGCTTCAGAATTGGTTTTTGTAGGTAGCGATGTGCCATCGGCTCCTAAAGTAGAGCGAGTTGTGAAAAAGTGGGAAGAATTGTTGGATAATAAATTAAAGGAAGTTGTGGATTCTCCTTACGATGTTATTTATAAAGCTGATGAAATACTTGATGGGACGGATGATGCAAATAGGAGTAAGCAAACCAACCTAGGAAATATAATAACAAAGTCGATGGCACATGCGTATAATAATAAAGTAGCGGGTGCAATTGTTAACGGAGGCTCAATACGTATTGATGATAATTTGCAGGGAAATATTACTAGTACAGACATTTTTAGAGTGTTACCCTTTGGAGGTAGCGTGTTAAAAGTTCAACTTAGAGGAAGTTTACTAATTGAGGTACTAGAGTATGGCAATAATCAAAAAGGTTCAGGCGCATATTTGCAAAGACATAACTTTACTCAAAATTCTAAAGGTACTTGGTTAGTACAAGGGGCCCCTATAAATCCTAAATTGCGTTACACAATCGCCATAAGTGACTTTCTTATGAAAGGGCTAGATATTCCTTTTTTAACGCAAGAAAATAACAGAGTATTAAAAGTTTATACCCCTTCTGAAAAAGAGAATGCAGCAGATATTCGAAAAGCAATTGTCAACTATTTAAAGTCAAAGAATTAATTATTGTGCTTACTGCATTTTCAAATTTATTGGAATAAAGTAGCTAATACGTAAAAGTTTTAAGCTTAAAAGGTATGGCCGTTATCACTATAAAAGTCTAAACTACTTCTCATTACAATAAATTTTTAAAATTTATTTAAATTAAATCTAAATAAATTTGCGAGATTTCTATATCACTCTTATTTTTGCGGCTGAAAATTATACTATTTTAATTCAGTCTAAATAATATTTGATGAAAAATTTATTTCTATTTACCTCACTTCTAAGTGCTACCTTTTTTATTTCGTGTTCTTCAGATGATGATCAAGCAATTATTGAAAATAATATTGATACACCAGAAACCTACAAATTTGTGCGTGATGGGGAGTCTAGTGTTAACTTTAGTGGCCAAACTACTCGTATTTTAATGGCTGGCGAGACAGCGCAAGCATTTACAGATTTTGAAAATACTACCGAAGCATCATTATTAGCTATGTATAATCATGAAGCTGGAAACGATGACTTTTCTGATGCTACGCTAAATGCTTCAGGTAAAAATTTAAGAAGTAAGTGTGCTGCATCTTATGATTACTTTGCAACAAATACTGCCGAAAGTGCCCAGATTAAAGCCACTTTTGATAATTATATTATTTCACAAACCAATGAGGTGTTTCCTAACAGAATGGTTATGGCATCTCCGGGAATTGCTGGACAGATTGCTGATGGGGACAAAACCCGATACGTTAATTCAAAAGGTTTGGAGTATAACCAAGCATTTGCCAAAGGTATTTTAGGAGCCCTTATGACAGATCAAATGTTGAATAATTATTTAAGCCCTTCAGTTTTGGATGAAGGCGATAACCGTGAAAAGAATGATGACGGAATCACGGAAGAGAATAAAAATTATACTACAATGGAACACAAATGGGATGAAGCATACGGGTACCTTTATGGGGCCTCTGCGAATCCTGAAAATCCAAACCTAACTATTGGGGATGATGATAAATTTTTAAATGAATATGTTGGTCGTGTTAATGATAATTCAGATTTCTCAACCATAGCTGCCGATATATGGAACGCTTTTAAATTAGGTCGCGCTGCTATTGTGGCAAAAGATTATGAGGTTCGCGATGCTCAGGCCGCAATTATTCGTGAAAAAGTTTCAACTGTACTTGCTGTTCGTGGCATATTCTACCTTCAGATTGGTAAAAATAAAATTGCTGAGGGTAATCGCGAAGGATCATTTCACGCATTATCAGAAGCCTATGGTTTTATTTATAGCCTTCGTTTTGCTAGAAAATCTGAAAGTGCTACACCGCTTTTCACCAGAAATGAAGTAGATACTCTTTTAGCGATGTTGATGGATTCTCCTGAAAATGGTTTCTGGAGTGTTACTCCTGAAACTATTGATGAGGTTTCCGAAGCCATTGCAGTAAAATTTGATTTTACAGTTGCACAAGCAGCCACTAACTAAAACTATAAATTCAACACTCCCCACTAATATATTATTGGTGGGGTTATAAATTTATTACTATGAAATTCCTTCAAGTTTCTGTATTATTAATTACAATATTTACGTCAATCGTTGCGTGTTCAAGTGATAATGAAACTCCGCAAGATGAAGGTGATAACTTTGATCGGGGTACAATGTTAGTTAACTGGGCAGACAATATTATAATTCCTGCCTATACCAGTTTTAACCTGAAGGCTACTGCACTAGAAGCAAGTACAATACAGTTTACTGCAAATCCCACGGCGGAAAATTTGCAATTACTTAGATCGGCTTGGAAAGATGGTTATGTATCGTTTCAACATATTTCAATGTTCGAAATTGGAAAAGCGGAAGAACTTCGTTTTAGAAACCGGTTAAATGTATATCCTGCCAATACAGATCAAATTGAAAATTTTATTGCCAATGGAATATACGATTTTGCTCTGCCTTCTACCATTGATAAACAAGGCTTTCCGGCATTAGATTATATGCTAAACGGATTGGCAGAAACCGATACCAATATTATACAGTTTTACACAACAAACGCTAATGCTGAAGGCTATAAAAATTATCTCTTAGCGTTGTCTGAATCCATTACATCTTTGAGCAATGAGGTTTTAAATAGTTGGATTAACGGGTACCGCGATACTTTTGTAGCAAATACGAGTTCATCGGCATCTGGAGCTGTTGATAAATTGACCAACGATTACATTTTTTATTTTGAAAAATCGCTTCGCGCCGGAAAAGTTGGTATTCCAGCAGGTGTATTCTCTGCCGAAACTTTGCCTCAAAATGTGGAAGCCTATTATAAGAAAGATATTTCAAAAGAACTTTTATTAGAAGCGATTGCCGCAAGCCAAAACTTTTTCAATGGAAAGAGTTTTGACGGAAATGAAAACGGCCCTGGCTTTAATACGTATTTAAACTATTTGAATACCATTAAAAACGGAGAAAATTTAGGTGATTTGATAAATAGTCAATTTGCGGTTGCAAAAACTAAGGCCAATGAACTAAATCCAAATTTGGCTCAGCAGGTAGAAATGGATAATTCTAAAATGCTAGAGACTTATGACGAGTTACAGCGTCTTGTAATTTTAATGAAGGTAGACATGGTTCAAGCCTTTGATGTAAGTATAGATTACATCGATTCTGATGGGGACTAAAATGCTAAGAGAATTAAACTAATTTCGAAAATTAAATTGGCTTACTTCCACGCAGTATAATATACCATGTTCAAAAAAATTAATAAGTATCTAAATAAAACCACACAGGCCGCTCCGTTAGCGGTCTTTCGTGTTTTATTTGGTTTTATGATGTTTTTTAGTATCGTTAGGTTTTGGGCGAATGGGTGGATAGATAAATTATACGTACAACCAAAGTTTTTCTTTAGTTATTACGGTTTTGAATGGGTGAAACCGATTGGAGATTACACTTATATAATATTTATAATTTGTGGTATCGCCTCCCTTTTAGTGGCTTTGGGATATAAATATCGCTTGGCCATTATCGTATTCTTTTTAAGCTTTACCTATATTGAGTTGATGGATAAAACTACGTATCTCAACCACTACTATTTTATAAGTTGTATTGGATTTCTGATGATTTTTTTACCAGCTAATGTTTATTTTTCTGTAGATGCTTTAAAAAATCCTTTAAAAGCTTTTAATGAAATTCCTAAATGGACAGTAGATAGTATTAAGCTTATGCTTGGTATAGTTTATTTTTATGCGGGGTTGGCAAAATTAAATAGTGATTGGTTAGTGAATGCAATGCCTTTAAAAATTTGGCTCCCTTCAAAATATGACTTACCATTTTTAGGAGATTTGATGCAACAGCAGTGGCTGCATTACGCGTTTAGTTATAGCGGTGCGATTTATGATTTAACAATTCCATTTTTACTTTTGTACAAACCTACGCGATGGCTTGCTTTTATTTTAGTTGTAGTCTTTCATGTTCTAACAAGGGTGTTATTCCCTATTGGAATGTTTCCGTATATAATGATTGTAAGTACATTAATTTTCTTTGACACACGTTTCCATCAAAGTATTATCAATTTCATTTCAAAAATATTCGGTTTCCAACTTTCAAAAAATACTGATAGTTCCAAAATAAAAATATATAGGTTTAACAAAAATATATCTTTGCCTGTGGTAACGGTATTTTTTATAGTTCAATTATTGTTTCCTTGGCGATATCTGGCGTATCCTAATGAGCTTTTTTGGACTGAAGAAGGGTATCGTTTTTCCTGGCGGGTAATGCTTATGGAAAAAGCTGGTTACGCGCAATTTAAAATAAAAAATAAGGCAACTGGAGCACAGTTTTTAGTGGATAATACAGATTTTCTAACCCCATTTCAGGAGAAACAAATGAGTACACAGCCAGATTTTATATTGCAGTATGCACATTTTTTAGGCAATCATTTTGCGACCCAAGGACATAAAAACATTGCTGTTTATGTAGAAAGCTATGTAGCATTAAATGGAAGACTCAGTCAACCGTTTATAAATCCAGAAATAGACTTAATGTTACAGAAAGAATCCTTTCAACCAAAAAACTGGATTTTACCATTTAACCATAATATCAAAGGACTTTAAAGATTTTTCCATGTTTAAAAATGCTTTACTAATTTTTTTCTTAGGTTTTAATATTTCAGCTTTTGCGCAATTTTCTGTTTCAGGGCAAGTATTTTCAAATGAATCAAATACAGCAGTTGCTTACGCAGAGGTTTATATTTTAGATTTAGGAAAATCTAGAATTAGCGACGCAGAAGGAAAATTTGAATTCTCCAATATTCCTGCAGGAACTTATGAATTCGCGGTTTTCAGTCTGGAATATGAGGTGTTGAAGAAACATATAACTATTTCTGAAAATACAACCATTTCTTTTAATCTTAAGATGTTGGGCGAACAGTTATCCGAAGTGCTTATTACAAAACGTAAAGAAGAAATTTTCGCGTTGCGAAATTTAAGACAAGTGGAGGGGACAGCCATTTACGCAGGTAAGAAGAGTGAGGTTGTAGTTATGGATAATCTAACTACCAATACAGCAACTAATAATGCACGACAAATATACGCTCAGGTAGTGGGTTTAAATATTTACGAAAATAACGATGGAGGACTACAATTAAATATTGGCGGTCGAGGTTTAAATCCAAACAGAACAGCAAACTTCAACACGAGACAAAATGGGTACGACATTTCCGCAGATGTTTTGGGGTACCCCGAAAGTTATTACACCCCACCTGCAGACGCTATTAGAGAGATTGAAGTTGTTCGTGGTGCAGCATCACTTCAATACGGAACACAGTTTGGAGGTTTAATCAACTTTAAACTAAAAGAACCCAATACTAAAAAGAAGCTAGAGTGGGTTTCACGACAATCTTTAGGTTCCTACAACCTCTTCAATAGCTTTAATAGTTTAAGTGGTACTGTAGGGAAGTTTGGATATTATGTTTATTACAATTTTAAAACAGGAGACGACTTTAGGCCGAACTCCGAATTTGATTCTCATAATGCCTATGCGCATATAGATTATAAATTCTCCAACAATACTAAAGTTGCTTTTGAAATGAGCTACCTGAATTATTTAGCACAACAACCAGGAGGTCTTACCGACAAACAGTTTGAAGAGGATCCTACTTATAGTAATCGGACGCGAAACTGGTTTAAAGTGGACTGGAAGCTATACTCACTTCGATTAGACCATAGTTTTTCCGAAAAGACAGATTTTAGTTTAAATTTATTTGCATTGGACGCTTACAGAAAGACTGTTGGATTTCGTGAAAACAGGGTTTCACAGGAGGATGATTTGGATGCACCTCGAGAACTTATTTCGGGAGATTTCAATAATTGGGGAGCAGAAGCCAGGTTTTTAACACATTATAATTTATTGGGTAATGAAAATGTATTGCTTTTAGGGAGTAAATATTACCAGTCTAAAAATAGCGAACGCCAAGGGCCGGGTAGTGATGGGAGTGATCCAGATTTTAATTTCGCAAATGATAAATACCCTAACTATCCCAGACAAAGTGATTTTGAGTTTCCAAATTTAAACATTGCTATTTTTGGAGAGAGTATTTTTAACCTGAGCTCTAAACTCTCTATAACTCCAGGTTTCCGATTTGAATATATAAAAACGCAGAGCGAAGGCGAATTCAAAAAAATTAATTTTGACATTGCGGGAAATCCTATATTAAATGAGAACATTGAAGATAATCGCGATTTTGATAGAACCTTCATATTATTGGGAGTGGGAATGAGCTATAAACCTTGGCGAGTTATGGAATTATATGGAAATTTAAGTAAGAATTATCGTTCTGTAACTTTTAATGACATTAGAATAACTAATCCTTCGTTGGTAGTGGATCCAAATATAACCGATGAACAGGGATATACTTTCGACTTAGGTGCTCGTGGGAGGTTTGGAAAACACATCTCTTATGATATAGGAGGCTTCTTTTTAAGTTATCAAGATAGGTTAGGCGTAATCGTCAGGGAGGTAAGCGATATTCAGGATGAGCGTTTTCGCGGCAATATAGGCGATGCAGTAACCTATGGATTGGAAAGTTTTGTAGATTGGAATGTGATGGAGTCTTTCTCTACCAATAAAAACTTTAAGATGAATTATTTCATAAATCTCGCAGTTACTGATAGTGAGTATATTTCTTCCGAAGAAAATAATGTAAAAGGAAATAAAGTAGAATTTATTCCGGCAATTAACTTAAAAACTGGGTTAGGATTCGGTTATAAAAACTTTTTGGGGAGTGTTCAATATACCTACTTAAGTAAACAATTTACTGATGCCACGAATAGCGAACGCGATTTTGAAAGTCAAAGCGGTATTGTAGGAGAAATTCCTGCATACGATATTCTTGATATTTCTCTGGCTTATACCTTTGGTGATTTTAAATTGGAAAGTGGAATCAACAACGTTTTAAACAATAGTTATTTTACTAGAAGAGCTACTGGTTATCCAGGACCAGGAATTCTTCCTAGTCAGTCGAGAACTTGGTATGCTACACTTCAAATTAAGCTGTAACCATAATATATTTTAAAATTAAAAGTTGTATATTTGCACGCAATTAAAACATAAATACATTCCGATTCTGTCACTTCAGTTTAGCCTCGGAAATTAAATTAATTGCAATGACTGCACACAATAACAAAATTCTTGGAGAAGGCCTTACTTATGACGATGTACTTTTAGTGCCCGCATATTCTGAAGTTTTACCCCGTGAGGTTTCAATAACCACCAAATTTTCTAGAAACATTATACTTAACGTTCCAATAGTTTCTGCAGCTATGGATACCGTTACTGAAAGCGCTATGGCAATTGCTATGGCTAGAGAAGGTGGAATTGGTGTTCTTCATAAAAATATGACCATTGAGCAGCAGGCTGCCGAAGTAAGAAAAGTTAAGCGTGCAGAAAGCGGAATGATTATAGATCCAGTTACGCTTCAAAAAGAAAATACTGTAGGAGATGCTCAAAATACAATGCGTGAATACAGTATTGGTGGAATACCGATTACTGATGAAGCAGGACTACTTATTGGAATAGTAACTAATCGTGATTTGCGTTTCGAAAAAAACTTGAAACGTCCGTTATCCGAAGTTATGACTTCAGAAAATTTAGTGACAGTTGCGCAAGGAACTTCACTAAAACAAGCAGAGATAATTCTTCAGCAAAACAAAATTGAAAAGCTCCCTGTTGTAGATGATTCGGGAAAACTTTTGGGGTTAATTACCTTTAGAGATATAACAAAACTTACCCAAAAACCAAGTGCTAATAAAGATCAATTCGGAAGACTTCGCGTAGCAGCAGCATTAGGTGTAACTCCTGATGCAGTTGATAGAGCAGAAGCTCTAGTAAATGCTCAAGTTGATGCAGTAATTATCGATACAGCTCACGGGCATACTAAGGGTGTGGTAGATGTTTTGAAAAAAGTAAAAGAAAAGTTTCCAGATTTAGATGTTGTAGTTGGAAACATAGCAACGCCAGAAGCTGCATTGTACTTAGTTGAGGCTGGGGCAGATGCTGTAAAAGTTGGAATCGGGCCAGGTTCAATTTGTACTACAAGAGTAGTTGCTGGAGTTGGTTTTCCACAGTTTTCAGCAGTTTTAGAAGTTGCTGCAGCTTTAAAAGGAACAGGTGTGCCTGTAATCGCAGATGGTGGAATTCGTTATACAGGTGATATTCCTAAAGCATTGGCTGCAGGTGCAGATTCTGTAATGTTAGGTTCGCTATTAGCGGGAACCAAAGAATCTCCAGGGGAAACAATTATCTACGAAGGAAGAAAATACAAGTCATACCGAGGAATGGGTTCTGTGGAAGCTATGAAACAAGGTAGTAAGGACCGCTACTTCCAAGATGTAGAAGATGATATTAAAAAATTAGTGCCAGAAGGAATTGTAGGCCGTGTACCATATAAAGGTGAGTTAATTGAAAGTATGACTCAGTTTATTGGAGGTCTTCGCGCCGGTATGGGATATTGCGGTGCAAAGGATGTTGAATTTTTAAAAGAAAATGGAAAATTCGTTAAAATAACATTTTCAGGGGTTACAGAAAGCCATCCTCATGATGTAACTATTACTAAAGAAGCTCCTAATTATAGTAGATAATTTATTCGACATGTATTAATTAAAAAACAAAAGACACTAGGATTTCCTAGTGTCTTTTGTTTTTAATATTATTTGGTATTACTTTAATAAGACCAAATATACTAGCAAAATTTTTTCGACAAAAAAAGGTGAAGCTATTGACCTCACCTTTTTAAAATTATATGATAAAGAATTTAGTTTCCTTCGGCTTCTTCAGCAGATACTGAAATGCCAAGTTCTAATAAAATAGGAACTGTAAGGTCGTAAGCTGGGTCTAAATATACAATGTCTTGTGTTGTTCTAGTTACCTGAGTATAACCTTGTTGTTTAGCTACTTTTTCTAACGCTTGACCTATCTTAGTGTATAATGGCTTCAGTGCTTCTTGTCGTCTTATTTCCATAAGCTTTGCTCCATTTTGCTGAAACTTTTGGATATCGTTATCTAACGCTAGCAAAGCTGTTTGCTTTTCTTTCTTAATTTCAGCTGAATACGTAGCTTCATCTTTCTTATACTCCTCAAGAAGCACTTTGTATTCGTCTATTTTTTTGTTTAAATCTACGTCTAAAGACTTTCCGTAAGTTTCCATTTCAGTTTGTACAGAAGTAAGTTCTGGCATTTTTGAAAGTATATACTCTATGTCTACAGCACCTACTTTTCCTTGTGCAAAAGTGGAAAGACTAATAAAGAAAACGGCAATTTTTAAAAATTTCATTTCGTTTATAATTAATTATTTAGAGGGCAATATTACTATAAAATTTCCAAAAAACCCTAAATGATAGAATTAGAGTACGCTAAATTTATCTTAATTTAATGTATCAGGATTAACACTTATGCTTCATCGTAATACTGTCCACGGGTAGGTTTTAGTGTTTCTCTCAAAGAATTCATTAAATCTTTATTAACAACCATATATGCCGTGTGATGCATTTTTGAAAGTTCCTCTTGACCTATTGTTGGATTGTTGAGATTTTCCATCTGTGCAAATTCAGATAGATGTATAGTGTGGTGTTTTGCTGTTTGTTCGGCGTTAGGGCCGCGAAAATCCCAGATAAGTTTTACTCTTTCACTCATTCGTTTGTTTTTTATAGATCTCAAATACTTTTTTTGAAATTTAAAATCTAAATTTTAAGACCAATGCAAGTTAAGTGTTTTTTGTATTTATTTTATTATTGAAGACACTATATTGCCGATAAA
Organism: Aequorivita sediminis; assembly: GCF_032080575.2. Lineage (NCBI taxonomy): Bacteria > Pseudomonadati > Bacteroidota > Flavobacteriia > Flavobacteriales > Flavobacteriaceae > Aequorivita > Aequorivita sediminis. The sequence continues at coordinate 48,184 of NZ_JAVLSO020000005.1, read as the reverse complement.
TTCGTTTGCTTTTGGGTGTGATTTCACGTAGGTTTTTGCTATTTTCGCACATTTGTAAGCCAAAATATTTGTATAGGCATAACTTCATTTAAAACAATAATTCAATAATAATGAGAAAATTTCTTACCGTATGTCTTTTAGCTTTTTTAAGCGCGACGACAGTTTTTGCACAAAGTAAAAAAGATGAACTTCTAACGATAGATGGTTCTCCTGTTTATGTAAAAGAATTTAATCGTGTTTATAAGAAAAACTTAGATCTTGTTCAGGACGAATCTCAAAAAGATGTCGACGGCTACTTGGAGTTATTTATAGATTATAAATTAAAAGTTGCTGAAGCCCGTGCACAAGGTTTAGATCAAGATCAATCCTACGTAAGAGAGCTTTCTCAATATCGCGATCAACTTTCAAGACAGTATTTAGCAAAAGATCAAATTACTGATGAATTGTCTAAGGAAGCCTACGAAAGAGGTAAAGAAGAGATAAATGCTTCTCACATTTTAATTCTTGTTGATTTTGATGCAATGCCACAAGATACATTGGCTGCTTATAACAAATTAAAGAAGATTCGCGAGCGCGCTTTAAAAGGTGAAGATTTCACCGAATTAGCCAAAAAACATTCTGAAGAGCCTAATGCTTCAGTAAGTGGTGGAGATTTGGGTTACTTCTCGGTTTTCCAAATGGTTTATCCTTTCGAAACAGAAGCTTACAATACTAAAACAGGAGAGATTTCAAATATAGTTAGAACTCAGTTTGGGTATCACCTTATAAAAGTAAACGATAGAAGAGAAAGAGCTCCAAAAATTGAAGTAAGTCATATAATGATTTCCGACAAAAGAAAAGAACGCAATTTTGATCCTCAAGAGCGTATTCAGGAAATTTATAAACTTCTAGAGCAAGGGGAGTCTTTTGAGAGTTTGGCAAAACAATACTCAGACGATAGGGGTTCTGGAAATAAAGGTGGGGAATTAAAGCCATTCACTAGAGGCGATCTTAAGGCACCAGAATTTGAAGCAGCTGCATACAAACTTAAAACTCCAGGTGAATTAAGTAAGCCTGTAAAATCTGAGTTTGGATGGCATATCATCAAATTGAGAAATATTATTCCAGAAGAAAGCTACGAAAGCCAAAAAGAAACGCTTGATAAAAAAGTAGAGGGTGGCGATAGATCTAAAGTAGTATATCACGCAGTAAATAAGAAAATTAAAGATAAATATGGTTTTAAAGAAGGTGTAGATTATTTGCCGTTTTTTGATAATTATGTTTCAAAAGATGTCTTTAACAGAAGATGGGAAGGTGAAGAGATAAAACCAGAAGACGATAAGGTGTTGTTTACAATTGGAGATAAAGATTTAAAGTATTCAGATTTTGCTACTTATATTTCTTATCGTCAAAAATCTACTAGAGCTTTTAAAGATAAAACTCTTTTATTAAACAGTTTATATGAAGAATTTGTGAACGTAAGTTTAACAGATTACTTTAAAGACAAATTAGAAGATGAAAATGAAGCGTATGCAGCTGTTTTAGATGAATACCGAAATGGTCTTTTGATTTTTGATGTGATGAATAAAAATATTTGGCAAAAAGCTAAAACTGATACTGTTGGTCTGCAGGAGTTTTATGATAAAACAAAAAACAATTACACTTGGAAACAACGTTTAGATGCAGAGATTTATTCGGCAACTTCTAAGAAGGTAGCTCAAGAAATTCAAGCGATGTTGAAAAACAACAAGGCTGTTGATGAAATAAAATCTGAAATAAATAAAAATGAAGAAGTAAAGGTATTAGCTTCAACTGGTACTTTTGAAGTTGACGCTGATGATTTACCTAAAAATATTACCGCTAAAAAGGGTGTGTCGGATATTTACGAGAGTAACGATTCGTATATAGTTGTAAATGTAAAAGATATTTTAGCTCCTAGTATAAAGCCTTTAGATGAAGTAAAAGGTAGAGTTTTAAGTGATTATCAAAATCATTTAGAGCAGGAGTGGAATAAAACTCTACGTGCTAAGTATAATGTTCACGTAAATAAAAAAGCCTTAAAGCGTATCAAAAAAGAGCTTAAGTGATAAGAACAATTCTTTTTTTTCTCATATTATCATCCGTTTTCACGGGCTGCAATTACTTTGAAAAACCAACAGAGGAAAACGTTGTAGCTAGAGTTAACGACAACTACCTATATTTGAGTGAGGTTGAAAGTTTAGTGCCAGAAAACTCTTCAAAAGAAGATAGTGTTTTAATTGTCAATAATTATATCAATCGTTGGGCGACTCAGAAGTTGCTTATCGACCAAGCTAAAATTAATTTATCACCGGATAAGCTTCAACAATTTGATAAATTGGTTGAAGAATATAAAAACGATTTGCTAACTGAAAGCTATAAAGGAGCTGTTGTTGGTAAACAAATAGATAGTGTGATAACTGAAGAGGATTATAGAATATATTACTCTACAAACATCGATAATTTTAGACTAAAAGATTTATTGGTAAAATTAAGGTACATACACTTACCTCCCGAATACGATGGAATACAAGAAGTAAAACAGAAATTATCACGCTACGATAAAAAAGATAAAAAGTCATTGACTACCGAAAATTACAGATTCGTTTCAAGTAATTTTAATGATTCGGTTTGGATTAAAAAACAAATGCTACTCAATGTTTTACCTGTTTTAAAAGGAATTAATGAGCAAGTGTTAAAAAAATCAAATTTTGTACAATTACAAGATTCTTTGGGGGTATATTTGGTGAAAATTGAAGATGTACTCAATCCCAATGATACGCCACCACTTTCATATATTAAACCTACATTAAAGCAGATTATTCTCAACAAAAGAAAGCTCGAACTTATTAAAAAGTTTGAAGCCGATATTACTAAAGACGCTATAGAAACAAAAAACTTTGAAATTTACACCAATGAATAAATTCTTATTACTATTTCTTTTATGCACACCAATGATTTACGGCCAAACAGTATTGGAGCCGGATAGCAGTGGAGTTGTAAAAAGTAACGATTCGCTTGTAGTGAGTCAAGCTCTTAAAAAAGACACAATAGTACCATTTAAACGATTTAAAGCTGAAGGCGTTAGCGCAGTAGTAGGCGAACATATTATTTTGGATAGCGATATTGATAAGGCTTATGTTGAAATGAAATCACAAGGTATGTCTGTTGATGATGTGAGCCGTTGCCAATTAATGGGGAAGCTAATGGAAGACAAACTCTATGCTCATCAGGCTAAACAAGATAGTATTATGGTTGCTGATGCTGAAATAAATGGAATGATAGACCAGCAATTGCAGTATATGGTTTCGGAATTAGGAAGTGAAGAGAAAGTTGCAGCCTATTATCGCAAAGACAATATTGCAGATTTAAGAAAAGAGCTTTTTGAAGCAAATAAGAATATAAAACTAGCTAGCTTAATGCAGCAAAAGGTGATTGAAAAAGTTGAAGTTACTCCTGAAGAGGTACGTACATTCTTCTTTTCAATTCCAGAAGATGAGCGCCCAGTATTTAGTGCTGAAATTGAAATTGCTCAAATCGTAGTTGAGCCCGAAATTACACAACAAGCAAAAGATGAAGTTATAGCTAAGTTATACGCTATGCGTGCCGATATTATGGACAACGACGCAAGTTTTTCTACTAAGGCAGTACTTTACTCTAAAGATCCAGGTTCCGCGTCAAAAGGAGGTCTATATGAAGGAGTTACAAGAGACTCGCCTTGGGCTAAAGAATTTAAAGATCAGGCTTTTTCATTGTTAGAAGGAGAAGTAAGTGAGCCATTTGAAACCGAATTTGGATATCATATTCTTTATGTTGAAAAAATTCGTGGTCAAGAAGTAGATGTACGTCACATCTTATTATTCCCAGAAGTTTCACAAAAATCTATAGATGATGCGCATAAAAGAATGGATGATATTAGAGCCGAAATTGAAGCCGGAGAAATCTCCTTCGCTCAAGCAGCTCAGAAATACTCAGACGATAAAGAAACACGCAACAACGGCGGACGATTAGTAAACCCAGTTACATTCGATACTAAATTCGACTTAACAAAAATGGATCCTACCCTTAGTGCTAAGGTGTACAATCTTGAAGAAGGTGAAGTGTCTAAAGTTTTTACAGATCGTGACCGTACAGGTAAGAGTAGTCTGAAAATTCTTACAGTTACCAAACGTTTTGAAGAACACGCTGCAGATTATGCGAAAGATTATGAGCGTATTAAAGAATTGGCATTGCGTGAAAAGCAAATTAAAGTAATAAACAAGTGGCAGAACGAAAAGATTAAAAGTACCTATATTAGCATCAACGAAGATTACCAAGATTGTGACTTCGCAGGGGATTGGGTAAAATAATTTATGATTTTTTAATATGTCAGACGTAGCAGCCGTAAAACAACTGGTTTCAAAATACAATGCCCTTAGGCAGGAAATAAAAAAAGTAATAGTAGGTCAAGACGAAGTGGTAGAGCAAGTGTTGCTTTCCATATTTTCTGGCGGCCATGCGTTGCTTATTGGTGTTCCTGGGCTTGCAAAAACCTTGTTGGTGAATACTGTTGCTGAAGCTTTGGGGTTAAACTTTAAAAGAATACAATTTACTCCAGACTTAATGCCTAGTGATATTCTAGGTTCAGAAATTTTGGATAAAGACCGTGAGTTTAAATTTATCAAAGGCCCAATATTTGCAAATATTATTCTTGCCGATGAGATTAATAGAACACCACCTAAAACACAAGCAGCACTTTTAGAAGCAATGCAAGAACGCGCTGTAACTGTGGCTGGACATCACTACAAATTAGATTTACCTTATTTTGTGCTCGCTACACAAAACCCTATTGAACAGGAGGGAACCTATCCCTTACCTGAAGCCCAATTAGACCGCTTTATGTTTGCGATTAACTTAGAATACCCTTCGTTTGCTGAGGAAGTAGAAGTTGTAAAGCAAACTACCGCTGGTGTAAATCAAAGTGTAAACGCACTGTTTACAGCTCAAGAAATTATCGGTTTTCAACAGCTAATTAGAAGAATTCCTGTAGCCGAAAACGTTATTGAATACGCGGTTGGATTAGTTGGAAAAACGAGACCTAATAGTCCTTCAGCACCTGAAATTGTAAAAAATTACGTAGATTGGGGAGCAGGACCTAGAGCTTCACAAAACCTAATTTTAGCAGCAAAATCGAATGCGGCTTTAAATGGAAAATACTCTCCAGATATTGAAGATGTTCAAAAAGCTGCTATCGGAATCTTAAGGCACCGACTAATAAAAAATTATAAAGCAGAGGCTGAAGGCTTGAGCATTGAAGAAATTATTAGAAGTTTATTCTAACTTCTTTCATTAAATTATAGGGGAGGTCTTTCACTATAAAAATTATAGAAGATAAAAATTAGACACTTATTAAGTTGCTCTTATCTTTTTAAAATTCTCATTATTAGTAGTTAAAAATTAAAGAATTGATATTTTTTAATAACTAAAATTGGTTTTAATTGAATTATATTCATTAAAGAAGCAACTTCGTTAAATACTTTTTAAATAATCCAAATTTTTGTAAATTCGCAACAACAAAAAATACAACTATGGCTTTTGATATTGATATGATTAAAAAGGTGTACGCCCAGATGGCAGAACGTGTTGATAAAGCACGTGAAATCACGGGTAGACCCCTTACACTTTCTGAAAAGATACTTTATTCTCACCTTTGGGATGGCACACCAAGTACCGCTTTCCAACGGGGAAAAGATTATGTAGATTTTGCTCCAGATAGGATTGCTTGCCAAGATGCAACAGCACAAATGGCATTGTTACAATTTATGCAAGCAGGAAAAAAATCGGTTGCAGTTCCAACTACTGTTCACTGCGATCACTTAATTCAAGCAAAACAGGGTGCTGCAAAAGATTTAATGCGCGCTAACGAAACAAGTAATGAGGTATTTGACTTCTTAGAATCTGTTTCAAACAAATACGGAATTGGTTTTTGGAGACCAGGAGCCGGAATTATTCACCAAGTAGTACTTGAAAACTACGCTTTCCCAGGAGGAATGATGATTGGTACCGATAGCCATACTGTAAACGCAGGTGGTTTAGGAATGGTAGCAATTGGAGTTGGTGGTGCCGATGCAGTTGATGTAATGGCAGGAATGCCTTGGGAATTAAAATTTCCAAAACTTATTGGTGTTAAATTAACTGGAAAGTTAAACGGATGGACTGCCTCTAAAGACGTAATCTTAAAAGTAGCTGGTATTCTAACAGTAAAAGGTGGAACAGGTGCTATAGTTGAATATTTTGGTCCAGGAGCTAAGAACCTTTCTTGTACTGGTAAAGGAACTATTTGTAATATGGGTGCCGAAATTGGAGCGACTACTTCAACATTTGGTTACGACGATTCTATGGAGCGTTTCCTACGTGCTACAGATAGAAATGAAATTGCTGATGAAGCAAACAAAATACGCGAGTATTTAACTGGAGATGATGAAGTTTACGAAAATCCAGAACAATATTTCGATCAAGTAATTGAAATTGATCTATCTACACTACGCCCGCACCTAAACGGTCCATTTACTCCAGATTTAGCTACTGAAGTTGGTGATTTAGGTGAAAAAGCAAGAAAAAATGATTGGCCACTTAAAGTTGATTGGGGATTAATCGGTTCTTGTACAAACTCTTCATATGAAGATCTATCTAGAGCTGCATCTATTGCACAACAAGCAATTGATAAAAAATTAAAATCGAAAAGTGACTTCGGGATTAATCCAGGTTCAGAACAAATTCGCTACACTGCAGAGCGTGATGGCTTACTAGATGTTTTTGAAAACCTTGGCGCTACTATCTTTACTAACGCCTGCGGACCTTGTATTGGGCAGTGGGATAGAAGTGATAGAAAAGGCGAAGAAAAGAACACTATTGTGCACTCTTTTAATAGAAATTTCTCAAAACGTGCAGATGGTAACCCAAATACACATGCCTTTGTAGGATCGCCAGAAATGGTCGCAGCAATTGCAATTTCCGGTCGTTTAGATTTCGACCCTATGAATGATACCCTTATTAATGAAGATGGAGAAGAGGTTAAATTAGACGAGCCAGTTGGACTTGAATTACCTCCTAAAGGTTTTGCGGTTGACGATAATGGCTATTTAGCGCCAACTGAAGACGGTAGCACTGTTGAAGTTAAAGTTGCAACGGAAAGTGAGCGCCTTCAATTGTTAGAGCCATTCGTGCCAATTCAAGATGCTGAATTACAAGGTGTAAAACTTTTAATAAAAGCATTCGGAAAATGTACTACAGACCATATTTCTATGGCAGGACCTTGGTTACGTTACCGTGGACACTTAGATAATATTTCAAACAATACCTTAATTGGGGCTGTTAATGCTTTCAATAAGAAAACAAACTTCGTTAAAAATCAATTGACTGAGGAATACGGAGGTGTACCAGATGTACAACGTGAATATAAAGCACAAGGAATTAAAACTATTGTTGTGGGTGACCATAACTACGGAGAAGGTTCTTCTCGTGAGCACGCAGCAATGCAGCCTAGATTCTTGGGTGTTGCAGCTGTTTTGGTAAAATCTTTCGCAAGAATTCACGAAACAAACTTGAAAAAACAAGGTATGCTTGGATTGACATTTGCTAATGAAGCAGATTACGATCTAATTCAGGAAGATGATACGTTCAACTTTGTAGATATTGCAGATTTTGCTCCTAATAAACCATTGACAATTGAAGTTGTTCATAAGGATGGAAGTAAAGATGTTATTATGGCAAACCATACGTATAACGATGCTCAAATTAAGTGGTACCGTGAAGGTTCAGCTTTAAATTTGATTAAAAAGCAAAACGCTTAATAAGCACTATTTTTAATATACAAACCTAACAGGTTTAATTACCTGTTAGGTTTTTTTATACCTTAGAGTTATGACTGGTTTTTTAAAGAAACACTGGAGTAATATTTTATTCGTTGGATTACTTGTTTTACTAATTATCCCGCAAACGAGGATGCCAATACAAGTTTTTGTACAACGATTAATCTCATTTTCTCCATCTGAAAAAGCCGAGGCTAAACGAGAAACGTTAACCGATTACAATTGGAGTTTACAACCGCTCAATTCTAAAGAAATCAATTTCTCACAATCTGAAGGAAAGGTTACAATAGTAAATCTTTGGGCTACTTGGTGTCCGCCGTGTGTTGCGGAAATGCCTTCTTTTCAAAAACTATACAACAGTTATGGAGACAAAGTAGATTTCTATTTCGTTACTTCAGAAACTCCAGAAAAGATTGAGAAATTTATGGATAAAAACGGTTATAATTTGCCGGTATATATCCAAAAATATAAAGCACCAACACAATTAGAATCCAATGTGCTTCCTACCACTTATGTAATGTCTAAAACAGGTGAAATAGTTATAGATGAAACGGGTGTAGCCGATTGGAATAGCAAGAAAATGAGAGCCCTTTTAGATAGACTTCTATCGGAATAGATATTAAGTTTAAGTTTACTATTTTTTAATTTCTTCCGTTTGTGAAGGGTATTTCTCTTTAAACTTTTCCATTAATACAAATATTGTAAGCAACATAGTAAGTGCGTAAACACTATCTTCAATAGGAACAGTTCCAATTCGAATTCCAAGGTTTTCAGCATCGTTATACCACACTACTTGTTCGTTAATCCAACTTCCAGTTAAGAAACCATTCACTATAAAAAATGGTATAAGGAGCACTAAAAAAACTGGAAAAAATATATTTAAAGCACTTCGCATATAATTGAAGACTAATCCTAGTAATACAACCGCATATGCAAAATTAATTGCTGTGTACCAACGATCGAAGTTGTAGAGAAGAATTGCAATAAAAGTGGTTTGCAGGGTATAATAAACGAGTTTTGTAAGATTATTGGAAAACGAAAATTTAGGCCACAAATTTTTAAAGGCATATATAGTGAATAGACAAGCGTAGGGAATACAGATAAAAAACAGCCATTCTTCAATAGGGAGATTTACTACTCGATATCCTGATAGGTAAGTATCGTTAAAACCCCAAAACCCATTTTGAGTGAAAATGATATCCCAAGAAACAAAAAAAGCCATCATTATAAAGGTGGCGGGAAAAAAGTATTTCCACAATTTGTAGAACTTCAATTTTGGGTGAAAACTGAAAATAAAAGGAATGCTTAATGAAGCTAAATCCAATACAAAATAAAGGTGCCACATAATTTATTTCTTGAAGTATTTTAATGGTGGAAGTAACATTCCGAAACACTCTCCATCTTCTTTACCTAAGTGTTTATGGTGTATTTTATGCGCTCTTCTAATTCCTCTAGCGTACCAATTATTTGCATTTCTAAATAACTTAAAGCGCTGGTGGATAAAGATATCGTGAACAAAGAAGTAAGCGAGGCCATAAGCAAAAATTCCTAAACCAATTGGCAATCCAGCCCAGAAGCCATAATAACTCCACCCAATAAAACAGCTTATACTTATTAACGCATAAAAAAGAAAAAAATAATCATTGCGTTCCCACCAACTGCCGTGATCTTTTTTGTGATGATCTTTGTGCAACTTCCATAAAAACCCGTGCATAATATATTTATGAGTGAACCACGCCATAAATTCCATTATGCAGAAAGTAGCAACGAAAATTATTATCCAAAGAACTGTATCCATTTATACTATTAGTTGTTTTAAGTTTTAGAAATCTTGTTTAGAAATAATGTTACCTCACCAAATTTAATTGATATTTCACATAGCTCCTCATTAAGAGCCCAAACTTTTCAGTATTTGGGATTCGAATCCGAGTATTTTTAATTTCTAAAGCGGGAGTTTTTTGAAGTTTTTTCAATAGCCTTTTATAATATCTATACGCAATAAAAACTCCTAGTTTCGCTTCATTTGGAAGATGTAGTATTCCCTGATATCCTTTGTCGAAATTATCAGTTATTTCACTAATTATATCTTGTTTTGAAACTTCATCTAACGAATCTAAATTTGCATTTGGAAAATAAGTTCGTTGTAGATTATCGTGGTCTTCTTTTAAATCTCTGAGAAAATTTACCTTTTGAAAAGCCGAACCTAAATTCATAGCTGCTTCTTTTAGGGCTATGTACTTATCTGTATTTCCTTTTACAAACACTTTTAAGCACATCAGTCCAACAACATCTGCTGAACCATAAATGTAGTTGTTAAACTCTTCTGCAGTAGTGTAAACCTGTTTTGTTAGGTCTAGACGCATACTTGCCATAAAAGTATCTATCAACTCTCTGTCAATGTTGTATTTGTATACAGTATGTTGAAATGAATTTAATATTGGATTCAAACTAATACGATCTTCCAAAGCTTCATTTAAAGCAATTTCAAAACGATTAAAAAGTACTTCTTTGTTGTAATCGTGAAATGAGTCTACAATTTCATCGGCAAAGCGAACAAATCCGTAAATATTGTGAATATCTTGACGAATAGATGGTGCCAGCATTCGCGTAGCTAACGAAAAAGATGTACTATAAGTTTCAGTAACCTTTTTGCTGCAGGATTTGGATACTATGTCGAAAAGTTCTTTCACTTCTTTCTTGATTTTTCAATTAATCCTGCTGCCAATTTTCCTGAAATTAAAGCTGGTGGTACTCCGGGACCAGGAACAGTAAGTTGTCCCGTGAAAAATAAATTCTTCACTTTACTGCTCTTTAAATTTGGTCTTAAAAATGCTGTTTGCAAAAGCGTATTAGCAAGCCCGTATGCATTTCCTTTATAACTATTGTAATCTGAAATAAAGTCGTTTACGCAAAATGACTCTTTAAATATAACTGATTTTGCTATAGATTGATTCGTAACATCTTCAAATCTTTTCACTATTTTTTCAAAATACACTTCTCTTATCTTTAGATTGTCTTCCAAACCAGGTGCAAGAGGTATAAGAAAAATTGCTAATTCCTTTCCTTTAGGCGCAACATTCTCATCTGTTTTTGAAGGAAAACTAGCGTAAAATAAAGGTTCTTTAGGCCATTCGGGGGTGTCGTAAATTTCTTCAGAATGCTTCTTAAAATCAACATCAAAAAATAAAGTGTGATGATCTACATTTTGAATCTCCTTATCAAATCCTACGTAGAAAAGTAGGGCAGAAGGAGCAAACGTTTTTCTTTTCCAATAACTCTCAGAATATTGACGATATTTAGAGGGTAGCAAGCTTTCGGTATGGTGATAATCTGCACCACTTAGTACAAAATCGGCATTTACTTGATTTCCATTTACTATAATCGATGTCGCTTGTCCGTTTTCAACAGTAATCTTTTCAACGTTTTGATTTGTTTTAATTGTTACACCTAGCTCTTCTGTAAGTTGCTGAATTCCTTTTACTACAGCATACATCCCTCCCTTTGGATGAAATGTACCTAAACCAAAATCGGCATAATTCATAAAGCTGTAAAAAGATGGTGTATTTGATGGCTTAGCACCTAAAAATAGAACAGGAAATTCTAATATAGAAATTAGTTTTGGATTGTTAAATTCTTTCCTTACGTCTTTACTGATGGTGCTAAAGAATTGTCCAACTTTTTTTATGGTGGCAGGAGTTACAAGTTCTAAAGGTGAAACTCCAGGTCTATAAACCAGATCTTTTATGGCTATATTATAATTATCTTGGGCTTGTGCAATAAACTTTTTTAACTTCGTTGAGCTACCTGCTTCTTCATTCTCAAAGGCAACACAAATTTTCTCTAGAGTATCTTCAATAGTTATATAATCGTTTTTTCCAAAATAAACGCGATAGGCAGGATTGAGTTTTTCTAATTGGTAATATTCAGCAGGAGACTTTCCGAAATCGGAGAAAAATCGTTCAAATACATCGGGCATCCAGTACCAAGTAGGGCCCATATCAAATTTAAATCCATCCTTTATTAACTGTCTGGCGCGGCCCCCAATGCTAGAATTTTTTTCATATATAGTAACATTGTACCCCGCTTTAGCTAAATAGCAAGAAGCAGCAAGGGAAGAAAACCCGGAACCGATAAGAAATACGGACTTATTCATTTTGTTTAACAAATGTACAAAATAATTAAACAATTTTAAATCATAAAATGGCTAATAAAAAATATTTATTCCAAATAACATTTATTTGCGCAGCAAATTTTTATAGTAATCGGGTAATGTGTGAATGTGAGAATTTTATAATGTAAGAGAGTTATAAAATTTTTTCAATCTGTTGAGTAAATAGTTCCAAGCTGTTAAATACCCGAATATTTTTACAAGTGTTCACTAACTGATCAATTTTTCTACCTAATATCCAAAGTTCACAAGGTTTTGTATCGCCAACTTTCTTTTGAAATTCGCTTATATAATTCTCTACCTGGTCTGGCTCTGGCTCTACTGTAAAATACGTCACGAAAACGATTTCAGATTGAGCTTTTAATATGTGCTTTAAACTATCTAATGGTACATTGGCCCCTAAGTATATAGTGTTATATCCTGCTGATAAAAGTTCATAATTTGCAAATAATAAGCCTATATCGTGAATTTCTTTCAACGGTAAGTACAATACGAAGATTTTGTTTTCTTTTCCCTTTGGAGAGTTTTTTACAAAATTGTATTGCTGAATTATTAAATGGCGTATTTTTTCTGAAATAAAATGTTCGTGGGACGGATCAATAGTGCCAGAATGCCAAAGAATTCCAGTTTCATTTAATAGCGGAACAAATACTTCTAAAAACACTTCTCGAAATGACTTTTGCTCTATTAGTTTCCTAACGGTAGCGTCAAAAAGTTCACTATCGAACTCAAACATAGCTGTCTTTAAAACATTACAGGCATATTCGGTATTTAATTCGAGAATATTCTCTTTAACTAAATTTTGAAGTTCAGTTTTAGTAAGGCTTGCTAAGGTTGAAATTTTATGACCTTCATTATATAAATAAACAACATTTAGAAGTTTTTTTAAGCTTTCGAGATCGTATTTCCTTATGTTGGTATCGGTGCGGTTAGGTTCAAGAAGATTATATCGCTTTTCCCAAATCCTTATAGTATGGGCTTTAACGTTTGAAAGATTTTCAAGATCTTTTATGCCGAATTGAGTTTTAACCACAAAAATTAAATAAATAATATTTCAAGGGTGAAATTACTAAAAAGAAAGAAGGTTTGTTTAAAAAATTGAATTTATCTTTAAACAATTCGATATGGATATTGATTAAATGTACACTTAAATTTGTACCCGGAATGGGACTTGAACCCACACGTCCATAAGACACATGGCCCTCAACCATGCCTGTCTACCAATTCCAGCACCCGGGTGGATGTTGCTATAAGCTGCTAGCTTACTAGAACAAAGCGCAAATATAATATTTTATAAAATGAAAGCTAAAGCGTTCATAGTTTATTTATAAATTTAATTTCAATAAGAAGTTTAATATGATTTTGGTCATTAATAGAGTCGTTAATTAAGGTTATATTTGATATTATAAGTAATTAATTCGTGATACTATGACTATAAACATTCAATTCATAAAAATGCCTACTAGTGAGGCAATGTCAGATTATGTTAAGGAAAGACTGAATAAACTAGGAGATAAATACGAATGGCTAATTCGGGCAGATGTCAGTTTTAAAATGGAAAACAACGTCTATGGAAAAGGTAATATTTGTGAAATTGAGTTAAGCCTGCCTGGACCTAAGATTTTTGCAGCTTCAACCGAAACAACTTTTGAAGCGGCAGCTAAAGAAACAATCTCGGATTTAGAAAGACAACTTAAAAAACGTAAAGCAAAATTTTCAACCCACTAAAAACATAAAGATGAAAAAAATATTAGTCCCTGTAGATTTCTCGAAATATTCCGATTACGCCATGGAAGTGGCGGCTGGAATTGCTAAAAAACAAAACGCTGAAATTATTGCCTTGCATATGATGGGGCTTAGTGATGCGGTAGTAACAAAAAACGAATCGAGAGAGGTTTTTGAAGCAATGTACTATATGAGGCTTGCCGAAACAAAGTTTGCAGAACTTTTGGATAAAGATTACTTAGAAGGTGTGAAGGTAACGGATACCGTTCATAACTATACAATCTTCAGTGAAATAAATGATGTTGCTAAAGAAATGAACATAGATCTTATAGTAATGGGCTCTCATGGAAGTTCTGGCTTAAAAGAAGTCTTTGTTGGTAGTAATACTGAGAAAGTGGTTCGTACTTCAGAAATTCCGGTTTTAGTGATAAAACATAGACACGAAAAATTTAATCCGAATTTGGGAGTTTTCGCCTGTGATTTTTTAGAAAATTCAGTTGGACCTTATAAACGTGCTAAAGAGGTTTTTGAAATTTTTGGAATAGATATGCAAATGCTGTATGTAAACCTAGCTGGGGATTTTCGCAGTACTAGAGAAATTGAAAAAAGAGTTTTAGACTTCTTTAAAGCTGCTGGAGAATCAAATCCTCTAGAAAGGTTAAACAGTGTAGCTTATTACAACGAATATTCAGTAGAGGCTGGAATTTTTGGCTATAGCCAAATAGTTAATGCAGATATTATTTCTTTACCAACCCAAGGTAGACAAGGCCTAGCACATTTTTTCTCAGGAAGTATAGGGGAAGATGTAGTAAACCACTCAGATTTGCCAGTCATGACATTTAGAGTTTAGTTAATTGCTATCGACACCAATTAACTTTAAAAAGCAGAAATTCACCAATTGAGTTTCTGCTTTTCTACTTCTTACTAAACGGTGTTTAATGCTATGTCAATCATCTTAGAAAAACTGCTTTCTCGTTCTTCAGAAGTTGTAGTTTCACCAGTTACTAAGGAGTCTGAAATAGTAAGAATAGCCAATGCTTTTACATTGTGTTTTGAAGCGATAGTATAAAGTCCTGCAGTTTCCATTTCGACGCAAAGTACTCCATATTCAGCCCATTTTTTATAATCTTCAACATTATCTTCGTAGAAATGATCGGTTGTAAGAATGTTTCCAGCTGTTAATTTGATGTTGTTTTCTTTAGCATAAAGCACAGCTTTCATAAACAAATCGAAATTGGCAGTAGGAGCGAAATCTGAGTTTGAGAAACGGGATTTATTGATGCCAGAATTAGATGAAGCTGCCATTGCAATCACTATATCGCGAACATTAATATCTTTTTTATAGCTACCTGCCGAACCTACTCTAATTAAGTTTTTTACACCATAATCCTCAATAAGTTCGTGACAGTAAATTAAGGTTGAAGGAACACCCATTCCAGTACCTTGAACCGAAATGCGCTTACCTTTGTAAGAGCCAGTAAAACCATACATTCCGCGTACTTCGTTATAGCAGTGAACATCTTTTAAATAAGTTTCAGCTATCCATTTTGCTCGTAAAGGGTCGCCAGGAAGAAGAACAGATTCTGCAACTTCACCTGTTTTGGCTTCAATATGTGTGCTCATTTGTATTTGTTTTGCTCGATGTAACAATTTGAATTCCGGAGGAAGTTCCTATTCTACTCACGCCTAAATCGATGTATTTTCTTGCTGTCTTTACGTCTCTTATGCCCCCAGAAGCTTTTATTTTTAATGTGTCACCTACAGTTTCAACCATTAATTTCACGGCATTCTCGGTGGCTCCACCAGTGCCAAATCCTGTGGATGTTTTCACAAAATCTGCTCCAGCTGCTTTTGAAATTTTACAAGCGGTAATTATTTCACTGTTGGTTAAATAACAAGTCTCAAGAATTACTTTTAAAACTTTACCTTCAATTGCCTGTTTTATATCTGAAATTTCCTTTTCGATAGCCTCAAACATTTCAGACTTCAAAAATCCTAGGTTAAGTACCATATCAATTTCATCGGCATCTTCTTGTACACATTGTTCTGCTTCGAATAATTTAGAATTGGTAGAATTCGCTCCCAAAGGAAAACTAACTACTGCAGCAATTTTTACGTCGCTATTTTTTAGTTCGTTTTTTACCAGTGAAATGTAGCAGCTATTCACACAAACAGCATAAAAGTTATACTCCTTAGCTTCATCACAAAGTTTGATTATATCATCTTTTGTTGCTGTGGCTTTAAGAAGGGTATGGTCTATATATCGATTTAATTCCATCAGTTTTTATGCTGATTGATAATAGCAATTAAATCATCTTTTTGCAAAACACCACTCTGACGCCATTTTTGCTCTCCATTACGGAACAGAATCATGGTAGGAACACCTCTCACTTGAAATTGTGCCGCAAGCGGTTGATTTTTGTCAACGTCTATCTTTACGATTTTTACGGTATCACCAAGTTCATCTTTCACTTGTTTTAAAATAGGAGCTAGCATTTTACAAGGCCCACACCAATCAGCGAAAAAATCGACAAGAACAGGTGTTTCGGAGTTAATTATATCTTTAAAATTACTTTTCATAGCATTTCTATAAGATTAAATCTACCAAATAATATTAGTATTTGGCTGCGACTTAATACGATTTATATTTAAACGATAATATAATATTTGAAGGCTAAATTACCAAGGTTTGTTCGCTAATTTTTCAAAAATTATACTGCTAAATTATAACATAAAAAGATTCTTTTTATGCTTTCTAAGCACTGGTCTCAACATTTCTAAAGGTATTTTTATTGAATACGTACCAGTGTATGAAGGGCAGATAATGCAGTCGTCAAAATAGTATTCGACTTCCATATCGTTTATAACAAAGTTATTTTTAGCATTGAAAAAATCGTCGTCAGAGATTGTCCAACAATCGTAGTACATTTCCCCCGATTGGATTTTTTTATTTAAATTTTCGTTTAAAATCTCTTGTACTTCATCTTCTGTTCCGTCGTTAAAAAAATCTTCGAAATTTAAGAAAACTCCGCGCTCTAAATCAAAGTTTAAAGTCTCAAAAGTATAAGCAGCATGGGCTGCACCCGTGTAGTGATTTTCTTTGTAGAAAAGCACACTTATTATTTTGTCGTTAAGATTATAGATTTTGTAATCAACACTTCGCAGTTCATTTTGCCTTGGAATTCCTAATGAATCACACAAGCGCTTTTCCTCTAAAATTTGCTTTTCTATTTCTTTAATGTCTAAATAATTATTCTTGATATACTCATTAAAGTTCTCAAACTGTGGTTTAATTTTTTCATTTAAATAAGGGTATTTAAAATCTAATGTAAACCATTCATCTTTTTTTAAAAATGACTTAGAAACTAATAATGGCTCTAATTCTTCTTTTTGATCTTTTTTTTCAAGTAGTTCTTTTCTCTTAATATCTAGAGTTTGCTCCATTAAATTCAAGTCCTTATCTGTAACACTAAAAGAATCAACACTTTCTTTAATTAGTTGTTCTTCTTCATTTTCAATTTTTACTGTATTAGTGTCATTCTTACAGGCAAGAAGTGCAAGAAAGGCAAGGATTGGAAGAAGGTTTTTCATTTTAGTTTTGGTTTAATTTATAAAAATAACGAAAGATTTTTAGTGTCGGGAAGAAAGTTAATTTAAATAAGAGTTATTTTTCAAGTAATAATTTTAATTTGGCAAGCATTACAAGTTCGCTTTTGTTTTTCCCTGAAAATGAACTAGCAATAGCATCAGCAGTTTTCCAAATTAGTTTTTTTCGCTCTTCAGTAAAAAGTTTTGAATTTTCTTTTTTATAGTCGGCAAAACTGTCGAAACAGTCGTTTGCATCAAGCTGTTCATAGTCGAACCAATCAAATACTATTTCAATTTGATGTACTGCGTCTACTTGTAATGAATCTTTATCGTTATCAAAATTTTTCCATTTATTTAGAACCATGTTTTTAAGAATATCATATTCTTCTTTGCGCACAACTTTATCAGCAGCTGCAATTGCGTAAAATAATTCTCCCATTTTCTGGTAAAAAAGCAATTGTGGTTTATCCATTATACCTATAATTATGTGGTTATAAAGTGTGTAAATCTAGTTTTATTTCATTTTAAATTTAATGATATAAATCAGTTAAGGGAAACTGATAAAATTCCTTACTTTTGTAAGGAATGAAGGTATTTGACGAAAAAAAAGGTAATATTTTTAAAATTCTTTCTGAAGCTATTTCAGAAGGAATTGTTATTGTTAACGACAAACATGAAATTGTAACCTCTAATGATGCAGGTGATAAAATGTTTGGCTACGAATACGGGGAACTAATTGGTAAAAATCTCAATGTTTTAATACCTCAGGAATATAGAAGTAATCACCATGTTCAAGTTAATGAGTTTATGGAAAATAGCGACCCGAGGCAAATGGGTCATGGTCGTGATTTGTATGGTAAAAGAAAAGATGGCAGTACCTTTCCTGTTGAAGCTGGACTAAATCCATTTGAAGTCTATGGCAGTAAGTATGTGATGGCTTTGGTTACCGATATCACTGTTAGAAAACAACAAGAGTTGCAAATTAGAGAGCTTAATAACGAATTAGAACTAAAAATTGAAAAGCGAACCCAGGCTTTAAAAGAAAGTATTATTGAACTCGAAAAAGAAGTAGTAAAAAGAAAGGATGCCGAGGATAAAATTAAAGAGTCTTTAAGAAAAGAACGAGAGTTAGGAGAGCTTAAAACAAAGTTCTTATCTTTAGTTTCACACGAATTTAAAACCCCCTTAAGTGGAATTCTTACATCTGCAACATTGTTAGGGAAGTACAAGGAGACTAGTCAGCAGGACAAGAGAGAGAAACACTTAAAAACTATTCAAAATAAAGTAAAGTACCTAAATAATATCCTCAACGACTTTTTATCTATTGAGCGCCTAGAATCTGGGAGGGAAACTTATAAATACAGTACTTTTCCATTAAGTAAAGTAATAAATGAAGTGATTTATAATGCCAATATGCTTTTAAAGGAAGGTCAGCAAATTAACTATCCAAAAAACATAGACGGCATACAGGTTTATTTTGATGAAAAAATTTTAGAATTATCATTAACCAATTTAATTAATAACGCTATAAAATATTCGCCAGAAAATACAAGTATTGATGTAATTGTAATGCCTAAAGACGACACTATGAGCATTAAAATTGTCGATCAAGGAATTGGTATTCCTTTAAAAGAGCAGAAATTTATTTTTAATAGATATTTTAGAGCTGAAAATGCTTTGTTAAATCAAGGTACTGGCATTGGTTTAAATATTGTTAAAAGCCATCTAAACAATATAGGTGGAACTATAATTTTCGAAAGTGAAGAAAATAAAGGAAGTACATTTATTATTACCTTCCCAAACAAAACTCCAAAAAGTTAATATGAAGAAAATACTTCTAATTGAAGACGATACAGCACTTAGAGAAAATACAGCTGAGCTTTTAGAGCTATCAGATTATAATGTAATTACAGCTGCTAATGGCAGGTTGGGTATAGAACAAGCTTTAAAGGAGATTCCAGACATAGTGGTTTGTGATATTATGATGCCTGAGATAGATGGTTATGGCGTATTGGAAGCCTTAGCTTCAAATGAAAAAACATCTCATATACCCTTTATATTTCTTACGGCTAAAACCGAACATAAAGAAATAAGAAAAGGAATGGATATGGGGGCAGATGATTACCTCACTAAACCATTTGATGAAGGGGATTTAATTAGTGCCATAGAAAGTAGATTAGCGAAATCTGCAATCTTTTCAATGCGTTCAAATAGCGTTGGATTAAATTTAGATAACGATGAAGACCAAGAAACCCCAAGGAATTTAAATCAGCTTAAAAATTATTTTTGCGATGAAGGTAGCGTTGCAAACTATAAAAAAGGGGAAACAATTTATCGTGCTGGGGATCACTCCAATAATATTTTTTTATTGACCAAAGGAGTGGTAAAGACTCATACCATGGACGATAATGTAAAAGAACTTATTACTGGATTATATAAAGCCGACGACTTTTTAGGCTTTACTTCTTTTGATGATAATTTACCTTATGCCGAGTTTGCTACAGCTGTAGAAGATGTAGAACTGGTTAGCTTATCTAAGACTTATTTAAAGGAGATTTTATTAAAAAGTAAGGATGTTAGTTTAGAATTAATGAATCTTCTCAGTG
The DNA here is from genome assembly GCF_032080575.2 of Aequorivita sediminis. Classification (NCBI taxonomy): domain Bacteria; kingdom Pseudomonadati; phylum Bacteroidota; class Flavobacteriia; order Flavobacteriales; family Flavobacteriaceae; genus Aequorivita; species Aequorivita sediminis. The sequence continues at coordinate 28,250 of NZ_JAVLSO020000005.1, read as the reverse complement.
ATAATTTAATCGATATAAAACAGCAATTAGTAAAGATGGCTTATAGTTCGGTTAGAAGGAAAACAGCGTCTACAATCATTCAGTTTGCTGAAATTATGAATAAAAATACATCATCACCTTTGCGAATTTCACGTAACGATCTAGCTGCAACTGCAGGAATAGCAACAGAAAGTTTAATTAGAACACTATCTGAATTCAAAAAAAATGGAATTATTGAAATTGAAGGACGTGATATTCATATTGTAGATTTAGAAAGGTTGAAGTATATAGAATAACAAAGTTTCTTCTTTCAAAACTGATTTTTATCATTTCACCTATCAAAGCTTAGGTATAACTTTGTCTGTGAGACTTTGGTAAAATGAAAAATATTTTAATTCCTACAGATTTTTCTAAAAATTCGCATAATGCAATTCGTTATGCATTAGATTACTTTGCTGATATTCCAGTCAGTTTTTATTTGCTTCATGTGGCTTCAAATAACATGCAAAATCCAAGTGGAGAGGGTGAGGGTATCACAGAATCTATCGCTGAAGTTGCTACACTTCAAAACGCTTCATCTAAACTTAAATCGTTAATTAAAACTTGTAATGCCTCTAAATTAAACTCTAAGCATAAATTTTTTGCTATAGAAGAAGACTTGAATTTAGTTGAAGCCATTCGCAAGCAGGTAATTGAGAAGGAAATAGATTATATTTTAATGGGCACTAGAGGAACGTCTGTTTCTAGTTCAAAAAGGTTAGGAAGTAACACCTGTAAAGTAATAACGAAGGTAAAATGTTCTATAATAGCTATTCCTGGTAATGCTAGATTCAGAGAAGTTAGCAACATTGCCTTTATAACTGATTATAACAATATATTCAGAAGTAAAATATTTACGACACTTTCCGATAATTTGGAATTACATAATTCGGCACTTCGGGTACTTAATATAAGAACACATAATCTTGGCCTTAATAGCGAACAAACCGACAATAAAGGGTTTTTACACTATTCTTTTAGAGAAAAGAAACACAGTTTTCATTTTGTAGAAAATAAAGAACTTGAAGCGGGGCTTAAAAATTTTATAGAAACTTGGGACATAAGTATGGTGTCCATTGTAGCTAAAAATTTAAATTTTATTGAGCGTTTATTATTAAGACCAGTGGGTAAATTGGTGAGTTATGAACCAAATGTCCCGTTTTTAGTAATTCACGAATAGTTAATATTTATAAGCATTTTACTTAAAAAAAAAAGGCTTTGATAAATAATTAAAAGAAATTTTAAAGTTTATCTTCTTCTTTTTTTATCGGATGATCTTCATAAAAATCTTTAAATTTTTTATCTGTATTATAATAATCAGTCAAAACGCTATAGACAGAAAATATTAATAAAATTTCACCTATAACAGTGAGAAAGAAAATATAGTTGAAGGAGAATCCTAATGCCGCAAATATCGCAACTGTCGCCAATACTAGAGTGGTTAATACCAAATACGAAATAACAGAAAGTTTCATAATGTTTTTATTTTTAAGTTACGAAACTTAAAACCTAATGTCTCATAATGAAACCTTAAATATCAAGTGCTTAGCTGATACTTATCATATTTATTTCAGTAAGAAAACCTTATATTTACTTATAAACCTCTAAATATTTACTAATGCACAAAATTTTAATTCCTGTCGATTTTTCAAAAAACTCTATGAATGCCGCAAAGTACGCAGCCGAGTTATTTAAACACGGTCATTCTGAGATATATCTTATTCACGCTTATGCCGATAGGGTTTACAATGAAAAATTAAAGTCGCCAAATGCCGATTTTGACAATTTAAAGACGAAATTACTTAGTGATGTAGAAGAGAAACTAGCTAGAATGAAAAAGGATCTTTTTACTTATTCACCAAATCCAAAACATAAAATAATTACAGTTGCTGAATTTGGTTTATTGGTAGATACTGTGAATGAATGGGTAGAAAGTAAAAATGCTGATATTGTAGTAATGGGAACACAAGGCGAAACCGACGATAAAAATATGACGTTTGGAAGTAATACACTCCAAGTTATTAAATATGTAAAATGTCCAGTTTTGGCCATTCCAGAAATCTATACCGATGTGCATCCTAAAAACATCTTATTTCCATCAGATTTTATGATTCCATTTAAAAGAAGAGAATTAAAACTATTAGGATCACTAGCTAAGTGCTTTGCTTCTAAAATCAACTTCTTATATGTTTCAAAATTTAACAACTTGTCTCTACGACAGCAGGATAACATAACTTTTATGGAGGCTTGTTTAAGTGAAAATCAGATAGATTTTGTTCAAAAGGATAAAAAGAACGTTACCAAAGCAGTAAATAAGTTTATTATAGAAAACCCTATCGATATGCTAGTGATGGTTAATACACGGCATTCCTATCTAGAAAATATTCTTTATAAGTCAACTATTGAAAAGATAGGTTTAAAAATTGATATTCCCTTTTTAGTACTTCAAAACTTACCGCGTTAGTAATAATATTTAAGCAATCATTTATTTAATTATTCTTTGTTATCTATGGAATTTTAAATAATTTATACAACCGAAACCACATAGGTATCAAGAATTAATTTTAGATACATTGAGGCTTAAACCACTTATTTTTTAGTCTATGAAAAAAATAATTGTCCCTTCCGACTTTTCTGAAAATGCATATGCTGCATTGCACTATGTTTCAAAGCTTTACGGTGATGAGTCCATACATATAGTAGTTTTACACTCTTATAGTTCACAGAGTAGAAATAATAACAATTTAGCAGGAATTAGTGTAAAAGCAGAAACCGCCAAAATAAATCCTGAAGAAGAAAGTGAAAAATTGCTTCAAAAAATAGAACTAAACACCCCGAAGCAAAATCATAAATATGAATTTATTGTAACCCCAGAATCCTTGTCGAGTACCATCAATAAAATGGTTAAAGAAGACGAGGTAAGCCTTGTAGTGATGGGAGATAAAGGGCGTACCAGTGCAGAAGATGTGTTGGTGGGGAGTACAACAATAAAAGTTTTAAAATCATTAGAAAACTGTCCTTTACTCATTGTTCCAAATCACGTAAAGTTTGTAGTTCCTTTAAGGATTGGTTTCGCTAGTGATTACAACGAGTTTTTTAGTTTTTCAAAATTTAAACCAATCACAAGGCTAGTTAGACAGTTTAATTCACAAATCAACATTATTAATGTAGGTTCAGAGAAAGAGCTGGACAAAACACAAAAAGAAAACTACGACAAGTTTATAATAGACTTAACTGAATACGATGTAGATTTTCACTTTATACCCAAAAAGGGAAATATTTCTAATACCTTACATTCTTTTATAGATGAAAAGGATATCGATCTATTTGCAATCATACATCATAAACACAGTTTTATAAAACAACTTTTCCGTGAGTCAGTGGTAAGTAGGATAGGAAAACACGATTATGTGCCACTTTTAGTTATTCCATCGCAGAGTAAATAAAAAAATGTAAATTAAGAATTTAAATAAACAGATATTATGAAGAAAAGAATATTAATACCCACAGATTTTTCACGCAATGCATTTAATGCTATTAAATATGCCATGGAGCTGTATAAACGCGAATATTGTGAATTTTTTATTCTAAACACATATTATTTATCTGGATACTCTAAAGACAATTTATTGAGTCCTCATCCAACTGAAAAAGACCTAAGTATTGTTAAAGAACGTTCTGAAAAGAATATTGAAAGATTAAAAGTTCAAATGAGTTTTTATGAAGATAACGAGAAACACAGTTTTAAATATTTTAGTGAATTTGGACCTTTTTTCGAGCTAATGAAAAATGTTGTTGCCAGAGAAGACATAGAACTTGTTATTATGGGAACTCAAGGTGAAACGGATAATAAAACCGTTATATTAGGAAGTAATGCCGTAAATGTGATGGAAAAAATTAGGAGTTGTCCAGTTTTAGCTATTCCATCTACAGTTTTATTTAAAGAACCAAACGAAATTGTTTTTCCAACTAGCTTTAGAACGCATTACAAGGAAAAAGAGCTGTCCACTTTAGTTGAGATTTCTCGATTATTAAATGCGCCAATTCGCATACTACACGTTCAGAAAGGCAAAGCATTATCTAAACCACAAATAGAGAATAAATTACTTTTAGAGAAAATATTAGATCCAGCTTCCTTTACACATCATAGGCTGTATAATGTAGATTTAAAAGATGGTGTAAGTTGTTTTGTTCAAAGTCGAGAAAGCGAAATGATTGCCATTGTAAATAAAAAACATAACTTCTTTGGTAGTATATTTTCAAACCCTATGGTCAAAGAACTAGGGAAACATACTAATGTTCCTCTATTAGCAATGCACGATTTAAGAACATAGAGTTTTAGAGTGGGGTTCAAAACACAAATAAATTTTCAGCTATGCATAAAAACATACTAATTCCTACAGATTATTCGCGAAATGCATTTAATGCTATAGTGTATGCCTTTGAACTTTTTAAAAACATAGATTGTACATTCTATATTTTTCACTCTTATTTTATACAGCATTCTGCTCGTGGAAATTTTTTATTTCCAGAACCAGAACCATCTGAGTATGATTTGGCCGCTAGACTTTCAGCAGAAAAAATGACTTTCCTGAAAAACAAGGTTAATCTCTTAGCTGATAATCCTAAACATACCATATACTACGACCACAAATTTGGATCTTTTATCGATTTGATAGGAGAAAAAGTAAAGAAAAATAATATCGATCTAATTGTGATGGGAACCCGTGGTATAACTAATGATGGTGAAGTTGCTTACGGTAGAAACTCGGTAAATATTATGGAAAATATAAGGGATTGTGCCGTTCTTGCAATTCCTTCAAACATATCGTACAGAGAAATTAACGAGATTGTATTTCCAACCAATTTCAAAAATCTATATATCGAAAGTGAGATGAAAACCTTTGTGAAAATTGCCAAACAAGGTAAATCACCAATTCGAATTTTACACATTGGGAAAGAAGCTGATCTTACTGAAAGACAAAGGAATAATAGGACTCAGCTTGAAAACCACATTAAAGATTTAGAATTCACCTATCATTGGCTTGATAGGGTAGGAGTTAAAGAAGGATTGCTTGCGTTTGTTGATGAACGCAAAAGTGGGCTGATAGCTTTTGTAAATAGAAAACATTGGTTTTTTGGCAGTGCCTTTACGAATCCTTTGGTTAAAAGTTTGGGCGTACATTCTAAAGTGCCAATATTGGCGCTTCACGATTCTAGAACCTAATTATATTACAAAAATAATGGTTGTTGAAGTTGTTAAGCATTCTGGAGAAAGAGCAGATTTTTCAATTGAAAAACTGAAATCTTCACTCCGCAAAAGTGGTGCGGAAGAGGCATTGGTTAATGAAATTTCAAATATTGTTCGCGACGAGTTATATCAGGGAATTTCAACCCAAGAAATATATAATCGTGCTTTTGCTCTTCTCAAGAAAGAGAAGAAAGGATATGCTTCAAAATACAAACTAAAGAAGGCGATTTACGAGTTAGGACCAACGGGATTTCCTTTTGAAAAATTTATAGCTGCCTTGTTGTTTTACAGTGGCTATAAAGTAAAAACTGGGCAGTTTTTACAAGGAGAATGCGTACTTCACGAGGTTGATGTTGTTGCACGTAAAAACGATCAATTTATTGTTGTAGAATGTAAGTTTCACAGTGATGAAGGTCGAAATTGTAATGTGAAAATTCCACTGTATATCCATTCCCGATATCGAGATATTTTAAATAATTATAACGATAAAAATGAATCAGAAATGCCAACCGAAGGATGGGTGGTTACTAATACACGATTTACCGAAGACGCTTTACTATACGGGAAATGTGTAGGACTTTACCTGTTAAGTTGGGATTATCCTAATGGCAACGGTATTAAAGATCGAATAGATCGATTGGGGCTTTACCCAATTACGGTATCCACCTTGCTGAGCCAACGAGAAAAACAGTTTTTGCTCAGTCGTGATATAGTGCTATGCAAACAATTAATAAACGATGATTTTTATTTAGACCATCTTGGAATTTCTGAGAATAGACAAGCTCGAATTTTAGAAGAGATAAAAATCTTGTGTAAACACAATTAGTTATGCAAAAGATCAAAGTTCATTTTTTGGGTGCTGCTGGAACAGTTACAGGGTCAAAATTCTATATTGAAACACCAGAACAAAATATTTTAATTGACTGTGGAATGTTTCAAGGAGTTAAGGAGATTCGTAAGAAAAATTGGGAAGATTTACCTATAGCTATTCCTTCAATAGACGCGGTATTATTAACACATGGGCATTTAGATCACACAGGGTATTTACCAAGGTTGGTGAAAAATGGATATAGAGGAAAGATTATTGGAACGGCACCAACATTAGCAATTGCAAAAATTATATTGTTAGATAGTGCTAAAATTCACGAGGAAGAAGCTGAAAGGGCCAATAAAGAAGGGTATTCTAAACATACACCTGCCGAACCATTTTACACTTTACAAGAAGCTGAGGTAACCTTAGGCTTTTTTAAATCGGAAGAAAGAGACCAATGGCTTCAGCTTTCAGAAAATATTAAATATAGATTTAAATATAACGGGCATATAATTGGAGCCACTTTTATTGAATTAGATATTTTCGGTAAAACTTTTGTTTTCTCTGGAGATATTGGTCGCGAACACGACTTATTGCTCTCTCCACCCGAAAAACCAAAATGGGCCGACTATTTATTTATTGAAAGCACCTATGGAAACAAACTTCATCCACAAGAAAGTGTTTCAGATAAATTGGTAGAACTCATCAACAAAACCATTCACAATAGGGGGAATCTTATAATTCCTTCTTTTGCGGTAGAACGGCTACAGACTTTGATGTTTTTGCTTTGGAAATTGTACAATGAAAACCGAATTCCAAATATTCCAATATTTATTGATAGCCCGATGGGAAATAATGTGCTATCGGTATTTCAGAATTTTTCAGACTGGCACAAAATACCAATGAAAGAATTTTATGCGATGAGCAATAGGATGAATATAATTACGTCCTATAAAGAAACTTGGGAGACCATAGATAATCCACAGCCCAAAGTAGTTATTGCTGGAAGTGGAATGGTTACAGGCGGAAGAGTATTAACGTATCTAAAACAGATGATTGACAAGAAGAATACCTCTGTACTGTTAGTTGGTTACCAAGCTGAAGGGACTCGTGGGAGACAGCTGTTAGAAGGAGCTCATGAATTAAAATTCTTTGGAAAATATCATCCAGTGAAGGCAGAGATACACCATATTGAAAGTCTTTCTGCCCACGCAGATCAACAAGGACTATTGGATTGGACTAGCAAAATTAAAAACATTCCCGAGGAAACATTTTTAATTCACGGAGAGCCTACAGCACAAGATGCGCTGCGACTAAAACTTCAAGATACTTATGGATGGAAGGTTTCAATTCCTAAACTGTTTGAAGTAAAAGAAATTTTAGTTTAAATAACTCTTCTTCATTGAAGTAATTTTATTAGACATCAAAGTCGATATAATTCTTTTTTGCATTTTCAAATCTATTTTATAGATCTAATAGTTATTAGTTTTTATAATCTTTAATTTTGGTTTTAGCATTTAAAAATGCCATTCACTAACTTTAAAATAGTCGAATTATTAGATAGGTTCTAGTCTTTTCGGCTGTTATTTTAAAGTTACACACAATTTAAATAAACTGAAATATGAAAAGAACAATTATCGTAATCGCTTTATCATTTATGAGTCTTGGGTTATTCGCTCAAAAAAAGTATATGAAAAACATAAATGAGACTATAGAGCTTTCTAATAAAGTTGTTTCATTGTTTAATGACAATAAAATCTCTGAATCCTTTGATCAATTAACTCTTTATTGGCCAATGCCACAAAATGAAATTGAGTCGATTGAGGAAAAAACTATTAAATATTTAAATTTAGTAGAACAACGATTCGGAAAATCAATTGGAACAATAAAAGTAAAAAATGAGACTATCTCTGATATAGCAATTAGAGAAACCTATTTAATAAGATATGAGAATACTGCAATAAGATTGATCTTCACTTACTATAAAAACAATAATGGGTGGATTGTAAATGCGTTTAAATGGGACGACTTATTTACTGAAGAATTTAAATAAAAACTGTGTACAACATTGGCTATAGGTAATGCGGGTTAATCTATTGCCCAAAGTTTTTGCTTTTTTATTACTCCAATTTGTATATTAGTTCAATAAAATAAAAATAGAAGGCTCGCTCGGGTCTGTGCTTAACCGAATAGTTTAACATTCTTAGCCCGCACCACCCAAAGCCTAGACCGATAAACTATGAAAGAATTCTGGCACAAACACAATTTAAGAGTTCACTATAAGCAAACAGACCAAATGGGAGTGGTACATCACGCCAATTACGTTACTTGGTTTGAAATTGGTCGTACAGAAATGATGCGTTCCAACGAACTTCCTTACAGCAAAATGGAAAGTATGGGTTTAATGCTGCCTGTTTTAGAGGTTCAAGTTAAATATCATAAACCCGCGCTTTACGATGAGGCTATCGGGATATTTACAAAGATTAAAAACCAATCCGCCGTTAGATTAGAATTCTATTATGAAGCAAGACGACTTGGTAAAGCAGGTACGCCTTTAGCTCTAGATGAAAATGTAGAGGGAGAACCTGAAGGAGAACTTCTAGCATCTGGAACATCGCTGCATATGTGGTTGGATAAAAACTGGAAACCAGTTAGACTAAATAGTAGAGCGCCTGAAGTTTATGAACTAATTCAAAATATATCGATAGATTCTAATCGATAATGTTCACTAGAAAATATAGAGGAAAAAGCTGTGTAATCGTTCTTTATTAAAGATTACACAGCTTTTTTATTTCACTTAAAACTCTTTTCTGTCGTATTTGGGAGAGTCCTATTTTTTCAAGTAAAAAAGAAGACTCGTATAATTCTTTAGTTAGAATAACATTTTTTTCGATAAGAAGATGCTTTTCCTTCTTTGTCAAAGTTGTTAGCGTGGTAATAGGGTAGAGGGTATATTTATCTATATTGTGTTTAATTCCATTGTTATCAGGATAATCCCAACTCATTAAATGCAGTCCAACACATTTGGAATAATCAATCGCGTCTTTTGAAAAACGTGTGTTAGTAACTAACCATCCCTGTTTTAAATGGGATTTTTTCTCAGGATCATTATTCCATCGCCTTTGAATATCTAAAAAACGAGAGTTAATATACAGTGGTATTTTTACATTACTTACAGCCCTAGGATCTGTATGGAATTTACATTCTACAGTGTAAGCATTACCATCTTTTTCAGCTAGAACATCAACTTCGTGTGTTATACATTCACCTTGTAAAGTAATTCCAACCTGTGTTGTATAACCATGGTGTTTAAGAACGGCGCCAATTAAACTTTCAAAAGGGAATCCTGTGGGACCTAAATCTAAAATAGCCCGTTTTAAACTGTATTTAGAAGCTGATACGCGGTTGAGTTTTTTTAGTATAGAATACGCTGTTTTGTAAATTTCTTTAGACTTCATTCCGTCGTAAAGCGTGGGCATAATCTTATTAACTACTTGATCTATTTCGTTTTCCGAAGCTTTACTTCTTCTAAGTGAAGTTTTTAATTTTTCAACTTTAAACTCTTCAATGTCACCGTTGAATTTTTCTATTTTGATATTAATTTGTCCCATAGTATTATATTACTCTAAATCCCTGTAAAAAATCTCTTAAGCTAAAGATGTTTAACCAAGTAGATTTTTATCTGTAAATTTCTGTTTGAATCAGCTTGTTACCAACATATCAAATTTCGATAATTATACTATGTATTTAGTGTTTTCAATGAATATTATTAGTGTTCAACTTATATTTTATGGGATTTTAAAGTAAAATAAAAAAGACTTATAATTTTATTGAAAATACTCGAAATATCCGTCAAGATTTTCCTTAATATTTTTTTTAATTTTAGCACCTTCATCTACAGTTGTAACCTTTCCTAAAGCATCAATTTTCTCTATAAGTGGATGTAAAAAAACATGTAGATTATCGTGAGATGGGCCTTCCATAGTACACTCCTTAACAACGAAGTTTTTTACTTCATTTAAGTTGGAAGCCAAAGCGTGGTAACCTTCCGTGGTTTTAGTCTCAGTAGACTTAAGCATATCCAACATTTTATTTACTCCTTCAGTAGTTTCAATATTTGCGTCCCATTTACTACCGTTGTCAAGTTGAATTTCGTTTGTCCAAGCATTATCTAATGAGTGAGAAGCCATGTCGATATCGTGGTGTTCGTGAACCTCTTCAACAGTATCTACTGCGTCGGCACTAACATCCTTGGTTTTTGTTTCGTTACAGCCTACTAATAAAGCTGAAATAATTGTCAGTGATAGAATTGTTTTTTTCATTATATATTTTTTGATGTTACAATTTAACTATTTAAAAGTTCAATGCTAACAAATGACGGGATTATTATAGCAAATGGTTATGATTAAAATCATATAAAGGTTTAGCGAAACCACATATTTTTATTCCATTATTTTATTTTCAATTAATTTAAAAAAGAGAAGCGTATATTTACATAAGGCTAGTATAGATATTGATATTGCCTTTCTAATTTTAATTTGATGAAAAACATATTATTCCTTTTGGTTTTGATGATTCTGTTTGTTAGTTGTTCGAGTAGTCGCTTGGTAGACGAGTACATTAATAAGGAGAATCCTAATTTCCAAGCTCAAAAGGTTTTGGTGGTAGGTTTAACCCCGGATGGTGGATTGAAACGCCAATTTGAATACAGTCTTGTAAAGGCCTTAAAAGATGAAAATATAATTGCTGTTAAAAGCGTAGATTATTTTGAAAGTAATGTGAACGAGATAGATCAATCTGAAGAGAATTTAGAAGCTCTGAAAAAGCAATTATTAAACCAAAGTTTCGATGCAGTACTTTTTTCAAAAATAGTGGGTCAGGAAAACAAGGTAACCATGGCGCAATCCTATAGAAATCTTACTCGATCTTTCCGGTCATTTAATGATTACTACAATGAGAACAAAGTAATTTATGAAAGTAACCAAATTGAAGATTACCCAGTTTATAATACAGAAACATCTTTGTTTTGCCTTTGTCCAGGTAGGAACAACGATTTAATTTGGAGAGGAAAAATAGACATAGTGAATCCTCCCTCAGCAGCTACATCAACTCGAGATTATGTGAATACGTTAATGCAAGCGCTTAAAAAAAATAAGTTGCTGAAAATAAGGTAAATTTCTTACGAATAATTTCTGAATATTAAAAGCGGAACTCGAGTACTGTAACTAATTTTGGAAGTATCTGAACCAAATATAAAGCGGTCTAAAAAACTTTCTCTCTCTACAAACACAGCGTGAAATTGAACAGGAATTAATTGTGTAAAGGCATCAATCGCAACAGCAGACGGGATATTTTTAATACTAAAACGCTCCATATTTATATCTTTAAAATGATCGATATAATTACCATTTGATGAATCCACTTCTACACTGTTTTCTTCAATTTCCAATATTTTTAGGGTTGAATTGTGTTTTCGAACTATATCTAAAATTACTGCTAAAGAATCATTTTTAAGTTGATACTGATAACTTACAGATAGTAGAAACGAGTCAATTTTAGTATAGACATATCCTTCAGGAATTGCTAAAACTGGACAGTTTGCCTTTCTAATCAATTTCAAGGTATTACTGCCAAATACTACTTCTTCGGCTCCAGTTGCCCCGTTTGTACCCATGATGATAAGTTCAATATTATTTAAACTTACTGCTTGATTTACGGCATCAACGATATTGTCGAAATCAAGTTTCGGGACAAAAGTGAAGTTTTCACTTTCAGATTGCGATTTACAATAGTCAATCATCTTTTTAAGTTCCTTCTTATTATCGTTTAAAATACCATCATAAACTGAATCTCCTGCAGTGCCGTATAGTACATCTGAGGTAATATATCCACTAGGTTTTTGTGAATTTAGAATATGGAATGTGACAGTTTCCCCTTCGAAAAGTTTTAATGAATACTTTATTGCGTTCTTCGAATTTTCAGAAAAGTCGGTAGGTAAGAGTATGTTTTTCATAAGCCATTCTTTACTCAAATATATTGACAATGATTGTTTTAAGAAATGATTAATGTCATTAATATTAAGATTTCCAATTTTTAAATTACAGCCTAATTTATCCAAGACAATTAGTTTTATAATAAGTGACTAAAAGGTCATAAATATGATAAATGTCATTTTACAAGTATCCTTTATAAAATACATTTGTTCTATAATTTAATACTAACAACTATGAAGAATATAATTAAATCGATGGCTGCACTCGTAATCTTACTACTAGTAAGTTGCGGTGGAAAAGAAGAAAAAAAGAAAGAAGGAATTCAAATTGGTCAAAAGCCGGCTCCAACTGAGACTCCAAAAGAAACACCAGTTTCATCGGTTAAGCCTTCCGAGACTGTAGATCTAACTAATAAAGGAATTGGTCCTGTAAAAAACGTAGATCTTGCTCCTGAGGTTGATGATGCAATGGCGGCTAAGGGTTTAGACCTATTCAAGTCAAAATGTATGGCATGTCATAAAGTAGATAAAAAGTTTATCGGTCCACCACCAACGGGAATTTTGGAAAGACGAACACCAGAATGGGTAATGAATATGATTCTAGATCCAGAAGGAATGGTTAAAAACGATCCACTAGCAAAAGCTTTATTACAAGAATTCAACGGTTCGCCAATGGCAAATCAAAGCTTAACTGAAGAGGAAGCACGACAAATACTAGAGTATTTTAGAACCTTATAAAAATTCTTAACTAACCAAATTTCCCTTGCGGGACTACTTGTTCTGCAAGGGATAAAATAACTGAAAAGCAGGATGAATACAACTTTAAGAGTACTTTTTGTTTTCATTTTATTACTTGCTTATACTGCATGTAAAAATGAAACAAATTCGGAAGGGAACGGAACCCTAACTGAGAATTCCGTAGATAATAGTGTACCTAAAAAGGAAGGCCAAGCATTTATTACTGATGATGAATCTGCACCTAATGTTCTTCAAATTGCAATGCGTTCACCAAATCACAAAACATTGGTAGCAGCGGTTCAAGCGGCGGGTTTAGAAAACTCACTAGTTAACGCTGGTCCGTTAATGGTTTTTGCACCAACTGATGAAGCTTTTAAAGCCTTGCCTGCTGGCACTGTAGAAGATTTATTAAAGCCTGAAAACAAAGAAAAATTGGCTTCAATACTTAAACACCATGTAACTCCTGGTAATTATTCTAAAGATTTTCTAAAAAAGTTTAAAAAAGTTGGACAGGCAGATGGTAATGATGCAATAGTTGAAGTAAATGGTGATGATGTAACTGTAGGAGGAGCTAAAATTGTAGCAAGTGTACCTGCAGGTAACGGAATTGTACACGTAGTAGATAAGGTAATTCTTCCTGCAAATTAGTTATAAACAATTTAATTTAAATAATAGACCAATGAAAAAATCAATTAATATTTTAATTTCTGCGATTATGGTAGCCGGTTTGGTTAGCTGTAATGATGGCGGAACAAAAAAGAGCAAAAGTGGAGGCCAAGGAGGTTTAGCGACCAACGCAGCTGAAAGAGTGTATGTTGCTCCTGGAGAACATGACGAATTTTACGGATTTATGTCTGGAGGATTTAGCGGACAGCTTGGTGTGTACGGTCTACCATCAGGGCGATTGTTAAAAGTACTTCCTGTATTCTCTCAGAATCCAGAAAATGGCTGGGGGTATACCGAAGAAACTAAACCGATGTTAAATACATCTTTTGGCTTTGTCCCTTGGGATGATTCTCACCACCCAGATATATCTCAAACTGAAGGAGTGCTAGATGGACGTTGGGTATTTATTAATGGAAACAACACTCCACGTATCGCCCGTATAGGTTTAGAAAGTTTTAAAACTGAAGAAATTATTGAAATCCCAAATAGTGCGGGTAACCACAGTTCTTCATTTATAACTGAAAACACTGAGTATGTAGTAGCAGGAACACGTTTCTCTGTGCCAGTTCCTCAGAAGGATATGTCTATTAATGAATACAAAGGTAATTTTAAAGGCGCCTTAACTTTTATTAAAGTAGATCAAGAAACAGGAAGAATGAATATTAAATTCCAGCTAATGATGCCAGGATTTAACTACGACCTTTCTCACCCGGGACGCGATAAGAGTCATGGATGGTTTTTCTTTACTACATATAATACTGAAGAAGCTCACTCATTATTAGAGGTAAACGCTTCACAAAACGATAAAGACTTTATTGCAGCTGTAAACTGGAAAAAAATTGAAGAATACGTAAATAACGGAGGCGGTAAAAAAGTACCTGCTAAATATGCCCATAATATCTTAGATGAGCATACCCACACTGCAACTTCAACCATGATTGATGAGGTTCTTACTGTAGATCCTTTAGACGTACCAGGAGCTGTTTACTTCTTACCAACTCCTAAATCTCCTCATGGATGTGACGTAGATCCTACTGGAGAATACATCATCGGTAACGGAAAACTTTCTGCCGATCTAACTGTACACAGTTTTACTAAAATGCTAGATGCAATCGAAAACGAGAAATTTGATGGTGAAGCTTATGGTATTCCAATTTTAAACTTTGAGGATATTCTTGCTGGAGTTGTAAAACAACCAGGATTAGGCCCATTACATACTGAATTTGATGGAAAAGGGAATGCATATACTACTTTCTTTATCTCTTCTGAAGTTGTAAAATGGAAAGTGGGAACTTGGGAAGTATTAGATCGTCAACCCGTATTCTATTCTGTAGGTCACGGGATGATTCCTGGAGGAAATTCACGTAAGCCATTTGGTAAATATTTCGTAGCCCTAAACAAGATTACAAAAGACAGATATTTACCAACTGGCCCAGAGCTAACTCAGTCTGCTCAATTATTTGATATCACTGGAGATAAAATGGAATTATTGTTAGACTTCCCAACTATTGGTGAGCCTCATTATGCTGCTGCTATCCCTGCAGAAATGGTAGCTCCAAACTCTAAAAAGATTTTCAAATTAGCAGAAAACAAACACAAATATGCAGTATTAGACAACAGCGATGTTAGAGTGGAGCGCGATGGAAAAGAAGTTCATATTTATATGAATATGATTAGAAGTCACTTTAACCCTGATAACATTGAAGGTGTAAAAGTGGGTGACAAAGTATATTTCCACATTACAAACCACGAACAAGATTTTGACGTACCACACGGGTTTGCTGTAATTGGTGCCAATAATGCCGAAATGCTAATTATGCCTGGAGCAACCGAAACTTTAGTTTGGGAACCAAAACAAGTAGGTGTATGGCCATTCTACTGTACTGACTTCTGCTCTGCACTTCACCAAGAAATGCAAGGATATGTAAGAGTTAGCCCAGCCGATTCGGATATTGAATTATCTTGGACATTAGGGGAAGATTAAAAGATGTTTTTAGTAGTGAAAATACATATTAGTGATTAGTAGTATTTTCATAGGAGACGGGGGTTGTTGATTTCCCCCGTCTTTTTTAAACGATAATTATTTTTAGATTTTAAAATAATCAAATTACCAAATAAATCACCTAATACTTAAACCAAACCCAACCAAACACTGACGTTTAAGATTTTAAAATTTAAACAAAATGAAAAAAGCAGGAATAATAATGATAATTGGCTCCTTGCTATTATTGGGTCTTTTTAAATTCCCATTGTGGAATATAATGCTTGGTGCACCGCAATACCCAGATCCATTAGGAATGGATATTTATATACAAGGAATTCAAGGAGTGGAAGAATTTGATATTCAAAATATCGACGGACTTAACCACTATATTGGGATGAAGCCAATTCCGAAAGTGGAAGAAATGTGGGAATTTGATGTGTTCCCAAAAGTGATCGGGCTTATGGTTGCTTTAGGGGTAATCATCGGGATTCTTGGTTTCCTAGGGAAAGTAAGTTACAAATGGTTCCTCGGCTGGTTTATAGTGATGTCTATTTTAGGTATATTGGGAATGTACGATTTTAACCTGTGGTTAACAGACTACGGAACTGATCTTGACCCAAAAGCTATTATGAAATTGGAAAATCTAGACGGCACACCTATGACATATAAACCACCGCTTATTGGCTTTCAAAAAATGTTGAATTTCGATGTTGATTCTTGGCCTGGAGTAGGAGCCTATATGATCTTTAGTGGGATGTTATTAACAGTTGTAGCTTTTTTTGTGGGAAAAAAAGAATATAAAAAATAATCAAATTAATGCTCCTATCCCTCATTTAGGAGAAGGTGGATTAATAAAATGTGTGTACGTTTTATTAAGACGAAAGGGGTAAACCTCTAAAAATTTACAATTATGAAAACCATACAATTATTACTAATTTCATTGTTATTCGTAGCGTGTAATGTTAGTCCACAGCCCATTAATTATGGATCTGATGCTTGTCATTACTGCGATATGACTATTGTAGACAGACAGCACGCTTCACAAATAGTTACGGCTAAAGGTAAAGTTTATAAATTCGATGCTATTGAGTGTATGGTTCATTCCTTACAAGATGAATTTAAGGACACAGAAATGGCATATAAAGTAGTAGCGAACCTTAATAATCCAGGGGAACTAATTGAAGCTTCAAACGCCACATACTTGGTGAGTGAAAAATTACAAAGTCCGATGGGTGCCAATCTTTCAGCATTTTCAGATACCCAAGAGGCTCAAAAAGCACAAGAAAAATTTACGGGTAAAATATATAGTTGGGATGAAATACAGAAACACTTAAAGTTGAAATAGGATAATGACTTCAGCAGTTTTTTTAACAGCTTTAGGGCGGTTTAAAGCCTTGCTGAAGTCGTTTTTTTAATTGCTAAATAGTTGATGTTACAGACTAAGTATTTATAATTCAATTTAAATTTTGAAAAACAAACTTTTCATAGTATTCCTTTTTATTTCATTGTTTTCAAGTAGAAACCTTTGGTCGCAAACAATTACTGTATGCAATACATGTCCGGTGAAAGCTATAAAAGAGGCGGTTAAACAAGCCTCAGAAGGGGATACTATTTTGGTGAAAAAAGGTGTTTATAAGGAAGCTAATATTAAAATTGATAAGAGCATTGCGCTTATAGGCGAAGGTCTTCCTACTATAGATGGAGAAGAAAAAGGAGAGATTATTACCATTGGCACAGACAACGTTACCTTAGATGGATTCAAAATTATTAATGTAGGCGTGAGTTACACTACAGACTATGCTGCAGTGCGAGTTGTAAATAGCACAGGTTTCCTTATTCAAAATTTGGAACTCGAAAAGCTTTTTTTCGGAATTTACCTTCAAAAATCTAATGATGGAAAAGTTTTAAACAACAAGGTAAGGGGAGAGGCTGTTACCGAATTTAACTCAGGGAATGCAGTTCATTTATGGTATTGTAAAAATGTTGAGGTAATTGGTAATGATGTGCAGAATGTTCGCGATGGAATTTATCTGGAATTTTCAGATAATATAACTATTAAGGATAATTTCAGTAAGAATAACGTGCGATACGGACTTCACTTTATGTTTAGTAACAATAACTATGTAATCAATAATACTTTTGAAACTAATGGTGCTGGTATAGCATTGATGTTTTCAAAATTTATGCAAGTTGAGAATAATATTATTCAGAAAAACTGGGGAACAGCGGCTTATGGATTACTGTTAAAAGAAGTAAACGACGCCGACATAAAAAACAATTTGTTTTTCGAAAATACCGTAGGAATTACGGTTGAAGGAAGTAACCGTTTGGAATACTCTAACAACGATTTTACGAGTAATGGATATGCTTTAAAAGTGAAAGGTGCCTGCTATCAAAACTATGTAATAAACAATAACTTCCTTTATAATTCATTCGATATATCCTATAACGGACGTATTAATGACAATAAGTTCGACAATAATTTTTGGAGTAATTATACCGGTTACGACCTCAATAAAAACGGAATAGGAGATGTGCCTTATCGCCCTGTAAAACTATTTTCATATATAGTAAACCGAACGCCAGAAACGATAATTTTAATGCGAAGCCTATTTATAGACATAATAGACTTTTCAGAAAAAGTATCACCCGTATTTACTCCAGATGACCTATTGGATGAAAATCCAAAAATGAAACGTATAAATCATGATAGAAATTAAGGATTTACATAAAAAATTTGGTAAAAATGAAGTGCTAAAGGGCATTGACCTCTCTATAGGCGAAGGTGGAATATTTTCCATTCTCGGTCCCAATGGTTCAGGGAAAACTACACTTATCAAAGCTATTCTTGGGATGGTAATACCAGATTCAGGGGAAATTCTCTTTAATGGAGAATCACTAAAAAATAATTTTAAATATCGCGATAAAATTGATTACTTACCGCAAATAGCCAACTTTCCTGGAAACTTAAAGGTGAGTGAGCTTATAGAGATGATTAAAGATCTAAGAGCCACTAAGGCAACACATGACGAAGCTTTAATAGATTTGTTTAAATTGCAACCTTTTCTGAATAAACGACTTGTAAATCTGTCTGGAGGAACAAAACAAAAAGTAAACTTAGTACTTACGTTTATGTTCGACAGTCCATTAATTATTTTGGATGAGCCTACAAGTGGTCTAGATCCAATTTCACATTTACGATTAAAGAATTTAATTTTTGCCGAAAAAGAGAAAGGGAAAACAATTCTTGTAACCTCCCATATTTTAAGTTTTGTGGAAGAAATTGCCGATGAAATAGTGTTTATTTTAGAAGGCAAAATTTACTTTAAAGGTAGTATCACCGAACTTAAAACCAAAACCGAACAACTTGATTTTGAACATGCAATAGCCTCCATTTTATCCGCAAGTTATGCTTAAGATTTTAAAATATAGTTTTTATGATTTAATGCGCAGCCGTTGGAGCTACGTATACTTTCTATTTTATTTACTGCTTGGTATTGTGCTATTGTTTTTAAACAACGATTTGTCAAAAGCAGTAATAACCCTAATGAATGTGATAATCATTCTTGTACCATTAATCGGAACTATTTTTGGTGTGATGTACTATTACAACTCTCGCGAATTTACTGAGCTTCTTTTAGCACAACCTATTAAGCGAAGTTCCATTTTTTTAGGGCAGTACTTCGGGGTTGCAACATCATTGGCTATGAGTCTGGTAGTAGGATTAGGTTTACCCTTTGTTTTCTATGGTATTTTTAACAGTAGTGCTATATGGGATTTCACATTGTTACTTATAACCGGCTGCTTTCTCACCTTTATTTTTACCGCTTTAGCCTTTGTTATTGCCCTTTCTAACGAAAATAAAATTAAAGGTTTTGGATATGCTATTTTACTTTGGCTTTTTATGGCAGTAATCTACGACGGATTATTCTTAATGTCGCTGTTGTATTTTGAAGACTACCCTTTGGATAAATTCTCATTAATTGCCACTATGCTAAACCCAGTGGACTTATCGAGAGTTTTAATACTACTTAAACTAGATATTTCTGCTTTATTAGGATATACTGGAGCCGTATTTCAACAATTTTTCGGAACAAGTTTTGGGGTGATTTTATCCTTTGTAATGTTAGTGTTTTGGGTTGTCATTCCAACATTCTTTATCTGGAGAATCGCTAAACGGAAAGATTTTTAAATGGTGCATTTACACATATTTACATCGATAGCTTAAAAGATGTGTACTTGGATTGATGCCATCTTATTGCAACTTGAATTTATAATATTCTAAATAATTAATACTACAAAACTTCCTACTCACTCTCTTTGTCATTTCCCATTAGTATATTGACATTTTTAGCATTACAATTAAACATGTAGGAAAGTGGATAAGTACTTTATTGAATATTCCGATAATTGGAATTTATTCAAAAAGCTTCATCTATAAACTTATAATGCTGAAATTATGACGCTTGAGATCTGAAGATTCTTTATCCTGATTATAAATAAAAGTCTCTTCAAACTTCGTTAATAACTAAATTTTTACAAAATTGGAGGCTTGTGCAGCTGTTTTCACAGTTATGTGCTGTTTTTCTATCTTCGGCCTGATAATTTTAGTCCTGAATTTATATTCATTACAATTAATCCCAAGTTTAAAGCTCCGATTACTAATTCTAATACCTGTACATATAAAAACGTATTATCTATAGATTTGTAAGTAGCGTGATAGTAGAGATATATGGCCAATGAAATTAAAATCACACCATTTAAGGCAATAAGCTTCATTCTTTTTAATTTTTTATTAACGATAGGGTTTTGTGAATTTTCTGAAAGTTTTTTACCTGAAAGCGCCAACATAGGCATCGTAACTACAAGAATCGGAAGACAATAAAGTATCCCCGTTTTCACTTGTTTTATAAAGAAATCTTCTCCAAGTATTTCTGCAATCAGCGAAAAGCTAAAAAAGCAGCTTATTGTGAATCCGGCAATTACTGTTGCCATAATGTGTACTATAACTATTTTTGACCGTTTCATTTCTTTACATTTTATGAAACAAATCTATTGCATTATATACTCTCAAAATTGCAAGAATCGGAAATCAGACATACTCGCACGTATATTTTTTGGTGAAACTCCAGTTATATTTTTGAATGTATTGGTAAAATGAGCTTGGTCTGCATAATTTTGGGTGTATGACACTGATGTTAAAGAATCGGTCGAATGTTTCATCTGAAAAATGGCCTGTTTTAATTTTACTAAATGGATATACTCTTTTGGGGAACAGCCAATTGATTTATAAAAATGGTTTCGTAATGTCCGGCTAGAAATTCCAATTTCGTCTGAAATTGTTGATATAGAAATATTTCCTTTTTTCGATTCAACAAGGTTAATGGCTTCAGTAATAATGTTGAGGTCTTTGACTAAAATGGTTTTTAAAAAAATGTTTTCTATTGCTACAAACATTTTTTTTGGATTTGAACATGTGTGTATTTTGTTCTTGAAATTTAGTGCATTTTTACCAAACAAGTTCTCTGTTCTGATTAGCCATGGCATTTCACAAATATTCACGTTTGTCAAATACGCCAAAGTATAGGGTCTGACGTGAGCTCCAATAATTTTTATTCTCTCCGTCAACGGTTTCACCGAAATTTGATTTGTGGATATTCTGGAAATAATCATTTCCGCCTTAATAGTTTCTTCTATTGAATGGTTGGTAACTAAAAACGGATGTTCAAAAAAATATCCGAACGTAATTCTGGGAAAAGGAATTACATATTCTTCTTCCATGCTCAATTCGGTTATCGGGATATCTATATAAAAGTAGTAGTCCACCAGCGATTGTAGGTGGTCATTGAACGGTTTTTGTATGATGAAGTCATTTTTCACCAGTTAATTATATTACCATATTATGATTGAGAATGATTAGATACGTGGATTATAACGTAAGATAATAAATAAAAACTGAAAATAATCCCGGCAGTTAATGAGATAATGAAGAGATTGACTTGTAGTCATCTAAAGATTTTTAGCGTTAATATTTGATTTAGCACTGATTTGAGCTAATATGCGTGTATTCGGATTACTTGTTCAAAGTTTACCTTGAAATAGTCTAATCCTATGGCACGAGTGCAGCCAATTGTTGAAACAAATTGGGGTCAAACATGGTGATGCTACGTTTTTAGTCACAGGTTGATTTTAGCGTTGTTTTTCCATTTTCTTCAATCATTTCAAATCCATTATCAAGCATTGGTTGAAAGCTTTTTCGTCCAGTAAATTGCCAAAGTGCATATCCATATTGGCATTGATTGATTATTCCATTTTGATATTCCATAAACATTAATTCCTTTAGTTCATCCCAATACTTTTTTGGTGAATGGATAAAGATTATTAGGGGATTAAATTCTGGGTCAGCAAATTCTTTTTTATAGTATTTTCTAATTCGTTCAGTGCTTGGAAATCCGTACTTTTTTGTTATTTCTATCAATCTCTCAGTGTGTTCAGCATCCATTGGATTAATATATTTTCTAAAAATCAACTTGCTAATACTATCCGATACAAATTTTCGATTTTCCAATTCCATAACCCTTAAACTGTCTGGAAGGTTTTCAATTCTGTCCGTTTCTGATTTGTCAAATGTCTTAAAAATTGTGTACTCACGCATAGTTTGGTCGTAGCCATACATAAATTCCATTTCTTCTACTAAAATGTTTATATCCTTTTCCAAAAGAGAGTCTTTAACAGATTGTGAAAAAATTGTATTACTCAATAATATGCTAAAAATCAAAAGTTTTAATTTCATTCTCGAATTTTATGTAAATGTTGTACAACGCGGTCTCGGCTATGGTAGTAGGGTTGGTTAGCACTTAAATTTGCAATCATACACCATGCTGAAAATCCGCGCCTCTATAGCTATCGGGATTTCTAATTAGGCTATTACTAGCATTTAATTATGTTCGGCTTTGTAGCTAGTTTATTTTATTCTTGCTTTTGTTCAAATATATTCTCAAACGCATAATAAACAGCTATATGTAAAGCGTCTCCGTGTGTTTTATCCTCTAAAAATTTGTAAGTCAAATCCGTATTTTGCTCTTTGTTTTTATTGAGCTTGTCATACAATTCTTTTGCAGTCCGTTCCATTACTTCTCCCTCTTTTCCACCAGCTATATAAATCGATTTTTTAGAACTATACGTTTTAGGGTTTTCATCTAGCAGGTTTTCATCATCCCACCATAAACTTGGACTTACAATTATATAATTGTCAGATAGTTCAGGTTCTTTGATTAGAATCTCCGTTGCCAATAGTCCTCCAAGAGATTGACCAATAATTGTTTTCATTTCCGTGGTTCTGTATTCGAAATTAATAAAGGGCTGAAGTTCTTTTTTTATAAAGGAAATGAAATTTTCAGATTTTCCAGACGTAGGAAACTCTTTTTGATCAAGTTCACTTTGAGAAGGATAAGTAAAATCTCTTTTTCTATCTACATTTGCTATTCCAACAACAATTGATTCGGGAATCATATTAATCCACGAAAAAGAACCGAATTGCACAATTCCAGAAATATGAATGAAATCCCCTTCTTTAGAACCATCAAGCAAATATATTACAGGATAGTTTTTTAAGCTGTCCTGCGAATAATTCATTGGTAGATAGATGTTCAAATCTCTTGTTTCGTTCAGTAGTTGAGATTTAATTTTTATTGTTTCTCCAATTGTAAAGTCCGTTTTGCTAATTTTTTCGAGTAAATCTTGTCCGTATGAAACCTTTACTGTTAAAAGTAGAATCAGACTTAATATTATTTGTTTCATAATTTTTGCTCAAATTAGCTACGGCGGTTTTGTGTATGATTTCGTTATGTGTGTCAACACTAAAGTTAGCAAATAGATCACGAATGGAAGTCTGCGTACCAATAACTATCGGGATTTGTGAGTAGGCCATTACTAACAATGAATTATACACATTGTTGTGGTGTCGTTTTTAATTTTTCTATCAGTTTGTCATTAAATTCAATTAGTTCAACAATTTCGGAATTCCAACTGTCCTCAATTATTTCTCCAAAACCTGTGTAAAAAACATCCCAATTGAGATTTAAACTTTTTCCAAGTTCAACTATAAATCCGCTCAAGTCATTTCCTTTATTTTGTAATTCTTCCATAAACCAATTCCCAAAACCGTTTGCAGATTCTAATTCACTTGAAAATGATAAATAATATTTTGGAACTTC
Source organism: Aequorivita sediminis (assembly GCF_032080575.2). Taxonomy (NCBI): domain Bacteria; kingdom Pseudomonadati; phylum Bacteroidota; class Flavobacteriia; order Flavobacteriales; family Flavobacteriaceae; genus Aequorivita; species Aequorivita sediminis. The sequence continues at coordinate 4,574 of NZ_JAVLSO020000005.1, read as the reverse complement.
ATTTTCGTAAATAATAGTTTCATTATACTCTATTTCCAAAAAAGGAAAAAATCTTTCATTTCCTCTTTCCTCAACTAAATAAGATTCCGTTTCTAGAGTTATTTTATTCATCTTCTATCTCAAATATTTTTCGAACTTGTGGATTAATTTTCTGTCATTTGATTTTGTCTTTTTCAATCCAAATTTCAGTTTTGTTAAGCATACTTCCAGTTTTCCAAATCAGACCAGATTCAATAGCTTTTATGTATAATTCATAACTTTCGTCAATTGTAAGTTTTGAGAAAGCCCAATATTTCCATTTAACGATTTTAAAATTCCACCAAATCCAACCAAAACAAATTACAAGAAAAACAGTAATTGCAACAATATAATCAGCCTTTTCCAATTTCAGAATGTTCGAAGTAAACCAATTTGCTATAAATCCACAAATAATAACAAACGAAACTAAAGATCCGTAAACCGTAATCAATCCTTTGTTTATTAATTTACTTAAATTCAATTATTTAGAGTTTTTTTGTTGATTTGTCAAATGCATTACAACATTTAGTATAACCGCAGTTACGGATAAATATACGAGGTTTTTCGGTTAAGCACCTACGGTAGCAATTACGCGTGGAATTGGGCGCAGTCGAATCCGCCGTAATTGTGGTTATACATTGTTACCTGTAGTTATTTTTTCCGATACACTATTAAATTATATTTAAATTCGGTTCCATCACTTTCTAAAAGTTCAAATACTTTCAATTCCGTTTGAGTGATTTCCGCTATTTCTATTTCGTTTTCCGTAAACTCAATTAAAGAACCAGATTTTTTTAATTGTTCCAAAAGTCCAGGCGCAAGTTTGTCAATCGGCAAGTTGTATTTTGGTTTGTCAAAGGTCAATATAACTACCTTTTTTTCTGAGTCATATTTCCATTTTCCACTTTCACAATTTTCTGTATTTTCACAACCAATTAGTTCATAAGTTCCATTTTTCTCAATCCGCATACTTGGTCGCCAAACGACTTCGTTGGCGGTAATTGTGTCATTTACAAAATGTTTTATTTCCTCAATAATTTTTCCGTTTTTATCAGTCAATTTTTGAAATTCCCACGTTCCGATAATCAGATTTTTAATTTGTTCTGCATTTTTCTTTGTTTTTGCATCATCTATTAATTCCAAGTAAGTTTTAGATGACTGGCAATAAGTCAAAATTGGTAAGAATATGATGGCAAGCAGGATGTTTTTCATAATTACAGGCAACGTTTAGTATAACCGCAGTTACGGATAAATATACGAGGTTTTTCGGATAAACACCTACGGCAGCAATTACGCGTGGATTCGGACGCAGTCGAATCCGCCGTAATTGCGGTTATGCAGCGTTGTAAAACGTTTTTCTCATACGTTTCTAATTATCAGGAATATTCCTCCAATAATTAACATAAAAATGACCGTCCAAGTACTTACTAATGTCTTCCAGGTGAAAATTGAATATTTATTCATTCGGAAACTGTCTTTCTCGTAAATTCTCCAAGCTAATAACATAATGGCAAGCAAAAAATAAATCACTCCTGAAGCGATCGGATTTTCCCTTACATATTCATTTATAAATTCCATTATTCAAGAATAATTTAAATGTTTTCCGATACATAAGTTTGATTAAAAGTCCTTACTCTAATTCTATCCTCTTTATTTAAAATGCCATAAATCCATACGGGAATAAGTAATCCGCAAGCAACTATGAAAATCCCAAAAATCGTTTTCATCTCGGAAATCATTTGCATTACAAAATAAAGTCCGACCATAGTACCTACTAAAAATATAATTCCAGAAAGTATTGAGGTCAATTTGGATTCTTTTGCGTAAAATTTATTTGATTCAAGATTAACATTTAGATCACATTTTTCACAATCAACCTTTTTTGTTTTTCCATTCTCCATTGTAAATTCAATCCGGGTTCCCGCATTCGTTTTCACTCGGTTTTCGTGATTACAATTAGTGCATTTATAATATACTCTCAAATTTATTCAAATGTTTTACAACCGTTTCGTATATGATAACTAGGCGTGTTTCAGCAAGTAATTTAGCAAATACAATCCAAATAGAAAATCCGCGTCCCGATAGCTATCGGGATTCGTAAGTAGGCGAGAAAAAGCAATTACTTATAGGCATTGTTGGCAATAGTTTTTAATAATTCAGGTTACAGTTTTTCATTCAAATCTTGTCTTCCGACAATTGCCATTATTTCTACAATATCCTCATTTACTTTAAAATAAATGCTATCAACACCGCAAACACAGCGTCTGTAGTCCTTTTTTAAATATTCAACAGATTCAAATGAAAAAGGTCTTTGGGCAATGATTTCGAAATATTTAAAAAATGATTCAAAGTATTTATCCGCTTGAATCATTCCAAATTTTTTCACACCGTAATGATGAATCCGTATCAAGTCATTTTTCGCTGCATTGCTTAACCTATATTTAGTCATTAAGCATAGACTTTGATTGAGCTAAAATTTCATTTTTACTTTCATTTGTAAATCCGCTATTTTCGGCTTTCTCCAATTTAGTGCGAATCCAATTAATTTCAATTTGTTGTTTTCGAGCTTGTCTAATTAAGTCATTTACTAATTCACTCTTGCTTGAGTACTCTTTTTTATCCACTTGAGTTTTTAGCCATTCATCGTTTGGCTTTGTGAATGATATACTTTGTCTTGCCATAATTCAATTTTTTGATGTAAATATACACCAAATACGAATCATTTCCAAAATAAGCTAGAAAAAGCAATTACTTATAGCCATTGTTGTAGGTAGTTTTTTTACAGTTATTTTTTAATAATTCTATCCCTCTTTTTTGTCCAAGCTCGGATAGTTCATTCCAATCTTTACAGGCTAATTCAAATCTTCCAGTTTCATAAAAAATAGCGGCTCTATTATAAAGTGCATCTATATTTTTTGGGTCAAGTTCATAGCTCTTTGTAAAATTATTTATTGAACTTTCGTAGTCTTTATTTTGATAGGCAATAATTGCTTTATTGAAAAATTCTCCAGCTTTTTGAATTATTCTTGTATCTCCTCCATAAAAATGGTCTAATTGATAGAAAGAATCAGTGAAAAATTTCATTGAAATTCCACGAAATGTTTTAGTTTTTTCATCTTTTAAAACGAAGGGCATTTCTATAGTTTCAAGATGTTTAAACTTCTTTAAGTTCCAAAGTTTATATGATTTATCAATTACTTTTCTTACTCTTTTAATTTTACTGGAATCAGATGTATTTGAGTAACTGATTAAAGTATTTATCTCTCTATTTTTTAAATCAATTGTGATGACTCCTTTAGCTTTAAAATTACTGTGTTTATTCTTAAAAGCTTTGTTCAATTCAAGTTCCAAACTCGACCTTAAAGTTGGTGTATAAAATTCATTTGCAATTTGATTTTTACTTTCTGATTTTTGATTTTTAATTTCATTAAACAATTTTTGCTCTCTAATAAAATAGAACCTCTTTAATTTATCTTTTTCCATTCCATCTATTCTTTCACAGAGAATCAGCGTGTCATTTTTTACTCTTTCTATTTCGTAGCCAGAATTTGAAGATGTTTTGATGAAATTTTGATTTAGTGAGTATGGAAAACAAACCTCATTTACTCTATGAGTTGGATTTCCATTAGTACACATTTCCAATTTTTTAAAAGTGTAATTAACGTAAGAAGAGTCAGTAAGGAAACGGTCAACTAAACTACTACCATCTTTCATCTCAATCTTATATTTTATCCAATCTCCATTTAATTCCGAAATATTGACTTTTTGACAATACGATTTGATTGTAATTAGAAGGAATAATAAAAGTATGTTTTTCGTCATTTTTAAAATTACCTACAACGTTTAGTATAACCGCAGTTACGGGATCAAATTTAATGTTTTTCGGATAAGCACCTACGGTAGCAATTACGCGTGGATTCGGACGTAGTCGAATCCGCCGTAATTGCGGTTATGCATTGTTGTGCACAGTATTTTCTATCCGTTAAATAGATTATTAGTTATGTTTTCAATTAGTACATTTTGGTTTAATATTTTTAACGAAGTACTGTCAGATTTTAATATCAATTGACCTTTTTCTTCTCCGACCAAAATTTCATATTTATGCAAGAAGATCCGCTTTGTTAAATCATAAGATTCATCCGTGTAATTAAGTCCGTTATGTTCTTTAAATTCGATTTGGCTGCCATTTTTAATGAAGTCAACCATAATTTTCTCACTTTTAAATCCCGGTAAAATAACAGCAGAATGTTTATTAATAAACTTAATTTTCTCGGCATTTTCATATCCGACGACATTTAAAGATATTTCTATATCAGAACTTATTGTTTCCGGATAAACTGATTTATCCAAATATTTTATTTCATCAATTATCCATTCTCCTTCCAAGTCTTTGGGAACAGTCTCGGAGCAGGAAAAAATAACTATTAATAGGAGAAATGAGTAAAGTTTCTTCATATTGTGCACAACGGCAGTCTGTCTCAAAACTACACTAATTTTCTTTTAAATTCAGTTGCAGGGTTAAGATTTCCGTATTTCATGAATTTTATGAAATTTCT